>JANNQI010000026.1:0-16865 GCA_031400695.1 Sphingomonadales bacterium | reverse complement strand
CTTGCGAAACGGAACGGTGCTAGCCGCGCTGTCGCTTGGCAGTTTTTCGGAATAATGTCCCCCGGACATTCTTCTAATCCAAAAAACTGGTGCCCCAGGCCGGACTCGAACCGGCACTCCTTTCAGAACAGGATTTTGAATCCAGCGCGTCTACCAATTCCACCACTGGGGCAACGGGGGATGCCTCTAGCGGGGCGACCCCGCCGATGCAAGCGCATCCTTATTTCTTCAATTCCTTTGCGAGCGTTTTGGCGGTCGCCTTGCCATAAGGTGCTTTGAAACCGCCAATCCCCGCGACATCGATCCCTGTCTGGCGATAGACAGCGCGCATATGGCTGAAGGTCTTGAAGCCGTCGGCCCCATGATAATTGCCCATACCCGAAGGGCCGACGCCGCCGAATGGCAAGTCCTCCATCGCATTATGGAAGATGACATCGTTGACCGTAACCCCGCCCGATATCGTCCGCGATAGTACGCGCTGTTCCTCGGCCTTGTCCGACCCGAAATAATATAGCCCCAAAGGCCGGTCGTGCGCGTTCACATAATCGATGGCTTCATCCATCGACGAATAGGTCATCACCGGCAGGATTGGTCCAAAAATTTCTTCCTGCATCACCTTCATGTCGTCGGTGACGTTGCGGACGATGGTCAACGGCATTTTATTCCCGTTGGACGATGCGAAGTCCTCACCCGCAGGATTGATCTCAATCAGCTCCGCGCCCTTTTCACGTGCATCGGTGAGATAGCCCTGCAGGCGCTCGTAATTGCGGCCATTCACCACCGAAGTGTAATCGTCATTGTGCAGCAGTTTCGGATATTGCGCGGTCACGCCTGCCTTCACGGCATCGATTATATCGCTCTCTTGGTCGCTTGGCACCATCAGATAATCTGGCGCGAGACAGATTTGCCCCGCGTTCATCATCTTGCCCAAAGCAATGCGCTCGCCAGCTTTCTTCTTATCCGCGCTACGTCCAATGATCGTCGGCGATTTACCGCCGAGTTCAAGCGTCACCGGAACCAGATTGTCCGCAGCCGCACGCATGATGTGGCGGCCAACGCCGGTTGCGCCGGTGAAGATCATATGGTCGAAAGCAAGCTTCGAAAAAGCCATGCCCACCTCGGCATCGCCGGTGAACACCGCCATTTCCTCTTCGGCGAAATATTTGGGCACGACTTCTTCGAACAAGGCAGACACCCGCTCGGTAAATTCCGACGGCTTGACCATCGCGCGGTTGCCCGCGGCTAGGATACCCGCCATCGGCACCATCACCATACCAACGGGGAAATTCCACGGTGCAACGACGCCAACGACGCCTTTAGGCTGATAAACAACCTCGGCTTTCGCGCCGAGCAGGCCGAGCGGAAAGGTTGGCTTGCGCTTTTCGCCCTTGGCCCAGGCTTCGAAATGCTTCTTTGCGTGCTTCATTGCGCTAACCGAGGGCATGATGTCGGTCATCAGCGTCTGTTCGCGGCTGCGATGACCGAAATCTGCAGATACTGCTTTGGCGAAGTCTTCGGCATGATCAATCAGCAACGCAATCGCGCGATCGATCCGGTCGCGGCGTACCGACATCGGTTCCGGCAATGCAGCAGTGAACGCTGCACGCTGTTTTTCCAGTACGGTTTGCATTTTTGCAGACATTTTAACTCTCCAATTTAATCGCTCGATGAATTGCTAGCGCGAAGCGTTGCAAATGAAAACCATTTTGGCGTAACGACGGTTCCGACAAGCGCGCAACGCCGCGAACATATTGGAGAGACAATGATCGAGGCCGGAAAAAAATGGACGCCGCCCGCTGGCTGGCCTGCAATGACGCGCGATCAGGTAAGTGCCGCCTTGTGTGCCCCCGGCATGCCATTCGAGATGGAAACAGTAACCATTGACGGCATCCCGACCCGGGTCTGGAAGAACGCCCTGCCCAACCTGGCTGCGCTTGCTGAAAGCACCAAAATGTTCGGCGAGCGCGAGTTCGTGGTTTTCGACGATGAACGCATTACTTATTCCGCTTGGTTCAAGGCAGTCGCAACGCTCGGTACGGCGCTGCAGGAAATGGGTGTCCGCAAGGGTGACCGCGTTGCACTCGCGATGCGCAATCTGCCGGAATGGCCCGTCGCCTTCTTTGCCGGCGCCGTTATTGGCGCGATTGTCGTTCCGCTGAATGCATGGTGGACCGGCGAGGAGTTGGCTTTCGGCATGTCCGATTCCGGCGCGTCGGTATTGATATGCGACGCCGAGCGCTGGGCGCGAATGGCACCACTCAAGGCCGGGATGCCCGATCTCCAACATGTGCTGGTAACACGCGGTGGTAGCATGACGCTCGAGGAGCCGGCTCGCGCGCTTGAAGACGTTATCGGCAACCCGAAATCTTATGCCGACTTACCCGAACGACCGTTGCCGGGGGTAGCCATAGACCCTGATGACGCGGTCACGATCTTCTACACCAGCGGCACTACCGGAAAACCAAAAGGGGCGCTGGGTTCGCATCGCAATTTGCTAACCAATGGCCTTACGACTGCATATTCGGGTGCCGCGACTATATTGCGCCGCGGTGCACCGTTGCCTGAACCTACGATAAGGGCGGGTCTTGTGGTCGTACCGATGTTTCACGTTACCGCCTGTTCGGCCTCGATGATCCCCACCATTCAGGCCGGACACAAAATCGTCTTCATGCACAAATGGGATACCGTGAAGGCGTTTGAGATCATCGAGCGTGAGAAGATTAATGCCACCGGCGGCGTCCCGTTCATTGCATGGCAGCTTATCGAGCATCCCGACCGCGAAAAATATGACCTCAGCTCCATCGAATCCATCAGCTATGGCGGAGCGCCGTCCGCGCCCGAATTGGTAGCCAAGATTTACGAGATATTCGGCGCTTATCCCGGCAATGGCTGGGGCATGACAGAGACGATGGCGACAGTAACCTCGCACACGTCAGAGGATTATCTCAACCGGCCAGACAGTTGCGGTCCGCCCGTTCCGGTTTCCGACCTCAAGATTATGTCCGAAGACGGTGTGACCGAACTTCCCACCGGTGAAGTCGGAGAATTATGGGCGCGCGGCCCGCAGATCGTCAAAGGCTATTGGAACCGGCCCGAAGCGACAGCAGAAACCTTTGTCGATGGATGGGTGCGCACCGGCGATCTGGCACGGCTTGACGAGGAAGGTTTCTGCTTCATCGTTGATCGCGCCAAGGATATGATCATCCGTGGCGGCGAGAATATCTATTCGTCCGAAGTCGAGAACATCCTCTACGAACATCCGGCGGTGACCGACGCGGCGCTTGTCGGCATCGCGCACCCGACGCTGGGCGAAGAACCAGCCGCAGTTGTCCACCTCGCCCCAGGCATGACCGCAACCGAAGATGAGCTGCGTGCATGGGTTGGTGAGCGTCTGGCCAAGTTCAAGGTGCCCGTCAGGATCATATTCACGACCGGCACTCTGCCACGTAATGCCAATGGCAAAATCCTGAAGCGCGAACTCAGGGAATTATTCTGACATCTCCGCCATACGAATTCATATTTGTCAGCGATGCTGCGCGGCACTATAAGGCGCGCATTCCCATACAAAGGACTCATCCATGAGCAATACCGATCCTGTCGTCATCCTGTCCTACGCGCGTACCCCTATGGGCGGTATGCAAGGTGCGCTTGCCGAGGTTTCGGCGACCGACCTTGGCGCAACTGCGGTCAAGGCAGCGGTCGAACGCTCGGGCGTAGATGGCGCGGAAATCGAGCGCATCTATATGGGCTGTGTTCTTCCGGCAGGCCTGGGACAAGCGCCAGCGCGTCAGGCCGCCATCAAGGCCGGCCTGCCCAAATCGGTTCAGGCCACCACCGTCAACAAGGTGTGCGGCTCTGGTATGCAGACCGTCATCATGGGCAGCGAAGCGTTAGCCGCAGGTTCGGTCGATTATGTAATAGCCGGGGGAATGGAAAGCATGACCAATGCGCCATATCTCCTCAAAAAACACCGTAGCGGTGCGCGCATCGGTCATGACACTGCGTATGACCATATGTTCCTTGATGGCCTCGAAGACGCTTACGAGGCAGGCCGCGCAATGGGCACATTCGCGCAGGATACTGCCAACGAATATCAACTGACCCGCGAAGCGCAGGACAATTACGCGATTGAATCGCTCCGCCGCTCGCAGGCAGCCATTGCCGATGGTGCGTTCAAGGACGAGATTGTGGCGGTGACTGTCGCAACCCGCAAGGGCGATGTGGTGGTCGATACCGACGAACAACCCGGCAAGGGCATGCCCGACAAGATACCTGGCCTGCGCCCTGCCTTTGCCAAGGACGGCACGATTACCGCCGCGACCAGTTCGTCGATTTCCGATGGAGCAGCCGCGCTTGTGCTCACCCGCCAGTCGGTTGCCGATGCCAAGGGGCTGAAGCCTGTTGCCCGTATCGTTGCCCATGCGGCGCACGCGCAGGAACCATCGGCCTTCACCACCGCGCCAGTCGGTGCCATTACCAAATGCCTTGCCAAAGCTGGCTGGTCGGTCGGCGATGTCGACCTGTTCGAAGTTAACGAAGCCTTTGCCTGTGTGGCAATGTTCGCGATGCACGATCTCGGCATCCCGCACGACAAGATCAACGTCCATGGCGGTGCTACTGCTTTGGGTCATCCCATCGGAGCATCGGGTGCGCGGATCATCACGACGCTGATCGCAGCCCTCCAACGCCATGGCAAAAAGCGCGGTGTTGCAAGCCTGTGTATTGGTGGCGGCGAAGGGACAGCACTGGCTGTTGAGCTAATCTAATCGAACCATCCAGCTACTTCACATTGATATTGCCATAACCGTTTCACCGGCATAGCCTTCCTCCGGGTCGCGGCAAGAGGGAGAGTTATGATGAAGAAACTTATGATGATTGCCGCGCTGTCCGCGTTGGCCGCATGCTCGCAACAGGCTGAAAAGACAGCGGAAGCCGATACGGCTCCAGTCGAAGCAGCGGCACCTGCGGCGACCGAATCGGCGTCGCTCGTGGGCGATTTCGACGTCAAGATGGCGGACGGAAAGATGGCCAAAACGACGATCAACGCCGATGGCACCTATGTCGACACCAGCCCGGACGGCAATGAGACCAAAGGCAAATTTGCCATGAAGGATGGCAAAGAATGCTTTGATGACGACGGCGACGAAGCCGAGGAGTGCTGGACATCGACCAAGCCCGGTGCTGACGGTAGCTTCACGTCGACAAGCGACAAAGGCGAAACTGTCACGGTGACGCCCGCCAAGAAATGAATATGTAAACCGGCGGTCGGAGTATCGGCTGCGCAAAGCATCGAACTTTGACCGCCCTTTTCTGATACAAATTGCGACACTAATGTCTTGTTTTTGAACGCGTTGTTTTTCGCGGGTTCAACGTCAACCTCCTACACACGGAACAGTTGACGCGGCTTCGCGTTTACTGAACTCAAGGAGACAGACAATGAAGTCCAAGTTTTTAGTAACAGTCGCAGCTGTCGCCGCCGCCCTGTCCCCGATGGCAGCGCAGGCACAGACGCGCGAGTTGCAGCGCGACCGTCAGGAAGTGCGTGAACAGAAGCGCGATGTGCAGCAGGCAAAACGCAATGGTGAACGTCGGGACGTCGCTGCAGAACGCCGTGACGTGCGCGAAGCCAAGCAGGAATTGCGTGAAGATCGCCAGGATTGGCGCAGCTATAAACAACGCAACCGCAATGCTTTTCGGGGCAACCGCTTTAACGCACCGTTCCGCTATCGCACGTTCAATTCGGGCGTAAGCATCGGCGCAAGCTATTACGCACCGCGTTATCGGGTAAGCAATTACCAGAACTACCGCCTGCCGCGACCGGGTCGTTACCAGACCTATGTGCGCCACTATAATGACGTGCTGCTGGTCAACACCCGCACCGGTCGCGTGATCCAAGTCTATCGAGGCTTTTACTGGTAACGTTTCATCCTCCCGGAACGTGACCATGTAAAGTTGGGCCGTCGGAGCAATCCGGCGGCCCTTTGCTTTTGCAGCGGCGCGGGCTAGTTATGCAGGATGAATATCGTCTTCGTTCTCTTCGACAATGTGACACAACTCGATTTTGCCGGGCCGGTGCAGTTCCTCTCACGCATGCCTGGTGCCAAAATCTTTGTTACATCCAAAGGCGGCAATGCAGTCACCACCGACTGCGGCTTTTCGATCTTGCCAACCACCAGCTTCGCCAATTGCCCACAAGCTGATATCATTTGCGTTCCCGGCGGGCATGGCGTGCGCGAGGCAATTGCCGACAGCGCCCTAGTCGATTTCGTGCGCAACCAAGCCAAAGGCGCAACCTGGATAACCAGCGTGTGTACCGGCGCATTCATCCTCGGCGCAGGAGAGCTATTGCAGGATAAGCGCGCGACCTGCCATTGGGGATACACACATTTGCTGCCGTTGTTCGGGGCCACACACGAGGCCGCCCGCGTGGTCCGCGATGGCAATCTGGTCACCGCTGGGGGAGTCACATCGGGTATCGATTTCGCGCTCGAACTTATCGCAATGATTTCTGGCGAAGAAGCTGCGCGAACCATCCAGCTTGCACTCGAATATGATCCGGCACCGCCATTTACCGGTGGCACGCCCGATACCGCACCCGAACAAATCCTCTTCAACCTGCGCGAGCGAGTCTATGAAAATGCCGCAACCCAGATGGAAGCTGCCATCCGCGACATAGTTTAACTCATCAGTTAAATTCACGCTGGACGCGCTCCGCAGTTCGGAATAGCCTCTCCGCCGGGAGAGAGCATTATGACAATGAAGCGTTGGCTGATCGCCGCAGCGGCAGGCGCCGTGATAATCACGGGTTCGTGCAAAAAGGTTGATGGCCCAAGCGAGGTTCCGGCCTTTGCTGCCATCGACGGCGACTATCTGAAAACAGGTGGCGATGGCTCGAACTGGGCGATGACCGGTTTCAACTATGACGAGCAACGCCATAGCCCCCTGACACAGATCAACGACGGCAATGTAAAAGATCTCGGCATCGCTTGGTTCGCCGACCTCCCCGATGCGCGCGGTCAGGAAGCGACACCCGTCGTGGTCGATGGCAAGATGTTCGTGTCGACTGCGTGGTCCAAGGTGTTCGCTTATGATGCCAAGACCGGCAAACCGCTATGGAGCTTCGACCCCGAAGTCGACAAGGCGCGCGGGGTCAAGGCTTGCTGCGACGTCGTCAACCGTGGCGTCGCTTTCTGGAAAGGCAGTATATTTGTCGGCACGATCGATGGCCGTCTGATTTCGCTCGACGCCGCGACGGGCAAGCAATTGTGGAGCGCGCAGACGCTCGATCTCAAGTCCAACGGCACGATTACCGGCGTACCGCGAGTCGTGAAGGATAAGGTCGTGATTGGCTTCGGTGGCGCAGATTTCGGCGCTCGCGGCTATGTCACGGCCTATGATGCAGCAACCGGCGAACAGGCATGGCGTTTCTACACCACGCCGAATCCCAAGGGCGAGCCGGACAATGCGGCAAGCGACGAAATCCTGAAAACCGCGGCAACCTCCACCTGGAGCGCCAAACCCAAAAAGGGGGACTGGCGCGAAAGCGGTGGTGGTGGGACGGTGTGGGACGCGATTGTCTATGACGCCGAACTCGACCAGCTCTATCTTGGCGTCGGCAATGGTAATCCTTGGAACCACGGCATCCGTTCGAACGGCGAAGGTGATAATCTGTTCCTGTCGTCGGTCGTCGCGCTGAAACCCGACACCGGCGAATATGTCTGGCACTATCAGGAAACCCCTGCGGAAAGCTGGGACTATACCGCTACACAGCCGATTATCCTTGCGACCGAAGAACGCGGCGGAAAGCCAGTCAGGGTTCTCTATCACGCCCCGAAAAACGGCTTTTTCTTCACCATCGACCGGGTCAGCGGCAAGATGCTGTCGGCCAATCCCTTTATCGACGGGATCACTTGGGCGTCGGGCTACGACATGAAAACCGGCCGCCCCATAGAGAAGCCTGAAGCGCGCTATGAGAAGACCGGCAAGCTTTATATGGCGAACCCGTCAGCGCTCGGCGCACATAACTGGCACCCGATGAGCTATAATCCGGCGACCGGACTGGTCTATATTCCTGCGCTCTACATCGGCGGCGCCTATATGCCCCCCATTGCGCCGAACGAGCAGGAGCGCAAACCGCTTGGCTTTAACACTGGCGGCGCTGTGGCAACGGCTGACCTGCCCGACGACATCAATTTCGTCAAAGCGGTGAAGGCCGCAACCAAGGGCAAGCTGGTCGCATTCGACCCCAAAACCGGCAAGGCGAAATGGACCGTCGACCACCCCGCTTCATGGAATGGCGGCACGATGACTACCGCTGGCAATCTGGTCTTCCAAGGCACCGCGATGGGCGAATTCCGTGCCTACGCCGCCGATACCGGCAAGCAACTCTACAACCTCAACGTTCAGTCAGGCGTTCTTTCCGGCGCATCGACCTACACTGTCGACGGCGAACAATATGTGGCGTTTCTCACCAGCAAGGGCGGTGTCTTTCCGCTGATCGCGGGATTTGCAGGCGGTGCCAGCGCAGCTTTGCCTAACATTCCGCGCTTGATGGTGCTTAAACTCGGGGGCACGGCTAAGCTGCCCGCGCTCCCAGAAACACCCCGTCATGTGTGGGAACCGCCGGCACAAATCGGCACACCAGCCGATATCGCCGCTGGCCAGTCGAATTTCCAGCGTTACTGCCTCGTCTGCCATGGCCCAGGTGCGGTTGGTAATGGCGTGCTGCCTGACTTGCGCAAATCGGCAAGCATTGCGGACGCCGATACTTGGAAATCGGTGGTCATCGACGGCGTATTGAAAGGCAATGGCATGGTGAGTTTCGCCAGCGTGCTGAGTCCGCAAGAAGCCGAGCAAATGCGCTTTTATGTCATCAGCCGCGCACATTACGCCAAGGCGAACGAGAAGGCACTCACCGGCAAATGATGCTGCCCATGAATCGCACAGCTGCCTAATATTTAGGCAGTTCAAGCGGCTGATTTGAATCGCAAATCGCGGATTTGCGTTGATTTGAACTGGCACGCTCCTTGCGAAGCATCGCACATAATCCGCGCGCGCGGAGCCTCTGCCTCACGCGCCACATAGGGGAAAGTCATGAAAAAGATCGAAGCGATCATCAAGCCGTTCAAGCTCGACGAAGTCAAAGAGGCGCTGCACGAAGTCGGTGTTTCCGGCATCACCGTAACCGAAGCCAAGGGCTTTGGCCGCCAGAAGGGCCACACCGAGCTCTATCGCGGCGCTGAATATGTCGTCGACTTCCTGCCCAAGGTGAAGCTTGAGGTCGTGGTTGAGGACGGTCTTGCCGACCGCGTGGTCGAGGCCATCGCCGCCGCCGCGCAGACCGGCCGCATTGGCGACGGTAAGATTTTCGTCATCCCCGTCGAGACCGCGCTGCGCATCCGCACCGGAGAGCGTGACAACGATGCCGTCTAAATCCAAGCAATCGAAAAAAGACAAGTCAAAGAAGGAAAGCAACATGGCGACCACCGCGAAGGACATCATCAAGCGTATCAAGGAAGAGGAAATCGAGTGGGTCGATGTCCGCTTCACCGACCCCAAGGGCAAGTGGCAGCATCTGACTATGTGCTCGGGCGTGATTGGCGAAGACGAGCTGGAAGACGGCCTGATGTTTGACGGTTCTTCGATCGAAGGCTGGAAAGCCATCAACGAATCCGACATGATCCTGAAGCCTGATCTCGAGGCGGTCTATGTCGACCCGTTTTCGGCAACCCCGATGCTCGTCATTTTCTGCGACATCGTCGAGCCATCGACCGGCGAACTGTACAGCCGTGACCCGCGCTCGACCGCCAAGCGCGCCGAAGCCTATCTCAAGACCACCGGCATTGGCGACACGATCTACATCGGCCCCGAAGCCGAGTTCTTCATGTTCGACGATGTGCGTTTCGAAAACAGCTACAACACGTCTTACTACAAGATCGACGATATCGAATTGCCGACCAACAGCGGCACCAAATATGACGCCGGCAATATGGGCCACCGCCCGCGCGCCAAGGGCGGATATTTCCCGGTTGCGCCAGTCGACAGCTGCATGGACATTCGCGGCGAGATGGTTTCGACCATGCTCGAAATGGGCTTGCCCTGCGACAAGCACCACCACGAAGTTGCCGCCGCCCAGCACGAGCTTGGCCTGACCTTCGGTACGCTGACGCAAACGGCTGACCGTATGCAAATCTACAAGTACGTCGTGCACCAGGTCGCGCATGCTTATGGTAAGACCGCAACCTTCATGCCCAAGCCGATCAAGGAAGATAACGGCTCGGGGATGCACACCCACCTTTCGATCTGGCAGGGCAAGACGCCTTTGTTCGCAGGCGACGGCTATGCTGGCCTCTCCGAAATGTGCCTTTTCTTCATTGGCGGCATCATCAAGCATGCGAAGTCGGTAAACGCGTTCACCAACCCGACCACCAACAGCTACAAGCGGCTGGTTCCGGGTTATGAAGCCCCTGTTTTGCTCGCTTACTCGGCGCGCAACCGGTCGGCATCGTGCCGCATTCCTTATGGAGCGGGTGCAAAGGCAAAGCGCGTGGAAGTCCGCTTCCCCGACGCGATGGCCAACCCGTATCTCGCTTATGCGGCGCTGTTCATGGCTGGCCTCGACGGCATCCAGAACAAGATTCATCCCGGCGAAGCCATGGACAAGAACCTCTATGACCTGCCACCGGCAGAACTCGCCGAAGTTCCCACCGTCTGCGGTTCCTTGCGCGAAGCCCTCGAATGCCTCGCCGCCGACCACGACTATCTGCTCAAGGGCGACGTGTTCACCAAGGACCAGATCGACGCCTATATCGACCTAAAAATGGAAGACGTCGCCCGCTGGGAAATGACGCCAAGCCCGGTCGAGTTCGACATGTATTATAGCTACTGATCCTACGCATCGGATCGATAGCTGAGGCCCGGCGGTTGGGGGATCGCCGGGCCTTTTTTAGAGGCCAGCCTCAACAGCAATGCGAATGGCGTCGGCAGTGGTTGCCGCGCCAAGCCGGTCCATCAACAATGCACGATGCATTTTAACGGTCTGCTCGCTCAAGCCAAGCCGATCGGCGATCTTTTTATTCAAATGGCCCAGTGCCATTTCGGCCAACACTTCGCGTTGCCGTTTCGAAAGCGCTTTGACCGCCGCTGCGGCTGCCAAACGCCGGTTGGCATTCGTGGCTGGAGCATCGGATTCCAATTCCACCTGTGAGCCTAGGAAAAATTCGAGCTCGCCATCCTCGTCAAACATCGGTGCCACCAAAACCGCGTTGCGAAATGGCGTGCCGTCGCGCTTGTAATTTAGTATCTCGACCAGCACAGGCGAATGCCTTTTAACACCGTTGCGGATCGTTTCGGTGAGCCCCGGCTCGATGGCGGGTCCCGCCAGAAACTTGCAGTTGCGACCGAGAATCTCGTCCTCATTGTAACCGGTCAGCCCTATGAAAGCGGCGTTGCACGCAATAATCGGATTATCCTTTTGCCGTGGATCGCTAATCACCGACGCTATCGGGCTATTTGCGATTAAAGCGTCGAGACGTTCGCTGACTCGGTCGATTACGACCATTTCCAGTAACCCCATGGTTTTAGCCTCCGGAGAGTTTTTCGGTTAAAAGCCCGGCTGCGGCAATATCGGCAAAACACGGTATAAAGGGTAGGTTGACAACGCCTCTTTGAGGCGTAACCTTTTTGTCCTCGCTCAGGTCGATAGTCTGGGTTTAGTTAGGGGAGAAACAATGGAAAATTTAACATTCGGCCAGTACTCACTGGTCTATAACGCATTCTCATTCACATTTGCCACGATGGCCGCAGCCACCCTGTTTTTGTGGTTCGGCCGTTCTCAGGTTGGTCCGGCTTACAAAACCGCGCTGACCATTTCTGGCCTCGTATGTGCAATTGCTGCATATCATTACTTCCGCATTTTCGAGAGCTGGGAAGGCGCATATTCCATCGAAGGCGGCGTCGTATCGGCGAGCGGATACGCATTTAACGATGCCTATCGTTATGTCGACTGGTTGCTGACAGTGCCATTGTTGCTGATCGAGCTGATTCTCGTCATGCGTTTAAGCCAGGACGAAACCGTGTCGAAGTCCTTCAAGCTAGGCGGTGCCGCGGCGCTTATGATCATATTGGGTTATCCCGGTGAAATCGCAACCGACATCCCGACCCGCGTGCTGTGGGGTACATTGTCGGCAATACCGTTTGTATACATCATGTGGCAGCTATTTGCCGGCCTCAGCGCTTCGATCGCCAGCCAGCCCGAAAATGTGCGCGAGCTGGTCAAGAAGGCCCGTCTGTTGACCTTTGCATCATGGGGTTTCTACCCGATCGTGTACATGATTCCGTATACGAGCTTGAGCGGATCGCAGGTCACTGTGGGCGTGCAGGTCGGCTACACAATCGCCGACCTGATAGCAAAGGCCGGTGTCGGCGTGCTGATCTACATGATTGCTGTACGCAAGTCGCAAGCCGAATATGGCGAGGCAGCGCACGCATAAGAAAGACTGGCGGGGCGCCCCGGCGCTCCGCCGCTTGCCATGAACGCAATGCACATCCCGAAGTCCATAGGCGCAGCTTTCCCTCCTTTGCTGCGGTTATGGACATTACCTGTTCTCACAGCCGTACTGATCTTGAGTGATCAATTCTGGGTCGGGATGGACACCATCCAACTTACGATGGTTGCAGCAGTCGCAATCGTTATTGCAGGAATTCCGCACGGAACGCTCGACGCCGAAATTGCGGCAGTCCATTTCGGCCACAGCAATATTGCAGGAAAAGCGAAGATTATTGCGGCCTATTTAGTCTGCGCCATTTCGATGGTCTTGTTGTGGGCGTTGCTGCCAGAATTTGCGCTCATTTCATTTCTTGTCATATCGATCGTCCACTTTAGCCGCGACTGGCGCGGCGGGGTTGATCCGTTTCTGGCGATGATGGTCGGCTGGGCTTTGGTTGCATTACCCGCCTTGTCGCACCCGCAGGCGGTCGCGATAATTTTCGAAATGCTGACTGGCAATCCAAACGGTGCAGTAATCGCGGCCCTGCTGGCGTGTGCATCGGTACCCGCTGCCCTTGGCAGTCTGGTTTTTACCTATTGGGCTTACACTAATGATGACATGCAGAGCGCCATCGAGGTTTTCACCTGTATGGTCGCAGCGTTGTTCTTGCCGCCGCTCATCGCATTTGCCATATTTTTTTGCGGACTTCATTCTCCGCGACACATGGCCGATGCGCTAAGAGAAACAGGCGCCCTATCGTCGGGCAAAAAATTTGTAATTGTTGCCGCCGTGTCCGCTCTATCGTTGGGGTTAGGCGTTCTAATTTATGCAAGCGGGGGCGCTGTAGGTTTCGACGCCGGAATTGTCCGCGCAGCTTTTGTGCTGATCTCGACGTTGACAGTACCGCATTTCATTCTCGAACATCTGATTGCCAAAGAGTGGAAATCGAAGTTTGCAGGTTAGATGTTCATTCGTCACGCTACCCGCTTATAGGCGTTCTTCTATCAGCGCGCACACTTAAGCCAAAAAGCACAAAAGGCCCGGCGGTTTAGGGCCGCCGGGCTTCTCTTATTGCGCTACCCGCAATTTAGTAAGCGCGCGCCTGACGCCATTCACGATCGAGCCGCGTTGTCAGTCGATCCAAACGCCGCGTGACAGTGTTTTGCTCACGTTGGGTGAAGCGGCCATCGCGATTGAACATACGATTTTGGCTCTGCACTGCGTTCAGTTCGCTGCGTGCATATTGTGCATCGCTGCGACTGATGCGGCGGGCTTGCACACCCGAACGCACATATTCGCGCAACCAGCTGATCCGTGTGGGGATATCGGTTGGCATCCGGTTCATGTCATACTGGCCGTTGCCAGGACGATAATCGGCGTTGTTGCCATAACTGCCCTCACGGGTCGCAACCCAGCGGCCACGCGAGTCGTAATAGCCATAAGCCTTGCCCTGACGCCAGCGACCGTTGCTGTCATAATATCCGGGCTGCTCGACCGAGTTCCAACTGCCATTGGCTTCGCTGGCATATCCGGCATCGCCTTCGATCCAGCGGCCGCGCGAGTCATAATGGCCACGTGTCGGGCCAGCGACCCAGCGACCGTTGGTATCATAATAGCCGCTGGCAGTGCCACCGACCCAGTGACCGTCGCGGTCATAATAACCGGCGGAAGTGGCTGGCACCCAATAACCGTTGCGGTCGGTGTAGCCGCCAGCATCGCTGTTGCTGCTCGTTGCCACCCAACGGCCATTGTCATAATAGCCATTTGGCTGGCCCTCGACCCAGCGACCATCGCGGTCATAATAACCGCGCGCCTCGTTGCTGCTGACGCCCGTTGCATGCCAGCGGCCATTCTGGTCGTAATAGCCGTATGCGCGGTTGCAGCCGCGGTCCGATTTGCTGACCTGGTTGCCGATAACCGCGCCTACCACAGCACCGATAATGGTGCCTTCGGTCTTCTCGCCGCGTCCTGCAATCACATTGCCGAGTACGCCGCCAGCGCCAGCGCCAATAGCTGTGCCGACGATACGGCCCGAACTGTCACGGCGGCAGCCATCATCCTGTGCGGAGGCGATCGAAGGGGTGAGTGCGGCCAGTGCGATACCGGCCAATATGATATGTTTTTTCATGGAGTTTCTCGCTTTCGTCGAACATTCTCTGTGACGGTAACGGGGTGGAGCGTTCATTGTTCCGGTCGGGCCGGTTATGACAGTTCCGTCGCCGCAACGACGCACATGCCGAAAGCGCAGATCATATGGGGTGATTTCGGACTATTTCGGTCGCCCGGAAAAGCCCGCCGCAGTTCGCAACGCATCGGCATCCAGCAGTTTGCCGCCCAGAACTACCGTCCGCGTCTGTCGCAGGTCGCCAATGCGTTTTTCTGGGTCGCCCTCGACCAGCACCATGTCGGCCACCTTCCCAACCTTAATCGATCCTGTCTTGCCATCGACCTTAAGCATGCGGGCCGGTGCGATAGTCGCGGTTGCCAGCGCCTCAGCCGGAGTCATCCCCGCCTCGCCATAAATTTCAAGCTCATGGATGAGCTCGATGCCCGATCCATCGGTGCCAGCTATAATCGGTACGCCCGCCTTATGCATCTTGCCGATCATGCCCACCATTTTCGCCCAGCTCGCGCGGTAATCGGCGCGCGTCAGGTCCTTTGGCACAGCAAACCCGCCCGTTCGGAAGCCACGCTCCGTTGTCGGCGGCATCGTGCCGACAAAGGGTGCGTAGGAAGGCGAAAGCTCGCCATTTTCGGGAACGTAAAGGCTCTCAAACGCGATCATCGTGGGGTCGGAGTAAATCTTGCGCTTGGCCATGGCGTCGATCATCGCGGTCATTTCGGGGCCGTCGAGATTGACGTCCTTGGCGTAGCGGCCCGGCCCTTCGAAGCGGGCAATGCCGTTCGACACGCCGATGACGCTATCGGGCATCGCCTGCATCATTACCCAATTGACGTGCGTAACCTCATCATAACCAGCCTTGATCGCATCCAGCGGTCGCATGCCGACGGGGATATGGCCGTGGACATGGAGGCCGAGCTTCTTCGCTTCGGCAATCGCTGCGGGCAACCAGTCCTTGTTGAGCGTGCCGTAGAATTTGACGCCGACCATGCCCTTCGCCTTCGCGGTGCGTACCGCCTCGACCGCTTCCGCTTCCGAGCCGACGGCGTTGGCGACCTGAGCGGTATAAGTGCCCTTGCCATCGATCAGCGAAGAGGCATAGACGTTGGGGAACAGCAACTGTCCGGCCGCTGCGCGTTGGCGGCGATCTATTGTCTGGGCATCATCATTTCCCGGATCACGCACCGAGGTGACGCCCATCGACAGTTCTTGCACACCGGTGAAGTCGTTGCCGACATGCATGTGCACATCCCACAGCCCGGGGACGAGCGTTTTGCCCGCGCCGTCGATGATCTGCGCGCCCGAAGGGACAATGGTCGAACCGGCAGGGCCGACCGCAGCGATCAAGCCTTTGTCGACAACCACCGTTTGCCCGCTGACGAACCGCACATTATCGGCATCGTATAGCTTGACGTTTGTGAAAGCGACTGGCCCGGTCGGCGTCTTCAACAACGCCTTCACATTTGCAGGCGCGATTGCCGCCAAAGCCGCCGTTTGTGCCTCTTCCAGCCGCCTTTGCTCGTTGGCATATTCTTCCGGAATCCAAGCGATCCCGAAACTCGCTGCAAAGAATTTGTCATTGGCATCGGCCCAGACCGGCACCGGCGAAGTGCTGATGCCCGTCATGCTCCACAAGGTTACCGTTTGTTTGTTGGCGCCCTTGCCAACATCAAGCGTGGTCAATTTCTCCGCGCGGGCCTTTCCACCAGGGAGCAGCTTCATCGTCCGCCCGGGCGCCGCCAAAAGCTTTTCAAGGAACCACGCACTCGTATCAAAAGGTCCACCCATCGACGCATAAAACGCGGGAGCAGTATAAGCCGCAGAGCCCGCGTCTATCTGGCTCTTCCAGCTTGCGGTGCCGCTCGATATGTCGAAAGTTTCTGCGGCATCGCCGGTTGGCGTGACACCTCTTATCGTCATCTTGACCGGCATCCCGTCGGGTCCCGCTGTTCCGCTATAGTCGAGCTCCCAAACCTGCCCGCGCAGGTTCATGCTTTCGCGCGCCATGCGGGTGCCGTCAGCATTTACCCAGGCATAAGAATCACCATGTTTTCCGCCCGTGGACTGGATGACATAATGCCTTGCATCCGCAGGCGGCTTTGCCAGCTGGTCGGTCGGGGTTTGTGCCAGCGCAGTCGACGACAGCAGCATAGCCACACAAACAATTGCAGATTTGGCAAATGGTGATTTCGTGGACATCCGGCTTCCTCTCTCCGATTGAACGCGTTGCAACCTACGCCGCTCGGGTTACCCAT
>JANNQI010000025.1:0-4533 GCA_031400695.1 Sphingomonadales bacterium | reverse complement strand
GCGCTGCATGTGCGGCAAGCGGACGAGGCTGTACATATCGGGGCGTCTCCGGCGCGCGAGAGTTATCTGGTGGGTGGGAAGATCATCGCCGCCGCGCTTGCCACCAAAGCGGAGGCGATCCATCCCGGCTATGGCTTCCTGTCCGAAAATGCCGAGTTCGCGCAGGCCGTCATCGACGCGGGGCTGGTCTGGGTCGGCCCGCGCCCCGCCAGCATCACCGCGATGGGGCTGAAGGATGCGGCCAAGAAATTGATGGCCGAGGCGGGCGTCCCCGTCACCCCCGGCTATATGGGCGAAGATCAATCACCCGACTTACTGGCCGCAAAAGCTGGCATGATCGGTTATCCCGTGCTCATCAAGGCGGTCGCGGGCGGCGGCGGGAAGGGGATGCGCAAGGTCGAGGACGCAGCCGACTTCGCCGACGCGCTCGCCTCTTGCCAGCGTGAGGCCACCGCCTCGTTCGGCAACGCGCATGTCCTGATCGAAAAATATATTCAGCGCCCGCGCCATATCGAAGTACAGGTGTTCGGCGACACCCACGGCAACATCGTCCATCTGTTCGAACGCGACTGTTCGCTCCAGCGCCGCCACCAGAAAGTGATCGAGGAAGCCCCTGCACCGGGCATGGACGAAGCGACGCGCGAACAGCTCTGCGCGGTCGCGGTCCTTGCGGCCAAAGCGGTCGATTATGTCGGCGCAGGCACAATCGAGTTTATCGCCGACGCGTCCGAAGGCCTCCGTGCCGACCGCATCTGGTTCATGGAAATGAACACGCGTTTGCAGGTCGAGCATCCGGTTACCGAAGAGATCACAGGTGTCGATCTGGTCGAATGGCAGCTGCGCGTGGCGAGCGGGGAGGCGTTGCCGCTCGAGCAGGACGAGATCGAAATCAACGGACATGCAATCGAAGTAAGACTCTATGCAGAAGATCCGGCATCTGGCTTTCTTCCTAGCACTGGCCGACTGCAAAAATGTGCTTTTCAGAAGGACGATGTGCGCGTCGACTCTGGGTATGAAAAAGGATGTGTGGTTTCCCAATATTATGATCCGATGATTGCAAAGATAATTGCGCATGACGACAATAGAGCAGCAGCAATTTCGTCCTTGCTCGGTTCGCTTGATGGCACGGCCATGTGGCCAGTGAAATCTAACGCGGCATTCCTATATCGCGCGTTGGATCACGCAAGTTTCAGGAGAGCCGAGCTCAGCACATCGTTCATCGTTGACTATGCTGACGATCTCGCGATGATTACCAAGCCCGATTATTACATGTTGCGTATGGCGGCCTGTCAGTTGATTTACGACCGCGAGGACGTTTGGGGAATGGACCTCACGGCATTTAGGCTAAATGCCAAAAAAGACTATCGCGTTCGAATGCGGGTGGGGGATGATCGCTACACGATTGTGGCGCCCGACGATTTTTTGAACACAATCTATGTGTCTTCACTTGGAACCGATATTGCGTTGGTAACCAACGAGGGTGCAAGCTTTGGCGTGGCTTTTGATCACAGCTACGGAAATGGGGGCGGAGGGGTTTCCTCTGGTGCCATCCTCTCCCCCATGCCGGGCCGCATCATCGCGGTTGAGGTCGCGGCAGGCGATACTGTCACCAAGGGCCAGAAACTCCTCACACTCGAAGCGATGAAAATGGAGCACAGCCTGACCGCGCCGTTCGACGGGGTGGTGGCTGAGTTGAATGCCCAGGCTGGCGCGCAGGTGCAGGTCGAGGCGCTGCTGGTGCGGATCGAGAAGGCGGAATGACTAAATTGCGGATGCGTGAAGCGACGCTGACGGATTTGCCAGCGATCATAGTCATGCTGTTCGATGATGAACTCGGGAAGCAGCGCGAAATTATCGGCGAGCAGCCTGATCCCGCGTATGTCGCGGGTTTCGAGGCCATAGATGCTGACGCTAACCAACAATTGATAGTCGCCGAAGCCGACGGCAAAGTCGTCGGCACAATGCAGCTCAGTTATTTGCCGGGCATCCAGTTTCGCGGCGGCTGGCGACAGCAGGTGGAGGCTGTGCGCATATCATCCGACTTGCGCGGGCAAGGGCTGGGCGAACGGATGATGGCGTGGGGGATAGAGCAGGCACGCGATCGGGGTTGCACAATTGTGCAATTGAGCTCCCACAACAGCCGCAAGGCGGCGCACCGATTTTATGAGCGGCTTGGTTTTGATGCCTGCCATGTCCAGATGAAGCTATATTTGAAGGATTGAAAAGCATGGCAGGCAAATTCTTCGACCAATGGAAAATCGGCGATAGTATTGCCCACGAAATCCGTCGCACAGTGACGGAGACCGATAATCTGCTGTTTTCGGTGATGACCCACAACCCGCAGCCGCTGCACATCGACGCGGAGGCTGCGAAGGCGAGCGAATTCGGGCAGATTCTCGTCAACGGCACCTTTACTTTTGCGCTGATGGTCGGACTTTCGGTGGGCGACACCACATTGGGCACGCTGGTGGCCAATCTGGGCTATGACAAGCTGGTCATGCCCAAGCCCGTGTTCCTCGGCGACACGCTGCGCGCCGAAACCGAGGTCATCGCGCTCAAGGAAAGCAAATCACGGCCCGACGCCGGTGTCGTCACCTTCCTTCACCGCTGCCTCAACCAGCGCGATGAAGTGGTGTGTAGTTGCGAGCGTGCGGCGTTGCTGAAAAAGGCTTAGATTGCCAACTTCAGCAGTGGGGCGCATAAGGTGCCCATGAAACTCCGCTCCCTCCTATTCGTCCCCGGCGACCGGCCCGAACGCTTTGCCAAGGCGTCGGCCAGCGGCGCCGATGCGATCATCATCGACCTGGAAGACTCTGTCGCGCTCGACCGCAAGGTGGCGGCGCGCGAGGCGGCGGCGGAGTATTTGTCGGGTGATCGGCCCGTGCCGGTGTTCGTGCGGGTCAATCCGGAAGGCAGCCATTTGACGCACGACGATCTGGCGTCGGTGTTGCCGTTTTTGCCCGACGGAATCGTATTGCCCAAGGCGGAGGGCGCTCGCTCGGTCAACTGGCTGCGCGCCGAGGCAGCGGCGGTTGCGGACAATCCCGATGGCGAAGCTCCACCGATCCTGCCGATTGCGACCGAGACGCCGGGTGCGGTTTTCGACCTAGGGACGTTGCGCGAGGTTTCGCATTATCTGGCAGGAGTTAGCTGGGGTGCGGAGGATTTGCCTGCAGCTGTTGGAGCGGCGACCTCGCGGGAGGCAGACGGCACCTACACTGCGCCTTATGAGCTGGCGCGTTCGCTGACCCTGTTCGCCGCACACGCGGCGGGGGTATCTGCGATTGATACCGTATTCCCGAACATCAGTGATGAAGCGGCTTTAAAGGCGTATGTCGCGCGCGCGGCGCGGGATGGCTTCGCCGGCATGCTCGCCATCCACCCGTCACAGGTGGCTGCCATCAACGCCGGTTTTACACCGTCTTCCGAGCAACTCGCCCACGCTCAAGCCGTGGTTGACGCGTTCGCCGCCAATCCGGGCGCTGGCGTGCTACAACTCGATGGCAAAATGATCGACGCGCCGCATTTGAAGGCGGCGCTGTCGATCCTATCGCGAGTTTAGGCTGCCAGCTTCCTCAGCACATAATGCAGGATGCCGCCGTTCATGAAATATTCGACCTCGTTTGCGGTGTCGATGCGGCACAGCGTGTCGAAGTTGAAGGTGCTGCCATCCTTGCGCGTGACCATGACTGTCACCGTCTGACGCGGTTGAAGCAATGCGACGCTGGTGATCGTGAAGCTGTCGTCACCGGTCAGGCCCAGCGTCACGCGGCTTTCGCCTTCCATGAACTGAAGCGGCAACACGCCCATGCCGACAAGGTTCGAGCGGTGGATGCGTTCGAAGCTTTCGACGATGACCGCGCGGACGCCTAGCAGGTTGGTGCCCTTTGCGGCCCAGTCGCGGCTTGATCCAGTGCCATATTCCTTGCCTGCGATGACCACCAATGGAGTTCCATCGGCTTTGTGCTTCATGGCGGCGTCGTAGATGGGCATGACTTCGCCATTATAGCTGCTCATGCCGCCTTCGATGCCGGGGACCATTTCGTTCTTGATGCGGATGTTGGCGAAGGTGCCGCGCATCATGACTTCATGGTGGCCGCGGCGGGCGCCGTAGCTGTTGAAGTCGGCTTTGCTAACCTGATGTTCTATAAGGAATTTTCCGGCTGGTGAGTCGGCCTTAATCGAACCCGCAGGCGAAATATGGTCGGTGGTGATCGAATCGCCCAATATCGCCAGCGGCTTGGCCTCGATGATGTCCGTCACCGGCGCGGGCGTCATGCTCATGCCTTCGAAATAAGGCGGGTTGGCGACATAGGTCGAGCCGGCGCGCCATTGATAGGTGTCCGAACCTTCGACCTGGATTTTCTGCCAGTGCGCATCGCCTTCGTAGACGGTGGCATAACGCGCCAAGAACATCGAGCGGTCGATATTGGCGGTCATCAAGTCGTGCACTTCCTGATTGGTCGGCCAGATATCCTTCAGATACACGTCGGTCCCATCGGTCGCCTGACCAATTGGCGTGGTGGTGAAATC
>JANNQI010000024.1:0-14830 GCA_031400695.1 Sphingomonadales bacterium | reverse complement strand
TCCCCCTAATGGCGCTCTCATTCGGGGTCAAGCGGCTTTGGCCGGTTAAATCGCGATTGCAGCTGGCGAACGGTCAGACTGGTGACTGGATCACGCCAATCCGGAGCGATCATCGCAGCAGGGGTGAGCACAAAATTGCGGAAACGCAGCGCAGGATGGGGAATAGCGAGATCATCATCGGCCCAGATCCCGCCTGACCACATCAGGATGTCGAGATCAAGCGTCCGCGCTTGCCAAGCACGACCGCGCCGGACACGGCCGAAATGACGCTCTATGTCGAGCAACCGATGCAGTAGCGACCGCGGTTCGATTGCCGTAGCGACAATCGCCGCTGCATTGGCATATTGGCGTCGTGACGGGCCAAGCGGCGCACTGCCGATGGTCGCCGAATGCGCGAAAACGTCAATGTCGTCCATTTCCAATGCGGCGATAGCCTGCTCGATAATCTGCGCTGGTCGTCCAATTAAGGAATGCGGTTGGTTTGAGCCAAGTCCAATCAGATAGAGGTAGGACAGGTCAAATATCCTCGACCAAGCGGCTGTAAAGCTGCGGCCTGCGGTCGCGGAAAAAGCCCATGCTTGCACGGTGTTTGCGGGCTTGGTCGAGATCGAAGGTCGCGACGATAAGGCCGGTCTCGCTGTCATCCAGATCGAGGACCAAATCGCCCCATTCATTAGCGATGAAGCTGGTGCCATAGAATTTTTGCGGGGCTTCGCCGTGATCGTCTTCGCTACCTACGCGGTTGGCGGCGATAACGGGCATGGAGTTGCTGACCGCATGTCCGACCATTGCGCGCCGCCACATGTGGCGGGTGTCGAGCGTGTCATCCTGCGGTTCTTGGCCGATGGCTGTCGGGTAAAACAGCATCTCTGCGCCCATCAGCGCCATCGCCCGCGCACATTCGGGATACCATTGGTCCCAGCAAATGCCGACGCCGATCCGTGTGCCAAACACATCCCAAACCTTGAAACCGGTATTGCCGGGCCGGAAATAATATTTCTCCTGATAGCCAGGGCCGTCGGGGATATGGCTTTTGCGATAGGTACCCAGGAGTTCGCCGTTCGCGTCGATCATCGCCATCGTATTGTAGAAATGCGCACCGTCGCGTTCAAAAAAACTCGTGGGAATGGCAACACCCAGTTGCTTGGCAAGCTTTGTCATGGCGCGCACTGATGGATGCTCAATCGTTGGACGCGCGAGGGCAAAATGCGCCTCTTCCTGCGTTTTGCAGAAATAGGGGCCGGAAAAAAGCTCCGGCGGCTGGATAATCTGCGCGCCTTGTGCCGCCGCTTGCGCGACAAGGTCTGAAACGGCATCTATATTTTCGGCTTCGCTGCCAGCCAAGGGCAGTTGAAGCGCAGCGACGGATATGTTGCGGGCCATATTGTTGCTATAGCCGCACACCGAAACGTGCGGCAATGCCGATTGTCGCGAGGTACAAAATGAACGTCATCACCACCGCAACTCCCAGCGCTAGCCAAAAGCTATAGCCGCTCCGCAACATCCACGGGATCAGCAAAAACATCGGCAGGCTGGGTAGCACATACCAGAATGTCGCCTCTGCATGATTGGCGAGAAGAGTGCTGTCACCGGTATCGCGCCACAGCCAGATCATACCCAAGATAGAGATCAACGGCAGTGACGCCACCAACGCCGCCGCCGCCGGAGCCTTTCGCCCGATCAATGCGATCACTGCGATAATAAGGCCCGAAAGCAGGGCGCGGGTGATGAACGCCGCTGTCAACGCATCATGGCCGCTTTTTGAACAGCAAGGTCATCCGGTCGGTTTCGCCGATGGCTTCGTATTTCGCCTTATCGACTTCCTTCAGACGAAGCGCTGGCGGCAATGTCCATACGCCGTCCGGCCAGTTGGCGCTGTCCTTAGGGTTGGCATTGGCATCGCTTTTGCCGACCAATTCAAAGCCATTCACTTCCATGAACTTGATGACATCAGTTTCGCGGACATAGCCTTTGCTGCCATTTGCGTAGCTGAACGGTGCGTCGGCTTTGGCCCGGTGCTGTTCGATGCCAATCATTCCGTCTGGCTTGAGAAGGTCGCGCATCGCCTTGATTTCGGCGTCGGCGATGTTCCAGTTCATCATATTGTGCATCATCCGCATGATCAGGATTCGATCATAAGTGCCTTTGACGCCTTCAGGCATGCTGCTCAGCGAAAAGGCGGAAAAGTCGGTTGCGGGGCGGCCAGTAACTTTTGCTACATCGTCCGGGAATTTCGCGACGCCAGCGGCGATGCCTTCCTTTTGCTTGTCGCTGAAGAATGTGTTGGTGCCGAAATACAGACCAGTGAATTTGCCTTTTTCGTTTACATAGCGGCCAAGGATACGCGTGTACCATTCGCCGCCGGGCGCATATTCACCAACGACATGATCCGGGTGGACCTGAAAGAACTCAAGCGTTTTGGCTGGCTGACGATATTTGTCGCGCTTGGCGTCTTCGGCACGCGCAGGGTCGGCGAGGATTTTCGTCAGGCGCTCGGTATGCTCTTTGTGCATTTTGTCATGCTCGGCCTTGCTCATGCCGTGATGCTGTGCAGCGGCAGGCGCGGTGAGCGCGGTTGCGGCCAGAGCGAGTAGAATGAGTTTCTTCATGGGGTTGATGTCCTCTCTGTTTACGTTGGCTTCATATGGCGCGCGGATGTGACTTTGCCAATACGGTCAAAGCGGCACCTGCTGGCTGGAACAATGAAAACTGCCGCCGCCGGTTAGCACTGCATCGGCGGGCAAGCCGACGACTTTGTGGTTCGGAAACAGTAAGGCCAGTTCCGCCAGCGCGTCATCATCATAGCGGCTGCCATAGGTCGGAACGACAACCACAGTGTTACCGATGTAGAAGTTCATGTAGCTTGCGGGAATCACCTCGCCGTCTTGCTCAAACCGGCCGACCGAGGGCAGGGCGGTGACTTTGCACCCAAACGCCTTTGCGCGCGCGCGGGCGTCGGCATAGGCAGCGGCATTGGGATCGTCGGCATCGCGCGCTTCGGGAATGACCAGATGATTGGCGCCGACAAAGCGCGCAAGATTGTCGACATGGCCGTCGGTATGGTCGTTCTCCAGCCCGTCGCCAAGCCACAACAGCCGCTCGATCGCCAGTTCCTCGCGAAGACGCGCTTCAATTTGCGGCGTATCCATCGCCGGGTTGCGGTTGGGGTTGAGAAGGCAATCGACGGTCGTCACCGCCAGCCCCTCGCCATCGACGTCGATTGAGCCGCCTTCCAACACCCAGGTGCAATCGCTGACATTCAGTCCGACCGAATGCGCCAGCTCCTCGCCGATGCTCTGGTCGCCCGGATAGTCGAAGCGTCCACCCCAACCGTTGAAGCCAAAATTGCGGGCGATACGGTCGGTACCGTCTTTGACAACGATACAGCCGGTGTCGCGCAGCCAGATGTCTCCAATAGACCGCTGTTCGACGAGAACGCGCGTTTCCACTAGATCGGCGGCAATCTTGGCTGCATTAGCGTTGCCCGCGATTAGGTAAACAGTCTCGCCACGTCCTTTGTCATGCACCGCATTGGCAAAGGCCGCGATCTGCCGCTGCGCCTCAGCCAACGGCTCGCCCCAATATTCGGCAGAGCTTGGAAAGCCGATCCAGACTCGCTCGTGCGGTGCCCATTCGGCGGGCATTCGAAAGGTCATAAGCGGTTATTTCTCCGCCCGGCTCTTGTCGCGGATAGCGCGAAATTCGTTGCCTTCGTTCCAGTTCGGCCACGCATCCGTCATCGCCAGCATCCGGCCTACGCGGTAATAGAGCCGCAGGTCGGCCATCACGCCCGACCAATCCCAATCTTCCTTAAATTCGTCCTTCGGGCTGTGATAGGCGTTCTTTTCATACTCGTCGGCAATTTTCTTTGCGGCTTCCTTGCCCCCGGTCACGAGATCGTCACCGCCCTCGAAATAGACCATCGGCACACCCAATTTGGCGAAACTGAAATGGTCGGAACGATAATAGAAGCCTTTCTCGGGAGTCGGCTCATTCTCTGGCGTGCGGCCTTCGGCTTTGGCCGCGGCGTCAAGATAGACATCGAGTTGGGACTTGCCCTTGCCGATCACGGTCAGGTTCTTTGCAGGCCCAGCCATCGAGAAGGCGTCCATATTGACACCGCCGACAGTCTTGCCGAGCGGGAAGACAGGATTTTCCGCATAATATTTCGAGCCAAGTAGGCCTGATTCTTCAGCAGTTACCGCAAGGAACACGACACTACGGTCCGGCGCTCCTGCCGTTTTGAAGCCCTCGGCCAGCGCAATGAGCGCGGCTGTTCCGGTGGCATTGTCGATCGCGCCGTTACAGATGTCATCGCCATCGACGGGCGTGCAGATGCCAAGATGATCCCAATGCGCGGTGTAGAGCACATATTCATCTGGCCGCTTCGCACCCTTCAATATGCCAACGACATTCTTGCTGTTTTTGCGGCTAATTTCATTATCGAAGTTTACCGAAGCGGTCAGGCCAAGCGGCACGGCCTTGAAGCCCTTGGCTTTCGCCGCAGCCATCTGCTTGTCCAGATCTTGTCCGGCTGCTGCAAAAATTTCCTTGGCGACCGACTTCTGTATCCAGCCATTCGCTACTGTCTGGCTCTTGCCGCCATCTTTTGATTGCGCCAGGAACTGTGGGCCGGTCCAGCTCGAATTGACCACATTCCAGCCATAAGCAGCGGGGGCATCATCGTGGATGATCAGGACAGCGGTAGCACCCTGCTTAGCCGCTTCTTCATATTTGTACGTCCAACGGCCATAATAGGTCATTGCCTTCCCGCCGAAGGGCCCATCCAGCCCTGCGGTATCGAAATCGGGGTCGTTGACCATCACGACGACGGTCTTGCCCTTTACATCCACGCCGGCATAATCGTTCCAGCCCTTTTCAGGCGCGACGATGCCATGGCCGACGAATACCATCTCACTTGCCTTGACCTCAGTCTTGGGCGTTTCGCGGTAGCTGCCGATGACAAACTCACTGCCATAAGCAAACGACATTGCCTTGCCCGACTTGTCGGCAACGCTCAGTGCCGAAACATTCTTTGCAAGAATTTCAACGAGCGGGACGTCTTGCGTCCAACCTGTCCCATTACCTGGCTCGAGCCCCGCAGCCTTGAACTTGCCGATAAGGTAGGAAACGGTTTTCTCTTCGCCCGCAGACCCCGGCGCACGGCCTTCGTAGCTATCGAGCGACAGTTCCTTGACGACGTCTTTCATCGTCTGTTCGGACAGGGCAGGGACTTCGATTTGGGGAAGTGCCGAACTCTCGACGGCAGGGCTGTCGACTTTCTTGCAAGCTGAAGTCAGCGCAAGGGCCGATACAAGGGCGAGCGTCAGTATGCGCATCGGATTCTCCTAAAGCGAAATGTTGTTGCGTCTTGTGGCAGAGGGCAGGGAATGGCTCAAACAAAAAAGGCGGCCCTGCAAGGCCGCCCCATTTGCTTGGCTATATGCCAAAATCAGCGCGAATAGAATTCGACGACCAGATTTGGTTCCATCTTTACGGGATAGGGCACTTCGTCCAGCGTGGGGATGCGCGCGAAGGTAACTTTGTCGTTGCCATCCACAGCGACATATTCAGGAATGTCGCGCTCGGCGAGGCCTTGTGCTTCAATAACCAGCGCCATTTCCTTGGCCTTATTGCCAAGGCTGATGACGTCGCCGACCGCAACCTGACGGCTGGCGATGTTGCACTTAACGCCATTGACGCGGATGTGACCGTGGCTGACGATCTGGCGTGCGGCGAAAATGGTAGGCGCGAACTTGGCGCGATAGACCACCATGTCGAGGCGGCGCTCAAGCAGACCGATAAGGTTCTGCGAGGTATCGCCCTTCATGTTGCTGGCTTCCTGATAAGCACGCTTGAACTGCTTTTCGGTCACGTCGCCATAATAGCCTTTGAGCTTTTGCTTGGCGCGGAGCTGGATGCCGTAATCGGAAAGCTTGCCCTTGCGGCGCTGACCGTGCTGGCCGGGACCATATTCACGCTTGTTGACGGGTGATTTGGGGCGTCCCCAAATGTTTTCACCCATCCGGCGGTCAAGTTTATACTTCGAGCTTGTGCGCTTCGACATTATCGAATTCCTTCAATTGCTAACAACGTTACTCCCGGTACCGCGCGACCCATGCGAGATGAGCCGGACACCTGCTTCACCGGGATGCAGGGTCAATTGCGAACGCGGGCCTATGGCGGTTAAGGGGCAGGATGTCAACATCGCACTCGACTTTGCGGGCCCGACTTTCTAAGGCGCGGCGATGTTGAGCATCGAACAAACCATCGACCCGAATATTTGCACTGATATGACAGAAGTACGCGAAGGCGTTGACGCCGTCGACCGCGCGCTAGTCGCGCTACTCACCAAACGTTTCGCCTATATGGATGCTGCCGCGCGCATAAAGACAGACCGTCAATTGGTGCGCGACGAAGCGCGCAAAGCTCAGGTGCTCGGTAATGTCGCCCATTCAGCAAAATCCGCGGGGTTGCCCGTAGATCCATTGGTAAACCTTTGGGATTCCTTGATCGAAATGTCTATTGCCTATGAACTCGACCGCTGGGACGAACGCACGCGTTAATTAGCCACCCGTTGGAAATTGCGGAGGCTGGGTAGTGCCTTGGGCACCTTTTACCGAGAGTTCGGCTGCATATTCGGCTTGGTCCCACTGCTCTTGCGTTTTGCATTCACTTTTGGTGATCCGGCTACCGGTTTTATCAATCGACCGGCAAATTTTCTTGGGCTTGCGGGGTTTCGGCTGGGTCTGGCTGGCGCCATCGTTCGAGACGGCATCGGCCGAGGGCGACGATGCCGCAAGCATGACTGCGACAATTGCGGTAATCATGGGGAGATTCTCCTTTTCGGTGCTTTCTTCTAACTAACGATAAGGGGGCAAGCCAAGCTGCTATTTTTCGACCCGGCGCCTTTTCGCGAGCGTTGTAAGCACGCCGCGCAAGGTGCGAACTTCAAGCGCATTCCAGGCTGGTTTGGTCAATAGGTTGCGCAGCGTCCGACGCGAGACTGGCGCGCGATCGACGGGTCTGAAGTAGCCAAGTGGGTCCAACATCCCGTCGAGCTGTTCAATCAACCCATCTAGCTCGAACTGTGATGCAGGCGGATCGAGGTCGGTTTTGGGCGGACTGGCGAGTGCCTGCGTTTTCGACCATTCATATGCGCACAAAATGACCGCTTGCGCGAGGTTAAGTGAGCCGAATTCGGGGTTAATCGGTACAGTGATAATCGACCTGGCAACCGTCACTTCGTCGCTCTCAAGACCCGAGCGTTCGGCACCGAATAATATGGCGCTGCGGCCTTCATTTTGGAAAACCTCGCCGGCTGCGGCTTCCGGCGTGATGACTGGCTTGGTAACGCCCCGCTTGCGGACGGTGGTGGCATAGACATGATTGATGTCGGCGGTCGCTTCCGCAAGCGTGTTGAACACTTGGGCGTTAGCGAGCACAATATCCGCACCCGAAGCTGCCGGACCTGCTGCCGGGTTGGGCCAGCCGTCACGCGGCGCGACAAGTCGCATCTCGGTCAGCCCGAAATTCAGCATCGCGCGTGCAGCTTTGCCGATGTTTTCGCCGAGCTGCGGGCGGACGAGGATAATGATCGGGGGCGAACTCATTTTTTCGCCGCTTCGGTCACGCTCCCGGCGAAGTCCTCGAAATCTTTGGCTTCGGTGAATTCCTTGTAGACGCTGGCAAAGCGAATATAGGCAACAGCGTCGAGGCCCTTGAGACCTTCCATCACAAATTCGCCGATGCGTTTCGATTCGACCTCGTTATCGCCGAGTGTTTCCAACTGGCGCTGGATTCCCGAAGCGAGTTTTTCGACATGAGCTGCGTCGACCGGGCGTTTGCGACAGGCCACGGTCAGCGATCTCTCAAGTTTCTCGCGGTCGAAGGGTTCGCGTTTCCCTTCGGACTTAACCACGGTCAGTTCACGCAGTTGGATGCGCTCGAAGGTTGTGAACCGCCCGGCACAGGCCTCGCATTGTCGCCGCCGCCGGATTGCGCTGTTGTCCTCGGTGGGACGGCTGTCCTTTACCTGGCTGTCGTCATGTCCGCAAAATGGGCAACGCAATTATTTGTCTTCCTGATTTTTCTTTTTGTTTACGTGCCGATAGGCGACAATGCCAGCGCCGATCAGCGCGCCCGTAGCAAGGCCGATAGGTGCAATGACCGCTGCTGCGGCACCAATAGCTGCACCGCCCGCCACTTTTTTCACAGTATCCTGATCCGCCAGATGCTTGCCTGTGTGATAGGCATCTTTGGTCGCGCCCCAAAGTTCGTCCGCTGCCTCGCCAACATAATGCTTGGCCTGGTTGGGGATGCTTTCCGCCGCGCGCTGTTCAGGCGTTTTTGCACCACATTGCGGGCAAAACTTCGCGCCTTCGCCATACTCGGCATCACATTCGTTACAAAATCCCATGGTCAATTTCCCTTCTGTGTATTAGATGGGTAAGTCACCTATATAGTTCAAGAGGGATAGATTGGGAAGCGTGCGCAGAGTGCCTCGGCTTCGTCCTTGATCCGTGCTTCGATTTGGCCGTCGCCCGCCTCTCCATTATGACGAAGGCCTTCCACTACATCGGCGATCATTCGGCCGATCTGGCGGAACTCGGCGGGCCCAAAGCCGCGAGTAGTGCCGGCTGGAGTGCCCAACCGGAGGCCCGACGTGACAAACGGCTTTTCGGGGTCGAATGGAATCGAATTCTTGTTGCAAGTAATCGAAGCGCGATCGAGCGCATGTTCGGCATGCTTGCCTTTGGCTTCCTTGGGCCTCAGATCGACCAGCATGGAGTGGTTGTCGGTGCCGCCCGACACGATATCGAGCCCCTGTTCCTGCAGCGACGACGCGAGCGCCTTCGCATTTTCGACGACGCTTGCGGCATAGCTTTTGAACTCTGGCTTCATCGCGTCGGCAAAGCACACAGCCTTTGCCGCGATCACATGCATCAATGGCCCACCCTGTAGTCCTGGGAAAATTGCCGAGTTGAACTTCTTCGCAAGCACCTCGTCATTGGTCAATATGATACCCGAGCGCGGCCCGCGCAACGACTTGTGCGTGGTGCTTGTCGTGACATGCGCGTGTGGCACAGGCGAGCTATGCGCGCCGCCCGCAACCAGTCCCGAAATGTGTGACATATCGGCCATGAGGTAAGCGCCGACTTCATCGGCAATTTCCCGGAATCGCGCCCAGTCCCAGCCCCTCGAATAAGCAGTACCGCCGCAGATGATGAGCTTTGGTTTGGCTTCTTTTGCGATGCGTGCGACTTCGTCCATGTCGATCAGATGGTCATCGCGACGGACGCCATAGGCGACCGGATTGAACCATTTGCCTGACATGTTTACCGGCGATCCATGGGTCAGATGCCCGCCTGCGTTGAGATCTAGCCCCATGAAGGTGTCGCCGGGCTGCAGCAGCGCGAGGAACACCGCCTGGTTCATCTGGCTGCCGCTATTGGGCTGAACATTGGCAAACTCACAGCCGAACAATTTCTTGGCGCGCTCGATGGCAATGGTTTCGATTTCATCGACATATTCGCAGCCGCCGTAATAACGCTTGCCCGGATAGCCCTCGGCATATTTGTTGGTGAGGATCGAACCTGTGGCTTCGAGCACGGCGCGCGACGTGATATTTTCCGACGCGATCAATTCGATCTTGTCCTGCTGGCGGCCTAGTTCCTTAGCAATCCAGCCCGCGATTTCGGGGTCGCGTTCGGTCAGGCTTTGCGTAAAAAATCCAGTGGATTGGATGTCGTTGGCGGCTGCACTGCTCATGCTGGCTCCTTCGTTGTGCTGGGATTTGAAAGTTTGTCGACGCGGCGCTGGTGGCGGTCACCGCCAAAATCTGTGGAAAGGAAAGCATCGACGCAGGCTTTCGCCATTTCGATACCGATCAATCGTGCACCCATGGCGATAACATTCGCGTCATTATGTTCGCGCGCGAGCTTCGCTGAAAGCGGTTCGGAAACCAGAGCGGCGCGGGCGGCGGGATTGCGATTAACCGCTATGGAAATGCCGATGCCCGAGCCGCATAGCGCCACGCCACGCGTCGCTTTGCCCGAAGCAATGGCATCGGCCAGCTTGTAGCCATAATCCGGATAATCAACCGAGCTTTCATCATGCGGCCCAAGGTCATCGACGTCATGACCGACTCCACGCAAATGCTCTACCAGCGCGGCTTTCAGCGCAAGGGCGGCATGGTCTGAGGCGATGGCGATTCGCATGGCATATCCTGCTTGAGTCGGGATGCGCTCCCTCTATGTGAGAGCGGCGCAAAAGGCCATGCAGAATTTCCCCGATTGCGCTGCTTATCCACGGGCTTTAAGCGGGTGCGATGCTGAATTTTGTTTTATCCATCGCCACGTTCGCCGCGTTACTTCTGCTTTTCGGCGCGTGGAAGCTGTGGAGGCGCGGCGGGGCGGTCCAGAAAATGTGGCTCATGGTTGCTGCGGCTTTGGTAATTTTTGGCAACATCGCTATCTGGGTTGTGCCTGACGGGAGCGGGCAATCTCTGGTGACTGGCCCAACCAATCAACCTTAGAATAATTGCACGCAGAGGGGAACCCGCGGTGAAACCGCTATAATAAACCTCCGCGACCTCTGCGCCTCTGCGTGAACAATATCACTTGATCGGCGAATTGGGATCCAGCCGGAAATCGAGATATCCGTTTACCGACGCCATCAGCATGTCCATTTCATTTTCATAGAAATGGTTGGCGCGCGGGATTTCGTCGTGATGGATGGTGATATGGCGCTGTGTACGAAGCTTATCGACCAGCTTTTGCACGGCATTGGGGTTCACTACCTCGTCATTTACGCCCTGGATGATAATCCCCGAAGAAGGGCAGGGGGCAAGGAAGCTGAAATCATACATGTTTGCGGGGGGCGAAACCGAGATAAAGCCCCGGATTTCAGGGCGACGCATCAAAAGTTGCATCCCGATCCACGCGCCGAAGCTGAAACCTGCGATCCATGTGGTCGAAGCTTCAGGGTGGAAGCTTTGCACCCAGTCGAGCGCCGATGCTGCGTCGGACAATTCACCGATACCATTGTCGAATTCGCCTTCGCTGCGGCCAACGCCGCGGAAGTTGAAGCGCAATACGCCGAAACCACGCGCGACAAACGTCTTGTAAAGCTGCTGCGTTATCCGGTCGTTCATTGTGCCACCAGCCTGCGGGTGTGGGTGCAGGATCATCGCAATCGGCGCACGCGGGCGTGGCGGCGGCGAGAAACGGGCTTCGAGACGGCCTTCGGGACCGGGAATTGCGATGGCGGGCATGTGTGTTTTTTCGATTCTAAGACAGCTGGCGCGCGCTGCCCGATGGTTCGGGCTTTGCAGGATGTGGAAGGGCTATATAGAAGCAGTCTCGATTTTCGCAACTATCATGGAAAGTTCGCAAAGGTTTATGCCTCCGCGCCACCGCATTTATCTCGATCATGCCGCGACTACGCCGGTGCTGGGCGTGGTGCGTGCGGCGATGATGGAGGGACTTGAGTATTGGGCGAACCCGTCGTCACCGCATAATGAAGGGCGTGCGGCGCGTGCGGCGCTCGAGGATGCGCGGGAACGGATCGCTATGGCGCTTGGCTGGAACGGTGAAGTAATCCTGACCAGCGGGGCAAGCGAAGCGATTGCGATGGGCTTGCGCGTTGGCGAGGCAATAGCCAGCGCGGTCGAGCATGATGCCGTGCTGGCTCTTGCTGCGCCCGAGCGCCTGCCGGTTGATGAAAACGGGTATGTCGATGTGTCCGTCATCACCAAGCCCGCCCGGTACGCCGTCCAATCGGTCAACAATGAAACCGGCGTCATCCAGTCTTTGGGTGCGGTCTATGATGCCGTACGTGCGGCGGGCGGGACATTATTCGCTGATTGCTCGCAGAGCGCAGGCAAGCTGGCCTTGCCAGAAGCGGACCTTATCGCGGTATCCGCGCACAAGTTGGGAGGGCCCCCGGGTATCGGCGCGTTGCTGACGCGCGATCTGGGTTTGTTGCAGCCTACCGGTGGGCAGGAGCAGGGTTATCGGCGCGGGACCGAAAATCTTCCAGCTGCAATCGGTTTTGGCGCTGCGCTAGAAGCCGGATTCGACTGGCTCGAACAGGCCAAAACGCTTCGAACTGTGCTGGAAGAAGCGATCGTGGCTGAAGGCGGTGAGATCGTCGCGCCTGATAGTAACCGACTAGCCACTATCGGCAGTTACCGAATGCCCGGCGTTGCCGCATCAAGTCAACTCATCAATTTCGATATGGCGGGGGTCGCGGTTTCGGCGGGCAGCGCTTGTTCGTCGGGAACGCTCAAAACGAGCCATGTCTTGGGGGCAATGGGGTGGGACGCCGTTGCTGCATCTGAAGTCATTCGCGTCAGCTTCGGTCCGGACACCAGCGACGCCGACATCATGCGCTTTATTGAAGTGTGGCGTTCGATATCGGCGCGGGCCAAGGCGGCATGATCTATCTGGATTATCAGGCGACCACCCCGCTTGCACCCGAAGCCTTCTCCGCGATGGAGCCGTGGCTGAAAGACCATTTCGCCAATCCGCACAGTGTTCATACAGCGGGAAGGGCGGCGGCGGCAGCAGTTGAAGTAGCGCGCGAGCAGGTGGCGGCACTGTTGCCAAGCGGCGGGCAGGTGATTTTCACGAGCGGTGCCACCGAGGCGATCAATCTGGCGATTAAAGGGTGCGGCTTGCCGGTTACAGCTGCCGCGACCGAGCATGCTGCGGTTCTTGATTGTGTCGAATATTTGGGTGGATCCACCCTAGATGTTAGTTCCGATGGATTTGTAGATGTCCGCCAACTCGGATCGGGACTGTCAGCTGTCATGCTCGTTAATAACGAGATCGGAACCATCCAATCAGTCGCCGATCTCGCCGCAGCCGCGCACGCTAGAGGCGGACTTTTCTTATGCGATGCCGTCCAAGCATACGGCCGTATACCCATTCCCGATGGACCCGACATGATTGCGATATCCACGCATAAGATCCACGGCCCGAAAGGAATAGGTGCGCTTTGGGTGCGTAATGGCGTTAAGCTGGAGCCACAAATACATGGCGGCGGCCAAGAACGAGGTTTGCGTTCCGGAACGCTCTCGCCAGCGTTATGCGCAGGTTTTGGGGCAGCGGCGCAGTTGGCAGCGGAGCGGATGGACGCTGATGCGGCCCATGTTACGCTTTTGTGGGACTGCGCAGTCGCCGCCTTTTCCAACTGGACGATAAACGGGTCCGTAACCCACCGCTACAAAGGCAATCTCAACATTCGCCGCGACGGGGTCGATGTAGCACGGCTAATGTCCGAATGTCGTGACATCGCCTTTTCCGCAGGCTCTGCCTGTGCCAGCGGTTCGGGTCGCCCAAGCCATGTATTGCGCGCTATCGGCCTCACCGGCGCTCAGGCGAAATCGTCAATCCGCTTGGGCTTTGGCCGCTATACTACATCTGAAGAGATTGATATTGCAGCAGCAACGATCAACCGGGCAGCGGAAGCGATGTTATGATTAAAGTCACTTTCATCAGCGCCGAGGGCGAAACGCAGACGGTTGAGGCCGCGGCCGGGCAGGATTTGCTCTCCATCGCCCAGGCTGCTGGACAGCCGCTCGAAGGCACCTGCGAAGGGCAGATGGCCTGCTCAACCTGCCATGTCATCGTGGACAAGGAGTGGTTCGACAAACTGCCGCGCGCCGTGGAGGATGAGGAGGATATGCTTGATCTTGCCAGCGGGGCACGTCGGACGAGCCGTTTGTCATGCCAGATTATCCTAACCTCCGAATTGGACGGATTAACCGTGCACATCCCGGTGGAAAGCCGCAACATGCAGGGGCTTTGAATGCCTTCACTTCCCATTCACCGAAAAGCGCCTATATGAGTCGGTGCCGGGTTCGCCCGGCTATGGTGATAAATGGCGATGTGTAATAGATACAGCGGACCCGGGGGCGGTACCCGGCAGCTCCACCAAATCCCTTGAGTAATCAGGGGTTCTGAAGGGGCTGAACTAGGATCGACGTGTGTTCAAAAGCATTGTTTTTGCCCGGCATGAATAAGCCGTGAAATGGTTCACAACCAATAGGTGCAAACGATAACAACGCACTTGCTCTCGCAGCATAATTTCGGGCCTCACGGTCTAAAATTATCCTAAAAGAACGCGGCTGGACTGGCCGGGCAACAGAATAGTTACGGCGGCCCCCGGGAGCCGAGCAACAGAATCCCGGGACCTTTTCCCTAAGTTGCCACGTAAACCGTTAGTCCTGAGCTTGTCGGAAGCGAAGCTGGCCGAAGGCCTACGACGGTCCCAAGGTTTTAACTGCCGTTTATGACTGAGAGACGTGCTTCGACAGGCTCAGCACTAACGATTTTTACTTATCGTCTTCAATCAGCGCCGAATTGCTGGTGATATTCGACCGCCTGCAACATTTTCGATGACGCCAAAAACACAGCACCCATACACAGTGCAAAAAACAGCCAGCCGATCTTGCCCTGATACTGCTCCATATAATCCTGCCCCCGCTTCACCGCGCCCAGCGCGAGCGGGTAAGTGATAAGGAAGACCTCTGCTTTGGTCTTGATCTGAAACAGGCGGGCAAGTTTTTTCATAGGTTAACACGTGTATAAGCATAGCCCGTGCCAGCCTTGGAAATGCTGGGGTGGCGATGGTTAATGGATGCGCGGTTTGTAAAGGATTCCGGCGGTTTTAATAACCTATCCCGTAAAGATTTCCGTCGCCCCGTGCTTGACACGGGGCCCCGCTTTTATGCGGCTAAGTCGAAATAGCGGGACCCTGTGTCAAGCACGGGGTGACGTTGTGGGTTAGCTTAGTTCCGTCAAATCACACGCCGACAACAGAG
>JANNQI010000023.1:0-145463 GCA_031400695.1 Sphingomonadales bacterium | reverse complement strand
TCAATGTGGCTGGGCGTCGCGCATGCCGCCGCAGGCCATCATGATGTCGCGGTCGATGCGTATCAGCAAACCCGGCATCTCATTGCCAAGAGCATCCCTCCACCATCCGGAATGACGCCCATGTCCCCGGAGATGATCGATTCCTATTGGCTAGTCGCGGCCAAAGGTGTGTGCAGCGGAAAGGCCGAGGACCGCGAAGCCTATTGCCGCACGCTTGATTTTCTTCATGTAACGATGGTGGACAAGGAACATACGGCCATCACCATGCCAGCGGTGCTGATGGGCCATGCCGATCTTCTCTTCAAAACCATCGGCACCCGCATCACCCTTGGCAATGTTGCGGGCCTGATGTCAATCTGGGCCGATATCGACCCGATCCGCCAGATTTGGCAGCATGAGGAGTTCATCCCCTTCGCACAGCGAATCGGCATGGCGGAGGCGTGGGACAAATATGGCTGGCCCGATTTGCTGCCGCCACCGAGCAATCTATAACTTTCGATAGCGGCACACCAGCATCATTGACGCCTTTTTGACGCTTTATTGACGGCAGGGCGGATTGCGCTTGACGCCACGGTAGCGCAGTATCCCAGCCAAGGGATCGCAGACATTTTTGACGCTTCGGATGGGCCGGGAAACCCCGGTTCTGCAGGCGGGAAAGTTGTGTCTGCGTCGTTGGAGGGCCCGGATGAGCGCAGGCATCACCACAGAACAAGCCATCGGCAAGTCAGCGATGAACAAGGCGTTCTGGCGTATCTTGCCGCTTATCCTGATCGCCTATCTCTTCGCCTATATGGACCGCGTCAATGTGAGCTTTGCGGCTTCATCGATGAACGAGGATCTGGCGTTCAGCGCGACCGTCTATGGCCTTGGCGGCGGTCTGTTTTTTCTGGGCTATGCGCTGTTCGAAATTCCCTCGAACCTGATGCTGGTGCGCTTTGGTGCACGCAAATGGATTGCGCGGATCATGATTACCTGGGGGCTGCTGTCGGCTGCGATGATGTTCGTGCAGACGCCGCTGCAATTCTACGTTCTGCGCTTTCTTCTAGGGGTCGCTGAGGCGGGATTTTACCCCGGCGTTATCTTCTATTTCGCAGGCTGGTTTCCGGCGTGCCACCGAGGGCGCGCCGTGAGCCGCTTCTTCGTTGCTGCTCCGCTGGCATCGGTGGCGATGGGCGGAATGTCTGGCTGGCTGCTTGCCCTTGATGGCAACGCCGGATTGCACGGTTGGCAGTGGCTGTTCCTGGTGCAAGGGCTTCCAACGGTTTTGGTCGGGTTGATAGTGTTGCGCTATCTGCCGGATGCCCCCGCATCGGTGACATGGCTCAACCACGCGGAAAAGGACTGGATCCATACAGAGCTGGCACGTGAACAGGCTCGGATTGGGGAACCTGTAAGTCACAATATCCTCGCCGCCTTCGGCAATCCGCGCGTTCTGTTGCTTGGCCTGTTCGGCTTCCTGTTGATTGGCGTGATCACTACGGTCTTGCTTAATACGCCGTTGATTCTGCAAGGCGCGACCACATTGGACGCCAAAACGATTGGCTATGTGGTTGCACTGGGCGGCCTGCTCGGCTCTGCGTCGATCCTTTTCGGCGGCAACTATGCTGACCGGCATGGCGATCGCTGGGGCAATGCCTTCTGGTATTGCGTCGTGCTGGCCGGGGCATTGCTGGTGATCGGCCTTGCACCATCGCCGATGCTGGTCATCATCGCCTATCTCGTGTTCGCAACGGTCTGCTTCACCATTCCCATGCTCACATCATCGGGTTGGGCCGAAGTGCTGCATGTCCGTGAACTCGCCGTTGGCGCGGCGGCGATCAACACAATCTGTCAAATCGGCGCGTTCGTCGCGCCGTATGGCTGGGGAATTGCCAAGGACGCGACCGGCAGTTTTCAGCCTGCGCTCATCACATTGTCGATTGTCGCGTTGCTCATGTCGACGTTGCTGCTGCTGCTGCGCCACCAGGTGCGCGGGCAGGCGATGCGGATGGCGGCGGCCTGACGGCGCAACTCAGTTTTTTGGGAAGCCCCGTCAACGCGACGGGGCAGTTATGAGGAGTAAAGACGATGAAGATGATGAAATCAGTGTTCATTGGTGCCGCGATGATGGCGGCGACGCTCGCAACCCCGGCGATGGCGCAGGAATGGCCGACGACCGACGGCAGCGTATGGGTTGCAAGCCGGGTTGACGTGCTTCCCGGCCAAGGTCCAGCTTATCTGGATTATCTGGCATCCGAATGGAAAAAAGAGATGGAGTGGGGCAAGGCCCAAGGCCATATTTTAAGCTATCGGGTGCTCCGCACCAACCATGCACGCAACGGCGAACCCGATCTCATCCTGCTTATCGAATACAAGGATTATGCATCGATCGCCCAGCGGAAAGCCATCGGCGACAAGTTCAACGCCGCGATGGGGACAACCGGGCGTCAACGCGCGCCCGCAAATGCAGAACGTGAAAAGATCCGTACCCAGATGGGCTCCACCGAATATCAGGAATTGATTCTGAAATAAGCGACCCTTTCAGAATCATGGCAGGCGGCGTGCTCCCAGCGCCGCCGCCTGCCAACTTTTTTTGCTCCAGCCCGCCCGGGGAGGACGCGATGGCCAGTATCACCGATGTTGCACGGGATTTCACCGCTATGCTCCGGCAAGGTCAGTTTGTTGCTGCGCGTGAGCGTTTCTGGGCGGAGGACATCAAAAGCATCGAGCCGCATGACCTGCCAGGTGGCATAGCGGCAGTAGTATCGGGCATCGACGCCGCACGCGCCAAGACGATACGCTGGTTCGGCTCGCGTCGCATCCATGACCTCAGCATCGACGGCCCGTTCGTGACGGGCAACCAGTTCGCGCTGTTCCTCGACATGATGATCGCGGGCCAGCCAAGCGGGGCGGACCAGCCTTTCGCCGAAATCGCCATCTTCACCGTCCGCAACGGGCAAATCAGCGAAGAGAGATATTTTTATGACTGACACAATGAACCAGCTTTCCCGCCGCGTCTTTGGCGGATCGATCCTTGCGCTCGGTGCGCTCGCCGCTTCCAAGGCCGCAACAGCCGCTACCGCGCTTAAACCGACGCCAACACAAATGCTTGGACCCTTCTATCCGGTTGAACGTCTTGCAGAAGAGGACGCCGATCTCACCTGGATCAAAGACCACTCAAAGCGCGCCGAAGGCACTGTGATCCAGGTGCGCGGGCGCGTGCTCGATCGATATGGAAATCCGGTCAGCGGTGCGCGGCTTGAAATCTGGCAGTGTAACTCGCTTGGTCGCTATGCCCATGCCAATGATGTCGCGACCGTGCCGCTTGATCCGAATTTCCAAGGCTATGCCTCCATCCGGACGAGCGCCAAGGGTGAATGGCAAATCACGACGATCAAACCCGCAGCCTATGATTCCCCAATCGGCAGGCGGACCCCGCACATCCATTTCGACGTGCAGGGCAAAAGCCACCGGCTGACCACGCAAATGTATTTCTCGGATGACGACACAACCAATAGCAAGGACCTGCTGTATCAGGATCTTGGTGGCAGCGCGGAACGCACCGTGGCCAAACAGGGTAGCGCAGGGCAATATGACTGGAATGTCATCCTGATGGATGCAGGCTGATGGCGACGGCGGCACCAACGATCAGTGCCCGCCCTTCACTGGCGCTCAGCGAACACCGCAACCTGCGTTTCGTCACGCTGTTCCTGCTCTACTTCGCTCAAGGATTACCGTTCGGCCTGATCGACTTCGCTCTGCCAGCTTGGCTTGCCCAGAATGGAGCGTCGGCGGCGGCGATTGGCAGTGTGCTGGCGATGGTGATCCTGCCGTGGACTTTCAAGCTGGCTTATGGCCTGTTGATGGACCGTTATGCCTTCCTGTCTATGGGGCGGCGGCGGCCGTGGATTATCATTGGCCAGATCGGCTTGGCGGTCGGCTTTCTGGCACTGGCGCTTGCTAACCCGAGCGTGCATCAGATCAGCCTGATTGCGGCCTTCGCCTTCGCCCTTGGCCTGTCATCGGCGGTGCAGGACGTCGCGGTTGACGGGCTGGCCGTCGACATATTGCCGCCCGACGAAATCGAGCGCGTCAACGGCTATATGTTCGGTGCGCAGGCTCTCGGCATAGCGGCCGGCGCGGCGGCCAGCGGCTATTTGATCGCCTATCACAGCCTGCCAACTGCAGCGCTGGCTCTAGCTGCAATTATTACCGCGATTCTCGTTTTGGTTCTCATCGTGCGCGAACGTCCCGCGGAACGGTTGCTGCCCTGGACCAAGGGCACGGCGTCGCAGCGCAACCTCGATCTTCATCTGGGTGCCTTTGTCCCGATCGTCCGCAATCTGTTTGCCGCGATGTTTACTCGTCAGACGTTGTTGCTGATCCCTGCTTTCATATTTGTTGTGGCGGCATGGGGAATTTTCTTAGGGCTGGCACCGCTGTTCGCCACCAATGTCTTGGACTGGGAAAAAGCAACCTATAGCGGCTGGAGCAGCCAGGCGATGCTTGTTAGCGGAGTTATTGCCCTCGTGTTTTTTGGCCTTGCTGCCGAACGCTGGGGCGCACGGCGAATGTTCATTGTGGCGGCGCTGATGACAGCGGCCTGCGCTTTGGCGATGCTTGGCTTACAGGCCCACTGGACCAATCCAGCGCTCTTTATAACCGTAATTTTCGCCTTCTCGGCGCTGCTATTGCTGCGCTCCGTCGCGGCGGGTTCGTTGGCCATGCGGCTTTGCACACCGGCAATTGCCGCGACCCAGTTTGCAGTATTCATGGCGATCCTCAACCTGGGGCGGACCGTCGCCTCCGCCTCGCTCGGCTGGCTTGATAGCTTGGGCGGCATTCCCGCGATGTTCACCGCGATGATAGTGTGCAGCCTGCTCGCCGCCGCCTTTGCCTTTGCCGCAAAAGTTGGACGTTAGGGCGAGTGATATGAATACTCGTCCAAGCATATTTCGACACCGCGCCCTTTGTTCAGCTGCTCCAGTGCTCTGCGCCTTTGCAATTCCAGTCCTGCCTGCCAATGCAGGCGCGCCAGACGACCTTGCGGGTACATGGCGCCTGGTCTCGTTCCACTACGTCTAAGTTAAGCGAGCTTTCTGAGGTTTCTGAGCCGTTCACGAAGGCCCGCGAACGAATAAATGGTGCCCGGAAGAGGACTCGAACCTCCACGCCGTTACCAGCGCCAGCACCTGAAGCTGGTGCGTCTACCAATTCCGCCATCCGGGCACGGGGTAGGCGGCGCGCTTAGCTTCATTCAGCCGCACCTGTCAATGCAACCCTCACAATAAATACACATATCCCAATTTGCTGGCACCCGTTCGATTTGTGCGATCGGGAACCGCGTTCGGTGACCTGTGCGCGCAGGCTGTGGGCCGCACCTGTTTATCAACGCCAAATCGCTCAGCGTTACGAGCCTAGCGGTGGCTACCGATTGAACGTCAATTTGTAGATGTTGTACCTAATGATGGTTTCGAACTGCGCGCGATTTACGCCATGAAACCGAGATTACTGCTGCTGAATCGTCCAATGTTCGGGGAGACACTGGGCAGTTCGGAAGTTGAAACGCCGAACCAACTGGCAAGCGTGGCAGCATATTGGTCTACCGATACTGTCGGCAATAGACGGCCCTGTCCAACCTGATCGGTGCTGCGGACAGAAATCTGCGGTGCCACGCCATAATAGCGTCCGCCATTTACTGCCCCGCCCATGACGAAATGGTGGGACCCCCATCCATGGTCGGATCCATCGCCGTTGGATTGCAGCGTGCGGCCAAAGTCGGAGGCGGTAAAGGTCGTCACCTTGTCGGCGACGCCCAGTTCGACGGTTGCCCGGTAAAAAGCATCCATGGCGAAATCGAGTTGCCCCATAAGACCGCCCTGACTGCGGATTAAATTGTCGTGCAAGTCAAAGCCGCCCATACTGACCATGAACACCTGACGGCGAGCGCCCATTGGTTGCCGCGCTGCGATCAGGCGGGCGACGACCCGCAGCTGTTCGGCCAATGAATTGCGACCGGTCGCCGGCGTAAAAGAAGTGGCGAGCGTTATCGGTTGCAAAGCTGCCGTCACCACACCTTCTGCATCAATCGACCGTTTAGCGACCCGATTATACTCAGCTTCAAAGACGTTGTTGCTGGTTTGAGTCATCAACGTCCGCAGCGCGGCACTTCCTGCGGATGAACCGAACAGATTGTTTTTTATGCCATTGACCGCCAACGCGCCGTTCGACGAGACTTGATAAGTCAAAGCCTGCTGACCCGACAGGAACACCGCATTGCCGGTCGCCGAAATGCAGGTGAATAGCGAATTGGTATTGCTCGACAACGCAAGGTCACCCATTCGCCCGCCCCAGCCATCTGTCGCACCTTCCGGTTTCGATGACTGCCAAGTAGACTGCTGGTCATTGTGCGAAAACAGTTTCGCCGGACGTGGGTTCGCGACGAGGTTAGAACTCTGATATTGCGCAAGTGTCAGCGGCGCTACGAGGGGACCGACATTCAGCAGCGGCGCCATCTTGCCCGCGTCGAACAATGCCTTTAGCCGCGTCATTTCCGGAGCCAGCGCATATTGTACGTTGTTGGTAAGGACCTGGCCACCAGCGGGCGTCAAAGCCGTTGCTGCAAGACTCGCACGGGCGAGGGTGATGCCGCCAGCGGCCTGGCCCACACCGCCGCCACGTATTGCGCTGTATAGATCGTAGTTGGCTGAATCGAAGGGGATTAGCGTGCTGTTATGGTCATTACCACCATATAGGAAAATGCACACCAGCGCTTTGTAATCAGTGCCAGCACTGAACGCCGCGGCCTCGCCAATTCCGGCTAGGCCCATCGCCCAGGACGATGCCGTACCGGCAATCGCTACTTGTTTCGAACGACGCAGAAAGGCGCGCCGTGACAAATCATCCATTTTACCGATGTGCATGATCTTGCTGCCTTATTTCTGGACCAGATAGTCGGGTGAAGCCATCACCAGCAGGATGGCCATATAAACCCGCCGCTGTTTTTCGGCCGTAGTACTGGCTGCCGTAACCGTTGTCGCATCAAGCGCGGTTTTGATTGTTGCCTTTGTGCTGTCCGAAATCTGGTTGGCGGCCAGCAGTAAGCAGACCCGGTCAAGCAAGCCTGCGGAATTGTCGGCAAGCGCTAGCTCGCTTGTGTAAGCTGCTTTAACGTCGCCGCCGACGCCGTTCGTACTGCCGATAGCCGATGTCATATAGTTGACATAGCCCGGTGCACTGCTTTCGTTGACGAGCTGGAATTCTGGCGCGACCAGAGAATTAGTCGCAATCGCCGTATTGGCAGGAACATAGCCTGGCCGGAAAAAGTTGAACACAGAAGGCGAGCGCAACGCGCTTTGGCCCAGACCACTTACCAGATCAGACAGGTTGCCGATCCTCCAGTTGCCGCTGGTGGAAGTTGCCCCAAACGTTCGCGCCCATTGCACGAAACGCAAAATCGGTTCGCGGACTTTGCCGAAGGTCGGTGCAGTAAGCCCTGCCGCGTTTGTTGCCTCGGTATCAAGCAAGATGGCCTTGAACACCGCCCGCAAATCACCGCGCACGCCCGACCCGTTGTCATTGAACACCCGCGCGACCCGATCGACATAGGCAGCGCTCGGGTTGCTGGTCACGAGACGCTGGATCATCTGTCGCCCGAAGAACGGCCCGACATTGGCATGGTTGAACAACGTATCGAGTGCGGTCTTTAGCGCCGCAGTCCCATCGGTATTCGCAGCAATGGTCGTGCCCAGGAACGTTGCTTCCAATGTCGAATGTTGGCTGGAAGTCGACGGGAATTCCCATTTTGTATTGTCGATGGTCATCGGCTTCAGGACATAGCCGGTGCTATTGATCATCCGGTTCGGATCGCTTGCTGATGGCGTTTTTACGTTACCGGTGAAGTCCCAGTCATAACCGGTGAAAACCCGCGCAAGATTGGTTACGTCGGCGTTTGTGTAGGTTTCGATGGGCTGGTTGTTCGCATCAAGTTTACGGCTGCCGTCGTTGTTCAGTTGGTACAGGCCGATAGTGAACAACTGCATCACTTCGCGCGAATAATTTTCGTCTGGCACCCGGCCAGTGCGTGTGTCTTCTTTGCGGTTACCGCGCGTGCTGAGATAATAGCCCATCGCCGGGTTGAGTGTCACATCTTCGAGCAATTTTCGATAATTGCCGAATGCATTGCTATTGAGCTGATCCCAGTAAAAGGCGATTGCCTGTGCGCGCCAGCTGAAATCGATACCCTGCAGCGAAACCACGAAAAACTCCGACAGCGCCAGCGCGACGCGTTTGCGAACGCCGTTGGCATCGGTCATGAGCTGATTCCAGATCATGTAGTCGCCGGGATATTCATTGTCGAAGAAGTTGTCGGTAGTAATCTGGTCGTAGCCGCGCGACGACAACCATGCGACGCCGGTCTGGTTGATCGCTGCATCCATTTGCGCGTTTAGCCAAGGCTCGTAGCCTATCGACCGGATGTTGCTGATTTCTGCATCGGAGACGGACAAGCTCGACTTCAGTATAAAACGCGCAGCTTCTGCTTCGGTCGATGGCTTTGCGACCTGAACGGTTGGCGGTGGCGCTGGCGTCGGGCTGCTGCCTCCACCTCCGCCGCCGCAAGCTGCGAGCACGAGCGATGCAGCCGGGATGGTATAAATAAGAGGCGAAGTTTCTGGAGGAGTTTCGGTTATCGCCGGATTGAAATCGGACGGTGCGTCGACTTCGACTGCTCCGTCAAGGCTGACCGGATGCAATGCTTCCTTCATACAGTACCCCTGCCAATGGCATGAAAGCAATCGCCGAGGGTGCCGGGACCGGTTTCATAATTAACAGGTGGCTAGTCGACATTACTCAAGACATTATTTCGGTAAGTGGTTAATCGCGCTTAAGATTTGTGCGGAATGTAGCGAGCGGATAGGAATTATTAACCAATTATCAATCTGTGCGACTTAGGTTCGCCTCATGGTCCGACGTCGCCCCTTTCCTCTGTTTTTCGCCCTTTCGGGGTCAATGCTCATTCCGGTCGCGGCACATGCCGATGTTTTCGAGCTGGCGACGAACGGTAATTTCGTCGAAATATCACGGCCCGCATGGCAACCGGATCCGGCGTTCGCTCTTGACGGCTACGCACCCGTACCGACAGCGCCCATGCCGGAGCCGACGCCATCGCAGAGCGGCGTCCGGCAACATATCCAGCACGCTGCTGCACGCTATGGAATCAGCCGGGATTTGGTCGATGCCGTGGCATGGCAGGAGTCACGATATAATCCGCGTGCGCGTTCATCCGCCGGGGCGATTGGTGTGATGCAGTTGATGCCCGGCACTGCGCGTCAGCTAGGTGTGACAAACCCGCACGATGTTCGTCAGAATGTCACCGGCGGCACGGCCTATCTGCGCGAGCAATTGGAACGCTTCGGCAACAACGTACCGCTTGCTCTTGCCGCATACAATGCAGGTCCGGGTGCGGTCATAAAATATGGCGGTATCCCGCCTTACCGTGAGACCCAGAATTACGTCCGGCAAATTATGCGGCGGATGTCGGCCACCATGGCCTTTCGCTACGAATATTGAGTGAGGTCATAATGACAGTGACGAATAAAAAACTCCTTGGCATGGCCGCTATTGCCGGTGCGCTTCCGCAGAACGCCTTTGCGCAAGTTGCCGGCGTCGACCCGCAGGGTTCGGGACCGATTGTTAATGCACTTAGCTGGATGCAGGGGACGTTGCTCGGAAATGTCGCCACCACTGCCGCAGTTATTGCTGTAGCCGTCGTCGGGCTGATGATGTTGACTGGACGAATGAACTGGCGGTTCGGCGCTACGGTTATTGTCGGCTGCTTCGTGCTATTCGGCGCAACAGCTATTGTCTCTGGAATTCGCGTCGCTGCTGTCGGGGGCTAGGCTATGACGCCGCTCAATCGCACTCCTGTCTTCCGCGCACTTACGCAACCGCAGATGTTTGCGGGCGTGACCTATAGCTATTTCATCATCAATCTTGTGGTGACGACCGAGATATTCCTGATCAGCCGGTCATTCTGGGCGATTCCGGCAGCGGCGGCCATTCATGCAATCGGATATATGGCTTGCCTGCGCGAACCACGTATTTTCGACCTTTGGATCACCAAGGTCAGCCGCTGCGGCCGCACGCGCACACATGATCTGTGGCGCTGCAACAGCTATCGGCCCTGATCCATGAAAGTATCGCCAAAAAATCTTGCCAAGCTTGACCCGAGCGCAGGTGATCGGTTGCCTTACGCTGGGCATCTCAACGATCGCACTTTGGTGACCCGCAACGGTGAACTAATCCAGATGATTCAGCTAGACGGTATCGCCTTCGAAACCGCCGACAGCGAAACATTGAACCACATGGCGGCTGTACGCGACGTCGTGATGCGTGGCATCGCCAACAGCAACCTGATGCTTTATTGCCACGTCATCCGGCGCCAAGTCGCTGCCGAACTTTCGGGCGAGCAACCTGTCGGCTTTGCTCGTGTTCTCGATGAAGCATGGCAAAAACGACTTCGTAGTAAGCAGCTTTACATCAACGATATCGTGCTGATGCTCGTCCGCCGTCCGGCGCGCGGTAAGGTTGGTTTTGTCGAACGTCTCACTAAATGGGGCAGCGGGAAAAGGAATAGCGCCGAGCGTTTGACCGAACAGGCACGCGAACTGCGCGAGCTCGACGCTGCACGCACCAATTTGCTGTCGGCGCTGACCCGTTACGGCCCGCGCGTGCTTGCACGCTATCAGGGAAACGCCGGTATCTGCTCGGAACCACTCGAAATTCTCTCTGCGCTGTATAATGGCGAAATGCAGCCGGTGCTCGATCCCAGCGGCGATGCGGGTCATTATTTGCCTTACAAGCGCATCAGCTTTGGACTCGATGCGCTACATTTGAAAGGCGCAAGCGCTGACACTTCGCGTTTCGGCGCGATTGTTTCGATCAAAGATTATCCGTCAAACACCACGCCGGGGATGCTCGACAATTTGCTGCGCCTGCCGCACGAATTGACGCTGACAGAAAGCTTTGCCTTTGTTGACCGGCAAATTGCCGACGAGCGCATTGGACTTGCACTGCGCCGGTTACGCGCGGCATCGGATGAAACCACGACCCTTCGCCAAGGCCTACTTGGCGCAAAGGATGAACTAACCGGCGGCGCTGCGGCATATGGCGAGCATCACCTGACCGTCCATGTTCGCGCGGCAAGTCTTCCAGCACTAGATGCGGCAGTCGCGGATGTGCAGGCCTCGCTTGCCGATATCGGCGCAGTAGCGGTGCGTGAAGACCTCAATCTCGAGAGCGCTTTTTGGGCGCAGTTCCCTGGCAACGCCGATTTCATTGCACGCAAGGCGCTGGTGTCGACCGTTAACCTATCCGGCCTGATTTCGCTTCATGGCTTCCCCATCGGTGTGCCAGCAGGCGGCCCTTGGGGTGAGCCGATTACCGTTCTCGAAACCACATCGAGCACGCCTTATTTCTTTAACCTGCACAGCGGCGATCTGGGTAACTTCACGTTGATCGGTCCTTCGGGTTCGGGCAAGACGGTGGTACTGAATTTCCTCATTGCGCAGGCGCAAAAGTTCCAGCCGCGTACATTCTTCTTCGACAAAGATCGCGGCGCGGAAATCTTCATTCGCGCTATTGGCGGGCATTATGATGTGTTGCGGCCGGGTACTCCAACCGGATTCAACCCGCTTCAATTACCCGGCAATGCTGCAAATCAGGCATTTCTGCGTCAATGGCTGTCGCAAATCCTGACGCCAGCCGGTGGCCAGCTGACCGCCGATGAAAACGCGATTATCGCAAGTGCAGTTGAAGCCAATTTTGACCAGCCTGCAGAACATCGCCAACTCCGCTATCTTGTCGAACTGCTTGCGGGCGGCGCACGCCCGATCCGTGGCGACCTCGCTTCGCGGCTAGCGCCTTGGTATGGCTCCGGCGAACATGCCTGGTTGTTTGATAACGCGCGGGACCTGCTCAACCTCGATACTCGCACTGCTGGCTTCGATATGACCGCATTACTCGACAATCCTCTGCTGCGCACGCCAGCAATGATGTATTTGTTCCACCGCGTCGATGAGCGGCTCGATGGCACGCCGTCGATGATTGTCATCGATGAGGGCTGGAAGGCGCTTGACGACGAAGTCTTTGTCCACCGGTTGAAGGACTGGATGAAGACCATCCGGAAACGCAACGGAGTTGTTGGGTTTGCTACGCAAAGTGCAAGGGATGCTATTGAAAGCAAGATTGCCGCGACCATCATCGAACAATCGGCAACGCAATTATTTATGTGCAATCCCAAAGCGCAGGCTTCCGATTATTGCGACGGCTTTGGCCTTACCGAACATGAACTTGACCTCGTCCGCTCGCTCCCCGAACATTTGCGTTGTGTGCTAATCAAACAGGGCGGCAACAGCGTGGTCGCTCGCCTGGATATGGCCGACATGCCCGATGCGATCACAATTTTGTCAGGCCGCGAAACCAGCGTGCGTAAGCTCGACGAACTTCGCCGAACGAATGGCGATGCACCCGCTGACTGGATGCCGCAACTGCTGCAAGCCGCAGATGAAGGGCCTTCGGTTCTTTGGGCGGGAGCGCGGCGCTAATGAAAAATTGCGCCGCTATAAACCCTGCAGCTGGCTCCGCTGAAACGATGGTCAATACCGTCGATTGCTACATTCAGTCGAACGTACAGGCGGGCTATGCCAATTTGCTAGGCCCCGGAAGTCTGTTCAGTTATGCCCTGACCATTGCACTGACGCTGTATGTTGCACTAGTCGGATACCGCCTAATCTTTGGCCGTTCGACATTGAGCATGGGTGAAATGATGCCGCGCATGGTGATGATCGGCGCGGTGCTAGCCCTGACCAGCAACTGGTCGACCTATCAGGTGCTGGTCTATGACGTCCTGACCGATGGCCCGCAGGAAATTGTCAGCGCGATCAACCCGGCCGCCGGAAAAACCAGTAGTGTTACAGAGCGTGTCGATATGCTCTCGGGTCGGATGGTCGATCTCGCTGACGCGTGGACCGAGTTTGATGCGCGGCCCGAACAGGCAATGCCTGTTGGATTAACTCCCGAACCCGAAGCGCTTCCCGCAACGGCGACGAGCATCACCGCATTCGTAGCACCCAAGGATTCGCTTGGCCCAAACATGCTACTTTTGAGCGCACTTTTACTGGTGCTGGCATCCGCGGGTGTGCTCGTTGTTGCGAAGATTATCTTAGGTTTGTTGCTGATGCTTGGCCCCATATTCGCAGTGCTCGGCTTATTCGCCGCGACACGCGGGTTGACGCTCGGTTGGGGCCGCGCTGCTGTGTTGATGGCGCTCGTGCCGGTAATGGCGACGATGACCTCGGCGGGCGCAGTTGCGCTTCTGGAGCCAATTTTGACCGAGATGTATGTATCTGCGGGGCAGGGCATTTTTTCGCTTCGGTCGGCGCTCACCATAATGGTGGTGGTGCTCGTGATGGTTGCGGTGTCGGTGCAGTTGTTCCGTGTAGGACGCACGATCGTCAGCGGTTGGACCCTTTCATTCGGCCATAACCGTGCGCCTGATAGCGCCGCGGTGACCGTGCACGCGCAAAACGATGCCGCACAGCCCGCCAATGTCATTTACAACGAACGAATGCAGTCGCTCGTCGGTTCGATCGAACGATCGGCGATAGCAACCTCGACAATAAGTGCAGCTAACCAGCGCGCGATCCTCTTGCCGCAACGCTTCGACGGCGACGGCGTGCAAGGCCGTCAGGACAACAACATTCATTCCGACCGACGCATCTCGCGGGCGCGCGTGACAGCGGTCCGTGCACCGGTCAAAGCCATCAGGAACGCCGCATGACCGGAAGATATCTTTGCGCTTTGCTGGCAAGCTTCACGCTTGCCGTCCCTGCGACGGCGCAAGTTGCGGAGACGGCGCAGGTTGCGCCCAACATTCGCTATGTCGAGTATAACCCCGATGCCATCATCCGTTTGACCGGCCATACCGGCTACCAGATGATGCTCGAGTTCGAACCGGGCGAAAAAATCGAAACGGTAGGCATCGGCGATTCGTCGGGCTGGCAGGTGACGCCCAATGGCGCAGGCACAATCATGTTCCTGAAACCGGTTGGCACCCCGCCCACCACCAACCTGTCGATCATCACTAACCAGCGCCGCTATAATCTGGAATTGGTGGCGCGTTCGGGCCTGCGCGTACCGCAAAGCCAGATCGTCTATGCCGTGCGTTTTCGCTATCCGGCAAAGCCTGTCGTCGCGGAAGTCACGGCAACCCCGCCGCCACTGATTGCGACACCACCGGAATATTGGAACCGCGCCTACAGCTATGACGGGGCGAAGGGTAATGTGCCCGAACAGGTATTCGACGATGGCAAATCGACCTATTTCCGTTTTGCCGTTGGCGCATCCGCCCCCGCAATTTTCAGCGTCACGCCTGATGCTGGGGAGAGCATTGTCAACTTTGCCGTTCGCGGTCCTTACACTGTAGTGGAACAGGTCGCTCCGCAGTTCGTCCTGCGCCATGGCAAGGAAGTTACCATCATTTTCAACGACGCCTATGCCGTGCCGACACCTGGCCCTGATGCACCTAAAGCGCGCGCGAAAAAGAAATGCGGCTTTTTCGGCTGCAAATCGATGGAGGCAAAGCCATGAGCGTTTTGAAATCCGGTAGCACCGACCCACGCGATGCGATGGATGGCGAAGCGCTGGCAGATGCAAATCAACCGGTGCTATCACCAGTCGCCATGCCAGCGGGTCTTTCTCCCGGTATGAAGCTGGGCTTCGTCGGTATCGGTCTGCTCGGGATACTGACCTTTACGACTCTTGCGACCAGTCGTGGCGATGCCAATCAATCAAATACGGCGGCACCCACGCCTGCAGCAGCTGTTGCAACAGTTATTCCACAAGGCGGTCTGGTGCCAAAGCCAGTTTTGAAGCCGGGACCGCCAGAATTACCGCCCCCTACGCTGGTTCCGCCGCCGGTTGATGCCAATGGCGCACCGATACTGGGCGTTGTCGGCCCGAGAGCAGTCGGCGCAAACCGTTTTCAGTCACCGGGCGTTGTCGTCGATCTGACCAAAGGCGGCGTAGCGATGCTGCCGCCGACTCCCGGGCTTGCTGGTGTCAAAGACAATGACCTCAGTGCCGACGACAGATTTGCCGATCGGGTTGCGGCTGCGGAAAATGCCCCAGCGCGTGCCGTGCGGATTGCCAATAGCAGCTACACTGTGCCGCAGGGCGCGATTATCGCAGGCGTACTCGAAACCGCAATCAATTCGGATCTACCCGGCTATGTCCGCGCAGTGGTTAGTCGAGATGTCATGGGCTTTGACGGACGGCGGGTCCTTATTCCAAGTGGTAGTCGTCTGATTGGACAATATCGCTCGGGGCTGGCTGCGGGGCAATCGCGCGCATTCATCGTCTGGACGCGTCTGACACGGCCCGACGGCGTTACTATTTCGCTGGGTTCGCCTGCTACCGATCCGTTAGGCCGCGCCGGTTTGGGCGGTAAGGTCGATAGCCATTTCCTCAAGCGTTTCGGTTCGGCGATTTTGCTGTCGGTTGTGCAATCGGGATTAGGTCTTTTGCAACGCGGCGGTAACGATGTTGTTGTGCGTACCGCTGATGATGCCAAAAGCGTTGCCGGCATCGCACTACAGCGCGACATTAACATCCCTCCAACGGTCAAGGTAGCGCAGGGCACAGCTATCCGTATTTTCACCGCTCGCGATCTTGATTTTTCAGGCACCGATGGCGGCCCGCAATGAATATGATTAGCCCCATCGGCGGGGTACCCGGAAACATCTATCTCGCCAGTTACCTTGCGCCTTTTGCGGAGTGGCTCGACGCGGGCGACGTCACCGAAATATTGGTCAATCGACCAGGAGAAGTCTGGGTCGAACGTATTGGTGCGGCGCAAATGGAGCGTCACGAAATTCCATCTATCGACGCCCAATTGCTCGATCGACTTGCCCACCAGATTGCGCGGATCAACCATCAAGGTGTGAGCCGCGAGACACCCCTGCTGGCGGCTACACTGCCGAACGGCGCACGTGTACAAATGGTGTTACCACCGGCAACACGCGGTGATGTTGCGTTGGCCATTCGCAAACATATTGTGCAAGATCTGACGCTTGAAGATTATCTGAGCAGCGGCGGATTGAGCCAACTGACAACAAAAAGCGTCAGTGGAAAGGGTGTTGCGCAATCATTAGCGATTAAGCACGCGGAAAACGATATTCTAGGATTTCTGCGTGATGCAGTTGCGGCGCGCAAAACGATATTGCTGTCGGGCGGGACTTCATCAGGTAAGACAACGTTGCTAAATGCCTTGTTAAAAGAAATCCCTTCGGACGAGCGGGTTATCGCTATCGAAGACACGCCCGAAATCAAATTGGGTAGGCCGAACGCAATCGGACTGATAGCTGTTGCGGGCGATCAAGGGGAAGCCCGAGTTAACACCGATGACTTGATGCGCGCGTCCCTTCGCATGCGGCCGGACCGCCTGATTGTCGGAGAACTACGCGGACAAGAGACGGTTACTTTTCTGCGTGCGATCAACACCGGCCATCCGGGGTCGTTGAGTACAATCCATGCAAGCTCGCCCGATGGCGCATTCGAACAAATCGCGCTCATGTGCATGCAGGCGGGCCTTGGCTTGTCGCGAGCCGAAACTATTCATTATGCCCAATCTGTAATAGATATTGTTGTGCAGATGGAAAAGCGCGCGGGGCGGCGGCAGATAACAGACATTTCATTTCCCACCAGTGCTCGAGACGGGCTAAATATCTAAAACATCGGTACAGTCTTGCAGGCTGTCTATCAGAATTACGCCGGCTGGTACGCTGCGGTGTTTGAGATATTAGCGCTTACACTCTTTGAGCCTTGCCCTCGCTATTTGTCGGAAACTGCGGCATTTGCGTCATCGATCTCCGTTTTGGCATCCGCTTCGATCAGCTTTGTCGCTTCTTCAGCAGCTTCCTCGATCGAAAGCTGGCGCTCCCTAACGGCATCCTGCTCGATTACTTCTACTGCTCTGTCTGCCTGTTGCGGTGTCGGCTCTTCGACACAGGCACTGAGCGCAAACAGCATAAAGCCCGCTAATATCAGCCTCATGGCGTTGGCTCCGGTTTCAATTCGCCTTCGTAATTGGCTACAAGATCAAGCGTTGCAGCCCATGCCGCGACATTCTGACGCAGTTCTCCTTTATCGATCTTGTCGAGCGTGTCGTCTGGCGTGTGGTGAAGGTCGAAATATTTGGTTCCGTCCTGTTGCAGGTCGATAATGCCGAGTTTTTGCGCGGCAATGATCGCGCCGATATCTGCACCACCACCGGCACGTTGCTGGCGCGGGACGACGCCGAGCGGGGCGAGAGCAGAAACGATGTTGTCGCGCAGCGGCTTTGCGCTCGCGGGCAGGGCGAAATCTACTGCCCAAACATTGCCTGCGCCAAAATCCGATTCCATCGCCAGCGCGTGCGGTTCAGTGGCGTGCTTTTCGCCATAGTCGCGCCCGCCCCAAATGCCGACTTCCTCGGCACCCGCCCAGAGGAGGCGGATGGTGCGCTTGGGCTTTTCGACCTTTAACGCTGCGGCAGTAATGATACCGCAGCCCGCAGCATCGTCGATTGCCCCGGTGCCCAAGTCCCAGCTATCGAGATGACAGGCGATTACGATCATCGGGAGTTTGGGGTTGCTACCCTTGATATCCGCGATGACATTACCCGATGTCTGCTGGCCGATATTCTGGGGTGTCAACACCAGTTTCATCTTCACCGGCTTGCCGCGTTCGAAAATACGCTCCAGATTTTCGGCATCGGGCAACGACATCGCTGCTGCTGGAATCGGGTTCACACCAGCCTCGAAATTGGTGTTCCCGGTATGCGGATTGCGATGGTAATCGGTTCCGGCCGAACGGATGACGATGGCCGCTGCACCTTTCTTTGCCGCAATATTTGGCCCGACAAAGCGGGCAGGGCCGAAAGCGCCGTAGCTGCTGCCGTCCTGTGTGCGTTGCATAGCATGGCTTACGAAAGCTATTTTGCCCTTCAAGCTGCCATCGGGAACCACTCGCAAAGCGTCGAGTGTCTTGAAATAGACGACTTCGGCCTCAAGACCTTCTGCACCCGTGCTGGCGCTGTTACCCAGTGCGGTAATGTGCAACTTATGAGGGAAGGGCGCGGTAACATAACCGGTTTCCTCTCCGCGCACCCATGTTGGCATCGTGAATTCTTCAATGCGGGCGTTCGAAATCCCCAATGCCTTCAGTTTTGTCACCGACCATGCGCGCGCGCGCGCCTCAGCTTCGGTGCCGCCTTGGCGCTGGCCTACTTCGGTAGTCAGTCCCTCAACTATTTCCCAAGCAATCTCGTCCTTAAGGCCTGCGTCAAGCGGGGCATCTTTGGCAAAAGCGGTCATGGAGAGGAACGGGAGGGCGGCGGTTAGACTGGCGGCCATTAGCAACTGTTTTCTGTTCATGGCACTTACCCTATCGGTACGGTGCGCTCCTGACAATCCCGCTTGCGAGCGCGCAGGCGCACGGCTAGGGAAGCGGCAAATCCTCACCCATTTATAGAAGAGAAACCGACGCATGGCCGCCCAATATAGCTTTGTCATGAAGGGTATGACCAAGACCTTCCCCGGTGCGAACAAACCAGTCCTCAGCAACATCAACCTGCAATTCTATCCCGATGCGAAAATCGGCATCGTCGGGCCGAACGGCACGGGTAAATCGACGCTGATGAAGATCATGGCGGGGATGGACACCGAATTCACCGGCGAGGCATGGCCTGGCGAGCATATCACCGTCGGTTATCTGGCGCAGGAGCCTGAATTGGACCCAACCAAAACGGTGCGCGAAAACGTGATGGACGGCGTTCGTCCGGTCGCCGACTTGGTCGACCGTTTCAACGAAATCTCGACGATCATGGGTGACCCGCCCGAAGACGCCGATTTCGATGCGCTGATGGAAGAAATGGGGACGCTGCAGGAAAAGATCGATGCTGTTGATGGCTGGAGTCTCGACAGCCAGCTTGAACTAGCCATGGACGCATTGCGTTGCCCGCCAGGCGATGCCAGCGTAGCCAATCTCTCGGGTGGCGAGAAACGTCGGATTGCGCTGACGCGGTTGTTGCTCGAAAAGCCCGATATATTGCTGCTCGACGAACCGACGAACCATCTGGACGCCGAAAGCGTCGCGTGGCTAGAAAAGCATCTGGTCGATTACAAGGGAAATGTCATCCTTGTGACCCACGACCGCTATTTCCTCGACAATGTCGTTAGCTGGATCCTCGAACTCGATCGTGGCCGCTACTTCGTGTATGAAGGCAATTATTCGACCTATCTCGAAAAGAAAGCCAAGCGCCTCGAACAGGAATCGCGCGAGGACCAAGGTCGGCAGAAGGCGATTAAGGACGAGCTGGAATGGATACGGCAAAGTCCGAAGGCTCGGCAGACCAAATCCAAGGCGCGTATCAAATCTTTCGATCAGTTGGTCGAGGCACAGGAAAACCGCACGCCCGGAAAGGCACAGATCGTTATTCAGATACCGGAGCGGCTTGGCAGCAAGGTGATCGAGGTCAAGAATGTGACCAAGGCCTATGGTGACAAATTGTTGTTCGAGAACCTCTCTTTCACCATTCCGCAGGGGGGAATTGTCGGCGTTATAGGCCCCAACGGCGCGGGCAAATCGACCCTGTTCCGGCTGATTACAGGGCAGGAAACCCCCGATTCCGGCGAGGTTGAAATTGGCGAAACGGTCAAGCTCGGCTTTGTTGATCAGAGCCGCGACGATCTCGATCCAAATAAAAACGTATGGGAAGAAATTTCGGGCGGTGCGGATTTCATGAAGCTCGGCAAGCATGAAACCCCAACCCGGGCCTATGTCGGCGCGTTCAACTTCAAGGGTACCGACCAGCAGAAGAAGGTCGGTCTACTATCGGGCGGTGAGCGTAACCGTGTGCATATGGCGAAAATGCTCAAAGAGGGCGGCAACGTGCTGCTGCTCGACGAGCCAACCAACGACCTTGATGTCGAAACGCTGTCGGCGCTTGAAGAAGCGTTGGAAAGCTTCGCCGGATGCGCGGTTGTCATCAGCCATGACCGCTTCTTCCTCGACCGTTTGGCAACGCATATCCTTGCGTTCGAAGGTGATAGCCACGTCGAGTGGTTCGAAGGCAATTTCGAATCCTATGAAGAAGACAAGATTGCGCGTCTTGGTGACGAGGCAACGCGACCACATCGTGCAACATATAAGAAGATGACGCGTTAGGCAGGCGTGAAAAGCGCGCTCCTCATCGTCAATACCCTCAGCGGCAGTGCGTCTGCTGTCGATTTGGCGGAAATGAAACGTGCATTATCCTCCGCCGGGCTGTCGGTTGAACATGTCGTGCAATTGCCGGACAGTAATTGCCCCGACCGTACTGCGATCGAAAGTCTAGGTATCGAAGTGTTGGTTTTGCTGTCAGGAGATGGCACGGTTGCAAGCCTTTGCGATGAGCTTCGCGGTTGGTCAGGTGCGCTCCTAGTGCTGCCCGGTGGCACAATGAACCTGTTGTCGAGGCGCCTACATGGGGATTTAGCGTTACCAGAATTGCTTGATAAACTGGCTGTTTCCTCGCTCGAAACAGCGAAAGTCCCAGTCGTTCGTATTGGCGAACGCGAGGTTTTGACCGGTTTAACGGTCGGCCCGTCCACGCGCTGGGGCGAAGTACGTGAAGGCATTCGGCATGGCGACCTTACAAGTCTTGCGCAGACTGTGCCGGAAGCATGGTCAGAGACGCTTTCGGATGATGGTGTGTGGATCGAAGGGATCGAGCGCCATCCTTATGCCGCCATCTTTGTCGAACCTGATGATGAGACGACGTTGTCGGTGATTGCCTTTCGTGCCAATAACGTCGGCGATATGCTCGGGCACGGCATTGCTTGGCTTCGTCGCGATTTTCGTGATGGACCCAAAGACGATCTTGGCTCGATGAAGACAGCGGTTGTTATAGGGGATGATCCGGAAACCGGCCTGCTCGTCGATGGTGAGTATGAGGACGGGCATTTGCCATTGATTTGCCAAGCCGGTCTTTCGTCGGTCAACTTTCTGAAGATAACATGATCCGTCAGTTTCTTCTGTCAATTTTGGTGCTTTGTTCGGCGTCTGTACACGCGCAATCACCGGCTGTTAATGAACCTATCGTTTTGACCCATCCCCGACAGTGGCAGCATGGCTGGTCAATGGTTTCACCCCTAAAGCGGGCAGCTATGGCTGATGACGATATCCAGTGGCACGCCAACGACCCTACATATTGGGACGGCATAGCAATTGAACAGAAGAAATTTTCGGAAAATGGTTTCGATTGGCACCTGTTGCGTTTCACTAATCTTGAAAACCCGAGCGCCGTCGTCTGGGTTGTACCACACGACGACGAAAACGGGGCGTTCGAAGGCGCAATCGCAGCTTTGAAAAAGCATGGTGGCATGGCCATCATCGTCAACAGCGGTCCAGGGAGCCTACGCCGACAAACGGGTTTCGGACGTTGTGGGGGTAGGCCTGCACTCGTCAATAGTTGCGATCCGAACCGCAATTTTTCCGCCGCAACGCCGCTTTTCACGAAAGCTTTTCTCGATCACCGCACCGAAGGAAATCAGCCAATCATTGCGCTTCATACCAACGGCGCTGGTGCGGCGGGGGATTTCAGTCTGCTCGATATCGAAGCTTATAAGCGCGGTAAAGTGCAACTCCGGCAAGGTGCCCATCGTGCTCGCAGTCCGACTGCCCAGATGGACAATTACGATACGCTCGGGTTAATCGCCTATCGGGCAAAAGACGGCAAACCGGATGATGCATCGGTCGCCTGTCGCAATGCGCTAAATGACAACGGCATACATTTCTGGCACGAACGTGTAGCCAAAAGCGACGGTTCGCTGTCCAATTATCTAGCACTCGAACGTCCTGACATCCTTTACTTCAACGCAGAGAGCCGCGAGGAATCCAATCTTGCAATTTCGGCATCGCGGCATGCGGTGATGATTGCCGCCTACCTAAAAAATTGCGTGCGGTCAGGGGATAAGCCAGCGCCCTGACCATTGGTCGTTGTCCCAATCCCATTTAGCCCTGCGATGGCCGGAATTGGCCAAATAGAGCCACTCAATTCCATCTATTTGGACCACGATAATCGTAAAATTTTGCCTGGCGTCGGTGATATCGGCCTCGATCGGCTTTTTGCCCTCTATCCAGTGCGGTAACCCTGAAGTTGGCGCTTCACTTTCGGCGCCGGGTGAATGCTCGGCCATATAGCACCTCCGGGCAAACAACGTCGAACTTTCCCATGCTGCATCAGCTGCAAAACCTTTTGTTTCGGTTCGGGCAGTTCCACAAAGACGCAGCTGTATCTTCTCGGCCGCATCATAAACCAATACCGATACGCGGGCAGCGATGCCTATTTCAGTTATTTTGGTCGACCGGGCATCGGTATGAAACCGCAAAGATCCAATCTCTCGGTCAACCTCGCGCAATATCATGATTCGCTGGCTGGGGTTGCCGCTTTGGTCGGTTGTCGCAACCACCGGTGTATGGGCGGGACCCTTTCTTTGTTCGGCCCCATAGGCAAGCATTTGCCAGCATTTGTCGAAGCTCAGCGCGAGGTCGTTGTAGAAATTCGCTTCATTGGCGGCTTTGGTCATTGCGTTTCGAAAGTTCCACTCGTTTCATCAAGCACCTGCAATTGTCCGTCTGCAATACCAAAATATGCGCCGTGCAGTTTCAATAGTCCGGTATCCTCGCGTTCGGCGATAAATGGAAAACTTCGTAAATTCGCGATGCTGACCTTTACAGCTTCCAATTCGAGCGAGTGCTGTGCATCTTCCGGATGCTTCGCCAATACCTTGTCCCGCGCGTCGCTGATTAGCCCCATCCATTTATCAACGAAGCTTTGGCCTGTCGGCGCAAAATCGCTCCCAGCCAACGACGCTTTGATCCCGCCGCATTGTGCATGGCCCAGCACAACGATGTGCCGGACTTCAAGCCCTAAAACGCCAAATTCAATGGCGGCAGATACGCCATGCAAACCGCCGCCGAGTTCATATGGGGGCACGAGATTGGCGACGTTTCGAAGCGCAAACACCTGACCTGGAACAGTGTCGAACACTGTTGCCGGATCGACCCGGCTGTCGCAGCACGAAATGATCATGACTGGCGGCGCCTGACCATCGCTTGCCAACTCGTCATAACGCGCTTTTTGCTGGGGATACGCTTCGGAACGAAACCTGCGATATCCGTCAACCAGCGCTGTAAATTCAGGCATTAAAAAAGTTCTCCACGCACCACTTGGACATCGCCTATCGTAAGTAGCAAGCGATAGCTGTCGAGTAATGGTGCCAGCCGGTCAACGAGCGCGTCGGTTTTTTGTTCGGATGCAATCGCAAGCACAATCGTCTTGGCTGCCGCACCTGTCACATCGTCATGCTGCCATTCGCCACCACGCCCACCGCCCGAATCTACATGAATAAGACTCCAGCCAGAAATATCGGCCGCCTTGATTTGCGCGATAATGCGCGGAGCAAGGGGTGTGTCAACCAGGATTTCGATCCGTTTGCGTGTGACAGTCTGAACCATGTCTTATCCTATCGCCTGTGCCAGCGCGGCAAAAATGGAAATACCGAAGATGATGTTAAAGGGAAAGGTAATGCCTAGCGACATGCTAAGGTAAATGCCGGGGTCTGCCTCTGGCAGAGCGAGCCGCATCGCGGCAGGTACTGCGATATAGGATGCGCTCGCCGCCAAAATGCCGAGCGCCGCGGCCGACGCAGCATCCAGCCCGATAAGCGTGCCGATAATCGTGCCGATACTGCCGTTAATCAACGGCAACGCAATCGCCAGAGATACCAATCGTGCGGTGATCTTTCGTGACTGGACTAACCGCCTTGCTGCGATCAACCCCATATCGAGCAGAAACAGGCATAAAACACCCTTGAAACCAGTGTCGAACAAAGGTTTCACTGGCGCAAATCCGTCAGCGCCCGCGACCGCGCCGATAATGAAGCTGCCGACCAGCAGCATGACCGATCCATTGGTAAGAACCTCGTGCCAAGGCACAGCACCGCTGGCCGCCCCGCTTCCACGTCTGGCCAAGACCAAACCCGAGATAATTGCGGGGGTTTCCATCAGAGCGAGGACGGCAACCATGTAACCGGCAGGCGTCAATCCCTGACCGGTCAGGATTTCCTTCGCCGTCACAAAAGTCACAACGCTGACTGAACCATAATGCGCCGCAACTGCACCTGCATCGACCAGCGAAAGACGCCCAATGCTTCGAAGCAAGGCAAAGGCAATTACCGGAAGCAAGAAGCTTAATCCTAGCCCAGCTAGAGCCGCTGCAAACAAATCCGGTGTGATCCCGCTAGAGGCCACTTCCACGCCACCTTTGAGGCCAATTGCAGCCATCAGGTAAATCGACATCGCCTTGGCGAAGGCTTCGGGGACACTCAAATCGGATTTTAGCAGTGCCGCAACAAATCCGAGAACGAAGAACAGAATGACCGGTGATGTCAGCGTGTCGATTATCATCGCGTTCCCCTTACGGAATTTGCATCCCGATAGCAGCCAAGTTGCAGTTGGCAAGAGGGCCCCGCATCGCTATCTGGACGCAATGAACGCGCCAATGACACCGCCCGATCGCCCTGTGCGAGAACGCAAGCCCGACTGGATCAGAGTCAAAGCCCCGGGAGGCGCGGGTTTCAACGAGACTCGCAAGCTGATGCGTGATTTGAATCTCAACACTGTTTGCGAAGAAGCTGCTTGTCCGAATATCGGGGAATGCTGGACCAAGAAACACGCGACGGTCATGATCCTTGGCGACGTGTGCACACGCGCCTGTGCGTTCTGTAACGTCAAGACAGGTATGCCCAAGGCTGTCGATCCGCTCGAGCCAGAACATGTAGCGATTGCTGCCGCAAAGATGGGGCTGGAGCATATCGTTATCACTTCGGTCGACCGCGACGATTTACCCGACGGCGGTGCAAGCCAGTTTGTGAAGGTCATTGAAGCGCTCCGTCGGAATACCCCTAATACAACTATTGAAATCCTGACCCCAGATTTCCGCAACAAGGCAGAGGCAGCAGTTGAGGCGATCGTGACCGCGCGGCCTGATGTGTATAATCACAATCTGGAGACGGTGCCGCGGCTCTATCCGACGATTCGCCCGGGCGCGCGTTATTATGCATCGCTGCGTTTGCTAGAGACCGTTAAACGGCACGACCAGTCGATATTCACCAAGTCAGGGGTTATGCTCGGTCTGGGCGAAGAGCGTATGGAAGTGCACCAGGTGATGGACGATATGCGCAGCGCCGATATTGATTTCCTGACTATGGGCCAATATCTGCAACCAACGCCGAAACACACCAAGGTCATGGATTTCGTGACACCGCAGGCTTTCGATGCCTATGCTGCGATAGCCCGAGCCAAAGGCTTTCTGCTGGTTGCGTCGTCACCGCTGACGCGGTCGAGCTATCACGCCGGCGACGACTTCGCGAAGATGCGCGATGCGCGGACGGCGAAACTGGCCAAGGCCTGATAGCAAAGGCGCAGGGGCAGGGGTATGCCGCACCATCACGAACACCGCAATCTGCCGCACAGCGCGGCGCAGATGTATGATCTAGTGGCCGATGTCGCGCGCTATCCCGAATTCCTCCCATGGGTGAGCGCCATCCGCATCCGCAAGGATTATGACACCGAGATGCTTGCCGATATGATCGTCGGTTTCAAATCCTTGCGCGAAACGTTTAGCAGCCGTGTCGTCAAAGTCCCGAAATCCTCAATAACCGTGGACTATCTCGACGGACCGATGAAGCATTTGAACAATGTATGGAAATTCGAAGAAACGGCAGGTGGCGGTTCGACGGTCGATTTTACGGTCGATTTTTCGTTCCGGAACCGCGTGTTCGAAGCACTTGCCGGACAGTTTTTCGATTCTGCGCTGCGCAAGATGACGAGCGCGTTTATCGACCGCGCCGACGCGCTTTACGGGGTAGAAGGCAGCAACAAAAAAAGAGCGTGAAGCGTCGCTATCGTGCGGATTTCGGCGCGGCTCTTGTCTGAGCCGAAATCCATCCGGTCGGCGTTGACCTCGTTCGGGTCGCGGCCCTTTTCGGCGACGGCAAAAACGACAGTACCAACGGGCTTCTTTTCGGTGCCACCGTCAGGACCTGCAACGCCGCTGATGGCGACGGCGATATCGGCACCGCTTTTCTTGAGCGCGCCTTGCGCCATCGCCCATGCGACCGCTACGGATACCGCGCCGAATGTGTCAAGAATATCCTCGTTGACGCCCAGCATCTTCAACTTTGCGTCGTTGGCATAAGTGACATAGCCACTGCCGAACACTGCACTGCTTCCAGGGATTTCGGTGATTGCTGCCGCAACCAAACCGCCGGTGCAGCTTTCGGCAAGCGCAATTGTCCTGCCCAGTGATTTGTTCTCGGCAACAACGCGTTCGGCAAGGCCGGTGATATTTTTGGGTAATACGGATTGCATTAGGATGTTTTCTCAAAGCTGGCGACGGCTTGCGCGGCAATACCTTCGCCGCGTCCAGTAAAGCCGAGCATTTCGGTGGTGGTTGCCTTTACCGATACTCGCGCAACATCGACAGCCATTATTGCTGCCAATCGTGCGCGCATGACATTCTTGTGCGGACCGATTTTTGGAGCTTCGCAAATGATGGTGATGTCGGCATTGGCCAAATCATAACCAGCGTCGCGTGCCAATTGGATGGCGTGCGCGAGAAAACGGTCCGAAGATGCACCGCGCCACTGCGCATCCGATGGGGGAAAATGATCGCCGATGTCACCAAGTGCCATCGCCCCCAATATCGCGTCGGTCAGCGCGTGCATAGCGACATCGGCGTCGCTGTGGCCCTCTAGGCCTTTGTCGTGTTGGATCTGGATGCCGCACAGCCATAGTTCCTCGCCTGGAACGAGCCGGTGGACATCAAACCCTGAGCCGCTGCGGATCGATGGTTTCATAACTTGTCCTGCAAAATCGCTGGCAAACGTGAATTTGGCAAGCGCTTCGTCCCCCTGAATGATGCGGACTTGCTGGTCCATTGCCATCAGCATCCGTGCGTCGTCGGTGGGTTCATCGCCCGACCAATTACGATGCGCCGCAAGAATAGCGCCAAAGTGAAAGGCTTGTGGGGTCTGGATACGCCAAAGATTTTCGCGTGCTACTGTGTCCGAAAGCGTGCCATCGCCGCGCGCAAGACTGTCAACCACAGGCAAGGCAGGAACCGCGCCCGTCGATTCCAACAGCGCATTGATGAGGTCATCTATTACCCTATGTGTAAGAAACGGTCGCGCTGCGTCGTGGATTAGGACGAAATCGGCTCCACTTGTTTCAGCTATTGCTTCAAGCCCGTTGCGAACGCTTTCTCTCCGTGTTTCGCCACCTGTGACAAAGGTTGCATCGGGGAGGCCTTTGAGTGCGGCCCGAGCATCGGACTCTTGTCCTTCGGCGATTGCGACCACGATGCCGTCAATTTCCGGATGGCTGGCAAACTCCGCATAACTGTGCCGCAGCATGGGCTGTCCTCGGACCAGCCGAAACTGCTTCGGCGTATCTCCTCCGGTTCGGCTGCCAAAACCGGCGGCGACGATAAGGCTTATGATGCGGGGACGGGACGCCATAGCCGCGCCTTAGCCATCGCGGTGTTGCACGCCAAGCTGAAAGCTTGTAACGGCCTGCCTAAATTTTAGGCAATATCACAAAATGCAGCTCAAACCAATCAACATCGGACCTATCGAGATCGCCTGTCCCGTCATTTTGGCGCCGATGACCGGCGTCACCGATATGCCGTTCCGCAAGATTGTTCGCCGTTTCGGTTCTGGCTTGAACGTCACTGAAATGATCGCCAGCCAGGCGATGATCCGCGAAACGCGGCAGAGTTTGCAAAAATGCGAATGGGACGCGATTGAGGAGCCGGTTTCGATGCAGCTTGCGGGTTGTACACCTTATGAAATGGGCGAGGCGGCAAAGCTCAATGAAGATCGCGGCGCGGCGATTATCGACATCAATATGGGCTGCCCTGTAAAAAAGGTCGTAAACGGCGATGCAGGCTCGGCACTGATGCGCGATCTACCGCTCGCCGCCAAGCTTATCGATTCCACGGTGAAAGCGGTGTCGGTGCCGGTGACGGTCAAGATGCGCATGGGCTGGGATCATGGCAGCCTTAACGCACCAGAACTCGCGCATATTGCCGAAGATCTGGGCGCGAAAATGGTGACTGTGCACGGGCGCACCCGCAACCAGATGTATAAGGGTTCGGCTGACTGGGGGTTTGTTCGAAAGGTTAAGGATGCGGTGTCGATCCCGGTCATCGTTAATGGCGATATCTGCACCATAAAGGACGCAGCGCAGGCGCTTGAGCAGAGCGGTGCGGATGGAGTGATGGTCGGACGCGGCGCTTATGGCAAGCCATGGTTGCTCGGTCAGATGATGCATTGGTTCCAAACCGGGCAGACTATAACTGACCCGAGTCTGGAGGCGCAATATCATCTCATCATCGAACATTACCGCGCGATGCTGGATCTTTATGGTGGCGATGTCGGGCCACGAGTCGCGCGGAAGCATATCGGATGGTATACCAAGGGCCTAACCGGCTCGGCGGAGTTTCGTAACTACGTCAATCGTATTGATGACCCAAATGTCGTTATCGAAGAACTCAGTCGCTTTTACGAACCCTTCCTGACCCGCACGGCCGCCTGAGATATGGCCGAAGTGCGGCAACGCCCCGATAGCAGCCAGATTTTGGCAAATGTGCCGGTGCCTGTTATCCTTATCGCACCCGATAATGGCATTGCCTTCGCGAACGATGCGAGCGAGGCTTTTTTTGGACGTAGTAAGCGCAAGCTGGAGGGGCAGCCGATTACATCGGTATTGGTATTCGAAAGCGACCGTATGAACGGCGCGCTTGTTGCGCGCGAGAACGATATTTCCGCGCAGGACATGGAACTTAAATCGGCGCAAGGCAGCATCACGGTCGATATCAACATCTCCGTCCTGCCAAGCGATCCGGACTGGCGCATCGCGATCATTTCGCCGCGGCATGGCGGGCGCGAGCATATTGGTGAACAGAAAGACAGCGGGCAGCAGCAGGCGATGGGTGCACCGGCGATTTTGGGACACGAGATCAAGAACCCGTTGGCAGGCATCAAGGGCGCGGCGCAATTGCTGGCGCGACGGGTGGACGAGAAAAGCCAGCCGCTTACTGAACTCATCGTAAATGAGGTCGACCGTATTGCACGCCTACTCGACCAGATGCAGAAACTCGGTCGCTCCGAACCACCCGAACTTGCACCTGCCAATGTGCATTTGCTGATCGAGCGCGCTATTCGTTCGCTACGTGCGGCCAATCGCGCCATGCCGGAATTATCGATCAATTATGATCCTTCATTGCCCGAAGTAATGATAGATGCTGATGGTATGGTGCAGATACTCATCAACCTCCTGCAGAACGCCGTTGATGCATTGCAGGGCAGGCTGGATGGCGTGATAGGCATTTCGACGCGATTTGTGATGAGCGGTGCGTTGCGCGAAACCGACATTGAGCGGCGCACCGTCAAGCTGCCTGTCGAAATCGCGATTTCGGACAATGGTCCGGGAGTGCCGGAGCATATTGAGGATGAACTGTTTTCGCCTTTCGTCACGACCAAGCGCGACGGGCAGGGGCTCGGCCTCGCCATTGTTCGAAAGTTGGTGCAGCAAATGAATAGCCGGATAATGTTCGAGCGTGATGTCCAGAAGCAACGCACGGTATTCCGCTTGTTCCTGCCTGTCGCAAACAGAAGGGGTGACGCATGAGCGAACCCAAGGTGCTGATCGTCGAGGATGATGCGTCCATCGGGTTGGTGGTGAGTGCGGCGCTCACCGCCGAAAATATCGATGTACAATTGTGCGATACGGTGGCCGCACGCGATGTCGCTCTGGCAAACGGGCATTTCGACCTTATGCTGACCGACGTTGTGCTAAAAGACAGCGACGGCCTTGCAACGCTCAAAGAATTGATGGCGTTAACGCCCGACATGCCAGTCATCATAATGTCGGCACAAAATACCCTTGAAACTGCGGTTCGCGCCAGTGAAATAAATGCTTTCGAATATTTTCCAAAGCCGTTCGACCTCAATGACCTGGTTCTGGCTGTAAAGCAGGGGATCGATAAAAGGCGTTCGATTCCTGATGTCCCGGCTGACATGCTCGCCGAGGCAAACCTGCCGATGATTGGTCGCAGTACCGCGATGCAAGACGTATACCGGATGGTGGCTCGTTTGCTACGCAATGACCTATCGGTGTTGATTTCAGGCGAAAGCGGCACAGGCAAGGAGCTAGTCGCCGAGGCGATTCATAGCCTGGGGCATCGCAAAACCGGGCCTTTCGTGGCAGTCAATATGGCGGCAATCCCAAGCGAACTGATCGAAGCCGAATTGTTCGGACACGAAAAAGGCTCGTTCACCGGGGCCGTAGGGCAGGTGATTGGTCGCTTCGAACAGGCACAGGGCGGGACGCTATTTCTTGATGAAATTGGCGATATGCCGAAGCATGCGCAAACCCGACTGCTGCGGGCCCTGCAAAGCGGTGTTATCAGCAGGATTGGCGGAAAGGCCAGTATTCGGCTCGATGTGCGGATTCTTGCCGCAACCAACCAGAATCTCGAAGACATGATCGCGAAGGGCAGTTTCCGGGAAGACCTGTTCTACCGCCTCAACGTCGTTCCGATTAATATGCCGCCGCTCCGCGACCGGACCGAGGACATTGGGTTGCTTGCGCAGCATTTCCTTATGCTGGCAGCCAAAGAAGGCCTGCCGACCCGCAAAATCGATGATAGTGCGATTACCACGCTGATGACGATGCCGTGGCGGGGCAATATTCGCGAATTACGGAATCTGATCTACCGGCTCGCGCTTGTTTGCCGCGAAGATGTCATCACGGAAACCACAGTACTCCAGAATGTCGAAAATGCGCCCGAGAGCGACGCCCCGCTGCAGGGAGCAAGTTTCGATGCTGCCGTTGCGCAATTTCTACGCGACCACAAACTGCGGGGGTCGGCGCGTGAGCGACTATATCCCAAAGCACTTGCGCAGTTCGAGATACCGCTCTTACAGGCCGTCATGCGGCAAGTGAAGGGAAACCAGTTAAAGGCGGCTGCGTTGCTGGGCATAAACAGGAACACATTGCGCAAAAAGCTGACCGATTATGGCATTACGCCCGAATAGGGGTTGAAGCGATGTGCTGGCGCGGCAGTGTGTTCATGCAGTCACAAATTTGTGCTTTTCAGGCCACGCCTCTGGTGCCACAGTGGCATAATGGCAACAAAGGCGACGGCTGAAGAGGTGGAAGAGCAGTCGCTGTTAAGGCGCGTTGTAGCTTCGACTATCGACGCCTTTGGCAATAGCCAGTCGATAAGGCTCCTCGAAATTGGCAGCGCGATAATGTTGGTTCTCGTCGCGTTGGTCACAGCCGCCATCCTCTTCGGCCAAGGGCCGCAGTCCGAACCATTGTCTCCTGCGGCATCAGCTGCGATGCTGGTTGCAAACCTGCTGCCTGCGACGCTGCTGCTGATGCTCTTCGGACGGAGGGTCGCGCTCAAGAGAGCCGAGAGAAGCAACATCGGTAGCAAGCAATTGCTTCATGTCAGGTTGGTGGCGATTTTCTCTGCAATAACGGCGGTGCCGACGTTGCTGCTGGTGATATTCGCTTCACTACTTTTCCAGAGTGGAGTTCAGTTCTGGTTTTCGGGGTCAGCACGCGGGATGCTGGAAAATGCGGGTGAACTTGCCCAAGGTTATTACGAGGTCAACGCGCGCGACGTCGGTGATGAGACGCAGACAATGGCTGGCGATTTCCGCAATGCGCTTTCGCAGACCAGTCCGGATGATCCCGCGTTTCTCAGTTACTATTTCGAACAGGTTTTTCGACGGCGTTTGAGCGAATCGGCGATCGTTACGATCAGCGCCGATGGTGTCCAACAAACCGAGGCAGTAGCTACAGAAAACGAAAATCGTAAACAGGATTGGATTGCAGCAGACGTCCTTGCAAAGCTGAAAGCCGGCGAGGGGTTGGTTGTAACGAACCGTAAGGATCGTATCGAAGCTGTGACAGTGTTATTCGATAGCCCGCGCAGCTATCTTTATGCAAGTCGTGCGTTATCTGTGCCGTCATTCGCGCTGGGCGAAAAAGCACAGTCGGTCCTCAAAGATTATGACAATATGGTCGCCCGTTCGCGCGCATTGCAATTGCAGTTCAACATAGCGCTGTATGTTGTATCGCTTCTAATCATCGGCATCACATTGTGGATAGCATTGCGCGTTGCCGATCGACTTGTTCGTCCCGTCAATAACCTAGTTGACGCGGCCCAAAAAATTGCTGACGGCGACCTGTCGGCGCGAGTTACCGAAGACCAGTATCGCGCCGACGAGGTTGGTTTCCTCTCACAATCATTTAACCGAATGACCGAGAGGCTCGAACGTCAGACCGGTGCGCTGCTGGCCACCAACCACCAGCTCGGCGAACGGCGGGTGTTTATCGAAACCGTATTGGAATCGGTGTCTGCGGGTGTCGTTTCGGTTAACGAAAAAGGTATAATTGAGCTTGCAAACTCCACGGCCGAACAAATGTTGCGCGGAAAGTCAGAAAGCATTGTGGGTCTGAATTTCGAGACGGTCGCGCCAGCGCTCGCAGAACTGGCGCGCGACAAATCGCGCGGTGTGGTGCAGCTTGGTGACGGACCCGAGTCATTGACGGTAGCAGTAAAAGCGTCACAACGCGAACGCGGAAGGGTGGTGACGTTTGAAGATATCAGCCAGCAGCTTGCCGACCAGCGGCGCGCCGCGTGGTCCGATGTCGCGCGCCGAATTGCCCATGAAATCAAGAATCCACTGACACCAATCCAGCTTGCTGCGGAACGCCTGCAACGACGTTTCGGAAAACAGATTGAGCAGGATGGGGCTATTTTTGAACAGCTAACTGCAACGATTGTGCGCCAGGTTGGCGACCTCAGAAACATCGTCGATGAATTCTCGTCGTTTGCGCGCATGCCAAAGCCTGTTTTTCGCGAGGAGAACCTCAACGACATTGTCGGGCATGCCGTTTTCATGTTTGAGGTCGCTCATCCCGACGTTAGCTTCTCATACGATCAGGCTACGGTATCGCCAGTGTTGATCGCCGATCGTCGCCAGCTTGGGCAGGCAATCACGAACATATTGAAAAATGCGGCGGAGTCGGTTGAGGAACGGAAAAAGGCGGATCAAAAACCGGGCGAGATTTCTGTAAAATTATACGAGATGGATAGTCGCATTTATGTCGAGGTTTGCGACAATGGCATCGGCCTTCCTGAAGACCGCGACCGCATTATGGAGCCTTACATTACCAATCGCGCGACTGGCTCTGGCCTTGGTCTCGCCATTGTGAAGAAGATTGTCGAGGAGCATTTTGGCGAGATCGTTCTGACCGATGCGCCGGACGGCGGCGCGACCGTGACCTTGATATTTAACCCGGACGTGGTGGCCGAAAAAGTCGGGCCAACGGTTCCTCGCAAAAATCACGCAGCGCATGAAAAGGATGACGCATAAATATGGCGCTTGATATTTTGATAGTCGACGATGAGCAGGACATTCGAGATTTGGTCTCAGGTGTATTGGATGACGACGGCTATGGCACGCGCACAGCGGCCACAGCCGATGAGGCTTTGGCAGCACTTGACGAGCGGTTGCCATCACTCATTCTGCTCGATGTGTGGCTTCGCGGTTCGTCGATGGATGGCATCGAACTGCTAAAGGCTATAAAGCAGCGCGACCCGCAGATTCCCGTGATTGTGTTTTCTGGGCATGGCAACATCGACACCGCTGTCGCAGCAATTGCCCAAGGTGCGGCGGATTTCATCGAAAAGCCTTTCCAGGCGAGCAAGTTATTACACTTGGTTTCGAAGGCGACTGAAACCGAACGATTGCGCGCAGAAAACGCTTCGCTGCGCGCACGCGTCGGGATGGCGGATGAACTGACAGGTTCCTCGGCGGCGATTAACACTGTGCGGGCGACGCTTAAAAAAGTTGCCGCAACAGGCAGCCGAATGTTAATCACCGGTCCTGCAGGCGTAGGCAAGGAAGTGGCGGCGCGATTGCTCCATAGTTGGAGCCCGAGGGCTGAATCGCCTTTCATTTCGGTCAGTTCCGCCCGGCTTTCTCCCGAAAGGTTCGACGAGGAATTGTTCGGCATCGAGCAGGACGGCAAGCTAGTGCAGGCCGGAATGCTAGAAAGAGCGCATGGCGGGACGTTATTCCTGGACGAGGTCGCCGACATGCCGCGAACCACGCAGGGAAAAATCCTGCGCGTGCTTACAGATCAGAGTTTTGTCAGGGTAGGCGGCGACAGACAAATTCGGGTTGATGTTAGGTTCGTTTCGGCCACGGCGCGTGATTTGGCCGTGGAAATAGCTGACGGTCGCTTCCGCGAAGACTTGTTTTATCGGCTCAACGTGGTGCCGGTTGAGATACCGCCGTTAGCTGGGCGGCGCGAAGATATCCCTGATCTTGCGAACCATTATGCAGCGCGCTTTGCTGCCGAGCATCGGTTCGCGCCGCCTTTAATCTCTGACGACGCGATGGCTGCGCTTCAGGCTTGCGAATGGCCCGGCAATGTCCGGCAATTGCGTAATATCATCGAACGAACGATAATTTTAGCACCTGCGAACCGTATTCACACTATCGAAGCCGATATGCTTCCGTCGGAAGTCATCAATAGCTACGAAGGCTCAGAACATAATATCACCTCGTTAATGGGGGCACCGCTGCGCGAGGCGCGTGAAGCATTTGAGCGCGAGTATTTGCAAGTACAAATCAAGCGTTTCTCGGGCAATATTTCGAAAACTGCAACGTTCGTGGGAATGGAGCGGTCGGCACTGCATCGAAAGCTTAAGCTGCTTGGCATTTCAGTCCGCAAAAATGGTGCAGACAGCGAAGAGGACGAGTGAATCGTGCAATTGCGAAAGGATTGTCATTGTTGTAAATAAATTGCACCAAATCTGTGGCAGGGCTGGTGCTAGGCAAGGTTCTGCGGCGGTTTTGGTAAGCAACAATAAGATAATCGGATAAAGATAATGACTGAAAAAAACAACGGTCTTCAGGACCTTTTTCTGAACTCCCTCAGAAAGTCGAAAACACCAGTTACCATGTTTTTGGTAAAAGGCGTAAAATTGCAAGGTGTTGTAACGTGGTTCGACAATTTTTCGGTGCTGCTGCGCCGCGATGGCATGTCGCAACTGGTCTACAAGCATTCGATTTCTACTATCATGCCTTCGACTTCTCCAGACAAGGCGTTGTTTGACGAGATGATGTCGCGAACCAGCCACAGGGCAGGGATGCTTCAGGACGTTTTCCTGCATGCGATGTGCGACAAGCGCGAATCGGTGACTACTTTTCTGGTTAACGGAGTGATGTTGCAGGGCGCGATTGCGGCGTACGATCTTTTTTCGCTGCTTCTGGAACGCGATGGCACGACGCAGCTTGTCTACAAGCATGCAGTATCGACCATCCAACCTTCGCATCCTGTCAATCTCGCCGAATATAATCAGGGCGTCGATGAGGCCGATATTTGAGCGTTTTTGAACGGAGTGAGATCGACGAATTCGCGCGCGGTGCCCGTGTGCTTGTCGTTTATCCGGAATTGCCGGGCAAGGCGGCTGTTGGGCCGGAAGCCCGCCTTGACGAAGCGGAGGGATTGGCGCTCGCCATCGGCCTGAATGTCGTGCGGAAGAAACATTATCGGGTCCGCAACCCGCGCGCGTCGACTTTGCTCGGCGGAGGGCAGGTCGACGAGATCGGAGAAATCGGCCGTGATCTCGAAATCGACCTTCTGATCGTAGATGCAGCGCTGACCGCGATCCAGCAGCGCAACCTGGAAGAGAAAACCGGGCTTAAGACCATAGACCGGACAGGACTAATCCTCGAAATTTTCGGTGAGCGCGCTGCCACTGCGGAAGGGCGATTGCAGGTCGAACTGGCGCACCTGGATTATCAGGCGGGCAGGCTGGTTCGTAGCTGGACCCACCTTGAACGCCAACGCGGTGGTTTTGGCTTCCTCGGTGGTCCGGGCGAAACGCAGATTGAGGCGGACAGGCGGATGATCCGCGACCGTATGGCCAAGCTGCGTCGCGAGTTGGAAGAAGTGAAGCGCACCCGCTCATTGCACCGCGCACGCCGCAAACGCGCGCCTTGGCCGGTAATCGCACTGGTTGGCTATACCAATGCGGGCAAGTCGACATTGTTCAACCGGCTGACTCGGGCGAAAGTGCTTGCCGAAGACATGCTGTTTGCGACGCTCGACCCGACGATGCGGGAGATATCGCTGCCGGGCGTTGAAAAGGCAATTTTGTCGGATACCGTCGGCTTTGTCTCTGACCTGCCGACGCAACTCGTAGCGGCTTTCCGCGCGACACTGGAGGAAGTGATTTCCGCGGACATTATTGTCCATGTCCGCGATATATCGCACCCCGAATCCGACGCGCAACGCGACGATGTCGTGGGGATTTTGCGCGATCTTGGCATTGGAGTGGGCCCCGACGCCGGGCATCAGCCCGAAATGATCGAGCTTTGGAACAAGGTCGACCTGCTAGGTGGCGATCGGCGGGACGAATTGTCCGTGCTATCCGAACGCAATGCCAGTGTTTTGTTGATCTCTGCGGAAACGGGCGAGGGGGTCGACAGCTTCAAACAATTGCTTTCAGATCGCATCGCCAAGGGCAACGAACGGCGGACGATACAACTGAAAGCCGATGACGGCGCGGCGCTCGCTTGGCTCCATGGGCGCGGCAAGGTAATCAGTCGGTCGGAGGAAGGAGATCGATTGCTTGTCGAGGCTTCGCTTAGTCGACAGCTTTGGGGGCAATTTGAAAAGCAGTTTGAGACTGTTGAGGTTCTCGGTTAAATGCTTCCTTAGCCTTCGCATGTTGCCAAAGTGCTTCCTTTTCCTCAAGCGCCATCCCCACGAATGCGTCACCAGCCTCTTCTTCCATCGTACGGAAGCGCCGTTCGAATTTGGCGGTCGCGGCTTTCAACGCGGCTTCAGCGTCGACGTCGAGAAAACGGCTCATATTGACCACCGCAAACAACAGGTCGCCCAACTCTTCCTGCTTGTGCTCAACTGAAGTTGCAGCTTCAACTTCCTCGATCTCCTCGAATATTTTCGCCTTGGCGCCTTCAATATCAGGCCAGTCAAACCCGGTTCGTGCAGCACGCTTCTGAATTTTCTGTGCGCGGAGTAAGGCCGGTAACGCGAGAGCTACACCGGCAAGCGCGCTATCATCTTCCTTGCTGCTGCGTTCTTTGGCTTTGATGGTTTCCCAATTCACCACGACTGCGTTCGGTGAATCGGCTTCTATATCTCCAAAAACATGCGGATGGCGGCGCACCATTTTTTCGCAGATGCTATCGATGACATCTTGAAGATGAAAGCTACCCAGTTCCGATGCCATCTGGCTGTGAAAGACAACCTGAAGAAGCAAGTCGCCAAGTTCATCCTTAAGCAAGTCCATGTCGTTTCGTTCGATTGCATCAGCAACCTCATAGGCTTCTTCAATTGTGTAAGGCGCGATGGTTGCAAAATCCTGTTCCAGATCCCACGGACAGCCACCGACCGGGTTGCGCAAGCGCGCCATTATGAGGGTTAGAGGGGTTAAGTCGGGGTTTTTAGGTTCAGGCATATTTAAGTTCGATAATATATATTATGTTAAGTAATAAGTGATATTAAGGTTGTAGGGTCATGATGTTCCCCTCGACCTTCCAGCTTTTCATGCCGTCGAGGAAGTTCATACCCAATACATTTGTTTCCCCAAAACTTTCGGATACAACAACTTTGTGATCCATCACCTTGTGCGGACCGATCTCCAATGATTGGACGATACCACGCTTGGCGGTAACGGTACCGTTCGCCGTTTCGATGATAACCGGATAACCATCGGCATCGACCTTAACGCCGGTTTCCGACGCCGTTGCGGCATTTATCGCGGTCGTTGTCGCGCCGCTGTCGATCATAAAATTGACCGGATTGCCGTTGATTTCGACCTGAAGCCAATAATGACCGCCGTCCTGGCGTTTCAGTTCGATGGCTTCGCCACTGATTGATTGGCCGGCTGTTCCGGCAAAATCGGACTTTACGCGCTCCCAGATCGCTTGAAACTCGAACCGGAAACTGAAAATCGCAAACATGGCAGCAAAAATGGTTACCCAGGCCAGCGCCATCTTCGCCACTTGTCCCATCGGCAAACGCCGTGCAGCCAATGAACTGACAAGCAACAGCACGCATACCACGCCCCATATCAGCGACGGGCCATCTTCCATCATGTTCACGGCACTGCCTTCGAAAAGAGGCGATAGAAGTTCTCGGTTGTTTGTGCGGCTAAGGCGTCCTCCCCTTCCCCACGTAGTTTGGCGACGAAACGCGCGGTATCGGCCACAAAACCGGGTTCGCCGGTCCGGCCACGATGTGGCACCGGCGCAAGGAACGGGGCGTCAGTTTCGACAAGTATGCGGTCTGCCGGCAGCCATTTCGCAACTTCTTGCAAGTCGGTGGCATTTTTGAACGTCACGATACCCGACAGCGAAATATAGAGGCCGAGATCAAGCGCCTTATGCGCAAAGTCGGCACTTGCGGTAAAGCAATGAATGACACCCTTATATTCGCCTGCGGCCATTTCTTCAGATAAAATCTGAGCAGTATCCTCTTCCGCATCACGGGTGTGCACGATGATCGGTAGACCAGTTTCGCGGGATGCCTTGATATGCTCGCGGAACGATGCCCGCTGTTGTGCGCGATCGCTATGGTCGTAATAATAATCGAGACCGGTCTCGCCAATTCCGATGACACGCGGATGTGCTGCTTTATCAATGAGTTTGGCGGCATCGATGCCGGTGTGTCCGTCGGCTTCATGCGGATGAATACCCACCGACGCCCAGACATCATCCTGCTGCTGGGCAAGGCCAATCACCTCATCCCATTCGCGTTCGCGTGTCGAAATGTTGAGCATCGCAGTAACGCCGCTTTCCCTCGCCCGCGCCAGTACATCATCTTGCTGTTCGACAAGCCCCTTGTAATTGAGGTGGCAATGCGAATCGACTAGCATCACGCCGGTTCTTCTGCCGGGAGTTCAAGTCGCGGAAACAGCCCCTGCGGCTGCGCAATCCGAAAATCGCTCTCCGCTAGCGGCGAATACCAATGCGAACCGATTTGCGTAAAGTTTCGGACTTGGCCCGGTATCCCCATCTGGTCGAGTAATCTGGTGGCGCTCGACGGGATCACCGGCAAAACCGCTACTGCCAATTGCGCGATGCAAATAAACAGAGTGGCCAGCACTGTTTCCATTCGGTCAGGATCGGTCTTTTTGAGCGCCCAAGGCGCTTGCACGTCGATATAGGCATTACAGGCAAACACCGCCTGCATCCAGCTTTCCAGCGCTTGCGACATTGCGAGCTGTTCAAAATAGGCCGGAACCTGTTGCGACACAGCCGCGCCAACCAACTCGAAAAGTGCGCTGTCTTCTTCGGCATGACCATGGATCGCCGGCAAATAGGCATCGCAATTTTTGAAGATCAGCGACAACGTGCGCTGTGCGAGATTGCCAAAACTGTTGGCTAGGTCGGCATTGACGCGGGTGACGATTGCTTCCGGACTATAGCTGCCGTCTTGCCCGAAGCTGACTTCGCGCAACAGGAAATAGCGAAGGGCATCGACGCCAAACAATTCGGCGAGCTCCATCGGATCGACGACATTACCAAGCGACTTCGACATTTTCTCGCCGCGCGAAAGTAGAAAGCCGTGTCCGAAAACCTGCTTGGGCAGGGGCAAACCTGCCGACATCAGGAACGCAGGCCAGTAGACCGTGTGGAAACGGACAATGTCCTTGCCGATAATATGCATGCTGGCAGGCCAGTATTTGCGCCACTCTTCGGTATCGTCGGGAAAGCCGATGCCCGAAATATAAGTCGTAAGCGCGTCGAGCCAGACATACATGACATGATTGTCGCTGCCTGGGACCTTGACCCCCCAGTCGAAGCTGGTGCGCGATACCGAAAGGTCTTTAAGGCCGCCTTCGACAAAACGGATTGTTTCGTTCTTGCGGCTTTCTGGCCGAATGAAATCGGGATTGGCGGCGTAGAAATCGAGCAACGGCTGCTGGTATTTCGAGAGCCGGAAAAACCAGCTTTCCTCTACGGTCCATTCGACCGGTGTTCCTTGCGGGGATAGTTTTTGCCCCCCTTCCCCATCGATTAACTCGCTCTCGTCGTAATAGGCTTCGTCGCGTACCGAGTACCAGCCTTCATAGCGGTCGAGATATAGGTCGCCATTGGCTTCAAGCAGTTTCCAGATCGCCTGGCTGGCCTTATGATGATGTTCCGACGTTGTTCGGCAGAAATGATCGACTGAGATGTCAAGTTTCGTGCACATCTCTCTAAAATAGAATGACATTTCATTCGCAAGTTCAATCGTCGGAATGCCAAGTCCGCGCGCGGTCTGGTCCATTTTAAGGCCATGCTCGTCCGTGCCGGTCAGAAAACAGACATCGCGGCCCATCACCCGCTGAAACCTTGCGATCGCGTCGGTCGCTATCGCCTCATAGGCATGGCCGATATGCGGCTTGCCATTGGGGTAAGCGATTGCAGTGGTAATGTAGAACGGTTCGGACATGGGCACTCTTGAAAATGGCTGCTCAGGCCGCCTTATGCGGTTGCAGCGATGCCAGCAAGCTTCCGATTTGCAACACCACGCTTTGCTTGTCGAGGCTTAGCGGAATGGCGCGATTGGCAAGCGATGAAGCTGCGCGCCATGCTTCGACCGCCGAATGCGCATCTTTCGCCGACCTTTGACGCGCATGCTCGGCGATAAACGAAGGCGCGCGGCGCAGGAACGCTTCATAACGCGGCTGCGCTGCCTTCAGCGCCAATTGCTCGGCCAACTCGCTGCGCAAAGAGTTGTTGCGGTCGCCGGTCTGCATGATTGACGTCATGGCGGCTTCGATCTTGCCAAGTTCGAGTCCAAGAAAATCAATGGCTTGACCCGGGGAACCATTAGCAGCCCTGACTAGAGTAGCAATATCATCGCCGCTGGCATCAGGAGCGGCAGCGGTCAGCGCGGCAGACATATCGACGTCGTTCAAAGGCTCGAAACGAAGCATTTGGCAGCGTGAGCGGAGTGTCGGCAACAGCCGGTCGCTGGCATGGCTGACCAGCAGGAAATAGGTGCCAACTGGCGGTTCTTCCAAAGATTTCAGCAGTGCATTTGCACCGTTTCGTTCCAGGTCATCGGCGGCATCGATTATGATCGCGCGTTTGTCGGATAAGCCGGGACGCGTCGTAAGCGCGGCCTGTATCCCCCGTATCTGGTCGATGGTGATGCTTCGCTTGAGTTCTGCAGACGAGTCTGAATCTTCGTCATCCTTCGCAGCTTCTTTAGGCAAGCGTCTGATTATCATGACATCAGGGTGCGAACCACGTTCAACCAGATTGCTGTGCTGGCCGGTGGGATCGACCAAAGCCGCCGCCGCTCGTAATGCGAAACCTGCCTTCCCCAACCCGCGCGGACCTGCCAATATCCAGCCATGATGTAGTTTGCCGCCCGCGATAGCGGAGGAAAACTGCCGCCAAGGCTCGTCATGCCCGAGTAATGTATTCATGCTGTCACCAACAGATCGCTAATTTCGATCAATAAACGCGCTGTTACGTCCTCAGCTGCGCCATCGGCATTAACCAGTCGGACCCTGGAATCACGTTCGGCATAGCTTACAAAAGCCATATCCACGTCGGCATGAAACTCCGCATCGCGGCCCTGAATGCGGTCAGGTTTGCCGGCATCGCGGATTGTGGCGCGGCGGGCGGCCTCCTTCGCTTCAAGCCGCAAGACCAGAGTTCGGTCGGGCATTAGCCCCCGGCTACCTATTTCGTGAAGCGTCAATATATCGGCATCGGAGAGGCCCGAGCCGCCACCTTGATAGGCTCGGCTGCTATCCAGAAACCGATCCGAAATAACCCATTTCCCACCTTCCAACGCGGGTTCTATCAGCCGTTCGACATGGTCGCTGCGCGCAGCGGCAAAAAGCAACGCTTCGGCCCGCGGCAACCAGCGTTCGTCACTGCCGCCCAACAGCATTTGACGGATAGCCTCGGCCCCTTGAGTTCCGCCAGGCTCACGCGTGACAATGACGTCATGACCCGCCGTTCGGATTGCTTCGGCAAGTGCGGCAATCTGGGTCGATTTGCCAACACCTTCCCCGCCTTCGATCGACAGAAACCGACCGCGCTGCGTCATTTGCCGACCAGTGATTTAGCGCCGCTCCAAGCGCGTCCGAAAAAGCCGGCTTTGCCAACAGATGTCGCAGCGACGAGCGGCATTACCTGCTCATTGCCGTTTTCAAACTTCGCCACCAATTGCGCCAATTCTGCCCCCTTTTTGAAAGGCGCTTTTACCGGTCCGGCGTAGCGCACGAACAGCTTGTAACGCGGTGCGTCCTTGGCTGGCAAGGCCAGAGCGAGCGGGCGTGGTGCCACCACCGCGATGCGGCTTTCGCTGCCAAGTTGCACTGGAAGTATCGCGACTACCGAGCGAGCGTGAAATAGCGGATTTGCGCGCCAAGCTGTGAACCCCCAATTCAACAAACGCACCGATTCTTGTGCGCGCGCGGCCATGCTTGGCAGCCCGGCAATCACCATTATCAGGCGGCGGCCGTTTTGCTGTGCGGTGCCCGTAAAGCAATAGCCTGCCTCGTCGGTATGGCCGGTCTTGATTCCGTCGGCACCGGCAACGCGGCCTAATATCGGACTGCGGTTAGGCTGGCTAATTCCGTTCCAGCGAAATTCTCGGAAACTATAAAACTGGCGGTACAGTTCAGGAAAATCATGAATTGTGCGCGTGCCGAGCAAAGCCAGATCGCGCGCGGTCGTCGTCGTCCGTCCCTGATCGGGCCAGCCATTGGCGGTACCAAAATGACTATCGGTCATCCCCAAGCGCCCCGCGGTCGCGTTCATCCGCTGGACAAAGGTGGCCTCGTTACCAGATATGCCTTCGGCCAGCGTGACAGCGGCGTCATTACCAGACAGCGTCGCGACGCCGTGGAGCAAGTCCGCGACGCTGACCTGTTCATTGGGTTTCAAGAACATGCTTGAGCCGGTGTTATTCCACTTTTTCCAAGTTTCCGGTTGGACTTTGAATTTCTGTTCCGGCTTTAGCTTGCCGCGATCGATAAGGTCGAAGGCCACATATACGGTCATCATCTTCGCCATTGATGCGGGCGGGATGCGCTTTGTGGCATTTTTTTCGAACAAAACGGAACCCGACGACATATCGACAAGATAAGCAATCGGCGCGGCACCTCGATATCGTTGGGCTGCCGCTGCCTCAGACATTGATAGCGCGGCAATGAAATACAGGACAGAACGCATGCCGCCTTTTAGCGAGGCGAACCGCTGTTTCGCCAGCAGAAATCAGTCGCGAAAGATCCGCGCCTGTGGATAGCCTTTTTGGCGCGCGGCGGCGGAAGCTTCGCCTTCGGTTGCATAGGGACCGAAACGGACGCGATAAACGCTGCCATCGGCACTGGCTGCAACTGTCCCGCCGACCTTACGGGCAAGAGCGTCGGCGCGCGCGCGCGAAGAGAATGCTGCGATTTGAGCGATGTAGTTACCTGATACTGCCGATTTCGGCGGAGTCGGAGCAGCCTTACGAGCAGGCGCATTTGCTCCTTCGCGAATGAAACGGCCATCCGAAGATGCAGAGGGAGTTTCTACCGGCATTGATTTGCCGGCCATCGGTGCAGGCTTTTGAACGACTGCCGAAGGACGGGGTAGTTTCGCTAGCTTGTCGCGTAGCACCTTGAGCAACGAACCCGGCGTTTCGATCCGCTCGGTGGCGATCATGCCCTGCCGCAGCACCGACTTTTCCTGCTCGGGAGGATTGACCCGGCGCACCCGAACACCAGCCAAGCCTTGCATGCCCAGACCCAACTGCCGCGCAGCGCCTTCGGAAAGGTCGATTAGCCGATCGTTAGCAAGGGGTCCGCGATCATTGACTCTGACGAGTATAGTCCGTCCGGTATCGAGTGCGGTTACCTCTACATAGCTTGGCATCGGCAGCGTCTTATGCGCGGCCGAAGCACCCTCAGGATTGAATATTTCGCCATTGGCTGTTGCTTGGCCTGCCATTTCGCGGCCGTAATAGCTGGCATAGCCGACTTCGTCATACATCGCTGAGTCGACGGGTATGTAGGTCGTGCTGCCAACTGTATAAGGATTGCCAATTTTGACTACATCGTCGGTGACCCCAGTTGCCGCGAACTGGCCCGAGCTGTCGGATGATGCAGTTTCTAGTCCGCTGCCGTCTTTTTCGCCTCCGATACTTCCGCACGATGCGAGCGCGGTCAGCAAGGCAACCCCCACAAAGCCCCTAATTGCGTACCTCATCAGCCAATAACCCCACCGAAAGCGCGTAAAAATTCGAACAATTATAGTCGAGTATCACACGGTAGTTGCCACCAAGTAAATATGCCGTATTTCCAATACCATCGGGCTCAATCAGTGTGGCCACCATACTGTCCTTTGGCCAAAACCCGCGTTGCGGCGTGATACCTAGCTGTTTCCACTCGCCGATCGATTTCCACTGGCTGTGCCGCGCAAATACGCGCGGACAACGCGGCGGTACCATGCGCGATTTGATCGCATTGCGATTGAGCGAAGTAGGGGCATTGACTGCAAAGCCCCATTCCTCGCCTCGCCGCCAGCCCGAGCTCAGAAAATAATTGGCGATCGACGTCATGGCGTCGACTTCGCTTCGCCAAATATCGGCATAACCGTCGCCGTCGCCGTCGCGGGCGAGACGCAAATATACCGAAGGCAGGAATTGCGGTTTGCCAAGGGCGCCCGCCCAACTTCCGGTGATAGCATATTGCGGGACGCCGCGGTCGATCATCTTGAGCACTGCGATAAGCTCGCCCTCGAACAATGTGCGGCGGCGACCTTCATAGGCGAGTGAGGCCAGAGCCTCGGGCGCGTTGTAATTGCCCGTAACGGTGCCGTAATTGGTTTCATGCCCGTAAATGGCGATCATTATTTCTTCGGGCACGCCGGTTTGCGCCTCGATCTTCGCGAGCATGGGCCGCAATTCGGTGTATTTTGTACGGCCACGGCTAATGCGGGCAGCATCGACGTGCCGGGCCTTGTAAGGCGCGAAATCGGGTATCGGTGCATCTGTGGCACCTTCAGGCTGTGCACGGTCGAGGCGCACCACGCGTTCGTTGTAGCTAAGAGATGGCAAAACCTTATCCAGTGTTAATGCCGAAACGCCTTCGCGTAACGCGCGTTGACGAACTTGAGCAAGATAGACTCGAAACCCACTTTCCAGCGCGATGGCGCCTTGGTCGGGCATGGTTCCGCTCGATTGCGGGACAGCCGATTGCGAGAGCAAAGTTGCCGCCAATGGAGTCGCTGCCCATTTGAACAATATTTCCAGCACAAAAACGTCCCTCAAGCCAATGACCGCATAGTGACAGATTGGCTGCATCAAGGGAATCCCTTTAAGTTTCGGGCCGGCGCATTTTACTTGGCTTGCCAGCGTAGGAAATGCTGAATAAAGGCATCGGCACAGCGGACAGGTGGCCGAGTGGTTTAAGGCAACGGTCTTGAAAACCGTCGTGGGTGGAAGCTCACCGTGGGTTCGAATCCCACCCTGTCCGCCATTTTCAGCTTGCATCGTAACTTCAGAGCACGCTAACTCCGCGTTATCGGGGCAAAGCAACCTCCCGGTTAGGCGTCCGCGCCCAAGCGTTGCCTTTCTTGTCCGCGTCGGCGGATGACCAAGGCATGGAGCAACATTGTGGCGACGACTCTCCACTCACCCGATTTCAAAGAACTCATCCGCGTCTTTGCGCGCATCGGATGCCTCAGCTTTGGCGGACCGGCGGGCCAGGTCGCGTTGATGCACCGCGAATTGGTCGATGAACGCAAATGGGTAGATGAGGAGCAGTATCTCCACGCGCTCAACTTTTGTCACCTACTCCCCGGCCCCGAAGCGCAGCAACTTGCGACTTGGATCGGTTGGAAGCTTCATGGAATCAGAGGCGGGTTGGCTGCGGGTTTGCTGTTCGTAATCCCCGGCGCGCTCATCATCCTCGCGCTATCGATTCTCTATGTCTACGCCGCCAATCTCGATTGGTTTGCAGCGTTGTTCCTTGGCATCAAGGCAGCGGTGCTGGCTATTGTGACCCAAGCGCTCATCCGGATCGGCGGCAGGGCTTTGAATACGGGTTTCAAGAAAGTCATCGCGATGGCGGCGTTTTTCGCGCTGTTCCTGTTCAACCTCCCCTTCCCGCTGGTTGTATTAGGAGCGGGCACGTTGGGCATCGCGGCGGCTTCGTCGCGACCGGACTGGCTGGCTTTGAAAGCGGGTGTTGAAGGCGTTTCGGTCACGACAAGGCCTTGGGCGGAATCAATAAGGGCCGTTATTGTGTGGAGCATCATTTGGGCTGCACCGCTCGCCTTGGTCTTTGCCTCTGTCGGCCCCGACCATGTGCTGTGGGATATTGGGCTATTCTTCTCGCAACTTGCAATCGTCACTTTTGGCGGTGCTTATGCGGTGCTGGCCTATATGGCGCAGGAGGCAGTGCAAGGTTATGGCTGGCTTTCGGCAGGTGAAATGGCCGACGGGCTGGGTCTTGCCGAAACTACGCCGGGACCGCTGATAATGGTCACGCAGTTTGTCGGCTATATCGCTGCTTTCCGAGCGCCGGAGCCATTCACGCCGTTGGTTGCAGGCATCATCGGGGCGGGGTTGACCACATGGGTCACCTTTGCGCCCTGCTTCCTGTGGATATTCGCTTTTGCGCCGTGGATCGAGCGGATGGAGAATGCAAAGTGGCTGAAGGGCGGGTTGGCGACGCTGACAGCGGCGGTCGTTGGTGTCATCGCCAATTTGTCGGTTTGGTTCGCGTTGCACGTTCTATTTGAGCGAGTTGGAGAGCGGCAATATGGACTAATACGGTTTTATTGGCTCGATCCCGCTAGCTTTAGCTGGCAGGCTGCGTTGCTGACGCTATTGTCCGCCGTCCTGATTTTCCGCTTCAACTGGAATGTCATCAAGACGCTGGCCGCCGCCGGTGCGGGCGGCCTGCTTTTTGGACAGATAGTCTGACGCCTTATTTTTCGGGCGTCAGCTTAGCGCCGCTTTCGACATTTTCGTTAAACGAACTGACAATGCCATCGACGATCATCTGTACTTCTTCGCCCGCAAATTGCTCGGCGTCTTTCTGACTCGAACCATAGCCGCGCTCCGCCTTGACCATAATGTCGCGATAGACGGTGCGTTCCGTGGTGCAGGCGCCATCTGCAGTCTTGAGAAAATCGCTCGGGCTAACTTTTTCGCCCACCGCCTTGTTGTGCACCTCAATCATGCAGTTGTTGAACGCCTTGCGCGCATTATCCAGCGGATCGACCTTCATGGCGGCCATGCTCAGCATCGTTGCTGCGACCAAACTCATCATTTTCGTAACCCCCAGCTACTTTTCAATTCGGCTATAGTTGCCGATGGCGGATAATATCACTCCGGCTTGTTGCAATCAATGCACCTGTCAGGATTGACCTAAGCTGACTATTCGACGCGTTTACCACCTTTTACAACGGCATCGACGGACGCCAGTTCGCCGACATCGGCCAGCGGGTCGCCATCGACTGCGATAATGTCGGCAAAGCGCCCTACCGCAATAGCGCCAACGTCTTTCTCGCGCCCAAGCGCCTGCGCGCCATTGCGGGTTGCGGCCTGAATGGCCTCAAGCGGCGTCATGCCATATTGCACCATCGTTGCGAACTGCTTGCCGACCTGACCATGCGGCATCACGCCTGCGTCTGAGCCAAACACCATTTTCACGCCCGCCTTGTGCGCTTTGCGGAAATTATCGCGTTGAATTTGAGCGACTTCCCGGTCTTTCCTCAGATTGTCTTCTAGAACACCGTTCTTGGCACCCTCGGCCTGGGTATAGTCGGTGTTATAGATATCCATCGAAAACCACACAGGCCGCGCCCGCGCTACCGCAAGCTTGATTCCTTCATCGTCGACAAGGCTTGCATGTTCGATTGTGTCGATACCCGCCTTGATCGCAGCCTTGATACCATCTCCGCCATGGGCATGCGCAGCAACGCGGATACCCCATTGATGCGCCTCGTCGGCAATCACGCGCAGTTCACTTTCGGACAATTGCTGCTGCCCCGGCTCGGTGTTGCGCGAAAATACGCCGCCGGTGGCGCAGACCTTAATAACCTCCGCCCCATATTTGCGTTGACGGCGTACCTGGTAACGAAGCTCGTCCGGACTATCGGCAATCCCCTCTTCTTTTTCCGCCTTTTCAAGGCTGGGCGGAAGGAAGGTCGAGTCGCAATGTCCCCCGGTAGCGCCCAACGCATAGCCCGCAGGAACAATGCGCGGACCAACAGCATAGCCGTTTTCGATCGCCTGTTTGAGGCCGATATCGTTCCTGTTGCCCGATCCGACATTTCTCACCGTGGTAAAACCAGCCTTCAACATCGCCTGCGCGCTGCCCACCGCAGTCATGCCCCAGAAGCTATCGGTGAACTCTAATCCCCGATAGCCGCCAATATCGGCGGGTCCATCGAGATGGACATGCATGTCAATCAGGCCGGGGAGAATGGTTTTGCCGCTGAAGTCGATATGCTTGACGTCGCTCCCCCATTTGACGGTGCGCGCGTCAGCAATGCTGGTGATGCGGCCGTCGGGGCCAACAAAGACGGCGGGAAACTCGACGATTTTGCCGGTCAGCACATCGACCATCTTGTCGGCGGTGATCACCGTGTTTTGGGCGTAGGCCGTTTGCGAAAAAAGCGCCGCACTACAAATCGCCAAGACCCGCAGTTTCTTCAGAAAGTGGACGCTATTTGGCATATCTATTTTTCCTACAGATTCTTGTTATCCGAAAGGATGGCAAAAACGCCGCGTGTAGGACAGCGAAAAAGGCAGGAAACGAATATTAAGGCGCAAGGACAGACGGAAATGCAGCCTGTCGTTGATGTTCCCGCCAGGCAATTACGGCGGCTGCCGTCAAGGCAAACGCGGTGCCGAGCATCCATCCGCCGATAACATCGGTCGGCCAGTGTACGCCGAGCATGATGCGCGAAAGCCCTGTGACGATTATCATCGCTGCTGCCGCCAATTGCCAGCCCGGATGCCGTGCTTGCGGGACAAGCATGATGAAAAGGATGTAGACCACCGCCGCGTTATTGGCGTGGCCGCTAGGATAAGCGGCGCTGGTTACGGTATCGAGATGTGGAACAAAATCAGGGCGCACCCGTGCAAAAAAGGCCTTCAATAATTCGGAGGTAAATGCCGATACCAGCGAGGTCAGCCCCATCGCTAGCCCCGCGCCCCAACCCCACCAGCGCCACAGCGCAACCGTCAGGATGGTGACGATGATGTATCGCTGAATGCCGCCGCCAATCCAGCTGATGCCCTGCATGAGAAGTATGAGCCAGTCGGGCGAGGTGCCACGCTGCATATTGAGCGCGTGGGAGACGGCGATGTCGAATTCGCGGAAATGGCCAGCAGAGACGGCAAAGCCTAAGGCGATGACGAGCGCGAAGAGGATGAAAGCTAGGGATGACAGGCGCGCAGATAGACTCACTTTATCCGGCAACCATCTTGTCATTCCCGCGCAGGCGGGGATCCATGGCCTGAGCGCGTGGTTTGCGCCAACGCCGTTTGTCGTAAGGATTGGTTCGGCCATGGATCCCCGCATTCGCGAGGATGACAAGGGTTGGGGTTGGGGTCGGGTTGGCTATCGGTTCAGATCGAACCATAAGTCGCGCCATTCCGGGTTTGCTTTCTCGATGAGTTCGATTTTCCATGCCCGGTTCCATTTCTTCATCTGCTTTTCGCGGACGATAGCATCGCGCACATCGGCATATTCTTCGTAATAGACCAGTCGTTGCACCCTGTTTCGTTTTGTGAAAAAGCTGCCTTTGCCATCGCGGTGGTTGGTTGATCGGAGGACGATGTCGTTAGTTACGCCAATATAGATGGTGCCATTCTTTTGGCTGGCCATAATGTAGACGTAGTAGGTCGGACAATTTGCTGAAGACATATTTCTCAACCTACAGCTTTGTCATTCCCGCGAAAGCGGGAATCCATGGCCGACCCGATCCGCGTGTCCAACATTGCAGGTGTAAATTTCCAGTTTAGGCCATGGATTCCCGCTTTCGCGGGAATGACAAAATCTGGGGTGGATGCGGTTTACTCAAGTGCGTCGAACACCCTCACATATGGATCATCTTGCCATAAGCCCCCAACACACTCTCATGCATCATTTCGCTCAGCGTCGGGTGCGGGAATACGGTGTGCATAAAGTCGGCTTCGACCAGTTCGGCGGTCTTGCCGATGGTGTAGCCCTGAATCAGCTCGGTGACCTCAGCGCCGACCATGTGCGCGCCCAGCAATTCGCCGGTCTTGGCGTCGAATACGGTCTTGATGAAGCCTTCCGCCTCGCCCAGCGCGATGGCTTTGCCGTTGCCGATGAAGGGGAAGTTGCCGACCTTGACGTCGTAACCCGCTTCCTTGGCCTTGGCTTCGGTCATGCCGACGCTGGCGACTTGCGGGTGGCAATAGGTGCAGCCGGGGATGTTCAGCGGGTCCATCGCGTGCGGGTGGCCGCCGGCAATGGCTTCGGCGGCGATAACGCCTTCATGGCTCGCCTTGTGCGCGAGCCAGGGCGGCGCGGTGATGTCGCCGATGGCCCAGAGGCCCGGGACATTGGTGCGACACATTGGGTCGGTTTTCAGGAAACCGCGGTCCATGGCGACGCCCAGCGCCTCAAGCCCGATATTCTCGGTATTGGGGACAATGCCGATGGCCACAATGCAGTGGGTGAAGTCGGAGGCCACGACCTTGCCGTCCTTGCCCTTTATCTTGGCGGAAACGCCCGTCGCCGTGGCTTTCAGTTCCTCGACCCCTGCCCCGGTCATGATTGTCATGCCTTGTTTTTTCAGAGCCTTCTCAAGGAAAGTTGAGACATCGGCGTCCTCGACCGGCACGATGCGGTCGAGCATTTCGACCACGGTCACCTCAGCGCCCATATCATTGTAGAAGCTGGCAAATTCGATGCCGATTGCACCCGATCCGATGACCAGCAGCTTCTTTGGCATTTCGGGCGGCACCATCGCGTGGCGATAGGTCCAGATGCGTTTGCCGTCGGCGGGCGCGAACGGCAGGTCGCGGGCGCGGGCTCCGGTGGCGAGGATGATGTTTTTGGCGGTCAGCTCTTCGCTCTTGCCATCTTTCGTGACCGTCAGCTTGTTCGCGGCGGTCAGCTTGCCGTCACCCATATGGACGGTGATCTTGTTCTTCTTCATCAGATGCGTGACGCCCTGATTGAGCTGTTTGGCGACGCCGCGCGAGCGTTTCACCACCGCATCGATATCTGCGCTGATATTGGCCGCAGTCAGCCCATAATCGCCCGCATGCTGCATATAATGATAGATTTCCGCCGAGCGCAGCAACGCCTTGGTCGGGATGCACCCCCAGTTGAGGCAGATCCCGCCGAGATTCTCGCGCTCGACAATCGCGGTTTTGAGGCCAAGCTGCGCGGCGCGAATGGCGGCAACATAGCCACCGGGGCCGGAGCCGAGGACGATTAGGTCGTAGTCAGACATGAGAGGCACTTTCTAACCCCTCTCCCCTAGCGGGAGAGGGAGGGAGCCGCGAAGCGGCGGAAGGGAGAGGGGGTGAGGTCAAGGCGTAAAGGATTGCCTCCGCAACAGCGCCTGTTTCTTTTAGAGCATCGCTATTCCAGAAACGGATCACTCTGAAACCTTGGCGTTTTATATATGCATCCCGCTTTTCGTCATATTTGTTGTCGGCATGTTGCGAGCCATCAGCTTCGACAATCACGCGATGCTCGAAATTGACAAAATCGGCGATGTAGCAATCAATGATGACCTGTCGTTTGAATTTGTAATCGCACAACCGCTTGGCGCGCAGGATTGACCACAGCCGCATTTCTGCGTCGGTCGGATTGGCACGCATAAATTTGGCTCGGGCGAGGAGCAGCTTTCGAGAAGGCAAACCCCCTCTCCCTCCCACCCCATCGGCGCGGGCCCCACCCACTCCCCCAAGGGGAGAGGGGTAAGCTGTGAATTCGATTTCAGACACTCATCTCCCCTCGCGGGAGAGGAAACGAAGCCTTGGCAACTTGTTGCCTAGTCGAAGTCGGAGAGGGGGTAGCGGTCAAGCCACCAACCCCAAAGGCTTCTCCACCAATTCCTTGAACACCTTCATCAGCATCGCGCCGTCCGCTCCGTCGATTGCCCGGTGATCGAATGACCCCGTGGCAGACATCACCGTCGCGATGGCCAGGGCGTCATCGACGATATAGGGCCGCTTTTCACCCGCGCCGATCGCCATGATCATCGCTTGCGGCGGGTTGATGACGGCTTCGAACTGTTTGATGCCCATCATGCCCATATTGGAGATTGACGCGGTACCGCCCTGATATTCATGGGGCTGCAATTTGCCTTCCTTCGCCCTGCCCGCCAGTTCGCCGATCTCGGTCGAGATCTTGGATAGCGACTTGTTCGCGGCGTCAGTGACAATCGGCGTAATCAGGCCAGTAGGCACCGATACCGCGACGCTGATATCGGCGCGGCTATACTGCAGCATATTGTCGCCGGCAAAGCTGACATTGCATTTGGGCACCTGAATGAGCGCGAGGCCGAGCGCCTTGATCAGCATGTCGTTGACCGAAAGCTTGACGCCGCGCGCCTCCAGCGACGCGTTGAGTTCGCCGCGCAGTTTCAGCAACGCGTCGAGGCGCACATCGACGGTCAGGTAGATATGCGGGACGGTCTGCTTGGACTCGGTTAGGCGGCGCGCAATGGTTTTGCGCATGTTGGAGAGCTTGACGAGCTCGTGCGGGATGTCGGTTTCGATGGCCGCGACCGGTGCTGGGGTTGGCGCTGTGTGAGCGGCTGTGGCGACAGGCGCCGTTGCTGCCTTCGCGCCGTCAAGATCAGCCTTCACAATCCGGCCATTGGGGCCGGTTCCGGTAAGACCCGCCAAATCAATTCCCTTGTCCGCCGCAATACGCTTGGCGAGCGGACTTGCGATAATGCGGTCGCCTGATGCTTTCGCGAGTGCGGGTGCAGGTGCGGTCACAGGCGCAGCGGGTGGCGGTGGTGTGGGGGTTTCTACTTTAGGCGCTGGCGCAGCGTCAGCCGCTTTCGGTAAAGGCGCGGCGCTATCGTCTTCACCGGCAATCACCGCGATCACGGTGCCAACTTTCACCCCATCGGTGCCTTCGGCCACCAGAAGCTCGGTTATGATCCCCTCGTCAATCGCCTCGAATTCCATCGTCGCCTTATCGGTCTCGATCTCGGCCAGCAAATCGCCCGAAGAAACGCTATCCCCAACCTTGACTAGCCATTTGGCCAGCGTCCCTTCCTCCATGGTCGGCGAAAGCGCGGGCATTTTGAGTTCGATGGACATCCTAAAGGCCTTTTTCCGGTCACTATTTGAATTTCGGAATAACCATGCGTGCCGCAGCGTCAAGCGGCTTAAGGTTGCCAAGCATAGGAATTTCGAGCAGGCTATACGAATTCATAAATGCTTGTCCGGCAAGGACGGGCGCGGGGAGCGGCAATGCGGACATATCTGGTGGTCATCGACGAAACCGACGAAGCGCGCACCGCTTTGCGCTTTGCGTCGCGCCGCGCATCCAAAACGAACGGCGCAGTGCATATCTTGGCGCTGGTCGAGCAGGCTGATTTTGTCGCCTGGGGCGGCGTTCAGGCGACGATGGAGGAAGAAGCGCGGGTCCGGGCGGAGGAGCTTGTGACCGCTGCTGCTGGGTCGATTTTCGAGGAAATGGGTGTGCGGCCTGCTATTACCGTAAAACCAGGCGAAGCAATCGACGTGGTCAAGGTGATGTTGGAAGAGCATCCCGAAATCGCCGCTTTGGTACTTGGCGCGGCGGCACAAGGTGCGCCGGGACCACTGATTGCGCACTTTACCGGGGTGAATGCGGGGACGTTGCCTTGTCCGGTGATGGTTATACCGGGGTCAATTAGCGACGAGAATCTGGATGCGTTGAGCTAGCGCTTCTTGCCCTGATGCCGGATATTCTTAGGCCGTCCGCGCTTGCCGACATCAAAACTCCCATCCTTGCCTTTATGCTTGAAGCGGTCCGGTGCGTAGTTCCCGCCCTCAGGCAGCTCAAATCGCAACGCGCCCGATACTGGATTGGCCTCCGCCAACCGCAATTCAAGCCGCATACCAGGGCGATATTCCTGCCGGCTTTTCTCGCCGATCAGCGTCTGGCTGGCCTCGTCATAATGGAAATAGTCGCGGCCTAGAGTTGAGACCGGAACCAAACCATCGCCACCAATACCTTCAACTGTTGCGAAAAATCCGAAATTCTGCACGCCAGTGATGCGCGCGTGAACCACTTCGCCAACCTGCGCAGACAGATAGGCCGCAATATAGCGATCGGTGGTTTCGCGCTCGGCTTCCATCGCGCGGCGTTCGGTTCGGCTAATCGCTTCGGAGGTTGCTGTGAGCTTGGCAATAGCTGCTTCGGTCAGGCCGGTGGTTGCCTCGACATCCTTGAGCTTGGGCTTCGGCATTTCCAGGCCATACGAGCTGACCAAAGCCCGGTGAACGATAAGGTCAGCATAACGGCGGATCGGCGACGTGAAATGCGCGTAGCTGCCTAGTGAAAGCCCGAAATGGCCGACATTAATAGGGCCGTAATAGGCCTGAGTCTGGCTGCGCAGCACTGCTTCCATGATTTGCGGACGTATTTCCTCATCGATGATTTTTTCGAGGATCGCATTAAAGGTCTCCGGTTTAATCACCTGCCCCAGCGCGAAATCGATGTCGAAGGTTTTGAGATAATCCTTGAGCGCTACCAATTTCTCGCGGCTCGGAGGTTCGTGCGCGCGATAGATCAGCGACGACTTCTTCGCCTCAAGCGCCTTGGCGGCGGCAACATTAGCGGCGATCATGAAATCCTCGACCAGCCTGTGCGCTTCGAGCTGCTCGCGTTCGGCTACTCCGGTAACGCGGCCCTGCTCGTCGAGCGTTATCCGCTTTTCGGGCAGGTTCAATTCCAGCGGCGCGCGCTTATGCCGTGCCCGCGCCAGCAACCGCCAGCACGCCCAAAGTGGCTTGAGCGCGGATTCCAACAGCGGATTTTCCAACTTCCCGTCGATAGCAGCCTGCGCATCCGGATAAGGAATATTGGCGGCAATCCGCGCTACAGCGCGGGCAAAACGCCATGACGTCACTTGCCCCATCTTGCTGATGACGAGGTGGCAGGCGATGACCGCACGGTCCTCCCCTGCCCGCAGCGAACATTTGTCTGACGATAAGGCGTGCGGAAGCATCGGGACGACCAGGTCAGGGAAATAAACGCTGTTGCCGCGCTTGGCAGCCTCATGGTCGAGCGCGCTGCCGGGGCGGACATAGTAACTGACATCGGCGATGGCGACGATGGCGTCAAACCCGCCGGTGTCGGCATTGGGCGCCGCCCATATCGCATCGTCGAAATCGCGCGCGTCGCGCGGGTCGATGGCGATGATGGGCAGATGGCGCAGATCCTCGCGGTGGTCGTCGGTGACGGGCAGTTTGCTGACAATCGCAGCTTCGCGCTCCGCATTCTCGGGCATTTCGAATGGAATGCCATATTTGTGGATAGCAATCAGGCTGAAGCTTTTCGGCGCGAACGGATCGCCCAGCACCTGCGTCACCCGCGCCGATTTGCGCTGTGCATTACCGGTCAGCTCGGCGAGCACCAGATCGCCCGCCTTGGCCTCACCGACATCGCCAATTTGCGTATCAAAACGCGCCTTCTTGTCGACCGACTTCAACCAGAACTTACCATTTTCTCCGCCCTCGACCACGCCCAATATCTGCTCGCTGCCCTTGGCGAGTTTTTTCAGCACATGCGCGACCCAATTATTGCCGCGTTCCTCGGTGCGTGCGAGTATCCGGTCGCCAATTGTCAAAGCGCCGCGTTTGCCCTCGATAACGCGGATTTTGGGGATAGGGATACCCTCTGCCTCCCATCGTTCGGGTACGGCCACCGGTTGGTTGCCGTCTATTCCGACGATTTTGAGCACGGTGACCTTGGGCACACCGCCCATCTTATGAAAGGCGCGCCCGGGAGCCATATCGACCAGCCCCTCATCGGTCATATCCTTGAGCAATGCCTTCAGCGCAATCTTCTCATTGCCGCGTAGCCCGAACTCGCGCGCAATTTCCCGCTTTCCGGCGGGTTCAGAACTTTCCTGAATGAAGGCCAATATCTGCTGGCGTGATGGCATGCCTTCATGTTTCACGGATTTGGTCAAATCGGATACTCCGAAATATGGTTCACGCAGAGGCGCAGAGTGCGCAGAGATCTTGGACTATTTCAGCGTGATACACTCTCGGCGTTCTCTGCGCCTCTACGTAAAAACAATCAATAGGTCCGCCCGATCAATATCCGCTCAACAGCGCGTTCACCGGTAAAGAAGCACTGACCATCCGCCGGTACCGCGTTCAGCGGGCTGTTGCGCATTGTCAGTTTAAGCGCCTTTAGCTGTTCAACAACCTTGTCGAGCGAAGCGCCGCTTGGCTTGGCCCATTGGACTTCGACCCAACCAGCGAAGCCAGCCTCATCGCCAGCGAAATGCGCGGCAAGGTCCGTGACATCGCGGCGGATATTGGCTTCCATCCGGTCTTTAGCCTCAGCGTAGAGGCCCGACTGAATGTCTTCGAGCATGGCTGATGCCGAAGCAACAAAGTCGGCACGCGGCGTGAAGGCAGTCGCAAGCTTGCCATCGTCCTTGTACAACCGGTCGCGGCGCAGGACGGCGGCTTTGCCCTCGCCCATGTCGCGTGGGCCGACTTCGACGATTATCGGTGCGCCCTTCTTGACCCAGGCCCAGCGCTTGTTTGACGCCTTGATCGCCTTGGTGTCGAGCAAAACGCGAAGCGGCTCGCCAAAGGCGCTTTGCTTCAGTAATTCCATGCGCAAGCTGCGACAATATTCGAGGACCGCTTCATCTTCGTCATTGTCGCGCAGCATCGGCACGATCACGATCTGGTGCGGTGCGATTTGCGGGGGGCAGCGCAGGCCATCATCATCGCCATGCGTCATGATGACGCCGCCGATCATGCGTGTCGACACGCCCCAGCTGGTGGTGTGCGCGAACTGCTGACCACCGTCCTTGTCCTGATATTTGATGCCCGACGCTTCGGCAAAGCCGGTACCGAGATAATGCGAGGTTCCGGACTGCAACGCCTTGCCATCCTGCATCATCGCTTCGATGGAATAAGTTGCGACTGCGCCCGGAAAACGCTCATTCTCCGGCTTTTCGCCAGCCACTACCGGCATCGCCAGCGGACCTTCGGCGAACGCGCGGTACATTTCGAGCGCGCGCATCGTCTCCGCCATCGCGTCCGCCTTGTCGGCATGCGCAGTATGGCCTTCCTGCCATAGAAACTCGCTGGTGCGCAAAAACATCCGTGTCCGCATTTCCCACCGCACGACGTTAGCCCATTGATTGACCATCAACGGCAGGTCGCGCCAGCTTTGCACCCAGCGGCTCATTGCCGCGCCGATCACGGTTTCGGAGGTCGGACGCACAACCAGCGGCTCTTCCAATTTGGAATCGGGATCTGGGATAAGCTTGCCCGTGCCGTCACCGATTAGCCGATGATGCGTAACAACAGCCATTTCCTTGGCAAAACCCTCGACATGATCGGCTTCTTTTTCAAAGAAAGAGAGCGGAATGAACAGCGGGAAATAGCAATTCTCGACGCCGGCTGCCTTGATCTCGGCATCCATCAGCTTCTGGATACGCTCCCACATGCCATAGCCCCAAGGGCGAATGACCATGCAGCCGCGCACGCCAGATTCTTCGGCCAAATCGGCTTCCGAAATGACTTCCTGATACCAGCCCGCAAAATTCTGCGCGCGCGTGACACTTAAAGCATGTTTTATCAATTTTATACCCGCAAAACTTTATTGTAATTATTCGCTAGTGAGTTGGTCAATCTTTGCCTGCAATGCTGCCATTTGGCGCTTCAGATCATCGACGCTCTCTTCCTTTTCCGACTTTTTGCCGGTCAGGTTGGAAAGGTTCGGCAACAACGCTTCACGTGCCGAGCGAATGAACTCGATATTCTGCTTGGCAATGTGGCCAAAAGGTCCGGCGGTGACGGCGGCTTCGATCGCCTCTTGAACCTGCTTCTGGTTTTTCCGGAAGTTGTCCATCGATGCTTCAAGAAACTGCGGTACCATGCCTTGCATCGAATTGCCGTACATTCCGATAATCTGTTTCAGAAAATTCGTCGGCAGCATCTGCTGACCGTTATTTTCTTCTTCCATGATAATCTGGGTCAACACGTTATGGGTAATGTCGTCATTCGTTTTGGCGTCGAGCACCTTGAAGTCGATTTCCTTACGCGTCAGGTCGGCTAGGAAATCGAGTGTGATATATTTCGACGATTGCGTATTGTAGAGACGCCTGTTCGCATATTTTTTGATGATGACGGGGCCGTCACCTGATTTGCCCGCGCGCGCCATGTCGTGTTCCTTTCGGGATGATTACATCCCAGTAGCACCAGATTATCATGCACTGCAACATAGATGACCAGCCCATCCAAGCAGGTTGGAAAACAAGATGACCGATTCGCCCGGAAGTCCATAAGTTTTCTAACAAGGGGACGGTCGCAAATGAATGCAGTTGGGAAGCCACCTGTTGTGCATCGCCCCGCGTGGCCCAAAAGCGCAGATTTTGCTGTCTTTCTCGCAACAGGAATTTTGAATTAATAATGCCTGCCGGCTCGATATATTATTACGCAATGCCGATACAAAAACGATTTATATTACCATGCAGCGCATTTGCAGGGTTTTTTACCGTGTTGCACAGCAGCAACATATCGCTGAAAAACGCAGAAAATTACGCATGACCCTTGCGCTTATTTTGTCACTGCGCTTTATCGACCGCTTAATTGAAGATGAATAAACTGTAGCTGGGGAGCTCCTTAATATGAAGAAGTCACGTTTGATGATTGCCGGTTCGGCAATCAGCCTAGTTCTTTTTGCGGCGTCGCCGTCTTATGCGCAGGATAAGCAGGACGATACCGCTGCCGCGCAGACTGATGAAGAAGAGGCTGAAGAAGAAAGTTCGGGCCCTATCCTCGTAACCGGTTCGCGCATTGCCCGTCCGACGCTGGAATCGGCTGTGCCTTTGACGTCGGTCACCATCGATGATTTGACAGGTACTGGTGAAGTATCGCTTGGCGACGCACTGAACGACCTTCCTTCGCTCCGCTCGACATTCTCTTCGGGTAACTCAAGCCGCTTCATCGGCACCGCCGGTTTGAGCCTTCTCGACCTTCGTGGCCTCGGCACCGATCGTACGCTGGTTCTCGTCAACGGTCGCCGCCATGTTACATCGACACCAGGCGATAACGGCTTTGACGTAAACACCATTCCGACCGACTTGGTCGAGCGTATCGACATCGTTACTGGCGGCAACTCGGCAATTTACGGATCGGACGCTGTTGCAGGCGTTGTTAACTTCATCATGAAGCGTGACTTTGACGGCATCGCCGCTCGCGCGCAGGGTGGCGTCTCGTCACGCGGCGATCGCGGCACTTATTTTGCAAGCGTCCTCGCGGGTAAGAATTTCGGCGACGGTCGCGGCAACATTGCCGTGTCGGGCGAGTATACCCGTCAACAACCACTGTACTTCCGCGACCGTGACAAACTGACTGGTGCAGCAAGCGGACGTTGCCAGTATCAGCTGACTGATCCCGTTACTGCAGGCGAACCCGCTGCGGGCGATGGCATCATCGACAACACTTTCGTTTGCGGCATCAGAAACGCAGCGCTTTCGGATGCGGGTACGATTGGATTGATAACTTCAACAACCAATACCACGCGGTCCTATTTACGTTTCAATGATGCCGGCAACGTTGTCATAGACACGCCCACCACGCAGTTCGGCACATTCGGATCGGGCAACCAGCAGGGCGGCTTGGGATCGACCTTGCGCAATACGGGCAGCCTGCTCGCTGCGGTTGACCGCTATGCGTTTAACGTTTTGGCCCATTATGACGTATCGGATGCGTTCAAGCCCTTCATCGAAGCGAAATATGTTCGCACCGATGTATCGGGCGAAGGCCAGCCAAGCTTTTTCACCAGCGTTCCCGGTACACTCGGCGGCCCAGCGATCAGCTGCTCGAACGGCTTCCTGACCGCCGCGAACCTTGCTATCATCCGGGCCACTCCGGTTGGCGGGACAGCTGTCGGACGCTGCCAGACGCCGACCGCAACATTGCCGTATGCCCGCTTCAACATCGATTTGGGCGGACGTCGCTTTGAAGGCACCCGTGAAACTTATCGTGCAGTGGTTGGCGTTGAAGGTACGTTCAACGACGACTGGAGATACGAAGTGGCGGCCAACTATGGTCGTTTCGAAGCAAAAGGTTTTAATACGAACAACCTTCTCCTGTTCACACAGGACGGCTCCGACTTTGCCGGTTTTAACCGGGCGGTCGACGCTATCTTGGCGCCAGCAACATTTACCGGCACAAACTTTGCTCTGAACGGTGACGGTCAGAGGGTTATTTGCCGCGTCAATGCAGTAACCAATGTGGACGCGGCCTGCGTTCCCATCAACGTGTTTGGTCAAGGACTGGCCGATCCGCGCGCGCTTGACTATGTCAACACCGAAGGCCGTACTGATGAATTTGCAAGCCAGTTTGTCGCTTCGGCTTTCGTTGGTGGTGATTTCTCGCAGCTGTTCGAATTGCCAGGTGGGCCAATTGCATTCGCACTTGGCGCTGAGTACCGCAAAGAAAAGAATAGCGTCGATTTTGACGAACTGACATCGAGCGGCGCAACCTTCCTGAACGCGTTGACCGACTTCCGTCCGCCAGCTCTGACGGTTAAGGAAGCCTATGGCGAAATCCAGTTCCCGCTGTTGAAAGATATGCCCTTTGCCAAGGAACTATCGGTCAATCTCGCTGGTCGCGTTTCCGATTACAATAACTCGACCGGAACGGTATATGCCTATAACATTCAGGGCGTCTACGCGCCAATAGAGGACATCCGGTTCCGCGCTGCTTATGCAACGTCGGTTCGTGCTCCAAGCCAAGGGGATTTGTTCTCCGATCAGGGTGAAAACTTCAACACGATTGCTGACCCTTGCGGCCAGGAAAACATTGGCTCCGGTAACCGTGCAACGAACTGTGCTGCAGCTGGCGTGCCCACCACCGCAAACGCCGCTGTTGTTGCTGCCTGCGCCGCTACTTCAATTCCGTTGGCTTTGGGTGCGCCTTGGAGAAACTGTACTGCCTTGACCTCGAATACGAGCATCTTGTCAGGCGGCAACCCGACGCTGACCGAAGAACGCGGCAAGAGCTTGACGCTGGGTGTAGTCGTTGAGCCTAGCTTTGTTCCCGGCCTGAGCCTCACCGTCGACTATTACAACATCAAAGTCGAAAACCTGATTGCCACGTTGTCCGCACAACAGGTTGCCAATTTGTGCTACGATAGCGCGACCGGTATCGGCATTCCTGCATGCTCGAGCATCAACCGCGATCCTGCAACGGGGCTGTTTAGAGTACCAGCATTGATTGCCGGACCTACGAACTTTGCTGCCCAGCGGACTAAGGGCATCGATTTCGATTTGGCCTTTCGCAAAACCTTCGACAACGGCCATCGTTTGACGACGCGATTGATTGCGACGCGGGTTCTTTCGCTGAATAACTTCACGAACGTTGCAGCGCCGAATGAACCAAATCGTCAATTGAGCGAATTGGGTGACCCGAAATGGTCCGCCAGCTTCTCGCTTGGCTATGACTTCGGTGACTTCGACATCCTGTATGCTGCTCGCTATATCGGCAAGCAGGTCAACGCTTCGTTGGCATACGAAACACTGTTCCCATATAAGGGTGCGTGCCCTGCAAGTGGCGTGACTCCGAATACCGGCGGCGTGAATGGTGCAGCAGTTCCTTGCACCGCGGGTACGATTGTAACGATTGCACCGAACAACGCTGACTCGGTTGCTGAAAAATGGTATCCGGATGTTCTCTATCACGACATCCGCATCGGCTTTGATATCGGCAATGACTTCCGCTTCTATGGCGGCGTCAGCAACCTGCTTGACCGTCAGCCTCCTGGTGGTCTGCTCGGCACGGCCGGTGGCGATCCATTCGACAGCTTTGGCCGGAACTTCTTCTTCGGTATCGAAGCTAACTTCTGATCGGTTTCGTCACGCGATCAAAGATAAGGGCGCCTCTCGGGGCGCCCTTTTTTTGTTTGATTGGGATAATGGACTATAACCAGATACGTTTGGACCGCTGGCCCAGAGTTGTAATCAGCTCATATTGCGAGAGTCCCGACTGCGCCGCCAAAACTGGCAGATCATAGAGAAGCGTGATCCAGTCGCCTTCGATTAAAGAAGCGCAGGCTGAAGCATCGATTGTGATAAGATCCATCGAAACACGTCCGATTACGGGCAGAGCGATGTCGCCAGAATACACGACTCCGTGTCCTGCAAAACTGCGAAGGTAACCGTCGGCATAGCCCATAGCGGCTGTGGCCATTTTGGTCGGGCCACTGCACATATGTGTGGCGCCATAACCTACGGTATCGCCTGCACCCAAATTTCTCACCTGCAGTATCCTGCAAGCAATGTGCAAAACCGGCGAAATCCCGTCCGCCATTTCGCTCCGCTCGATCCCGCCATATAAGCCGATGCCGGGCCTGGTCAGATCGAAATGATAGTCTGCACCCAGCATGATCCCCGCGCTGTTGGCCAAGCTACGTCGCTTGGCGCGAACCTCACGTGAAAGCTGCTTGAATAATTCGAGTTGGCGTTCGTTTTGTCCGCTGTTTTGATCCGCAGACGCAAGGTGCGACATCAAAATCTCGATGTCGAGCCCGTTAAAAAGTTCAGCTGAAAATTGTTCAGGCCCAATACCTAGGCGGTTGATACCCGTATCGAGCATGACGTGGCAGGTCCCGCCACCGGCCGCTTTCCACCATGCAATCTGCTGTGGTGAATTCAAAACCGGTAACGCACCCAATCCCTGAATAACGGGAATGTCTTCCTCCGTAATCCCGTTGAGGACCGAAATCCATTCGGGCGGCACGAGATCGGCTATTGCCGCTGCTTCGCTCCAATGCGCGACGAAGAAGTCGCGGCAACCAGCATCGCGCAGCCGTGTCACCACTTCGCGAGCGCCCAAGCCGTAACCATTGGCCTTTACTGCCGCACCACAATCCGCGCTTCCCTGCGCTTTTAGATACCGCCAGTTAGCAACAAGCGCATCACTATCGAGATGGAGGCGCAAGGGCGGGTCGAATTCAGTCATAGCCGCCCCTTGCGCGCAACCGTCGGACTGTCAATCCAGCTTCGTCTTGCCGGATGTCTCCGGCAACCAGATAAGCGCCACGATGAACGCCATCGCTGTCACCCCAACGGTATACCACAATCCCGAAAACGGCTGTCCGGTCTGTGCCACGATATATTGCGAGATATATGGCAGGAAACCCCCGAAATAGCCCGCACCTATATGATAGGGTATCGACATCGAAGTATAGCGGATTTTGGCCGGGAACATCTCGACTAAAATTGCCGCAACCTGACCATAGGTCATGCCGGACAAAGCGACCATCAGGAACACCGCAAGAATTATCTTCCAAGGCTGCCGCTGCGCAGGATCGGACTTGTCAGGATAGCCAGCCTTTTCCAGCGCCGCGATATACGCTTTTTCTTCGAAACCCCGAAGCGTTGCATCGCCAACTTTCAATGCTACCGCGTCACCGCTCTGTTTGCTGTAAGCAATGCCGCGCTTCGTCAGAAAGTTGAGAGCCTTTGCACATTCGCTCTCGTGGACGCGGTTCAAAGCGTTGAAATCGCATTCGGGAATGGACAAGGTTACAGGGTTGCTAACGGTTGCCTTTGCCAACGCCGGGTTTGCGGCGTCGGCCATCATCCAGAATATCGGGAAAACACCAACAATGGAAAGACCATAGCCAAGTAAAAGTAGTCGCTTGCGTCCCCATTTATCAGACAGCCATCCGCATGCGACATATGTGGGCGCGGCTAGCGCGGCGCCGACCGCCATATACAGCAACGCATCTTCCTCAGGCACGCGGGCCGTTCCGGTCAGGAAGTATAAAGTGCCGAACTGCGACGTGTAGTAAATGACGGTCAAACCCGCCGCGACACCGAACAGGGCTACAAAGATGCGGCCAACGTTACCCGGATATTTGAAACTTTCGACAAACGGGTTTTTGGAGGTTGTTCCCGCCTCCTTCATTGCCTTGAACACCGGGCTTTCGGATAATTTGAGCCGCATATATAGCGAGATCGCCAGCAACAAAATTGACATCAGAAACGGCACACGCCAGCCCCATGCCTCAAACGCTTCGGTGCTCATCGAGTGACGAGTGATTAGAACGACGATCACTGCCAACAAAAAACCGCCAGCGACCGACGCCTGAATCCAGCTGGTATACTGTCCGCGTTTGCCGTCAGGTGCATGTTCGGCCACATATATCGCGGCACCGCCATATTCGCCGCCCAGCGCCAAGCCTTGCAAACAGCGCATCAGCAGGAGCAATCCCGCAGCCCAAACGCCGGCGGTCTCAAAGGTGGGGAGCAAACCGATGGCAGCGGTTGCCACACCCATCAGCGTGATCGTGACGAGAAACGTATATTTGCGCCCGATTTTGTCCCCGAAATAGCCGAATAATATCGCGCCAAATGGCCGAACGCCAAAGCCTGCACCGAAAATAGCAAGCGATGCCAGTGTTGCCGCTGTTGGATTATCGGCGGGGAAAAACAGTTTCCCGATTAGTGCCGCTAATATGCCGTAGACAAAGAAATCATACCATTCGAAAACGGTGCCCAACGACGAAGCGGTGATTACCAAGCGATCGCGTTGTGGATCGAGCGTGACTTCGGTATCGGCGGCACTGGCCATATTCTTCCCCTCAAAACTCCAGGGCATTGTCTTATAGGCAATGTCGGAGTGTTCAAGCCGGATGTTGCAGTTAAACGAATACGTTCCTAGCGTAGCCCGAGAGGAGAGCCGAATGACGCAATTTATCGACCTGTCGATCCCGATCACCAATGACGTCGTATCCGACCCGCCGGTCATGCGGCCGCAAATCACATATATGACCCATGAGAATACGTGGGAGCAGGTCGCGATGTTCTTTCCCGGTCTGACGCGCGACGATTTGCCTGATGGCGAAGGCTGGGCGGTCGAAAGCCTCACGATCTCGACGCATAACGGCACGCATATGGACGCGCCCTGGCATTTCCATTCGACCACCCACAGCGGCGCGACACCTGCCCCGTCGATTGACGAAGCGCCACTCGATCTGTTTTTCCGGCCCGGGGTGAAGTTGGATTTTTCTGGGATGCCCGCTGGTCATGTCGTGAGCGCAGCCGAAGTCGAGGCGGAGTTGCTTCGGATTGGCTATGTACTACAACCGCTCGACATTGTTTTGGTTCAGTCAGGCGCGATTTACGGCACCGAGAATTTCACTGACCAAGGCTGCGGTATGGGCGCGGAGGCTACGCTGTATTTGACCGGTCAAGGCGTGCAGGTGGTCGGCACAGATGCGTGGAGTTGGGATGCACCGTTTAGCCATACCGCCAAACGCTGGGCCGAGACGCGCGATCCGTCAATTATCTGGGAGGGACATAAAGCCGGGCGGATCAAGCCTTATTACCAGATCGAAAAACTAACCAATCTGGCGGCGCTACCGGCATTCGGATTTACGCTAAGTTGCTTCCCGGTAAAGATTGAGCGGGCGAGTGCGGGGTGGATTAGAGCAGTAGCTATGATCGATTGAAATCAGTTGTTCATCGCCAACATCCATAAGGTCCATCCACTTAAAACCGCCAATGTTAGCCAAGTCGCAATTACGCCGATACTACGCGGCAAAGGTGGTTTGGTGCTCATCGGCGCATAAAGTCCGAAGATATGCGCCACGCGGCCTGCTAGGAAAAATGCTCCGATGCTCATCAACGCGATATGGTTGGCACGGCTCATTTCCAGGAAGGCAAGCAACAATATAACAATCGGCGCGTGTTCGGCCAAGTTGCCGTGACTACGCGCGGCGCTGATCAGTCTCTGGTCGTCATTATGGCCGAACGGCACCTTCGCCCGCATCCGGTGGCGGACGGTGTCGATTGCGGTAATGAGCAGCATGATCGCGCAGATGGCGGCAACGAATGCGGTTACGGGTAATGTCATGGCTTACTCCATTTCAAGGATGACCGCGTCGACGGCAAGGCTATCCCCTGCCCCCGCGTTCACCGTCTTCACTATACCGGATTTTTCGGCGCGCAGGATATTTTCCATTTTCATTGCCTCGACGACAGCGAGCGGTTGGCCGGCCTCGACGGCATCGCCTACGCCGACATGCAGCGTAGTGAGTAGGCCGGGCATCGGGCAGATCAGGAATTTCGATAGATCGGGCGGGATTTTCTCGATCATGTGATCGGCGAGATGTGCGATATGGCCGGGGAGAACGCGGGCGACATGGCTTGCACCGCGAGTGGTGAGTTTGAAGCCCATGCGGGTGCGCATGATTTTGACGGCGAGTTCTTCGTCGCCAACTTCGGCTTCGATCAATCGGTCGCCGGGGTCATATTCCATCGACAGGTCGAATGCCTCGCCATCGACGTGCATATCGCCGTCGACCATCTCGATGTCATGGACAGCTTCACCGATTTTCACCTGCCAGCGTGATGGCGGGTCGAGCGTATCGCCCAGCTGACCGTCGACATGCCGCGCGCGATCGGCTTCGGCAGTCGCGACAAAACCGGCGATGCCGGCGAGTGATTTAATCAGTTCTGGCGTCGATGCCGCGCCGTGGAACCCATCGGGATATTCCTCGGCAATAAAGCCGGTGGTGAGTTCGCCCGAACGGAAGCGTGGGTGTTGCATGATCGCTGAAACGAAATCGATATTGTGGCCGAGACCTTCGATTTCAAAGCGATCGAGCGCCGCGATTTGCAGGTCGGCGGCTTCGTCGCGTGTTGCACCCCAGGTAATCAATTTGGCGATCATCGGGTCGTAGAACATGCTGACCTCGCCGCCATCATAGACACCGTCGTCAACGCGAATGCCGTCGATGCCCCGTCGGCCATTTTCTGCGCCATCATCGGTCCAGCCTTCGACGGGTGGGCGATAGCGTGTCAACCGCCCCGTACTCGGCAAAAACCCGCGATAGGGGTCTTCGGCGTAAACACGGTTTTCGATAGCCCAACCGTCGATTTTGATATCGTCTTGAGTCATGGCGAGCTTTTCGCCAGCGGCAACGCGGATCATCTGTTCGACCAGATCGATGCCGGTAATGCACTCGGTTACCGGATGCTCGACCTGCAACCGTGTGTTCATTTCGAGGAAGTAGAAGCTCTCGCCGCTCGGGTCCGCACCCGACACGATTAGCTCGACCGTTCCGGCCGAATAATAGCCCACCGCGCGAGACAACGCGACACATTGCTCGCCCATCGCCTGACGCATCTTGGGCGTAACGAAAGGCGACGGTGCTTCCTCGACGACCTTTTGATGCCGCCGCTGGATCGAACATTCGCGTTCGTTCAAATACAGGATGTTACCGTGCTGATCGCCCAATATCTGGATTTCGATATGACGCGGATTGAGGATGAATTTCTCGATAAACACGCGGTCGTCGCCGAACGAATTCAGCCCCTCGCGTTTGGTCGCCTCAAACCCTTCGCGCACGTCCTGCTCATTATAGGCAAGCCGCATCCCCTTGCCACCGCCGCCAGCGCTGGCCTTCATCATCACCGGATAGCCAATCTCCGCCGAAATCCGCACAGCATGTTCGGTATCGTCGATTTCACCGACAAAACCGGGAACGACATTGACCCCCGCCTTCATCGCCAGTTTCTTGGACTCGATCTTGTCCCCCATCGCGGCAATCGCGTTCACCGGCGGGCCGATAAAGGCGATGCCCTCTGCCGCCAGCGCCTCGGCAAAGCTGGTGCGTTCGGACAGGAAACCATAGCCCGGATGCACCGCCTCCGCGCCGGTTTGTTTGCACGCGTCGATGATTTTCTCTGCAATCAAGTAAGACTGGGCCGCAGGCGAAGGCCCGATATGCACCGCCTCATCCGCCATCTGAACAAACGGCGCGCGCGCATCAGCATCGGAATAAACCGCAACGGTCGCTATCCCCATCCGGCGCGCGGTCTTGATAATCCGGCAAGCGATTTCGCCACGGTTTGCGATCAGGATTTTTTTGAACATTAGGATTTTCTCGATTTCGAATAAACAATCATTGAGCCAATCGCTGTTCCGAAAAGGGCACCTTTCCAAGCGCCATCACCGGCCGCACGGATAGCAATCGACCATATCTCTTCCATACAATCCTTAGCCAATAAAGGCGGAACAATCGGGCAGATTGCCATTATCCGAGCAAGTAAGCTCATAACCAGCCCTGCAACCAGAGCGCAAATTGCCGCTGACAAAGCTATAAGCTTTAGCGACGATAGACTACTCACGCGGTAGCCTCCAACGCCTTGCAAGACCGCAGCGGCTCCTCCGCCTCCATCGGTACCAGCCCAAGCTTTGCCAGCAGCGCCGTGTCCTTGTCGTCGCCAGCATTCGTCACCGTCACCAGCTTGTCGAACGGAAGGTCGATGAACGTTGCAATTTCGGCGCAGGTCCGGTCGGTTCGGACGGTCAAGCGGCTTCTCCCAATGGCGGCATATTGTGGCCGAGCATACGCAACACATCTGCCGCGCATTCGACCACATTACTGCCGGGGCCATAAATGCCCTGCACACCTGCATCGCGCAAGAAGTCATAGTCTTGCGGCGGAATAACCCCGCCGGCGATGACCTTGATGTCGCTGCGCCCCGCTTCGCGAAGGCCCTTGATGAGTTCAGGAATCAGCGTCTTGTGACCTGCCGCCAGCGATGAGGCGCCGACCACATCGACCGAACTTTCAAGCGCGAGGACAACGGTTTCCTCCGGCGTCTGGAACAGCGGCCCGGACACAATGTCGAAGCCCATATCGCCAAAGGCCGACGAGATTACATTCGCCCCGCGATCATGCCCGTCCTGCCCCATTTTGGCGACGAGCAATTTGGGTTTGCGGCCCAATCGGCGTTCAACGGCTTGCACGCCTTCGACAACCTGAGCCCATCTTTTATCAAATTCATAGGCGCTGCCGTAGATGCCCGAAACCGGCGTGGGGGTGGTGCCATAGCGGCCAAACACCGCCTCCATCGCATCGGATATTTCGCCAAGCGAGGCACGCGCGCGGGCGGCGTCTATGGCGAGGGCAAGGAGATTTCCGCCATCCTTCGCACCATTGGTCAGCGCGGTCAGTGCCGCCAGACATGCCGCTTCATCACGGCTGCTGCGCATCTTCGCCAGCCGCGCTATCTGCCCCTGCCGCACCGCGTCATTGTCGATGTCGAGCGTATCGAGATGTTCCTCGGTGCCAAGGCGGTATTTGTTGACACCGACGATGACATCCTCGCCCTTGTCCACCCGCGCCTGACGTGCGGCGGCGGCTTCCTCGATCAGGCGTTTGGGCATACCTGATGCAACCGCCTTGGTCATGCCGCCGAGGGCATCGACTTCGCCAATGATTTTCCAGGCCTGGTCGACCAGTTCGGCGGTCAGCGCCTCGACATAATAAGAGCCGCCGAGCGGATCTACGACCTTGGTAATCCCGCTCTCTTCGGCCAACACGATCTGCGTGTTGCGTGCGATGCGGGCGGAGAAATCGGTGGGCAACGCAATCGCCTCATCGAGCGCGTTCGTGTGGAGTGACTGCGTTCCGCCCAATGTCGCGGCCATCGCTTCGATAGTGGTGCGGATGACGTTGTTATAAGGATCCTGCTCCTGCAATGACACACCCGACGTCTGGCAATGCGTTCGCAGCATTTTGGAGCGTTCGTCCTTCGCGCCGAGGCCGTCCATGACCCGGTGCCACAAGGTCCGCGCGGCGCGGAGCTTTGATACTTCTATGAAGAAGTTCATGCCGATGCCGAAGAAGAACGACAGCCGCCCCGCGAACGCATCGATATCGAGCCCGCTTTCCATTGCGCGTTGCACATATTCCTTGCCGTCGGCGATGGTGAAGGCCAGCTCCTGCACCGCCGTCGCGCCAGCCTCATGCATGTGATAGCCCGAGATCGAGATGCTGTTGAATTTCGGCATGTTTGCGCTGGTATAGGCGATGATGTCCGACACGATACGCATCGATGGTTCGGGCGGGTAGATATAGGTGTTGCGGACCATGAACTCCTTGAGGATGTCGTTCTGAATGGTGCCGTCGAGTTGAGCCTGCGCCACCACCTGCTCCTCACCCGCAACGATGAAGAAAGCGAGGATCGGAATGACCGCCCCGTTCATTGTCATGCTGACGCTCATCTGGTCGAGCGGGATGCCGTCGAACAGGATTTTCATATCCTCGACGCTGTCGATGGCGACGCCCGCCTTGCCGACATCGCCGACGACGCGGGGGTGATCGCTGTCATAGCCGCGGTGCGTGGCGAGGTCGAAAGCGACGCTCAGGCCCTTTTGTCCTGCGGCCAGGTTGCGGCGGTAGAAGGCGTTGGATTCTTCAGCGGTTGAAAAGCCTGCATATTGACGGATGGTCCACGGGCGCCCTGCATACATCGATGCGCGAACGCCGCGCGTGAACGGCGCGAAACCCGGAAGGCCGGGGTCGCCAGCGTCGTCCGCCGTGTAGAGCGGTTTCACGGCGATGCCCTCGGGCGTGTGCCAGGTCAGGTCCTTACCCTTGACCTCTTTTTCGGCCGCTTTTTTCCAGTCTTCCAAATCTGCCATATTATTGGCCCTTAAACTCCGGTTTGCGTTTTTGCAGGAAGGACAAGCCGCCCTCCCGCGCGTCTGCGCTTTCACCTGCAAGCTTCTGCGTTTCTGCCTCGCGGGTTAGTGCGCTGGCATAATCCATTTCGAGCGCGGTCGCGATGTTTTGGCGCATCAGGCCTAGCGCCAATGTCGGGCCGTTCGCCAACTTCGTCGCCAGCGCCCGCGCTTCCCCCGTCAACTCCGCATCCTCAACACATTTGTATATCAGCCCCCATTCGGCCGCCTGCTCGCCGCCGATTTTCTCGCCAAGCATCATCATCTGCGTGGCACGCGCCTTGCCGATTAGGCGCGGCAGCATCCAGCTTGCGCCGCCATCGGGAACGAGGCCGATATTGACAAAGGCCTGAAGGAAATATCCGGATTTGCCCGCAATCGCAAAATCGCTGCATAGGCCAAGGCTGCACCCGATGCCCGCCGCCGGACCGTTGATCGCCGTGATAATCGGCACGTTCAGTTTCGACAATTTGACCATCGTTGGATTATAGCTGCGGGTCAGCGCACCATATGGCCCGCTGGCACCCAATGCCGCCGCTCCGCCACGCGCTTGCAAATCGGCGCCCGAACAGAACGCCCTGCCCTCGCCGGTTATAATCAACGCCCGCGCCCCGCCCAGATTGTCGAGCGCCTCGCTAATCTCGTCCGCCATCTGCGGCCCCATCGCGTTCAGCCGCTCGGGGCGGTTGAGGGTGATGGTGGCGATATTGTCCGCAATGTCGAGGCGGATGGTTTGGTAGGTCATCTAAATTTCGTCCTTCCAATTCGTCATGCCAGCGAAAGCTGGCATCTATGGCCGCAGCGCAACAACGCCTGAGACCCCAGCTTTCGCTGGGGTGACGGTTAGTGCGGCGTATTTGCCACCTCCATAATCTCGGTCAACACACCCTGCATATCGCGCGGATGCACAAAGAAAATCAGCGTCCCATGCGCCCCAATCCGTGGCTCGCCCAGCACGCGCTTGCCCATCGCCTCGAACTCCGCCTTGGCCGCGTGGATATCGGGCACTTCGTAACAGACATGATGCTGCCCACCCGCCGGATTTTTCTCAAGAAACGCCGCGATGGAGGCATTGCCCGGTAGCGGCTCGATCAGCTCGATCTGCGTTCCATCCATCGCACCGTTGGCAGAAGGCGTATCGACAAAGCAGACCTTCACCCCCTGATCGGGTAGGTCGAACGGCTCATGAATTTTCGTCGCGCCCATCACGTCGCGATAAAAGACGATGCTGTCCGCGATGGAAGTCGTCGCGACGCCAATATGGTTGAGACGGCCTAGTTTCACGGAATAAGCTTCTTTACCAACTGCATGTCCGGTAGCGACGATAGCCAGATAGGCTTCCCGCTTAAAAAGGTTGCCTGTTGCAACTCTTGCTCACTACCCTCACCCTCGGATTCCGGCAGTGGTATGTTAAAATGCATTGCGACAGAAAGAACTTGTGACGCTAAACATTTATCCAGTTCCGGCAGAAGTTCCGGAAAAACATTAGAGCCGGTCAAAAGCTCCACAAAAACATTGGGTTTGCTCACCCATATCAGAACGCCGCCCATATTTGACAGGTCAATGCCGTATTTCGCCTTAGCATCAGCAAGCGTAACGCGATTATCGAGTATGGGTATACTGCTGGCCGCAGGACTATGCAGCACAATTTTCGGAACCAAATTACTGAACCTATTTTCGAACTGCTTGTCCAAAGTTGCAATTTGGGACGCGACATCTCCGAAAATGTAGCTCGGCCCGCCCGGTTTCAAAATATCCTTTCGGTAAACAGTTGATGTAGCTGTCCACTGCATTATCATGTCTCCTAAAGCGGAATATTGTCATGCTTCTTCCAAGGGTTTTCCAACGCCTTGTTCCGCAATTTCCTGAGGCCCAACGCAATCCGTTTCCGCGTTGAATGCGGGTAGATTACCTCGTCGATAAAGCCCTTGCTCGCCGCGACGAAGGGGTTGGCGAAGCGGTCTTCATATTCCGCTGTCTTCACCGCTTGCTCCTCGCTCGACAAGCCCCGGAAGATGATTTCGACCGCGCCTTTCGCGCCCATCACCGCAATTTCGGCGGTGGGCCACGCGTAGTTGAGGTCGCCGCGCAGATGTTTTGACGCCATCACGTCATAGGCGCCGCCATAGGCCTTGCGGGTGATAACGGTGATTTTGGGCACGGTCGCCTCGGCATAAGCGAACAGCAGTTTGGCGCCATGCTTGATGATGCCGCCATATTCCTGCGCGGTACCGGGCAGGAAGCCGGGGACATCCACGAACGTAATGATCGGGATTTCAAACGCATCGCAGAAGCGCACGAAACGCGCGGCCTTGCGGCTGCTGTTGATGTCGAGCACGCCGGCCAGCACCATCGGCTGGTTGGCGACGATGCCCACGGTGCGGCCCTCGATGCTGCCAAAGCCAATGATGATATTCGCCGCGTGGGTGGGCTGCACTTCGAAGAAATCGGCTTCGTCGACCGTCTTGCGGATCAGTTCGTGCATATCGTAAGGCTGGTTCGCGCTCGGCGGGATCAGCGTGTCGAGGCTTGGTTCCATCCGGTCCCATGCGTCTTCGGTCGGGCGTTCGGGTACGCCAAGACGGTTGTTCTCCGGCAGGTAATCGAAGAAGTCGCGGGTCGCGAGCAACGCCTCGATATCATTCTCGAACGCATTGTCGGCGACGCCCGATTTGGTCGTATGCGAAATCGCGCCGCCGAGTTCTTCCTGCGTCACCACTTCGTTGGTCACGGTCTTGACCACGTCGGGGCCGGTGACGAACATGTAGCTCGAATCTTTCACCATGAAGATGAAGTCGGTCATTGCGGGGCTATACACCGCACCGCCCGCGCATGGCCCCATGATGAGGCTAATCTGCGGCACGACGCCGCTCGCCAGCACGTTGCGCTGGAAAACTTCGGCATAGCCGCCAAGGCTCGCCACACCCTCCTGAATGCGCGCACCGCCGCTGTCGTTAAGGCCGATGACCGGCGCGCCGACCTTCATCGCATTGTCCATCACCTTGCAGATTTTCATCGCATGCGCCTCGGACAGAGAGCCACCGAAGACGGTGAAATCCTGGCTATAGACATAGACCAGACGACCATTGATCGTGCCGCTGCCCGTGACAACGCCGTCGCCGGGGATCTTTTGCTCCTCCATGCCGAAATCGGTGCAGTTATGAGTCACATAAGCGTCGAGTTCTTCGAAGCTGCCATCATCAAGCAATATATCAAGCCGTTCACGCGCGGTCAGGCGGCCCTTGGCGTGCTGCGCGTCAATCCGCTTTTGCCCGCCACCCAATTTCGACGCCGCGCGGCGCGCTTCCAGCTCAGCGATATTGGCCGACATGGCACCCCCATTTGCTTAATTCATACGAATGCCTTGGCACCGCGTTTCGCCAAATGCAAATATCGAGTGGCTGTTTTGCACTGCCAAAATGGTCAGTATATCGTTATAGGCGCGCTCATGTCCGTCCACCATTCGATTAAAGTTGCCGCACTCTACCGGTTCGTCGCCTTCGACGCTCCGGAGAATTTGCAACCGCTCGTGCAGGCAGAGTGCGACGTTGGCGGCATTAAAGGCACTATCCTGCTGGCGCACGAAGGTATCAACGGCACGATTGCTGGGAAGCCCGAAGCCATCGACGCCGTTGTCGCCTTCCTGCGCGACTTACCCGGCTGTTCAGAACTTGACGTCAAATACTCGCATGCCGACGAAATGCCGTTTTACCGGATGAAGGTGCGGTTGAAGAAAGAGATAGTGACCCTGGGCGTCGAGGGCATCGACCCGAAGCGCGAAGTTGGGACGTATGTCCAGCCTGAAGACTGGAACGCCCTGATTTCCGACCCCGACACCGTGTTGATTGATACGCGCAATGATTATGAGGTGGCAATCGGAACATTCGAAGGCGCGGTCGATCCCAAAACAAAATCGTTCACCGAGTTTCCCCTATGGTTCCGCGAACACCGCGACGAGCTGGCATCGGGCAAGACCAAATTTGCGATGTTCTGCACTGGCGGAATCCGCTGCGAGAAATCGACTGCGTTTTTGAAAGCCGAGGGCATCGACGAAGTCTATCATCTTGAAGGCGGTATCTTGCGCTATCTCGAAACCGTGCCCGAAGCGGAAAGCAAATGGCAGGGCGAATGCTTCGTATTCGATGAACGCGTCTCGGTGAAGCATGGCCTCGAACTCGGCGAAATGGAATTATGCCACGCCTGCCGCCGCCCGATCTCGCGAGGCGATAAGGCTTCGGAGCATTTCATCGAAGGCGTCGCCTGCCCGGCCTGCTACGCAGAACGGACCGACGAAGACCGCGCCCGCTTTGCCGAGAGGCAGAAGCAAATTGCCTTGGCGAAAAAACGCGGCAAGCAGCATATCGGGGTCAACCCGCGCGCGGATGACTGACCTTCCGGTCCTCTACAGTTTTCGCCGTTGCCCTTATGCGATGCGTGCGCGGGCGGCGGTTGCGGTTAGCGGAGTAAAGGTCGAACTGCGCGAGGTCGTGTTACGCGACAAGCCGACCGAGTTAGTCGAAGCGTCTTCGAAGGCGACCGTGCCGGTGTTGGCGTTGCCCGATGGTGAAGTTATCGACGAAAGTCTCGACATCATGCACTGGGCATTGCGTCAGAATGATCCGGAAAATTGGTTGGCAGCCAATGACATTCGCTTGGTCGAGCAGAATGATGGTCCCTTTAAAGCAGATCTCGACAGATATAAATATCCGCATCGTTACGGGCTGGACGATGGCATTCAGCACCGAGATGACGGGTTGGCTATGCTGCTCCCATTGGACGCGAGATTAGGTGAGCGCCGGTTTCTATCAGGCAATGTGCGCGGATTGACCGACATCGCCATCTTCCCGTTCATCCGTCAATTTGCAGCAACCGACCAGACATGGTTCGATGACCTGCCCCTGTCCGCTTTGCAAGGCTGGCTTGGCCACCTACTCGCGTCGGGCTTATTCGCCAGCATCATGCACCGTTACCCGCGCTGGCAGGCTGGCGACCAACCGACCGTATTCCCCTGATTACTTCATCAACACTAATTCTTCGGCCATGCTCGGGTGCAGCGCCATAGTGTCATCAAACGCCTGTTTGGTAAGACCCGCCTTTACCGCAACCGCCGCTGCCTGCAGTATCTCGGCGCTATCCGGCCCGATCAAGTGGAGCCCCACAACCTTGTCAGTCGCGGCGTCGACTATCATTTTGTACAACGCCCGCTCGTCGCGGCCAGCAAGGACATTTTTCATCGCGCGGAAATCGCTTTTATAGACTTTTATCTCGCCCAATTTGGCGCGCGCTTCATCCTCGGTCAGGCCAACACCCGCCAATGGTGGATTGCTGAACACGGCGGTCGGAATAGTCGCATAATCAATCGTGCGCGGGTTATTTCCAAAGACGGTATCGGCAAAGGCATGGCCCTCACGGATCGCGACCGGCGTTAACTGCACGCGATTGGTGACGTCGCCGACGGCATAGATGCTAGGTACATTGCTGCGATTGTCATCGCCGACAATTACCGCGCCGTCTTTATCGAGCGCAACGCCTACTTCTTCTAGCCCTAGCCCCTTGGTATTCGGCGTCCGGCCAACTGCCCACATCAATAGGTCAGTCTCAATCGACCCCTGATCACCGCCATCGATTAGCAAGCTGCCATCAGCCTGCTTCTCAGCACCTAAGAACGGAAAGTTCATGCGGATATCGATGCCCTTGTCGCGGCTCATGCCAACGAGTTTCTCGACAATTTCCTGGTCGTAACTGCGCAGCATTTTGTCGCCACGGGTAACAAGCGTGACATTGACGCCAAGCTCGTTGAAAATCCCGGCAAATTCATTGGCGATGTAGCCAGCACCAGCGATCACCGCGCGCTTCGGCAGTTCTGGCAGATGGAAAACTTCGTTAGAGGTAATGCCCAACTCCGCCCCGGGTACATTCGGCACGAGGGGCCATGCACCTGTTGCTATCAATATGATTTTGGCGGTGATTTCACGACCAGTCGCCAGCAACACTTTATTCGGACCGGAAACCGTCGCGCGCTGGTGGATAACCTCAACACCCGCGCTGCTGAAGGTTTGGCCGTAAAGTCCCTCGAGCCGATCGACTTCTGCAGCAACATTATCGCGCAGAGTCGACCAGTCAAAGGTTGCGCCTTCCGTGTTCCAGCCAAACCGACGAGCGTCGGCCAGATCTTCGGCGAAATGCGATCCGTAGACGAGCAGCTTTTTCGGTACGCAGCCTCGTATCACGCAGGTTCCGCCAACGCGGTATTCCTCAGCCACGGCAACCCGCGCGCCGTGCGAAGCCGCTATCCGCGAAGCACGAACGCCCCCCGAACCTGCGCCAATGACGAATAGATCATAATCAAAATCTGACATGGAAATTCTTTCGTTTGCGCCGACGATATGGTTACAGCGCCGCCGCATTGCCAAGTCCAATAATTCGCCTGCGTTATCGAACAATCCGATTGGGATCAAATATCCCCAAGCGCCGCCTCGATTAAAGCCGTCGTCGACGGGTCAAATCCGCTCGGTCCATTTTCGCCAATGCTTTTCGCGATTTGCTTACCGAGCTCAACCCCGAACTGGTCGAAGGGATTGATACCCAGTATCACCGCATTCACAAAAGTTCGGTGCTCGTAAAACGCTATCAGTGCGCCAAGCGTTGACGGCGTGACGTCGTCGACCAATATGGTTGTCGAAGGCCGATTGCCGGCGTAATTCCTTGCAAGGTCATCTGCTTTTTTGCCCGACATCAATGCCGCGCCTTGGGCAAAACAATTGACGAGTAAGGATTCATGATGCGCCGGGTCGAAATCATGCCCCGGTGTTTTGCTGGCGATGAATTCGACCGGGATCAGGTGCGTTCCCTGATGCAGCAATTGGAACACGGCGTGTTGGGCGTCGGTGCCTACCCCGCCCCATGTAACCGGCGCGCTGTTGCGGCCCAGTGGAGTTCCATCGGTGGTTACCGATTTACCGTTTGATTCCATTTCAAGCTGCTGCAAGTAATCGGGCAAAAGGCGAAGGCGCTCGTCATAAGCAAACACTGCGCGCGTTTCGCAACTTTTGACTTGAGCATAATAGAGATCGGCAAACGCAGCCAAAACAGGGGCATTTTGAAGAATTGGCGCATTTCGAAAATGCCGGTCCATTACCGCGGCACCTTCCAGCAGTTCTTCATAAACCGCCCAGCCAAGCCCAAGCGCGACCGGAAAACCAATCGAGCACCAAAGTGAATAGCGGCCCCCAACGGCTTCGTTAAATGGCAGAACACGGCTTTCATCGATTCCCCATTCCACCGCCTTGTCAGGATATGCTGTCAACGCAACAAATTGCGCATATGGATCGGTAACACCGCCATCGCGCATCCATTCCATAGCGCTTGTCGCATTCAGCAGGGTTTCCGTCGTCGTAAATGTTTTCGACGCGACCGCGACAATGGTTTTGTGCGGGTCCATATGCTTCACCGCCTCGGCCAGCGCAGACCCATCGACGTTCGAAACAACCTTGACGTGGTACCGTGCATCGTCGCGACCCAGCGCATCGACCAACAACTTCGGCCCAAGCGCAGAGCCACCGATTCCGATGTGCAAGATGTGCTTGATATCACCGAGCGCGCCGGCATCAATCGCCTCGACAAGCCCGCGCATACGCGCCTGGAAACCACGAGCATTTGCCACAGCTTCGGGGCTGCCACTCCCTCGTTCCGCGCTATGCTCTGCTGCACGACCTTCGGTTGTGTTGACGACTGCGCCAGTAAAAAGCGCTTCCTTCGCCGCCGTCAGGTTGGTGTCCATCACCATTTCGGTAAAAATGCCAAGCAAGTCGTCATCGAGATGCGTTTTGGAAAAGTCGAACCGTAAGCCGGGCTCCGAAACGGTCAGCTTGGCAACGCGATTTTCATCATCGTCGAATAAAGCGCTTAGCGATTTTACTTCAACATTTTCCAACGCAGGCCAATTGGCACCAGTCATTTTGCATCCCTTTTCATGGCGTCGCCGCGGTCGCTTGAACTCCGTACTGGCCAATAGCCGCCCCAAGCATTAGAAGGCCAGCCAATCCGTCAACCAATGACATTTTTTGCGAGTTTGCGTGACATCAACATCCGATAAGACCGAAAGCTTCGAAACCCAGACTGCGAAAGCTGGTGCGAACGGAAAAACTTCATCCGAATGGCGCGAATATGGCAGTTTTCTGCTTAAGCTAGCTTTATTCGTATTCATTCTACGCAGTTTTATCGTTTCCCCGTTCAACATTCCGTCGGAATCGATGCAGCCACGTCTGCTGATCGGTGATTATCTGCTCGTTGCTAAATGGCCTTACGGATTTTCCCGCTACAGCATGCCATTCTCGTTGCCGCTCATTCCGGGCCGGATTTTCGCCAGCCAGCCCGAACGTGGCGATGTTGTGGTGTTCAAGGCCCCCCCAACGATGAAAGACGACTATATCAAACGGGTAATCGGACTACCTGGTGACGTCATCCAAATGCGCAGCGGGATATTGGAAATCAACGGCGTTGCAGTGAAGAAGGAACGGATTGCCGATTTCGTGATCCCTGTCACCGATAACATGAAGGATGCCGCAACGCTGGAAGGAACGCCCTTTCCTTGCTGGCGACCCGATTTCGAGGAACGTGCCAAAAATGGTGGAACGCAATGCCGCTATCCGCGCTATACAGAAACGCTTCCGAATGGCCGCACCTATGACATTCTTGATCTCGACAGTGGTCTGCCAGGCGACGACACTGAAGCATTTGTGGTCGGCGAAGGACAAGTTTTCTTAATGGGTGACAATCGCGACCGCAGCGCCGACAGCCGATTTCCGGCGGACGGCAAAGCGATTGGTATTGTTCCACAGGAGTATCTGGTCGGTCGCGCGCTGGTATCGGTATTCTCGACCGATGGCTCTGCCCGCTGGTTGCTTCCTTGGACGTGGTTCTCCGCAGCCCGGCTCGACCGTATTGGACAAGACTTTTGAGCGACGAGACGCAGGCGAACTGGTTAGCAACTTTGCTACCCGTCGCACCAAAGGACGATGCGCTATACCATCGTGCGCTGACCCACGGCAGCACGGGGCAGGCAGATTATCAACGGCTAGAATTTTTGGGTGACCGGATTTTGGGACTGGTGATCGCAGATATGCTCTATCATCGATATGTCGATGAAGCCGAAGGACGGCTTTCGCACCGCCTTAACGCGCTGGTCTCGGGGTCAACATGCGCCGAGATAGCAAGGCAAATCGGTTTGGCTGCACATATCCGGCTCGGGAAACAGGCCCGCGACGATGGCGCCCAGCAAAGCGAAAATGTGCTAGGTGACGTCATGGAAGCGATCATTGGCGCGCTGTATCTCGATCATGGCTTGGAAGCAGCGCGGACGCTAATCGAGCGCCTTTGGGGGCCGTTGATCGAAACCGCCAATGGCGCGCCCAAGCATCCAAAATCAGAGCTTCAGGAATGGTGCGCCGCCAACGGGCGCAAAGTTCCTGAATATACCATCACCAAAAAAGAAGGTCCGCCGCACGCCATGCGTTTTGAAATTACGGTCATCGTCAAGGGTTTTGATCCCGTCAGCGCAAGCGCGAACAGCAAGCAAGCGGCGGAAACGGCCGCCGCTTTGGCGTTTCTGGAGGCCCACGCATGACCAAGAGATGCGGCCATGTCGCGATTATTGGCGCGCCTAATGCGGGTAAATCGACTTTGGTAAACGCCATGGTGGGACAAAAAGTCGCTATTGTTAGCCCGAAGGCGCAGACGACGCGGACGCGGATGCTGGGTGTTGCGCTGGAAGGCGAAACGCAGATCATCCTGGTCGATACGCCCGGTATCTTTGCAGCGCAGCGCAGGCTGGATCGCGCGATGGTTGCGGCGGCATGGGATGGGGCTGGTGACGCCGACCTGATTGCGCTGATTGTCGACGGGCGCGCCGGAGCAGGACCGAAAGTCGAGAAGATATTGCACGGCCTGAAAGACAGGCCCGAGCGCAAATGGCTGGTGCTCAACAAGGTCGACATTGCGGCGAAGGAAAAGCTGCTTTCGCTGACTACGAAAATAACCGAAATCTGCGAGTTCGAGCAGACCTATTATATAAGCGCGGCGACCGGTGACGGGTTGGCCGAATTCAAAACCGCGATTGCCGAGGCCATGCCCGAAGGAGAATGGCATTTCCCTGAAGATCAGGTTTCGGACGCCACCGACCGGCTTATCGCTTCAGAAATTACGCGAGAGCAGCTCTATCTGCAGCTTCACGAAGAACTTCCTTATGCCAGTGCTGTCGAGACCGAAAAATATAGCGAGCGCGAGGATGGCTCACTCGAAATCCATCAACAGATACTGGTCGCACGGCCGACACAGCGGGCAATCGTGCTTGGCAAAGGCGGCGCGCGCATCAAGGCGATTGGCGAGGCCGCGCGGATAGAGCTTGCTAAGCTGATGGGCGTGAAGGTGCATTTGTATCTGCACGTGAAGGTCCACGCCAAATGGGACGAAGACCGCAGCATTTACCGCGATATCGGGCTGGAGTGGGTCGAGTAATACGCTTACCGAAAACCGGTCGCCATCCCGAAACGAGTTTGGGATGACGAAAACAATGGAATTCTAAGCTTTCGATTTAACCTTCGGTTTAGCTACCGTCTTCTTCTTAGGCGCAGCCTTCTTTTTCGGGGCGACTTTTTTCTTGCCCTTGGGCGGCATCGCAGCGCGGGCGTCGATTAATTGCGCGGCTTCCTCTAGCGTCAATTCGTCGGGCGCGATCGACTTGGGCAATGTCGCGTTGGTGGTGCCATCGGTGACATAAGGGCCAAAGCGTCCTTCCATCAGCTTGATTTCCGCTTCGGTACGCGGATGTTTGCCCAATTCCTTAAGCGGAGCGCGCGCCGCGCCTCGGCCACGGCCCGGGTTCGCCAAGGCTTCGGCGAGTTTCACCACCGCGCTGTTCATCCCTGTTTCGAATACTTCGTTGGTTGACTGCAACCGGGCATATTTGCCGGCATGCGCGAGATACGGCCCATAGCGGCCGATGCTTGCGGTCACGGGTTCACCGCTTTCGGGGTGGGTGCCGACGGTACGCGGCAAGGACAGCAGCTTCACGGCCCATTCCAGACCCAAATCTTCCGCAGGGATATCTTTGGGCAAAGATGCTCGCTTGGCTTCCTTGCCCTCGCCCATTTCGAAATACGGACCGAAACGCCCTGATTTACGGCTGACTTCAAGGCCTGTTTCGGGATGCGCGCCGAGGACTTCCGGGCCGGTGTCTTCACCATTTTCGCCGCCGGGTTGCGCGAATTTGCGCGTGTATTTGCACTCGGGATAATTGGAGCAGGCCACAAACGCCCCGAACTTACCGCCGCGCAGCGCAAGCCTGCCGTTGCCGCATTTTGGGCAAAGACGCGGGTCGGTGCCGTCTACGCTTTCGGGGAACAGATAGGGCGACAGGAATATGTCGAGTTCGGCAGTAACTTCCGATGGTTTTTGCTCCATGACCTCGACGGTCTTGGGCTTGAAATCGCGCCAGAAGGTTTCGAGAAATGCCTGCCAATCGGCACGACCACCGCTGATTTCGTCAAGCTGGTCTTCAAGACCGGCGGTATAATCATACGCTACATAGCGTTCAAAAAAGCGTTCGAGAAATGCTGTAAGAAGTCGCCCTGATTCCTCTGCAAAGAAACGATTTTTTTCGACCCGGACATAAGTGCGATCTTTCAAAACCTGTATCGTTGAGGCGTAGGTCGACGGACGGCCAATGCCGAGTTCTTCCAGACGCTTAACCAATGTCGCTTCCGAAAAACGCGGTGGTGGTTGCGTAAAATGCTGGGTCTTTTCTGCGGCATGCTTGGCAGGCGTGTCGCCAGCAACCATTGGCGGCAAGATTGCGCCGTCTTCGCCTTCGCTATCGTCCAGACCTTCTTCGTAAACCGCAAGAAAACCGGGAAATTTCATAACCTGTCCGGTGGCGCGCAAGCCGGTCTGGCCTGTGCCATCGAGCATATCAACGGTGGTCCGCTCCATGCGGGCCGAAGCCATCTGACTCGCCATCGCACGTTTGTAGATCAGGTCATAAAGACGGCCATGATCGCCCGATCCGGCCTTATCTTTGGAGAAATCAGTTGGGCGAATGGCTTCATGCGCTTCCTGAGCGTTCTTCGCCTTTGTTTGGTAAACGCGAGGTTTTTCGGGAAGATAGCCACTGTCGAAACGATCAGCGATGGTTTTGCGCGCCGCCGAAATCGCACTGTGGTCCATTTGCACGCCGTCGGTCCGCATGTAGGTAATCGCGCCATCCTCATACAGCCCTTGCGCGACCCGCATTGTGTGGCTGGCCGAAAAACCAAGCTTGCGCGCCGCTTCCTGCTGCAATGTCGAAGTCGTGAATGGTGGCTGTGGATTGCGCGTAACCGGCTTGGTTTCTACGCTTTCGACGCTGAATTTGCCGGTTTCGACTGCAAGCCGCGCGACCTCTGCATCGGTTTCGGTTTTCAAATCCATCTTGTCGAGCTTTTTGCCCGAATGAAGGGTTAGCCGAGCATCGAATTTCTGGCCCTTATGTTCCATATTGGCCTTTACCGACCAATATTCTTGCGCGCGGAATGCCTCGATTTCGCGCTCGCGCTCGACGATCAAGCGCAGCGCGACAGATTGAACACGGCCTGCCGATTTCGCTCCAGGCAATTTACGCCACAGCACGGGCGAAAGCGTAAACCCAACCAGATAATCCAGCGCTCGGCGCGCGCGATAGGCGTCGATTAGATCCTCATCGAGTGCGCGTGGATGCGCCATCGCTTCCGTCACCGCCTGCTTGGTTATCGCGTTGAAGGTCACTCGCCCAACATTTTTGGGCAGAGCTTTCTTGTTCGCGAGCACTTCCTGCACGTGCCAGCTAATCGCCTCTCCCTCACGATCGGGGTCGGTCGCTAATATTAGGCCGTCGGCCTTCTTGGCCTCATCAGTAATTGCTTTCAGCTGCTTCGCCTTGTCGGCATAATTATCCCATAGCATTGAGAAGCCATTTTCGGGGTCGACTGAGCCATCCTTGGGCGGCAAGTCGCGGATGTGGCCGTATGATGCCAGCACCTTGTAACCAGGCCCCAGATATTTCTCGATTGTCTTGGCTTTTGCAGGTGATTCAACGATAACTAATTGCATGATTTAATAAGCTTTTCTAAAATCTCTCGCGTACGCGTATAGGCTGATGGGGTTAAAGGGGTGTCGTCAAGACGAAAAATTCAGGCTGCTAAACGCACCTTTCCGCCTGCCCCGCGCTCCAGTTTTCCGGCGAGTTCGATTTCGAGCAGGACCATCTGAACAACCGACTGGCTGCTGCCCGATTGGCGCACCAGTTCGTCGACCGAAACATAGGTCATACCCATCAGGCCGATGACCGCTTTCCGGTCCGCACTGCCGCCATCGTCGGCAATCACCGCGACCCGTGGCTGCGCCTTCATCGGGTTCATGCGAAAATCGAGCGGAGTAACAAGTTCGGCAATCTCCGCCGCACTCTGCACCAAAGTCGCGCCTTCGCGGATCAACTGGTTACAGCCGAGCGAGCGCGGGTCGAGCGGCGAGCCTGGAACGGCCATCACCTCACGGCCTGCTTCTGCGGCTAGTCGCGCGGTTATCAGGGAACCCGATTTCGGCGCAGCCTCGACCACCACCGTACCCATTGCGAGGCCGGCGATTATGCGGTTGCGATATGGGAAGTGGCGCGCGCGGGGCTCGGTTCCCGGCGGCTGTTCGGCAATCACCAGGCCGCGTTCGGCGATTGCGTCCTGCAAGTCACGGTTTTCAGGCGGATACACCACATCGATTCCACCCGCGATGACCGCAACGGTGCCGCTGTCGATCGATCCCGCATGCGCAGCGGTATCGATACCGCGCGCCAGCCCCGAGATGACCGTAAAATCGCTCTGGCCAAGCTCATAGGCCAGTTGCCTGGCAAAACGGCACGCCCCTGCCGATGCATTGCGCGCGCCGACCATCGCGATGCTGGAGCGCGCTAGCAATGCCAGATTACCCTTAAACGTTACCACCGGCGGCGCATTGTCGATATGGCTAAGCAACTCCGGATAATCGGCTTCTTCGAGAAACAGATATCGCGCTCCAGCGGCTGCTACCGCGGCCATTTCCATTTCGATGAGGCGAGAGTCGACAACCACAGCATTCTCGCCGCCACCGCGCATTACTAGGTCGGGCAAGGCATCCAGTGCCGACTTTGCCGAACCGAAACGCGCAATCAGTTGCCGGTAACTCACAGGCCCGATATTGGGCGACCGGATCAGGCGCAGCCGGTCGAACTGGTCTTGTTCGCCCCCCACTTTTTCGTTCAGCTTTTGCTTTTGCCGACGCGGGGTTCGGTTCCGTTGATTAAATTGTCGATATTAGTCCGATGCTTCCAGAAGATAATCAGCGTGCACGCAACCAGCATTGCAACCAAGTCATATCGGCCGAAATACGCCGCCGCCAGAGGGCTGACCAAAGCCGCGAGCAATCCCGCGACCGATGAAATCCGGAATATCAGCAACGCGCCGACCCATGTGACCGCGTAAATGACGCCACCCTGCCAGAATAGACCAAACATAATCCCGGCGTAAGTTGCAACGCCCTTGCCGCCCTTAAAATTCAGCCAGACGGGATAGAGATGCCCGAAAAACGCACCTGCCGCCGCAATCGCTTCGCTGCCAGCAAAATATCGCTGCGCCAGCCAGACCGCGAAAAAGCCTTTGAGCAAATCCAGTAACAGCGTCAGCGCCGCCAATCCTTTGCGCCCGGTACGCAGCACGTTGGTCGCGCCGATATTACCCGAACCGATGCTGCGAATATCGCCGCCGCCGGTGAATTTGGTGAGCAACAGACCAAAGGGAATCGAACCGAGCAAGTATCCCAGTACCAACGCCGATATCGTGCCCACCCAAAAATCAGTCACCAGACGAATCCTCTAAATATCTGTATTGCGTAGCTGTTTTGTTCTCATTGCTCAAGGGCGCATGGCTTGCGTTGTGCTACCCCGATGGATAACAGCGCAAAATGTCATCGCCGCCACCCGAAGCTCCGTTGCTGTTTTTCGATTCAGGGATCGGCGGCCTGTCCGTTTTACAAACCGTGCGCGAAAAGCTCCCCCACGCGCCGATTGTCTATGCCGCCGATTATGCCGGCTTGCCGTACGGTACCAAAAGCGAATCCGAGATTGCCGCCCGTGTGCCTGCCCTGCTTGGCCGTTTGGTTGAACGATATCGTCCGCGCTTGGTGACAATCGCCTGCAACACCGCATGCACAATCGCGCTAAGCCATGTCCGCGCCGCTCTCGACGTGCCGGTGGTTGGCACAGTTCCCGCTATCAAGCCTGCCGCTGAGGTAACGCAGACGGGTGTTATCGGCCTTTTGGGGACGGCTGCAACAATCAGGCAACCTTATGTGGACAGGTTGCAGAGTGACCACGCAGCGGGTATGACGCTGTTACGCCATGCCGCACCCGAGTTGGTTCATGCCGCAGAGGCGAAACTGCGTGGCGAAGAGGTAGACCATCAAATCTATACCGATGCCATGCGCGGGCTGACGAACCATCCGGAAGGAGACAGGCTGGACGTCGTTGCGCTTGGCTGTACGCATTTCCCGCTAGTCGAGGAGGAACTGAAAGCTGTTTCGCCAGAAATGCGCTTTGTGGACGGTGCCGCCGGTATTGCCCGGCGCATCGTTCATCTCACGCAAGATCAGCAATGGCCTGAAAAGGTACCAGACGGCATTTTTTTGACCACAGGCGCGCTCCAAGATGTAGAAAATTTACGCCCAGCACTCGCGTCCTACGGTTTGACGCAGATCAAATCACTCTGAACGAAAATAATGCAGTGGACTTGGCGGAACGGCGCTTGTTGCAAGTCGTTCGCGCTGGATTTTTCCTTTTCCTGCGATTATGGGCGACGAAATGCTGCGGTGGCAGCGCCGAGCCGGGGTAAACATTCCGTGAATTATGACGCAATATTCGACAAAGCTATCGACCGGCTCCACGCCGAGGGTCGTTACCGCGTGTTCATTGATATTTTGCGAAACAAAGGCGCTTATCCAAATGCACGCTGCTTTGCCGGGCATAACGGACCGAAACCTATTACCGTTTGGTGCTCGAACGATTATCTTGGCATGGGCCAGCATCCCAAAGTCGTCGCCGCAATGGAAGAGGCGTTGCACGATGTTGGTGCAGGTTCGGGTGGGACGCGCAATATCGGCGGCAATACACATTATCATGTCGAACTCGAAGCCGAACTCGCCGATTTGCACGGCAAGGGCGGTGCTTTACTGTTCACCTCCGGCTATGTCTCGAACGACGCGACGCTGTCGACGTTGGCGAAGATACTGCCCGGTTGCATCATTTATTCAGACGAGCTGAACCATGCCTCGATGATTGCGGGGATCCGCAATGCAGGTTGTGAAAAACGCGTATGGCGGCACAATGATTTGGCGCATCTCGAGGAACTGCTGGCAGCCGACGACGAGGACGCACCGAAACTGATCGCGTTCGAAAGCGTCTATTCGATGGATGGCGATGTTGCGCCTATCGCGGCGATCTGCGATCTTGCCGACAAATACAAAGCGCTGACCTATTGTGACGAAGTCCACGCCGTCGGCATGTATGGTGCGCGTGGCGGCGGCATTACCGAACGCGACGGGGTAGCTGGTCGCGTCACCATTATCGAAGGCACGCTTGGCAAGGCATTTGGCGTCATGGGCGGCTATATCGCTGCCGATCAGCGCATTGTCGACGTCATCCGCTCTTATGCACCGGGTTTCATATTTACGACATCGCTGTCACCGGTACTCGTCGCTGGCGTGCTCGCGTCGGTTAAGCATCTCAAGGCATCGAGCGAAGAGCGTGATGCGCAGCAGGCACATGCCGCGATGCTCAAGAATTTAATGGCCGATGCCGGCTTGCCTGTGATGCACAGCGAGACTCATATCGTGCCGTTGATGGTCGGCGACCCGATCAAAGCCAAGAAGATTAGCGACATCCTGCTCGCTGAATATGGCGTTTATGTTCAGCCCATCAACTATCCGACTGTTCCGCGCGGCACCGAACGTCTTCGCTTTACGCCCGGTCCGCATCATGACGAGGCAATGATGCGTGAGTTAACCGCAGCGTTGACGGAAATCTGGGAACGGATGGAAATGCGCGTCGCACAGGCGGCCTAAGCCGGTCATGCATCCGCGATCATCTTCGTAAACATCGCAGCATCGACGTTTCCGCCAGAGAGCGTCACAGCAGTTACTCCTTTTGGCTGCACCTTGCCGGCCAGAACGGCGGCCAACGCAACAGCCCCGCCGGGTTCGACAACCAGGTGCAGTCTTTCAAACACGAGTCGCATCGCCGCGGCTACTTCCCGGGTGGAGACGGCAACGCCCTTGGACACGCGCTGGCGCAAAACTTCGAAATTGATCTGATGGGTTCGCGGCGTCTGCAATGCGTCGCACGTCGTCGGATAGGTCAGGTCGTCAACCGGCAATATTTCTCCAGCCGCAAGCGAGCGGATGATATCGTCCCAGCCTTCGGGTTCGACGATGACGATTTCCGCATCCGGGCAGGCGAGCGACAGGCCAGACGCCAGTCCGCCTCCACCACAACAAGAAACAATCTGCTCGGGTCCGCCCAGGCCACGTTCTGCAAGCTGCGAGGCAATCTCGATCCCGGTGCTGCCCTGCCCCTCGATCACCCAAGGGTCGCCAAAGGCGTGGACCAACGTGGCTCCACTCTGCGCCACTAGTTCGCCCGCGATGGCGTCGCGTGATTCTGTTGCCCGGTCGTAGAGGACGATGTCGGCCCCCAAGGCGCGCGTGGCGTCCAGTTTCATTTGCGGTGCGTTGGAGGGCATGACGATGGTTGCGCCTATCCCGAGCCGTCGGGCACTCCAAGCCACGCCCTGCGCATGATTGCCGCTTGAGACTCCGACGACGCCACGATCGCGTTGCTGGTCGGTCAAGTCGCTCAACCGGTGCCACGCGCCGCGAATCTTGAACGAGCCGATTGGTTGAAGCATTTCGGCCTTGCACCAGATGGTCACGCCATCGACCTCGAGCGGCAGCAATGGCGTCTTGGGCAATATCGCGGCAACCTTGCCCATTGCGCGCAACACACCCTCGCGTGTTGGCTTGCGTGTCGGAGAGAGCAATTCTTGTCCTGTCATAAAAGACCCTTATATGCGTGCGCTAACGAATCCCTGATAAAAGGAACGGTCAGATGAGCAAGGTTTTGGTAATCGGCGCAGGCGGCGTAGGTTCGGTCGCGGTTCATAAGATGGCGATGAATGCCGATATTTTTAGCCATATCAGCCTTGCAAGCCGCACCAAATCGAAATGCGACGCAATTGCCGCCTCGGTCAAGAAGCGCACAGGTGTCGATATCGACACCTATGGTCTCGATGCCGACGATGTCGCCGCGACCACTGCGTTGCTGAATCAGATCAAGCCGACACTCGTCGTCAATCTCGCTTTGCCTTATCAAGACCTCAACATCATGGATGCCTGCCTTGCAGCTGGCGTGCATTATATGGACACAGCGAATTACGAACCGATTGATGTCGCCAAGTTCGAATATCACTGGCAGTGGGCCTATCAGGACCATTTCAAGGACGCCGGCCTGACCGCGTTGCTCGGATCGGGCTTTGACCCCGGCGTGACCAGCGTTTTCACCACATATCTCAAGAAACATCATTTCGACCGCATAGATACGCTCGACATTCTCGACTGTAATGGTGGCGAACACGGCCAAGCCTTTGCTACCAACTTCAACCCCGAAATCAACATCCGCGAAGTGACTGCGGTCGCGCGGCATTGGGAAAATGGCGACTGGGTCGAAACCCCGCCGATGTCGGTCAAGCAGCAGTTCGACTTTGAGGCGGTCGGCCCGAAGAACATGTACCTGATGTACCACGAGGAAATCGAAAGCCTCAAAACGCATCTGCCCGAAATCAAGCGCATCCGCTTCTGGATGACTTTCGGCGATGCCTATATCACGCACCTTAATGTGCTGCAGGCGGTTGGCATGACGCGGATTGATCCGGTCATGTATGAAGGCAAGGAAATCATTCCGCTTCAGTTCCTAAAGGCCGTGCTGCCCGAACCGGCGAGCCTCGGGCCGACGACCAAGGGCAAGACCAACATAGGCTGCATTGCGACCGGCTTGGCCAAGGATGGCACGGAAAAGACGCTCTACATCTACAACATCTGCGACCATGAAGACGCCTATGCAGAGACTGGCAACCAGGCGGTAAGCTACACGACAGGCGTGCCCGCAATGATTGGCGCGGCAATGGTGGTTAAAGGCCTATGGCGCGGACCCGGCGTGTTCAACATGGAACAGTTCAACCCCGATCCCTTCATGGACATGCTGAACGCACATGGATTACCTTGGCAGGTGAAGGAACTCGAAGGACCTTTGGCGTTCTGATGGAGACCAGAGCAGGCGATCCCGGCGCGTTTGCGCAATTTGATTTGAACCGCGTCCCCTCGCCTGCCTTTGTGGTGGATGAAGTTGCGATACGGCGTAATTTGGCGATCCTTGCTGACGTCAAGGCGCGGTCCGGCGCGAAGGTTCTTTGCGCGATGAAGGCGTTTTCGATGTGGAGCCTTGCGCCGGTCATTGGCGAATATCTGGACGGCGTGTGCAGTTCTGGCCTGTGGGAATCGCGTCTGGCGCGCGACTATTACAAAGGCGAAATTGCGACCTATTGCGCCGGTTACAAAGAGGCGGACATCGCGGAAATTGTCGCTATTTCCGATCATATCATTTTCAACAGCCCGAACCAGCATCGCCGTTTTGCCTCGTTCCTCAACGACAGCGTTGATGTGGGCTTGCGCATCAACCCGGAACATGCCGAGGGGGATGTTGCCAAATACGACCCTTGTTCGCCCGGGTCGCGGTTAGGTTTTCCTGTCAGCCAATTGCTGCCTGAGCATTTGGAAGGCGTGTCCGGCCTCCACTTTCACACATTGTGCGAACAGGATTTCGAGCCGCTTAAACGCACATGGGAATCGCTCAAGCCCAAAATCGCGCCCTATTTCGGCCAACTCAAATGGCTCAACTTCGGCGGCGGCCATCACATCACCCGCGCCGATTATCAACGCGATGAGCTAGTCGAGTTCATCAAATCTGTCCGCGCTGAAACCGGCCTAGACGTCTACCTCGAACCCGGTGAAGCCATCGCGCTCGACGCAGGCATCCTTGTCGGCGAACTGCTTGACGTGTTCGACAATGGCCTGCCCGTCGGCATCACCGACATCAGCGCCACCTGCCACATGCCAGACGTTATCGAAGCCCCTTACCGCCCCGCCATGCTCGGTGAACGCGAAGAAGGCCCGACAATCCGCCTTGGCGGCCCTTCCTGCCTCGCAGGTGACATCATCGGTGATTACCGATTGCCCGTGGCAGCCGAACCCGGCGCGCGATTCGCATTCCTTGATCAGGCACATTATTCGATGGTCAAAACCAACACCTTCAACGGCGTACCATTGCCCTCGATTTGGCTCTGGAATAGCCATACGGATGAACTGCACTGTGTCCGCCAATTCGACTGGACCGAATTCAGAGATCGTCTAAGCTAACCAACCCCTTGGATTGGTTCGCTTGACCCACTGCTTACAGCCGTGGTAACTGAAAAATGGGTCGCATCGGGGGGAGGTTTGCTCGATGCCTTATCGTTACGGACATTATTTCGTCGGCTTTGTGTTGCTGGTGATCCTTGGCGGCTTTTGGGCCAGCTACTGGTCAACGATCAGCAACGTGCCATCGGCGTTTCATTTTCATGCGATTAGTTCATCGAGTTGGCTGTTGCTGTTGATCGTCCAAAGCGTCGCCATTCATCGGCGATGGAATGCTTTTCACAAGCAGATGGGCCTAGCCAGCTTTGTTTTGTTTCCCTTTCTCATCCTCGGCTTCATGATGATCATTGACGTGTCGGCACAGCGATATGCCAGCGGCGAAAACCCCTTCATTATGCACAATGGTCCTTCGTTCGGGATCGGTATGGCAATCGCAGTTACAGCCTATCTCACGCTCTTTTATCAGGCACTCAAGACCCGACGTAACGTCAAACTCCACGCCGGATATATGCTGGCAACTCCTTTAATCCTATTCGAATCACCGTTTTCTCGGGTGATCGACCAGTTTTTGCCCTGGATGAATTTCATTGGCAGCGAAGGGCCGCAAGGGGTTCAAGATACCATCGTAATTAGCGACAGCTTGGGAATCATTTTTGCCCTAACGCTCTACTTCATGGACCGCAAACATGGCGCCCCGTGGCTTGTAGCGGCCTTTTTCATGGGCTTGCAGGCGGTCGTTATGTGGTTCGCACCTTTCGTCCCAGAACTGGGCGGCCTGTTCCGCGCATATGCTCAAATACCGCTTGTTGTAACTGCGTCGACGGGGATTGCTGCGGGTGTTCTTGCCGGTTGGCTGGGCTGGCGAGCGGGTGCTGTCAGCGGGCGTGCGACTGCCGTAGCCGCAGCCTAACGCGCCAAAAAGAACTACACATGCGACTAGAAGAGGTGCGTCATAAATTTGCAACAATTCGTTAGATTTTTTCTTTACAATAGCGACCCCTCCCCATATACGCACCCTCCGCTGCCCCAGGGGGACTTCCAATAACCGCAAGGCAGCCTTGTCGTTTACCGTTTATTTTTTGGGGGTCCCTTGAGTTGTACGAGAACACTGACGCACTTGCTGTAGTCCGCGCGCTTCGCCCGGACGAACCAATCACGCTCCTTCGCCCGCACGCCGCAACGCGCGCCGCCCGTTTCTTCGTTGAGAAGTTTCAGGGTAAGTCGCTGTACGCGGTGAAGGCCAATCCTTCGCCTGCCCTGCTTGAGATATTGTGGGATGCCGGCATTACGCATTACGATGTCGCTTCGCTCGGCGAAGTGCGTCTTGTGAACAAGTTTTTGCCTGATGCGAAACTCTGCTTCATGCATCCTGTGAAGTCTGAGCGCGCGATTGCGCAGGCCTATCACAATCACGGCGTTCGCACGTTCAGCCTCGACAGCCATGACGAGCTCGACAAGATTGTGAGCGCGACCACCAAAGACGGTGTTGCTGCGACAGATCTCGAACTCTGCGTCCGCATCCGCGTATCGTCGGAGCATGCCAAATTGAGCCTAGCTTCGAAGTTTGGCGCGGATCCATCGGAAATCGCCGATTTGTTGGTCGCGACCCGTCAGGTAGCCGATGCTTTGGGTATCTGCTTTCATGTGGGCAGTCAGGCAATGACACCAACTGCATACTCCGAGGCGATGGAGCATGTGCGCGCCGCGATCGTCGAGGCATCGGTCACCGTCGATATCGTCGACGTAGGCGGCGGTTTTCCGTCGGTTTACCCTGGAATGGAACCTCCCCCGCTCGAAAGCTATTTTGATGTTATTCATCGCACGTTCGAAGACCTGCCGATCAGTTACTCCGCCGAATTGTGGTGCGAGCCAGGCCGTGCATTGTGCGCCGAATATGCATCGCTGCTGGTGAAGGTCGAAAAGCGTCGCGGCAGCGAGCTGTTCATCAATGACGGCGCTTATGGTTCGCTGTTTGACGCGGCCCATATTGGTTGGCGCTTTCCTGTCGCATTACAGCGCTCGGAAACGTCAATTGGTACACAGATGGCTGAATTCAGCTTCTACGGGCCTACTTGCGACGATATGGACCATATGGCGGGGCCATTCGTACTGCCCGACGACGTCCAAGCGGGTGATTTTATCGAAGTCGGCATGCTCGGCGCCTATGGCTGCGCGATGCGGACCGAGTTCAACGGCTTTGGTGAAACCGAAACAGTTGTCGTCGAGGACGAGCCGATGGCGAGCCTGTACGCCCGTGTACCGGCGAACGATTCCGGAAACGTGGTGCGGTTCGAGAAGCGGTCTTCGCAATAAGTTGCAATTGACAGTCTATCGAGACTGAAGCACCCTCTCCGTATCGAAAACGGGGAGGGTTTTTCATGGAAATGTCGATTTTGGCACCTGCGGCGGTGCTGGTTTTATGGTCGCTGGTGATGCTGTTCTGGATGGCCTTTACGCGGCTTCCCGCCGCATCGAAACTCGCGCCCAAGGGCACGCCGACACCTGCGGGCATCAGGGGGCAGGACCTGGATCCGATGCTCCCACCCAATGTCGCTTGGAAATCGCACAATTACACACATTTGATGGAACAGCCGACGCTGTTTTATGCGACGGTGTTCATTCTGTTTCTCAGCGGTGCGGCAACACCGCTTATTGTGATGTTCGCATGGGCCTATGTGATTCTGCGGATTATCCATTCGGTATATCAGGCGACCATCAACAAAGTTCCGGTGCGTTTCGCGATATTCCTGCTTTCGACATTGTGCCTGCTATTTCTGGCTGTGCACGCCGTGCTCGCAACGATTTAAGGGGTTAGAATATGAATAGCGCAATATTACAACCAGTGGTCGCACTGGCCGCATGGACGATGATTATCTGGCTATGGATGTATGCCACACGGTTGCCCGCAATGGGTCGAGCGGGCATTGACGCCAAGAATATGGTCGGTTCGACCGGTGGAGGCTTGCGTGATGACCTTATCGCTAAGGGCGAAGAACGGGCCTCTTGGGTTGCAGATAACTACAATCACTTGCACGAAGCACCTACGGTTTTTTATGCGATGTCCTTGGTGCTGGCGATGATCGGTCAGGGCGATAATCTGAATGCGACCATCGCATGGGTCTATGTCGGCCTGCGTGTCGCACACAGCCTGTTGCAGATACTGTCGAACCGCGTGATTGTGCGTTTTGTCCTGTTCGCCTTGTCGACAGTTGCGCTCATGATGCTCGTAACCCACGCCGCGATGTCGGTATTCCTGCACTAACGGGCAAAATGGCCGACCAGCTCGATATGCGTTGACCAGCGGAACTGACCGACGGGCCAGATCCGCTGCAACCTGTAACCGGCAGTAACCAAAGTCTTGGCGTCCCGCGCGAAACTGGCCGGATTACAGCTGACATAGGCAATATCCGGCACTTTGGATTCAGCCAGATTGGTGACTTGCTCCTTTGCACCCGCGCGCGGAGGGTCGAGAATGACGGCCTGGAATTTATTGAGCTCATCTGCGCTTAATGGCCGACGATATAGGTCGCGATGCTCGGCAAATATCTGCCGCCCAGCCCGCCCGGTAGCGGCCTTGAGCGCAAGTACAGGCTCCCGATCGGCCTCGCCGGCATAGATTTTCTTGCTGTTGTCGAGCGAGAGAGCAAATGTACCCAGACCGGCGAACAGGTCAGCGATGAACAGCTTGTCGCCGACAATTTCTTTCACCGCCGCGACCAAAGCTGCCTCGCCGTCCTTGGTGGCCTGCAGGAAGCCATAAGGGGGATAAGCGACAGCGACACCGCCTAACGTCACCGTGACCGGCTCTGGTTCCCAGAAAGGCACGGGACCATAGCCCTCATCAAGCGAGAGGCGCGCCAGTGCATGGGACTTGGCAAAGTCCGACAGAACCTCATGCGTGTCGAGGTCATTGGCAATCCAGTTTTCGATCAGAACGTCGATGCCTTGGTCAACGAGCGCCAACTTAATCTGCACTTGCCGTGCGCGATTGAGCCGAGGTCCAAGCAAATCGCGCAATGGCTGTAGCAGCGCAAACAATTCCGGCGCCATGACGTCACATTGCCGCAAGTCTATGATACGGTGACTTTTTTCGGTACTGAAGCCAAGCTGGAATTGCTTTCCTGCCCAAGCCGACCGCACCGCAATCCGCCGCCGAGTCTTAGGTGGCGAGATATGGACTGGCATGACCTCGCCAATATCAACCTGCTGTGTCGCCAACGCGTGGCTGACGCGGTCGGAGATGAAAGCACGCAGACTTTCTTCATCGAGGTGCTGGAGCTGGCAGCCGCCACACAACGGAAAATGCTGGCAGGGCGGTGTCGCGTGATGCGGGCCGTGGATCAGGCCGCCCGACGGATCGATCATATCTCCTGGCGCGGCGTGTGCAACGTAGCGGCCATCGGCGGTTACGCCATCGCCACGTGCGGCGACCCTGATAATCTGTTCTGAACTTGTCATAGCGCCCCATGCCCCCGAAGGGCCGCGCAATCAACCAGCGTCTTTTTCAGATGTTGCAGCAGGCGGCGCTTCATTGCTCTTTATCTGCGCAGGCAGGCGATATTTGTCGTCGCCTGAACTGACCTCGATCATGCCATCGCTCAACAAGCTGATTTTAGTTTCGTCAAAACCATCCGCAGGCGCTAGCCCGCGGCCGTCGGTCAATATGTCGAACCTGCGGAAACCGCCGTCGGGATGCCGTATGACCAATATGGTGCCCTCTGCGCCCGCGATTTGCTCCGTGGTGCAAGTCCGTTCGAAAGCCACCGACCCTGCAAGCGCACATTCAACCTTGCCATCCATTGCCGCCGCCTCGTCGGCGTCGCTCTCGGCGTTTTTCAGGTCGCCCGCGGCATCGCCGCCGCATGCAGATAAGCCGACGACGATCAAAAGCGGTAAAGCCGTCTTAAATATCGGCATAGACATGTGTTTCGGCCTGTCCCCCGGGATGCGTGACTGCTCCTTTATAGGCTGGCCCAACATTCTGCGCATAGCGCCATAATGCGCCTGACCCGTAATCGGTCGATCTGGGTCGCCAGGCTTTACGCCTTTCCTCAAGGACTTCCGCGGGAACATTAAGATCAATCACGCCCGTCTCGGCATCAATAATGATTTCGTCGCCATCCACGATCAAGGCGATTGGCCCGCAGTCTGCCGCCTCTGGTCCAACATGGCCAATACAGAAGCCGCGTGTTGCGCCGGAGAAACGGCCATCGGTGATAAGCGCGACTTTCTCGCCCATCCCCTGCCCGTAAAGCGCTGCGGTGGTCGACAGCATTTCGCGCATGCCGGGTCCGCCTTTGGGGCCTTCATAGCGAATCACAATGACCGCGCCTTCACGAATTTGCCGCGCTTCGACCGCGGCAAAGCAATCTTCCTCGCAATCGAATACTTGGGCGGGCCCTGTAAATTTCAGCCGCTCCATGCCTGCAACCTTTACGATTGCGCCATCGGGAGCCAGCGAACCGCGCAGACCGACAACACCGCCGGTGGGCGTAATCGGCGCGGTTGCCGGATAAATGACCTTCTGGTCGGGATTCCAGGTGACCTGATCGATATTTTCGCCCAGCGTCTTGCCGGTAACGGTCATACACTCGCCGTGGAGCAGTCCTTCACCGAGGAGCGACTTCATCAGCATGTACACGCCGCCCGCGTCATACATATCGCGCGCAACAAACTGTCCGCCGGGTTGCAAATCGGCCATATAGGGCGTTGATTTGAATACCTCGGCAACATCGAACAGATCGAAATCGATGCCGGCTTCATGCGCCATCGCGGACAAATGCAACGCGCCATTGGTTGAACCACCCGTTGCCGCGACAATTCTTGCAGCATTTACAAAAGCTTCACGCGTACATATGTCGCGCGGTCTGATATTGGTCGCGAGCAATTCCATTACCTGAAAGCCCGCCGCATGGGCAATCTGGTCGCGTGTCGAATAAGGCGCAGGGGCCATATTGCTATTGGGCAAAGAAAGCCCGATCGCTTCGCCCACACATGCCATAGTGTTGGCCGTATACTGCCCACCACAAGCACCATGGCCAGGGCAAGCGACGCGCTCCAGCTCTTCAAGCTCGGACAATGGACATGCTCCAGCGGCATATTTGCCGACAATTTCGAACACGTCTTTGACCGTGACATCCTTGCCCTTGTACCGCCCGGGCAAAATCGAACCGCCATAGACAAAGATCGATGGCACATTGAGCCGCAACATCGCCATCATCATGCCAGGCAACGATTTGTCGCATCCGGCAAAGCCGACAAGTGCATCGTAGCAATGGCCGCGCACGGAAAGCTCGATGGAATCGGCAATAACCTCACGGCTGATCAGCGAGGATTTCATCCCCTGATGCCCCATCGCGATGCCGTCGGTCACGGTGATTGTGTTAAACCGCCGCGGCATTCCCCCGCCCGCTTCAACGCCCTTGCGCGCGATATCGGCCTGAGCGTCCAGCGTCGTATTGCACGGCGCGCTGTCATTACCTGCCGAAACCACACCGACAAAAGGCCGCGCGATTTCCTCCTCGGTCAGGCCCATCGCGTAATAATAGCTGCGATGCGGCGCGCGTTCGGGGCCTACGGAAACGTGGCGGCTTGGGAGTTTCGATTTGTCGAAATTATGGGTCATTAAAGGCTCGCTTTCAGCGGCAGCGTCTATTCAGTTTGCCCCATCCGACGCAAGCCTTTCCGCAACATATTGTGCCATTTCGCCCAAAATTGCTGCGAATCTTTCCTGGCCCTCGCTGGTACCGACCAAATCTTGCCGTATTTCAACGCCGACATAGGGAATTTCATTCGCCTCCGCATGGCGGTTCATCGTCGCGTTGAGCAGTTTGCCCGAATAAGGTAACTGGTCACCCACGATCAACCCTTCGCCCTCCAACCGATCAATTGCCAGGTTCGCGGCGGCCGCATATTCATTGTACAAGACTCCAATTTCCCAAGGTCTGTGGCCATGTGGATCGCTTTCCAGCCGCGGCGTAAAGCTGTGCACCGAAAGGATTAACGCGGGCCGGTGGTGGTGCAACAGGTTCTCAAGGCATTCATGATAGGGATGGAAATAGCGTTCGAGCCTTGCTTTCCGGCCCATTGCGTCGAGATGATTGCCGGGAATGTCAATGCCATCGCTTATTACCGGTATTGCGCTCACATCGTTCGGATTGCGGTTTAGATCGACAACGAGCCGCGAATTGGTCGCAAGATAGGCTGCGCAGCCTGATAGTTCGACCAGAAATGTCGCCACGCCGGTGACGCCGATATCATAAGCGATATGTTGGGTGAGGAGTTGCCTGTCGATTCCAAGGTCAATTTCTTCGGGAACATGGTTGGATGCATGGTCGCAAACGACCAAAATGCCGTCGCTTGCGGGTTTTCCGAGTATGACCCATGGGTCGATCATCTTAAAGTTGATGCCATTGTCCACCATTTGGGGCAAGTGCCGCCGACCTGACGATTTGCTGCGTCCCTCGCTGACTCCGAGTCATACAACGCGAAACAGGTTGCGCCGGAGCCTGACATACGGACCAGATGGGCGCCGGTCTGCGCCAATATGTCCAAAACTTCGCTGATTGCGGGGCATATTGAGATAGCTGGCTCTTGAAGATCATTACGTCCCCGAAGCGTTGCTTGCCACGGGTTAGAAAAATCCAATTCGCCGTGATCAACGCCGTCCCAAGCCGCGAATACCGGCCCGGTGGCGACGGGTTGCAACGGATTGACCAGCAAAACCGTTCGACCGCTTATGTCTTCGTCGGGGACAGTCCGCAAAGACGTACCCGTGCCTTCGCCATATACCGTCCGACTGCGGACACAGGCTGGAATGTCGGCACCTAACGGGGCCAGAAGTCGCTCGAGTTCGGCGTCATCGGCACCAATGTTCCACAACCGGTTAAGTAGTCGTGCTGTGGCAGCCGCGTCCGCCGACCCGCCGCCGATGCCAGAAGCGATAGGCAAATGTTTGCCCAGATGGATCGCTGCGCCTTGCACGATGCCAAAATGGCTCTGCATTCGTTTGGCAGAGCGAACGACCAGATTGTCGGTACGGCTTAGGCCGTCACCAAACGGGCCGGATATTTTCAGGCTGATATCTTCGGCTAAATCACCGTAAATCCTGTCGCCGTCTTCGGCGAACGCAAACAAAGTTTCGAGTTCATGATATCCATCGTCGCGTCGCCGCCGGACGTGCAACGCGAGGTTCACTTTTGCATAGGCAGTTTCCTGATGGAGCGACATCAGCGCGCGGCGGACAAACCGATATCGATTTTGCGCATTAGCCGCTCGGCGGCCTCGCCTTCGCTGGCTTGGCTGGCGACGCGCCATGCATAGCGCGCATCGCGGCGACGGCCAAGCGTCCAATAGGCATCGCCGAGATGCTCGTTAATCGCCACGTCCGAACCTGCCTCCTTCGCAGCCTTTTCGAGCAACGGCAGTGCTTGTTTCGCATCGCCTTGCAGGAAAAACGCCCATCCGAGCGAATCGGTTATCGCGCTGGATGCTGGTTCGAGAGCATAGGCGCGCTTGACCATCTCGGTCGCCTTTTCGCGCTCGCCACCCCGCTCAAGTAGCGAATAACCTAGATAATTCAGCGCCTGCGCATTGTTCGGATCGACCGTCAGCAGATTTTCGAGTTCCGCCTTTGCCGACGGCCAGTCCGTTGCCCGGTCAAGTGCCGATGCGAGCAGCAAGCGATAACTGGCCTGCTGCCGCGGGGGCAGCTTTGCGAAATCGGGCGCTTCGGTCATTTCGCGATAGGTCGCAATGACGAGTGGCATATTACCCGCGGCTTCGTGTACGCGGGCGTGGAGCAGTTTTATTGCTACCGACAATGGCGCAAGATTGGCGGCTTCGACGACCACGCTTTGCGCTTTTGCGATGTCCTTGCTGGCGATCAGCATCTCTATGCGGGTTTCCAGCATGGCGAGCCGGTAGGGAGAAGTGACGGGCTGTGGGTCAAGAATATCCAGCGCCTCGCTCGTCAGTCCGCTTGCGTGAAGAGCCTTTGCCAAAGCCAGACGCACATTTGCCTGGGGCGGCGAAATCCAGTTGCCGATCCGGGCAAGCGCAAGGCCTTCCTTGGGCATCTCCTGCTCGATAAGGGCATCGGCGATGCGGGCATAAAGTGCAGCGAGTCCGCGTTCGGGGGCTAGCTTTGCGCTTCGCGTCGACAAACCGTCGCTGGTGCCAATCGCCGAACGCATCAGTGCCTCGGCAAACGCTTCATCGCCGCCTTTGCTCGCGAGAGTTTCGGCTCCGGCTATCATGACGTCACGGACATGTTCGCCCTGTTGCGTGGCGATACCGCGCAGGCCCAGTTTTGCCTTGGCGAATTGACCCGACGCGAGGTCGAGATAGATGCGCTGGTCCACTGAATAATAAGCAAAAAAGCTGTCTGTATCGGCGTCCGCATCAGGCAGGTCGGCGGTTTTTCCTTGCGCGACATTCACCCAGCTTTTCAACATCGGGGACATGAAACCTAGATTGCCGCTTTGCGACAATTCATCGGCGGCAAGGTCTGCCATCCGCCAGTTTTTCGCGCGCCATGCGTCGGCAAACAGCAGCAAAGCCGTCTCGCTATTGCCGCCGTTGCGCAATTCCTTGGCGCGCGCGGCGCGCACCGCAGTTGCCATGTCACCTGAACGGATGGCACTGTCGAACAAACGATCAGCCAATATTTCGCTGTCAGGCGCCTGTTTGTAGAGCTTCAGATAGCCGCTGAGCGCAATGGCATCCTGCTCGCCGATCTCGGCAACGCGGGCCGATGCGTAGCGCCCGACCAGATCTTCGGGTGGCGCTGTGGAGAGTGCTGGCGATGCCAGCACCGCAGCGACGAGGCTGAATTCACATATTCGGATAATTGGGCCCACCGCCGCCCTCCGGGGTTACCCAGTTGATATTCTGGTTGGGGTCTTTGATATCGCAGGTCTTGCAATGCACGCAGTTTTGCGAGTTGATCTGGTAGCGTGGCTCTTTGCCCTCTTCCTCGATCCACTCGTAGACACCTGCAGGGCAATAGCGGGCAGAAGGTCCGGCGAATTCCATGAACTCGCTGTCCTTTTGCAAGTCCATATCCTTGACCTGCAAATGTATCGGCTGATCCTCGGCATGGTTGGTGTTCGACAGGAATACCGATGACAGCCGGTCGAAACTGAACACACCATCGGGCTTGGGATAATCGATGGGTGTAGTTTCAGATTTCTTTTTGAGCGCCTTGTGGTCGGGATGTTGCTTCATCGTGAACGGCATGCGGATCCCGAAAATTTCGAGCCACATATTCACCCCGGACAGCATTGTACCCCAGAAATTGCCAAACTTCTCGACGAGAGGAAGGACGTTACGAACGATGCGCAATTCTTTGTAAATCCAGCTATTTTCATAACCGGATTGATAAGCGGCAAGTTCGTCATGTTCGCGTCCGGCGGCCAGTGCCTCGACCGCTGCGTCCGCCGCCAGCATTCCAGATTTCATCGCCGTATGCGTCCCCTTGATGCGCGGGACATTAAGGAAACCCGCGGTGCAGCCAATCAAGGCTCCTCCCGGAAAAGCAAGCTTCGGCACTGACTGGAATCCACCATCGCTTATCGCCCGCGCGCCATAGGATACACGCCGCCCGCCCTTAAGGGTTTTCTGGATTTCCGGATGCGTTTTCCAGCGCTGCAATTCCTCGAATGGTGACAGATACGGGTTTGAATAATTTAGCCATACCACAAAGCCTAGGGCGATCTGGTTGTTCGCCTGATGATAGAGAAACGCTCCGCCATTGGCATCGCTGAGCGGCCAACCTTGGCTATGAATTACACGGCCTGCCGCATGTTGTTCAGCAGGAATATCCCACAATTCCTTGAGGCCGATACCGTAAACCTGCGGCTCGCAATCCTTGTCCAGTCCGAATTGTGGTTTCAGCAATTTGGTCAGATGCCCGCGCACACCCTCGGCAAAAAAGGTATATTTCGCGTGCAATTCCAGGCCCTGGACATAGTCGCCTTTGTGGCTGCCATCGCGGGCGATGCCCATGTCACCGGTCGCCACGCCTTTTACCGAGCCATCCGGGTTGTATAGGATTTCGGCTGCAGCGAACCCCGGGAAAATCTCGACCCCCAGATTTTCTGCCTGCCCTGCAAGCCAGCGGCACAGATTACCCAGTGATCCCGTATAAGTGCCCTTATTGTGCATGAAGCCGGGTGTAATGAAATGCGGGATATTAAACTTCCCGTTCTTGGTCATAACCCAATGCTGGTTATCATTTACCGGCGTTTCGGCTAGCGGACAGCCCTGACTGCGCCAATCCGGGATAAGCTCGTCGAGCGCCTTTGGGTCGATGACCGCACCTGACAGGATATGCGCGCCGACTTCGGAACCCTTTTCAATGATGCACACGCTGGTTTCAGGCGATTTTTGTTTAATGCGGATCGCGGCAGCAAGTCCGGCAGGTCCCGCGCCTACAATCACAACGTCATAAGGCATCGATTCCCGTTCACTCATCGCCTTTATCCTTTACCCCGCTAGTCATTCGGGCCATCGCGTTAAACGAACAGCCTGCGGAAATTGCCATGCCAAGCAATTGACCCCGCCGTCAACCAGTGTCTGAACGGAAATATGGAGCAAAAGGGGCAACTTGCCGCATCCAGTTTGATCGAATCGCTAACGGGCTGGTGGGAACTAGCTGGTGTAGACGCGGCTGTCGGCGAGGTGCCCATCGACTGGCTGGCGGTCGAATCAAGAACTGAAATCAGGACAGAAGCCTCCCCGACGCCCGCCGCCGTATCGTTGCCTGCGCGCGTTAGTCCAGGCCAACCCGCCGTCGAATGGCCTACGGATATCGAAACTCTGAAGGCGATGATACTCAGTGGTGCAAAGCTCCCGGGCAATGGCTTCGGTACCTACTTTATTGCGCCTTCGGGACCTTCCAAGTGTGAAGTCATGATCATTTCAGACTTGCCGGATCAGGACGAGGTTGCAGGCAAAATGTTCGGCAGCGGGGCGACCGGAATGCTGCTTGGCCGTATGTTGGCCGCGATCGGACTCAATCTAACCGATTGCTACTGGACTGCACTGGCTACCACGATTCCTCCAACCGGTGATTTGCCCGACGAAGCACTCCCGGAGTTGGCAGATTTTATTCGACGCCAAATAGGAATTGTGAAGCCAACTGCATTTATTCTGCTCGGTTCAACGGCATGCAAGGCTCTTTTGGCCGAAGAACTGATGAAAGCACGTGCGCAGTTACGGAATCTTAACCATGATGGCAGCAACATGGCGGTCCTGACGACATTTCATCCGCGAACGCTGATCGCGCGGCCTGCTATGAAGGCACAAGCGTGGAAAGATTTGCAGATGTTCGCAAAAAGGGCTGGCTTGTGAACCGATATAAATTGCTTGCAACGGTTTTGATGCTCTCTCCGGTAGCTGCTGCGCAGGCGAATACCAGCGAAGGCTTCCGCGCCATTGTGTCGGCACAGCCCGCTCCAACTGTCCTGAGCAAATCCGAACAAAGTGCTTATACCGAAATCTTCGCCAATATTCGCGTGCAAAAATGGGACGATGCGGCCAAGCTTATCGACCGCATGCCCGCTGGACCATTGTCGGCAATGGCGCGCGCAGAGCTGTATCTCGCACCCAACAGCCCTAAGGTCGATGCCGCTCAGTTGCAGGCGCTTCTCCAATCGGCCCCCTATTTGCCGCAAGCCGAACAACTCGCGACCATGGCGCGCAAACGCGGCGCCGATGCACTGCCCGACCGTCCCGGTATCCGTCGTTTTTCATGGCTTGGTGGTGCGCCGAAGCGCGATCTGCCAAACAATATCGCCAGCGATGCGTTTCGCAGCGAGTTACAGACTTTCATCAAGAACGACGATCCAGCATCCGCCGAACGCTTGGTTGAAAGCAAGGCCGGCGAACTAGCAACAGATGCGCTGGCCGAATTGCGATATCGCGTTTCATGGTCTTATTATATCGAGAACGACGACCTATCAGCCAAGCGCCTGTCCGGTATCGCTCGTGCAGCCGGTGGCGAGTGGGGTACGCAAGCCGCTTGGGCCTACGGCCTCGCCTCATGGCGGCTCAAGGATTATGCCGCCGCGTTCGAAGCATTCGATACCGTGTCGCGCCATGCCGCCAATGATGATTTAAGGGCCGCAGGCCTATTCTGGAGTGCGCGCGCCGCGATGGCCGCGAAACAGCCACAACAATTTCAACCGCGTATGCAAAATGCAGCGCAACTACCTGAAACATTTTACGGATTGCTTGCCAGCGAATCGCTGGGCATGGATCCGATTGCGCGCAAGGCGGCCAAGGTTGCGAAACTCGACTGGAACAGCCTGAAAGACCAGCAGAACGCCATACTTGCTGTTTCGCTGGCCGAAATCGGCCAGACCAAGCTAGCGGATGAAGCATTGCGTCACCAAGCAAAAATTGGCGACGCCCGCCAGCATGCGAATCTCGCCCAACTCGCAGGATCGCTGAACCTGGCTTCGACCCAATTCTGGATGGGCCATTACGGCCCGTCACGCGACCAGAGCAACGCCATGGCACGCTACCCGATGCCCAATTGGGAGCCGACCGGTGGCTGGCGGGTGCCGCCCGCACTGGTCTATGCGCACACCTTGCAGGAATCGAACTTCCGGACCGACGTCATAAGCCCTGCAGGGGCACGCGGTTTGATGCAGGTTCGGCCCGGCACGGCCGGTGATTTGGCCCGCGCGCGCGGTATCGGCTTTGCGGCCTCCGAACTCGACCGGCCTTCGGTGAACCTTGAATATGGTCAATCCTATCTTGAAAAGCTGCGCGATTTGCCGGCAACCGGCGGCCTACTTCCCAAGGTCATCGCCGCCTATAATGCAGGGCCCACGCCGGTCACCCGCTGGAACACAGAAATCCGCGACAATGGCGATCCGTTGCTCTTTATAGAATCAATCCCTTATTGGGAGACGCGTGGGTATGTTTCGATTATTTTGCGCAATTACTGGATTTACGAAATGCGCGAAAACAAGGCGTCGGGCAGCCTGAATGGCCTTGCCCAATATCTATGGCCCCGATTTCCCGACGCGAATGGCAACGTAATCGCGCGCCGCATGCCAAAAACCAATGTCGCCGGAGGCAATAATGCCGCTCGATGAAAGCCGCTCTTTCAAGCCGGTTAACATCGCGCTGCTGACGGTTTCGGACACGCGCGGCGTTGAGGACGACAGCAGCGGCGATATCTTGGCCGAACGCATCCTTTCGGCAGGCCACAAGATCGTCGAGCGTGCCATATTGCGCGACGATACCTTGATGATTACCTCGCGCCTGCACAACTGGATCGACGACGACAATATCGATGTAGTGATTTCAACCGGCGGCACGGGCCTTACCGGGCGCGATGTGACCCCCGAGGCGTTGGACCGTGTCAAAACGAAGGATATCCCGGGATTTGGCGAACTGTTCCGCTGGCTTAGCTACGCCAGCATCGGTACCTCGACAATCCAGTCGCGCGCATGCGCCGTGCTGGCGCGCGGCACATATATCTTCGCCCTTCCCGGCTCGAACGGAGCTGTAAAGGATGGGTGGGACCAGATTTTAGTCCACCAACTCGATAGCCGCCACAGGCCCTGCAACTTCGTCGAACTGATGCCACGGTTGGGCGAGAGTTAGGATGGTCTAATCCGTTATCATCGTTTAATCGCGGGCGGCGGAGACGCAGGCGGTGCAGGAGGTACCGGCATAATTTTTTTGGCGGCCTCGTCTCTGACGTAGGTTGAAAAACTGCCCAATCCTCTCGACCATATATCCACAACATCTACAAAATTGCGCTTGGTTACACCGCCCATTGTGTTCAAGTCGTACGTCAGTCGCAACTCCTTGTTTTCCCTCGCGGCTGCCTGCAAATAGCGATACTTTAAGTTGTAACCGTTGGCATATTCCGCCGTCTGATCAGGATGCGGCTTAAAGACGATGCTGAACTGCAAGGAATCGCATTTGATACCCTCGCGGCAGCCGATAAAGCTTATCAGAAAGTTGTAGCCACCCGCCGCGCTCGAGATGAATTCGCCGACTTCGTCTTTTTTCAATTCGGCGCGGTAGCCTGCCCCCTGCAGCGCCGTGACCACGGACGCCGGGCTGGACGCGCAAACCATGTCTTGCGCGCAGGCATTTTCATCTACAGCGAGAGCTGGCGTTGACAATGTTATAAGGAAAGCCGTGGTCGATATCATAACGGGTCGCATAGAAAACTCCTTCAACTTTTTCCCTCGTCTAAACGGCTGCGCAGACACAAGCGTTCCGGTGTACTGGTATCATTGCGTCATAAATTAATGTTCTTTATTTGTTCTCATAAACATGCCAACATCAGGAATGCAAAAACTTCAGCCTGTCGAAGCAGTCAAAGGGCGTGGTGCTCCGAACAACACCACGCCAGTTCGCTTCAATTTGTTGGAGCGGGAACATGACGGCGATTGGATTGACGCTCGGCAACATGTCGATGGAGACGTTTTTCAGCTAAAAACGAGTGTAACTGAAGAATTTCCGAAATCCATTCTGTCATTCAATAGTTCGCCCGACCTGCCCTTCGATCGCTCAGTCAACGCTTATCGCGGATGTGAGCATGGCTGCATATATTGCTATGCGCGACCGAGTCATGCCTATCACGACCTTTCGCCGGGGCGTGACTTCGAAAGCCGTTTGTTCGCCAAGCCCAATGCGGCGGAATTGTTGCGAAAAACTCTAGCCAAACCGGGATATAAACCTGCGACGATTGCGATTGGTACAAATACCGACCCCTATCAGCCAATCGAGCGCAGCTACCGGATTACGCGGTCGATACTGGCGTTGATGGTCGAAACATTACATCCGATTGTGATCACCACTAAATCAGCGCGTGTAGTCGATGATATCGATTATCTGCGCCAACTTGCGGCAATGCAGCTGACCGGAGTGGCAATTTCGGTGACATCGCTAGATGCCAAGTTGGCGCGAATATTGGAACCGCGCGCATCTTCGCCGATGACCCGACTTGCCGCCATGCGAAAGCTAGCCGAGGCGGGCATCTATGTGCATGTTAATATTGCGCCAGTGATCCCTGCGATTACGGACGGCGAAATCGAGGCTATTGCTGCGGCTGCTGCCGAATATGGCGCTTCAAGCGTCTCTTGGATACCCATTCGCCTGCCACATGAAGTCGCGCCGTTGTTTCGAGACTGGCTTCAGGTTCATTTTCCAGACCGCGCGTCCAAGGTGATGAACCACATTCAGGAAATGCGCGGCGGCAAGGACAATGACCCCGAGTTCTTCAATCGCATGAGGGGGCAAGGCGTATGGGCCGAGCTTATCCGCACGCGAATGAAGATTGCGGTGCGAAAGCATGGGCTGGACAGCTCGAAATGGAATGTCCGCAGCGACCTGTTCGTACCGCCCAATATCGACGGGCAACTCAGTCTGTTTTAGCCAAAGGTGGCGTCGTCCCCGTCAAGCGGTTTGAAGCGGATCAGGCGGCTGGTTTTGACGGCAGCCTGCCGGTTAACCACCGCCTTTTGATATTCGGGATCGGTTACCATTTCCATAAACGCGGCGCTGTTTGGATAGCGCGCGATGAAAACCATATCCCAATGCCGGTCGGCAGGTCCAATCACCATCGCCTCCATCTCTCCGCGCCAGATGATGCTGCCACCGACTCGCTGGAATATCGGCCCGCTGGTCTTGCCATATTCCTGATAGGCGCGCTGCCCGCTCCATTCATGTGCGGCATTGGGATGGTCTACAGGATATCGGGCAATCTCGTTGAATTTCAGCAAGTTCAACATATTGATTGGCACATTGCGCGGCAGCGATTTGAACAAGTCGAACGCTTCGCGCGTCGGGTCGATATGGACGTCGGTCATGGCTTAATCCTCCAGCACGAAATCCTTGAACTGCTGACGCAGTGCCACTTTCTGGATCTTGCCAGTCCCTGTATGCGGCAATTCATCGACGAACAGCACGCGGTCGGGCATCCACCATTTGACGATGCGCTCGGACAGATACGCCTTCACAGCCTCTTCGGTTACATCGGCGCCGGGCTTCTTGACCGCGATCAACACGGGGCGCTCGTCCCATTTTGGATGTGCTATGCCAATTGCTCCAGCCTCGGCAATACCGGGGCAGCCCACCGCGATATTTTCGAGTTCGACCGAGCTAATCCATTCGCCTCCTGATTTAATGACATCCTTGACTCGGTCAGTTATCTGCATCGTACCGTCGGGGTGCAGCACCGCCACATCGCCGGTGTCGAACCACTGGTCCGCATCGACACAGTCGGCTTCGGCCTTGAAATAGCGCTTGATAACCCACGGCCCGCGAATTTGTAGCGCGCCAGACGTAACGCCGTCACGCGGTGCGACGTTGCCATCCTTGTCTATAACGCGCAGTTGAACGCCAAAGGGCGTACGGCCCTGTTTGCACACCACATCGATTTGTTCGTCGAGTGTCAAATCATCCCAGTTGGGAGTCGGCGCACCCATCGTGCCAATTGGCGAGGTTTCGGTCATGCCCCAGGCGTGCGACACGCGCACACCCGACTTCATCAGCCGCTCAATCATTGCACGCGGTGCAGCCGATCCGCCGATGGTCACAAGTTTCAGTTTCCCCAGCGAGGCATCCCGCCCCGCAGCGGACTCGGTGTCCAAATGCCCGAACATCGCGAGCCAAACAGTTGGCACACCTGCGCTATGCGTGATGCCCTCATCAAGCATCAGGCGGTGCAGAATCGGCGCTTCGTTGGTCGTGGAGAACACGAACTTCACTCCTGCGGCCGCACCAGCAAAAGGCAGGCCCCAGCTTGCCGCGTGAAACATCGGCACGATAGGCAGCAACGCCGCCTGCGGGCTTAAATCGAATACCGAAGGCGCAATTTCTGTCATAGCGTGCAGCATCGTCGAACGGTGCTGGTACAATACGCCTTTGGGATTACCGGTGGTGCCACTGGTGTAGCAAAGCATGCACGGATCACGCTCGTCTCCGGTCGCCCATTCATATTTACCGTCCTGCGCCGCAACGAGCGCGCCATAGCTAGCGGCATCATCGAAGACGATATAATGTTCAACAGTCTTCAGATGCGGCCTAAGCCGGTCGATGATGGGCTGGAATGCTGCGTCGTACATCAGCACTTTGTCTTCCGCGTGATTCATGATGTAGATCAGATCTTCATCGAACAGCCTTATGTTGACCGTGTGAATGACCCCGCCAAAGCCAATTGCACCGTACCATGCGGCCAAATGGCGGTGATGGTTCATCGCAAAGGTGGCAATCCGGTCGCCTTTTTGCAGGCCGAAACCGGCAAAAACTTGTGACAATTTGCGGGCTTCGCCTGCAACACCGGCCCAGTTCGACCGCTCTATGCTGCCGTCAGGCCAACGCGTCACAATCTCTCGGGTGCCGTGCTCGCGCGCTGCATAATCGATCAAATGGGGTACCCGAAGTTCCCAATCCTGCATGGTGCCTTGCACGGCTCTCTCCTATTTATGTTTCTCTCTTAGTGCACCAATGCCAAAACAGCAGCCAGTGGCGCAAGCTCTACATTTGCGACGCCGTCAATTGCCTTCACCTGCTCAACCAGCGACGCATCAAGCTGGTAACGCCGGCCGAGCACGATATGCGCCGCGCGACCATCTTGGGTGCGGGTCTTTATTACAAGTTCGCTTTTGCCGCCATGCAATGGCTCCACCAGCTGTGCGAGTTCTTTTATGGCCCGCTCATCGGTAACATCGAGCAGCATCTTGAGCCGCGTCGCGCTAACCAGCGAGCTCAGCAGCTTGGCGCTTTTGACCGTAAAGCTGGGAACCTCGTCACCCGGACGCATGTCCATTTCAACGCCAAGCAGTAGGCACTCTGCGGATTTGGCCCATTCGGCAAGTTGCGCGCCGACAACCTCGTCGAAACACCGCACCGAAAACTGCCCGCTCATGTCTGAAAAATCGGCAACCATAAAGCGTTTACCCTTGCGCGATTCGCGCCAGCGTACGCCTTCAATCAGAGCCGCCAGCGTGCCCGCGCGTCGAACGCCTTCGGGTATTGGTCCGCTGGCAAGCAACTCGGCATTGGTCTTCGCGCCATGGCTGGCGGCAACCGCGGCATATTGCGAGCATGGATGCGCCGAGAAATAGAAACCGAAGGCCTCCTTTTCGTGGTTCATTTGCTCACCGAGGGACCAAGCCGCATCTTGATCGATACGGAGCTTGGCAATATCTGACCCGCCTTCACCGAATAGGCCGCCTTGGCCACTCTCGCGTGAATCGCGGGCGGATTGTGCTGCTGCCAGCAGTGTCTCGGCCGCGGCATGTACGGCTGCCCGGTTCGGTTCAAGCGAATCGAAAGCGCCCGCCGCTGACAGATTTTCCAGACTACGTCGGTTCAATTGCCCCGGATCGGCACGGTTGGCGAAATCATCGAGGGTCACAAAAGGTCCAGTTGCATCACGCTCTGCCACAAGCACTTCCATCGCGCGTTCACCGACGTTCTTAATGCCACCCAGCGCATAGCGCACCACTAGCCCTCCGTCGGCATTGTTCTCGACCGTATATTCGGCCTCGCTGCGGTTGATGTCGGGTGGCAGACAATCAACCTCCAACCGCCGCATATCGTCTATGAATATGCCCAGTTTGTCGGTCTGGTGCATGTCGAAGCACATTGATGCCGCAAAAAAGACTTCGGGATGGTGCGTTTTCAGCCACGCGGTCTGATATGCGAGAACGGCATAAGCCGCCGCGTGGCTCTTGTTGAAACCGTAGCCTGCAAATTTGTCGATTAAATCGAAAAGTTCGTTGGCGCGGTTGGGCGGGATATTGTGCGTGGCGCAGCCGGTCACAAATCGCCCGCGCTGCGCGTCCATTTCGGCTTGCACCTTCTTACCCATTGCGCGACGCAGAAGGTCTGCTTCGCCAAGGCTGTAACCTGCCAGGATCTGCGCGGCCTGCATCACCTGTTCCTGATATACAAAAATCCCGTAAGTTTCGTTCAATACCGGCTCAAGCAGATGGTGCGGATATTCGATTGTCTCCTCGCCATTTTTACGACGACCGAACATCGGGATATTGTCCATCGGGCCGGGGCGATATAGCGAAACGAGCGCGATGATATCGCCGAAATTGGTCGGTTTAACCGCCGCCAGCGTCCGTCGCATGCCTTCCGATTCCAGCTGAAACACGCCAACCGTATCGCCACGCTGTAGCAGTTCATAGACCGCAGGGTCGTCATGCGGCAGCAGATCCAAATTGATTTCTACGCCGCGCTTGTCGAGCATCTGGCTTGCCTTTTGAAGAACCGAAAGTGTCTTCAGCCCGAGAAAGTCGAATTTAACGAGCCCTGCGCTCTCGACATATTTCATGTCGAATTGAGTTACCGGCATATCCGATCGGGGGTCACGGTAGAGCGGCGCGAGTTCGGACAATTCGCGGTCGCCAATAACTACACCTGCTGCGTGTGTGGAGCTATGCCGGGGAAGGCCCTCAAGCTTCATAGCAAGGTCAAAAAGCCGCTTTACTTGCTCGTCGCGACGATATTCTTCGCGCAATTCGGCCACACCGCCTAGCGCGCGTTGCAAATCCCACGGGTCGGTCGGGTGGTTCGGCACCTGTTTGCAAAGCCGGTCGACCTGACCGTAGCTCATCTGCAACACCCTGCCCGTGTCGCGCAAAACCGCGCGCGCCTTCAATTTTCCGAAGGTGATAATCTGCGCAACCTGACGCACGCCATATTTTTTCTGCACATAGCGGATGACTTCGCTCCGCCGCGTTTCGCAGAAATCGATATCGAAGTCGGGCATCGACACACGGTCGGGGTTCAGGAAGCGTTCGAACAGCAACCCCAGCCTAATCGGGTCCAAATCAGTAATAGTTAACGACCATGCGACCAGCGACCCTGCGCCGGAGCCGCGACCCGGCCCCACAGCGATATCCTGATCCTTCGCCCATTTGATGAAATCGGCGACGATCAGAAAATAGCCTGAAAATCCCATCGAAGTGATGACGTCGGCTTCAAATTTCAACCGGTCGAAATAGACCTTCCTTTCGCCCATGTCGGTGATGCCTGCTATTTCGAGCCGCTTTTCAAGGCCAGCACGGGCATCATCGCGTAATTGCTGGTCTTCAGCATCGCGATCACCGGCGAGGCTCGGCAGGATCGGATTGCGGTATGGCGCAAGCGCTGTGCACCGCCGCGCAATCACCAGCGTGTTAGCCAACGCCTCTGGCAAATCGGCAAACAGTTCGCCCATCTGCCTACCAGTTTTTATCCAGGTCTCACGGCTGCTCCGGCGCCGGTCGGGGCTTTCGATATATTCGCCATCGGAAATGCATAGCATCGCGTCATGCGCATCGAAGAAATCGGGTTCGGCGAAAAATGCAGGATTGGTTGCTACGAGCGGAATGTTTCGTGTGTAGGCAAGTTCGATCAGCGCGCTTTCCGCGACTTCCTCGACAGCATCGCCACGCCTGCTGAGTTCGATATAGAGGCGGTCCGAGAAAAGCTCTTGCAACCGAGCCAAATGCTCAGCCGCAGACTTGGCCTGCCCTTGTGCGAGCAACCGCGCCACCGCGCCCTCCGCGCCACCAGTCAATGCAATCAGCCCATCGGTCAATCCCGCCAATTGCTCCAAGGTAACATGCGCGTCGAACTCTTCGGGCCGGTCGAGATGCGCCATCGAGACAAGGCGACAAAGATTGCCATATCCAGCCTCACTTTGCGCATAAAGTGGCAGCCAGTCGCGGACGAACTGCCCGTCGCTCATTGGCCGCCGAACTCCGAGCAAAGCTCCAATCAGCGGTTGCACGCCCTTTGCCTTCGCAGCGTCCTGGAACGGCATCACGCCATAAAGTCCGTTGCGGTCACATATCGCTATGGCCGGAAAACCTAGTTTTTTGGCCGTTTCGCCAATCGCCTTTGGCTCGATTGCGCCTTCCAGCATTGTATATGCCGAGAAAACACGCAAGGGTACGAAGGGAACATAAGACATTGGCTTAGACTAACGCCCTCGCCGCCGATTCGACAACGTATTCGTGGGGCTAAGCTGTGGACAATCAGGCAGGCTGGGCGAGCAGTTTCTCGATATCCTTCGCCAAAGCCTCGGGCTTGACCTGCGGACCGTGTCGCGCGACCACTTCGCCCTTTTTGTCGACCAGAAATTTGGTAAAATTCCATTTGATCCCGCGCGATCCCAACAGGCCTGCTTGCTGGTCTTTCATATATGACCATAAAGGATCGGCGTTGTCGCCATTGACGTCGACCTTAGCCATCAAGGGAAATGTCACGTCGTAGGTCAATGAACAGAAATTCTTGATCTCTTCCTCGTCGCCTGGCTCCTGCGCGCCGAACTGGTTGCAGGGAAATGCGATCACTTCAAAGCCTTGGTGGGCATATTTGCGGTGAAGCGCCTCAAGCCCTTCATATTGCGGAGTAAAGCCGCATTTCGACGCAGTGTTGACCACAAGCAGCACCTTGCCTGCATGTTCCGCCATCGCCTCTTCGACCCCGCCTGGCATTTTTACGCTAAAATCGTATACTGACATTATTGAACCCCTTGCAAATCTGGCGTCAGGGTACAGCTTTCCGGCGGTAGATAAAGTCGAAACTATCTGTCCAGGTCAGGCCATGATCAATCGATTGTTCGCCATGCTGGCGCACCGAGCCATCGGAGTTTTTCGAATAGCTCATTCGGATCAACGCATGCTGGCCTGGTCCATTCACGTTACGCCAGTTGCCGGTCAGCACCATTTTGCCGCCTGTAAACCCGCCGGTAAATTCGACCCGTCCAGGCTGCGAGCCGATCCATGTCTGATGCCAGGTCTTTGAAGCCGGATCATAGCCGTTCAGGCTTCCACCCGCACCACCTTTTAACGGCATCCAGTTTTCACGAACCGCGCAGTTGCTGTAGAGCTTTTCGATCTTGCTGTGTGCGACCAGCTGGTTTGCGCCGTTGGGATAAACATCCCAATCGCCCACCCAGAAATCGAATTGGTCGAATTCGGGGGCTGTACAAGGAGGTGGCGTCGGTGTTGTCGGGGTCGTTTGTGCCTGCCCGATATGTGGTATAACGAGCGCAAGCAGCGCCAATGATGTTTTTGCCATCGCTATTCTCCCTCAGCGATAGGGAGAATGGCGATGCAGTGACGCAGCGAAAGGCTTATTCGACCAATATCGCTCGCATAACGACAAATTTAGCTGAGCCGTCCTTCGTGCAAACGGAATACCCGATCCATCTTGGCTGCAAGTCGTTCGTTATGCGTGGCCACAATCGCGGAAGACCCTTCATCACGTACCAGTGCCATGAATTCGCCCAAGACCACATCGGCAGTGTGCTCGTCGAGGTTGCCGGTGGGCTCGTCGGCAAGCACCAGCTTGGGCCGGTTTGCCAAAGCGCGCGCGACTGCAACTCGTTGCTGCTCGCCTCCTGACAGCTTTGACGGTCGGTGGCGAAGGCGTTCGGCGAGCCCTAATTTTGTCAGCAAATGCGATGCCCGTTCGGTTGCCTCTTCCGGCGAAGCGTCGGCGATAAGTTGCGGCAGCACGACATTTTCGAGTGCATCGAAATCGGGTAGCAAATGATGGAACTGATATACAAAACCCAGTTTTTGCCGCCGGATTTCGGTCTGGCGATCGACGCTAGTCGCACTGACCTCTTCGCCATCGAGTTTGATCGATCCCGAAAAACCGCCTTCGAGTAGGCCTACCGCCTGCAACAGCGTGGATTTTCCTGATCCCGATGGCCCGAGCAACGCGACCAGTTCGCCCTCACCCACCGTCAAATCCACGCCGCGCAGCACATGTATGGTGACATCGCCTTGCACAAATTCGCGGCGGACATCGGTGAGTTCGACAATATTACTCATAACGCAGCACCTGGACGGGGTCGGTACTTGCTGCCTTCAACGCAGGATAGAGCGTGGCAAGAAAGCTGAACAGCAACGCCAATCCGCAAATCGCCAGCACCTCCATCGGATCGGTGCGCGACGGCAATTCGGTAAGAAAGCGGATCGAAGGGTCCCAGAGATTTTGTCCGGTTACGAACTGGATTGCATTCACGACCGACTGCCGGAAATAGAGGAAGATCGCGCTCAGAATCATACCGAACACGATGCCTGCGGAGCCGATCAACAATCCTACGGTCATAAATATCTTGAGTAGCGATTTGCGGGACGCCCCCATGGTTCGCAAAATCGCAATATCCCGCGTCTTTGCGCGCACAAGCATGATCAGCGACGACAAGATATTGAATACCGCGACCAGCACAATAATCGACAGCACGACAAACATCGCCACCCGCTCGACGGCGAGCGCCTCGAATAACGACGCATTCATGCTCTTCCAATCGACAATCAGGCCTTTGTTATCGAGCTTGGGAAGGAGCGGACGCATTATCCGGTTCACATTGTCGGGGTCATTCGTCTTGATTTCGATCATCCCGACTTCATCACCAAGAAGCATCAAGACTTGCGCTCGCTCGATTGGCATGATGACAAACGCTTTGTCATAATCGTAGACCCCGACCTCGAATATCGCGACTACCTCATAGGAAATTTCGCGCGGCACGGTCCCGAACGGGGTTGTACGGCCTGCAGGATTGATGATCGTGATATTCTGTCCAACCAGAACTCCAAGATTTTGTGCAAGTCGTGAACCGATGGCGACTTTATCCTCATTGGGGTTCAATTGGCGCAAATCGCCAGCAACCGTCTTGCCGTCGAGGGTGTCATTGTCGAGGATATCCGCCACCGACATTCCGCGCGCCAGTATGGCCTCGACGCGACCCTCGTAGGTGGTCAGTAAAGGCTGCTCTATCAACGGCGTCGCCTCGGTGACGCCGGGCGTAGCCTTGACGTCCGCCAGCACTTGCCGCCAGTCCTGCAAGCGTCCGCCATAGCCTTGCACCACTGCATGTCCGTTCAGACCGACAATCTTGTCAAAAAGTTCGGCGCGAAAGCCATTCATCACGCTCATCACAATGATCAGCGCTGCGACTCCGAGCGCAACAGCGACCAAGCTGATGCTTGCAACGAGGAAAATAAAGCCTTCGCCTTTATGTGGCAGCAAATATCGCCGTGCGACCATGCGTTCGTATCGCGACAGGATCATTTGCGCTCTTTATTCAGCTTTTCTGGCATGTTGCGCTCTTAGAAGTCACGAAAGCCGCTGGCAAGCGTTGTTGCAGCGTTGCAACAGCTTTTGAAAAAGCGCCGATATGATGCGGCTAATCATTGCAAAGAATCAGCGAGGGGCGGATGTAAGCTTCGAATTCGTCGGACGCCATTGTGGCCGAGGGTTCAGGGGGAAAAACTCAGACCCGCTGGTGGGGACCGGCAGAGGACTGAAACTACGCGCTAGCAAAGCAGCAGCGAGACCGTCCGGAGCAATTCCGGGCGGTCTTGTTTTTTAGTCTTGAATTTCTTTGCGCCAAACCCATCTTTCTTCATGGACGCCCTAAAAAGGGTCCGCACATGATCGCAGGTGCCGATTTCGGGCCTGCTCCAAACCAAATTGCTTTAAGGAGAATTTGACATGAACCGTTTTGATTTTACCCCCTATCGCCGCAACACCGTCGGTTTCGACCGCTTGTTCGAACTGCTCGAGAATAACGGCCGCGTCGCCCAGAATGAAAATTATCCGCCGTTCAACATCGAGCGCACCGGCGAAAATGATTATAAGGTCACGATTGCGGTTGCCGGTTTCAAAACCGACGAGATCGAGATCACGGCGCAGCAGAACATGCTGCTCGTCGCTGGCCAGAAAGATGCCGACAGCAACGACAATCGCGATTTCCTGCACATGGGTATTGCAAGCCGCAATTTCGAACGCAAGTTTCAGCTCGCCGATCATATCCATGTGACCGATGCCGACCTAGCCGACGGTTTGCTGACCATCACTTTGGTGCGCGAAGTCCCCGAGGCGTTGAAACCGCGCAAGATCGCGATTGGCGGCCAGGCTGCGGCTACCGTCATTGAATATGATGCGGAAGCCAAGAAAAAAGGTGCCAAGGCGGCCTGATTGAAAAAGTTCGGGGCGGACGATTTCTCGACCGCCCCGGGCACTGTAAGCGCCCCTCCCATCCGATCAGCCCGGGTCGCAAATGGGCCGACCGGATGCGAACTAATCTCTCGAAGACGTTACATCACATAAAGGCAAGATGTAAACTACCGTAATTTTATGACAATTTAGTTATCAGACTAAGCGACTTTGTTTCACTGCGGCTTCGACGAAACTTGCAAACAAGGGATGCGGTGCGAAAGGTTTAGATTTCAGTTCGGGGTGGAATTGAACACCGATAAACCATGGATGGTCGGGCCGCTCGACAATCTCGGGCAATTCACCATCGGGTGACATTCCGCTAAACACCAACCCACCCTGCTCCAGCGCATCCTTGTAATGTGTATTGACCTCATAACGATGCCGGTGACGCTCCGAAATTTCAGTCGCACCGTAGACGCTTGCAACATGGCTGTTGCCGTTGAGCTTGGCGTCATAGGCACCAAGCCGCATCGTCCCGCCCAGATCGCCACCAGCCTCGCGCTTTTGCAAGCCTTCCTCGGTCATCCATTCGGTAATGATACCGACAACCGGTTCATCGGTAGGGCCGAATTCGGTACTGGAGGCAGCCGCAATGCCTGCGGTATTTCTTGCGCCTTCGATGCAGGCCATTTGCATCCCCAAACAAATCCCGAAAAACGGCACATGCCGTTCTCGTGCAAATTTTACCGATGCAATCTTACCTTCGGAACCGCGTTCGCCGAATCCTCCGGGCACCAGAATGGCGTGCATCGGTTCCAGCGCCGCAGCGATGTCATTCTCAGACTGCTCGAACAATTCGGCGTCGATCCATCTGATGTTGACCTTGACCCGGTTCGCCAGTCCGCCATGCACGAGCGCCTCATTAAGTGACTTGTAGGCATCGGCCAAACCCACATATTTGCCGACCACACCGATAGTCACCTCGCCTTCGGGATTGGTTTGCCGGTCGATGATATCGTCCCAGCGCGACAAGTCTGGTTCCCCGCCCGCGTCAAGGCCAAAGGCCCGCAACACCTCGGTATCAAGGCCTTCTGCATGATATTGCAGCGGCACTGCGTAGATGCTTTTGGCATCGAGCGCAGGAATGACCGCTTCTTTGCGGACGTTGCAGAAAGCGGCAATCTTGGCGCGTTCATTATCGGGCAACGGATGCTCGGCCCGACACAGCAATATGTCCGGCTGCACGCCTAACGACGCCAATTCCCGGACGCTATGCTGCGTCGGCTTGGTTTTTAATTCGCCCGCTGCGGCTATGTAAGGAACCAAAGTCACATGCACCGACAAAGTCTGCTCACGGCCCAGTTCATTCCGCAATTGCCGAATGGCCTCGATAAAGGGCAACGATTCGATATCGCCCACCGTCCCGCCTATTTCGCATAGAACAAAGTCCAGATCATCGGTTTCCGCCTTGGCGAAATCCTTGATCGCGTCGGTGACATGCGGAATGACCTGAACAGTTGCGCCCAGATAGTCGCCGCGGCGTTCGCGCTGAATGATCTGTTGATAAATACGACCGGAAGTTACATTGTCAGATTGCCGGGCAGATACGCCGGTGAAGCGCTCATAATGACCAAGATCGAGGTCTGTCTCAGCACCATCGTCGGTCACATAGACTTCGCCATGCTGGTAAGGCGACATCGTGCCCGGATCGACATTGAGATAGGGATCGAATTTGCGGATACGAACGCGGTATCCGCGCGCCTGCAACAGGGCGGCAAGCGATGCCGCCATTAGACCTTTGCCAAGCGAGGAGACCACGCCACCGGTGATAAAAATGAACCGTGCCATGGGAGAAAAGGCTTAAGACGCCTTTACCCCAAAAGACAAGCGGGTGAATCTTCCTTGCCCAAAATAAATTTGTGCAAAAGCAGTTTTGCCGCAATTAACCGCTTACTTGTCCAGCGGAACTTCGGTTGCCGGTGCCGCCTTGTCCGCAGCTGGTGCTTCTGAGCCGGTAGCAGGCGCTTTGGGCGTAGTGGGAACCTCGGTACGCTGAAGCGAAGTATCGATATTGGCCGTGCCCCCTTCTCTCGCGGCAACAAATGCGAGCGAAATCGACAACAATATGAACAGAGTCGCCAATATCGTCGTCAAACGGGTCATAAAGTCGGCGGCCCCACGTGCCGACATCAAGCCAGAAGGGCTTCCGCCCATACCAAGCCCGCCACCTTCCGAACGCTGCATCAAGATAACGCCGACCAGTGAAGCGGCAATAATGCCTTGCACAACAATGAGAAAATGGAAAATACCCATGAAAAATTCCGAATGATTGGGGCGTCAGTCCGCCGTTGATGCGGCCCACATAGCGACCGCGCTTGCAATCTTCAATGTTATTTGGCTTCAATGTTATTTGGCTGAATTGGCAGCCGCGGCCAATATCGGCCCGAACTTCGCCGCGCTGAGACTCGCGCCGCCAATAAGGCCACCATCGACATCGGGGATTGCCAACAAGGTCGCCGCGTTATCGCCGTTCATCGAACCGCCATACAATATCCGAATTGTCCTACCCGCTTCGCCAAAGCGACCGACAAGCTGTTCGCGGATCGCCGCGTGGATTTCGGCTATATCCTGTTCTTCGGGAATACGACCGGTGCCAATAGCCCATACAGGTTCGTAAGCAACACACAGCCAATTCCCGTTGCTGCAATCGGGCAACGAACGTTCGAGTTGGCCTAACACGATATTCAGCGCCAGCCCCGCGTCACGTTCTTGCAGGGTTTCTCCAACACAGACAATAACATCCAGTCCGACCGCTCTCGCTGCCTCCGCCTTGGCGCGGATGTCGACATCTTGCTCGTGCTGTTCCGCGCGCCGTTCGCTGTGCCCAATGATTGTCACCTGCGCTCCGGCATCGATCAGCATCGGCGCCGAAATACAGCCGGTATGAGCGCCAGAAGTGGCCATATGACAATCCTGACCGCCTATCGGAAAACCGGCCAAAGCCGCCGCAGCGCGCTCGATCAGCGTCGCAGGAAGGCAAATCGCGCTATCGACTGACTCATATTTTCTAGCCATCGCCGCAATTGCTGCAATCTCAGGTAGATCGGCTGACGTTCCATTCATCTTCCAGTTGCCGACAATGTATTTGCGCATGACTAGCCCCGATTTGCTTTACGATTCTCGTGCGGCGCTATGCCCGCAATTCCCTTGACCCCGCAAGTCTATCCCTTGATTGCCGGTTCCTTGCCGCCTAAAGCGGCACGAAAATCAGCGCAGCCGCGCATCGACAGGATACCGCCGTTTCATGATCACTTTTATCCGTTCGCTCATCAATTCCAAATTCGGTGCGCTCTTTGCCCTTGTGTTCATCGGCATGATTGCAATTGCATTTGCGTTGGGCGACGTCACCGGTTCAGGAAATTTCGGGGGACTTAGCGGCGGCAATGTCGCGCGCGTCGGGGACCGAAACATAACATTGGGCGAACTCAATGATGCGCTGGATAACCGGTTGAAGGCCGAGCGGCAAAACAACCCGACGCTTGACATGGCAAATTTTGTCGAAGGAGGCGGTCTAGATTCAACGCTTGAGCAACTCGTCAACCGCTATGCGCTGGCTGTATTCGGTGACAAATATGGAGTTGCGGTAAGCAAACGACTGGTTGATTCCGAAATTCGCAAAATACCGGGCGCAATGGGGCTCGACGGCAAGTTCAGCGCCGATGCTTTCCGTGCCTTTGCCCAACAGATCGGCGTCAGCGAAGAGGCTATCCGCGACGACATAACCCAGAACCTGTTCGCGCAGCAGATTTTGCCTGCGGCCGCGAGCGGCCCGGCGGCACCCGACAGTCTGGTATTGCCATATGCTTCGCTCATGCTCGAAAAACGTTCGGGACAGGTCGCATCGCTCCCCTCATCCGCATTTTTCCCCGTCGCTCCACCGGCTGAGGCTGTGCTTGCCAAATATTATAGTGACAATGCAGTCAAATTCACGATCCCGGAACGCCGCGCGATCAATTACGCAATTTTTGACAAGTCGATTATTGCTGCCAAGGCAAAACCGAGCGAAGCCGATATAGCGGCTTTCTACAAATCCAACGCGGCGAAATATGCTGCGTCCGAAACCCGCAATATTAGCCAAGTTATCGTGCCAACCGAAGCTGCTGCGAAGTCGGTTGCCGCGCAGGTTGCTGGCGGTAAGTCTTTGGCGCAGGTGGCAAGCGGGCTCGGCCTTTCCGTAACCACATTGAACAATGTCGCCAAAAGCAACCTGACCGGCAGCGCCTCGCAAGCCATAGCCGATGCGGTTTTCGCCTCGGCCAAGGGCGGTATTGCCAAGCCTGCACGCGGGAAGCTGGGCTGGGCGGTGGTGCGGGTCGACACAATCAACCAAGTCGCTGCGAAATCATTGGCAGCAGCACGCGGTGAAATCGAATCCGAGCTTTCCAAGAGTCGTGCCGAGGAAATGCTGACCGAAATGACCGCTGAGATAGAGGACGCGTTCGCCGATGGGTCGACCATTACCGACATGGCAAAAACAAATGGATTGAGCGTAGAAACCTCACCGAAGCTGTTCGCTAACGGTCAGAACCCTGACAATCCTGCCTATAAGCCGATCCCCGAAATGCAGGTCATCCTACCCGCTGCGTTCCAGCTGGAACCCGATGGCGAAGCGCAACTGGTAGAGCTAGTGCCCGGCGAAAAATTTGCCATGGTCGCGGTATCGGATTTCGACGAAGCCGCACCACCGCCGCTCGCGGCGGTACGTCCATTAGTGCAGCAGCAATGGGCGCTTGCAGAGGGGGCTAAGGGTGCACGGGCCGCAGCGGAGACGGTACGCAAAGCCGTCGATAGCGGACAGACGCTCCAGACCGCGCTTGCCGCCGCCAATGTAAAGGGCGCGGTGATCGAAAGTATCAACGGCACTCGCGCCGACCTTTCGCGCGAAGGACAGCCGATTTCGCCACCATTATCGCTGATGTTTGCGATGAAGAAAAACACTGCCAAAACGCTGCAAGGCGGACAGAACCGCGGATGGTATGTTGTTTATTTGGGTGAAGTCATGAAGGGCGATGCCCGCGGCAATGTTGAAATGCTGACAGCCCGCAAGCAGGAAATATCCGGCCTGTTACAGCAGGAGTATGGCGCACAACTGATTGCCGCAGCGGTCAAGGCTGTGGGTGTCGAAAAGAACGAGGATGGCATCAAGGAACTCCGAGCCCGCCTGACAAATCGTGACGGCAACTAAGCCGACGCTGGTTTGGCGCAAACGGATAGCCGACACCGAAACGCCGGTGTCGGCGGCGTTGAAGCTGTTTGAGCCCGAGCGCGGCGATTTCATCCTCGAATCTGTAGAAGGCGGTGAAACGCGCGGGCGGCACAGTCTTATCGGAATTGCGCCGGATTTGGTGTTTCGCGCCGCTGGTGACAGGGCAGAGGTCAATCGTCACTGGTTGACCGACCGCGGCGCTTTTGAGCCTGAGCCGCTGCCCGCACTCGAGGCGTTGCGCGCATTGGCGACATCATGCCGGATGGATGTGCCTGAGGAACTACCACCCGCCCTGGCCTGTCTGGTCGGCTATTTCGGTTACGAAACAATCGGCCTCGTGGAGAAACTACCGCGCGCGGCGCAATCGGCGCTCGAATTGCCCGACATGTTGTTCGTGCGTCCCACGGTCATTTTGGTATTCGACCGGCTCAAGGACGAGATGTTCCTCGTTGCACCGGTCTGGGGCGGCGCCGGGGATCAACGCGGCGTGGCAATCGCTAACGATCGGCTCGACGAGGTAGAACGACTTCTGGACAAGTCTGTGGATAAAGCTGTGGCTAAAGGCCCCGCCGACAGTGACTCGATACAACTCAATCCGGTTTTGCCACCCGACCGCTATCGCCAGATGGTGTTGCGCGCCAAAGACTATATCGCGGCAGGAGACATATTCCAGGTCGTCCTCGCGCAACGGTTCACAACACCGTTCACATTACCCCCGGTCGACCTTTACCGCGCGCTTCGCCGAATAAACCCCTCACCATTCCTTTATTTTCTCGACCTACCCGATTTCGCGATTGTCGGTTCAAGCCCCGAAATACTGGTCCGCGCGCGTGGCGGCGAAGTGACCGTTCGCCCCATCGCCGGTACCCGCCCACGCGGGAAAAACGCAATCGAAGATTCCGAAAACAGAGCGTCACTCCTTGCTGACCCGAAGGAGCGCGCCGAGCATTTGATGTTGCTCGACCTCGGCCGCAACGATGTCGGCCGCGTCACCACGGGCGGAAGCGTGACTGTCACCGACAGCTACATGGTCGAATTCTACAGCCATGTAATGCACATCGTTTCCAACGTCGTCGGCGAACTCGCCCCCGACAAAGACGCCATCGACGCGCTGTTCGCAGGCTTCCCCGCCGGTACCGTCAGCGGCGCGCCTAAGGTCCGCGCCTGCGAGATCATTGCCGAACTCGAACCCGAAACCCGCGGTGCCTACGCCGGCGGCGTAGGCTATTTCTCGCCCAATGGCGACATGGACAGCTGTATCGTATTGCGCACGGGCATCGTCAAAGACGGTGTGCTACACGTTCAGGCAGGCGCAGGCATCGTCGCCGACAGCGACCCTGAATATGAACAGCGCGAGTGTGAGGCAAAGGCGGGCGCGCTGATCGCCGCCGCGCGCGAGGCGCTAAAGATCGCCGGAGAGGCAGGGTTTGGCCAATGATATTAGTCATCGACAATTATGACAGCTTCACCTGGAACCTCGTCCATTATCTGATGGAGTTGGGTGCAGCGGTGGAAGTTGTCCGCAACGACGATATGTCGGCAGGGCAAGCGCTATCTTCGGGGGCAGAGGCATTCCTGATTTCACCGGGGCCGAAGACACCGAATGAAGCTGGCGTCAGCCTCGATCTGGTTGCCGCCTGTGCCGACGTTGGCAAGCCGCTGCTCGGCGTGTGCCTTGGGCACCAGACCATCGGTCAGCATTTCGGCGGAACCGTCGCACGCGGCGGGTTGATGCACGGCAAAACCTCGCCAGTCAGGCATGACGGCAGCGGGTTGTTTGCTGGCCTGCCCTCGCCCTTTACCGCGACGCGCTATCATAGCCTGATTGTCGAAAATATTCCGGACAGCCTGATCGTCAACGCGACGTCGGACGATGGTCACGTTATGGGTTTCCATCATGCGACGCTCCCCATTCACGGCGTTCAGTTCCATCCCGAAAGCATCGCGACCGAGCATGGCCATGCGATGCTGGCGAATTTCATGCGGATTGCGGGTATGGTACCTAAGGACTTAGGATGAATCCGTATGGCCCCCTTCCCGACCCGCAACATTTGTTCGATCATGACGAGGCCGCGCAGGCCTTTGCCGACATTCTCGATGCGCGTGCATCCGAAAACGAAATCGAGGCTTTCCTCGTCGCACTCTCCGCACGCGGTGAAACGATGGTCGAAATCGCCGCTGCAGCACAAGCAATGCGCGAACGGTTAATCCCCATCGACGCTCCTGCCGGCGCTATAGATGTATGCGGCACAGGCGGCGACGGGCATCATACACTTAACGTGTCGACCGCTGTGTCGATCGTTGTCGCGGCCTGCGAAGTGCCGGTTGCCAAACACGGCAACCGAGCGGCTTCATCGAAAGCAGGCGCAGCTGACACACTGGAAGCGCTTGGCCTTGACATGGAACGTGCCGGGAAAATGGCGGAGGAAACGCTGAAAGACCTCGGCATCTGTTTCCTTTTTGCCGCCAACCACCACCCTTCGATGAAGCGCATCCAGCCTATCCGCCAACGCATCGGCCAGCGCACGATCTTTAACCTGATGGGCCCGCTCGCCAACCCCGCGCGCGTCAAACGTCAGCTCATAGGCATCGCGCGCCCCGCTTATGTGCCCGTCTATGCCGAAGCGTTGCACCATCTGGGCACCGAACATTCGCGCATCATTTCGGGCGATGAAGGTCTTGACGAACTGAGCCTAGCTGGTGGCAATGAAGTCGCCGTGGTCGAACCCGAAGGTGTACGCTACCAACGAACCAGCGCCGCCGATGCGGGCTTGCCAGTACATCCGGTCGAAGCCATCCGCGGCGGCGATGCGCAGCATAATGCGCTTGAACTCCGCAAGCTATTGCAGGGCGAACATGGTGCCTACCGCGACGCCGTATTGTTCAATTCGGCAGAAGCGCTGCTCGTGTCAGGTGCCGTTCAAACGATGTCCGATGGCGTAGAGGAAGCCGCAGAAGCTATCGACAAAGGCCTTGCCAACGCACTGCTGAATTGCTGGATTGCTTACAAATGAACAAGTTAGATGAAATCTGCGCGAACAAGCGTATCGAGGTTGCCGCGCGCAAGCCTTCAGGGCTGGCGCACTGGCCGATGCCTTCGCCCGTACGCGGGTTTGAGGAGGCTTTGCGGGTCAAGACGGCGAACGGATTCGCGCTGATTGCCGAAATCAAAAAGGCCAGCCCGTCGAAGGGCCTGATCCGTGCAGATTTCGATCCGGCTTCGCATGCCCGCGCCTATCAGGCAGGCGGGGCAGCATGTTTATCGGTGCTGACGGATGCGCCCTATTTTCAGGGGCATGAGGACTATTTGTTGGTGGCGCGCGCGTCATGTGACCTGCCCGTCATCCGCAAGGATTTCATGGTCGACCCTTGGCAGTGTGTCGAGGCGCGCGCGATGGGGGCCGATGCGATATTGATTATCGTTGCGGCGATTGATGATGCGGCCATGATTGAAATCGAAGATGCAGCATTGTCCGAACGGCTCGACGTGCTGGTCGAGGTGCACGACGAAGCGGAGATGGAGCGGGCCCTAACCCATATCAAATCGAAACTGATCGGGGTAAACAACCGTAATTTGAAGACCTTTGAGGTAGACCTGTCCACGACCGAGCGCCTCGCAACTATGGCGCCAGATGATGTGTTGCTGGTGTGCGAGAGCGGCATTTTCACGCATGGCGACTGCGAACGGATAGCGAAGGTAGGGGTGCGGACATTCCTGGTGGGTGAGAGCCTGATGCGGCAGGATGATATTGAAGCCGCTACGCGGGCGTTGTTGACTGGCGAATGACAAAGCTCACTCATCTCGACGAAAGCGGTGCGGCGCATATGGTCGATGTATCGGCCAAGGCCAACACAGTACGCGAGGCGGTCGCCGAGGGGTGCATTACAATGTCTCGAGGGGCTCTGACTGCTATCCACGAAGGAACCGCCAAGAAAGGCGACGTTCTCGCCACCGCGCGGATTGCGGGCATTATGGCGGCGAAAAAGACCGCCGAACTGATACCGTTATGCCATCCATTAATGCTGTCCAAAGTATCGGTCGATTTCGCGTTCGAGGATACCGGTATTCGAGTCACTGCCCTCGTTCGCTTGACCGGGCAAACTGGGGTGGAAATGGAGGCAATGACCGCTGTATCGGTTGCGCTCCTGACGATTTACGACATGGCCAAGGCGCTCGACAAAGGTATGACGATTTCCGGCATCCGTTTGTTATCGAAGAGCGGCGGCAAGTCGGGCGACTGGGTCGCATGATCGGTGTCGAAGAGGCGCAGGCGCGGCTGCTAGCGCTGGCCTTTCCGCTTTCCGCGATATCGGTTCCGGTGGTTCAGGCGGTCGGGCATTATCTTGCGGACGACGTAATCGCACAGCGCACTCAGCCTGCGGCGGACCTGTCGGCGATGGATGGCTATGCCATCCGCTTTGGCGATATGCGTGGGCCGTGGCGTGTTATCGGAGAGAGCGCGGCGGGGCGACCTTTTGACGGGCAGGTTGCATCAGGCGAAGCGGTGCGGATTTTTACTGGAGCGCATGTGCCCGATGGCGCGGACTGCATATTGATTCAGGAAGACGCGACGCGTGAAGGTGATTGTCTGGCCCTCATCGGCGAAGGTCCACCGCGCATTGGCGCGCATATCCGGCGCAAGGGCAGCGATTTTTGCGAAGGCGATCGTTTACTGGAGGCTGGGATGCGTTTAGCAGCAGGCGGAATAGCTGCGGCAGTGATGGCTGGCTATGGTGCGCTCTCGGTCGGTGGACGCCCGAAAGTCAGCATCATCGGCTCGGGCGATGAGTTGCTGACGCCGGGCGAACCTTGCGATGCCGCGCATATTCCGTCGTCGAACAGCGCGATGCTGGCAGCGATGCTCGATGGCCTGCCCTGCACGGTGGAGGACAAAGGCATTGTCGCCGACAATCTCCCCGACCTCGAGGCTGCGTTTCGTGCCTGCGAAGGCTCGGAAATCATCGTCACCAGTGGTGGCGCTTCAGTCGGCGATCATGATTTGGTGCAGCAGGCGCTACGCAACGTCGGGGCCGAAATCGACTTCTGGAAAGTCGCAATGCGCCCGGGAAAGCCTGTGATGGCGGGACGACTCGGCGGCGCTGCTGTCCTCGGCTTACCTGGTAATCCTTCCTCAGCGTTCGTCACCGCCTTCCTGTTCCTGTTGCCGCTGGTGCGTCATCTGGCCGGCAGCAAATCGCCGCTACCAGCAGTAATGACGGCACTTTCGGCCACCGATCTTCCTGCAGGTGGTGCGCGCACCGATTATTTCCGCGCGTCCGTTGAAAATGGAGTAATATCAATGTTTAACCGGCAGGATAGCGGAATGCTTGCCCCCCTGTCGCTGGCCAACGCGCTCCTGATTAACCCGGCAAACATCCCACCCCGTTCAGCTAACTCAACAACGCAATATCTCCGCATCTTCTGACCCAACAGACACAAGATGTTCGATTGTTCTTGACTTGATCTCGTCTGTTCTCTAATCGTTCTATTCATGTTCAATCGAACGGGAACGATATAATGCTCACCGCCAAACAACATGAATTGCTGCTTTTCATCCATCAACGGCTCGAAGCGAGCGGTATTTCACCGTCGTTCGAGGAAATGAAAGAAGCACTCGATTTGAAGAGCAAATCAGGTGTGCACAGGTTGATCGGTGCTTTGGAAGAACGCGGATTCATCCGGCGTCTTGCGAACCGCGCCCGGGCACTTGAGGTGATGAAGATGCCGGAGGGCGGCACCACGCGCGATACCAATATCGTGAAGTTGACGCCTGCGATTGCGAGCAACAAGGCGCAAGTCAATTTGCCGATTGCGGCGAACGATGTACTGGAAATCCCTCTGCATGGGCGGATTGCTGCTGGTGTGCCAATCGAAGCGTTGGAGGGGCAAAATTCGCTTTCTGTGCCGATGGCGCTACTTGGCGCGGGCGAACATTATGCGCTTGAGGTTTCAGGCGATTCGATGTGCGAGGCGGGTATCCTCGACGGAGACTATGCGCTGATCAAGAAAGCCAACACTGCGCGCGATGGAGAAATCGTTGTAGCGTTGGTGCGCGGCGAGGAAGCGACGCTTAAATATTTGCGTCGCGAAGGCCAGCAGATTCGGCTCGATCCTGCTAATAGCAGCTACGAACCACAATATTACGCCGCGCACGAAGTTGAGGTTCAAGGCAAACTCGCAGGGCTATTGCGACGCTATCATTGAGACAATTCCGCCTGCGCTTTTGCCGCGCGGGCGGCCTTTACCCAAGGCAAATGGGCGTTGTTACCATTTACACTAATCAGCTTCTGATTTGACAGGTAAAAAGCAAGGCCGCCGCTTTCGTTGAGCAAGTTCCGGTCGGCCTTTATCCATCGTGGCTGGCATGAAGCGGGCAACCACCTGTCACTGATAACGATATCAACTCGCCTGCATGCCGCCGCCATTTCCATCGATGGCACAGGAAACGGCGTACGTGTAGCAAGTACGCGCCAGCGGCTCTCGCCATGCCTAATCTCGATGATACAGATATCGACGGAACAGTTCGCCCCCGGCCATTTTTCAATGGCTTGCGGCTCTGCAGTGGTGCCAGCGGTTTCAAGCAACATATCCCGTATATATTCGCCAGCTCTCGCCCGCAGCAAAGCGATGGTACCGTCTCCTTCGACCACAGCCATATGTTTGCCATCACCAGTAACCAATAGATCTGGGCGCGGTGCAAATATCATTACAAAAAAGCCGCAAACAAAAGGCAACCCGCCTAGGAACCTCGCCCTGCCTTTAATCAGCCCGATAATCAATCCACCAGCGATCATCGCCAGAAAAGCCCACGTCGGCATCGCCGGGAGCATCGAAACAGCGGCGGGGAGGCCGCTGACATAATGTGCGATAAAAAGAATGCCAGATATTCCCTGCCCGGCCAGCCACCAAAATGGTGCACCCAAACCGGCAAGGTCAAATATGAGGGCGACAGCCTGCGCTGGCATTATAATGAACGTGGTCAAAGGTATCGCTATCACATTTGCCAGTGCACCATAAACTCCTGTGCGGTGAAAATGGAAAAGGGCAATCGGCGCCAAAATTAACTCGATGGCAAATCCTGTCATGACCAAACTGACCACGCCGCGACCTATACGAAATGCGAATGGTTCGTCGCGGCGCTCTGTCCACCGTTTCATCCATGCCGATTCATGTAAGATAACAATGGTGGCTACTGCGGCAAAGCTTAGCTGAAAACTTGGCCCTGCCATCGCCTCGGGCCAAAAAAACAATACTATTACTGCACCAAAAGCAACGAGGCGTAATGTCAACGCCTCGCGTCCGATTGCCAAGGCCGTCAATACCAGCAAAGCTGCGATGCACGATCGTATCGTCGGCACTTCAGCTCCTGCCAGCAAAGTATAAAACACCGCACCAGTGGCTGCGAACGCCGCTGCGATCAAGGGTACCGGATAGCGGAGTGCCAGTGAGGGGATCAGTGCCAACGACCTACTGCACAACAAAAACAGAAAACCAACCACTGCAGTGACATGAAGCCCGCTTATCGACAGCAAGTGCGCCATCCCGCTGTCGCGCATCGCCTGGGCATCGGCTTCGCTTATACCGCCTTGATCGCCGGTAATCAGTGCCGTTGCCATTGCGCCGCTGGTGACTGGCATTTGCGATTTTATGTGCTGCCCTAAATTCGTTCTCGTTTCCGCTAGCCAAACAGGGCGCTGCGAAGCGCGATAGAGCAACACCGGCCCTAAAGCGCTGCCAGTTGCGCCGATTTGTTGGAACCAAGCGCGCCGGGCAAAATCATAGCCACCCGGCAGCGCCGGACCCGCAGGCGGCATCAGTCGCGCGCGCAACTGGATAATGGCGCCATTTCTGAATCGCTCATCATATTGCTGCGAGGCAAGGTTAACGCGCACTTTTTGCGGAAGTCCCTGCTGCCCGCCGGTTGCGAGCTCCAACCTAATTGTATCACGCGCACCAAGCTTTTCGACCTTTTCGATGCGGCCAGAAAGCTCGCCAACCCACACCTTGCCCAGCACCGGTTGCGCCAACAATGTTGATTTGAGAGCGATTGCTGTAAAGCCCAACGCTATGGTGATGCCGCCCAGCATTAACACTCGCCCGAGCCATTGGCCGATTCCAACACTTAAGGCGAAAAAGCACAGCGACATGCACGATAGTAAAACGGGGTAGATATTCCCCTCGCCCAAAACCTGCCATAGGCCGATACCGACGCCAATGCCTACGGGGATCCAAAGCGCCAGTTGATCGCGCTGTTTGTCGAGCCAATTTTCGACCGATGACATCCACCGCGCGTTGGCGCTTTCGCGCGCCGCCCAATGGGCAGCAGAAATGCCTAAAACCCCTGCCACCCGCTTGACGTAGCAGCTTTGTAACTTAACACAATTACTAGGCGAAGTCGGAGCAACGGTTTACCTTGACGATTATCCGATTTCCCACCATGGGCGTCTCAACGATAATGCCAGTTTCTTCCCCGGAAATAGTGGCAGTTGAGGGGCCTAAAGTAAACGCATCTGGCGTTGACGGCGCCTTTTGTCGAACATGGAATAGTGCCTGCTAAAGGGGCGCCCGCACTCGGGTTGCCATTGATGGAGTAAGAAGATGGCCGATAGCAATGCTACGCTGAAAATTGGTGAAACAAGTTTCGAATTGCCAGTGATGAAAGGGACCGAAGGTCCTGATGTTTTGGATATTCGTAAATTATACGGCGTTTCGGACCATTTCACTTTCGATCCAGGCTTTACTTCAACCGCAAGCTGCGAGTCTGCACTCACTTTTATCGATGGCGACGAGGGCGTTTTGCTCCATCGCGGATATTCTATTGAAGAGTTGTCCGAAAAATCGAGCTTCATGGAAGTTTCCTACCTTCTGCTCAATGGTGAACTTCCCAGCAAGAAGCAGCTTTCGGATTTCAGCTATACTATCTCGCGTCATACGATGCTGCATGAGCAATTGGCGACATTCTATCGCGGTTTCCGCCGCGATGCTCATCCAATGGCAATCATGTGCGGCGTCGTCGGCGCGCTTAGTGCATTTTATCATGACTCGACGGATATCGCGGACCCTACGCACCGGATGATTTCGAGCCATCGTTTGATTGCCAAGATGCCTACCATAGCGGCTATGGCATATAAATATTCGGTGGGTCAGCCATTCGTCTATCCGGACAACAGCCTATCCTACACCGGCAATTTTCTTCGTATGACTTTCGGGGTTCCGGCAGAGCCTTACGTTGTGAATCCAGTGATCGAAAAAGCGTTGGACCGGATTTTCATCCTGCATGCCGATCATGAGCAGAATGCGTCGACATCAACGGTCCGTCTCGCTGGATCGTCCGGTGCCAACCCGTTCGCCTGTATCGCTGCCGGCATCGCCTGCCTTTGGGGTCCCGCGCATGGCGGCGCCAATGAAGCGGCACTTAACATGCTCCGCGAAATCGGCACCGTTGATAAAATTCCGCATTATATAGAGCGTGCCAAGGACAAGAACGATCCGTTCCGCCTGATGGGCTTCGGACACCGCGTTTACAAAAACTACGACCCGCGGGCAACGGTAATGCAGAAAACGGTGCGCGAAGTGTTGAGCGAACTGAAGGTTAGTGACCCGATTTTTGATGTTGCGCTCCAACTCGAGGAAATGGCGCTCAACGATCCGTATTTCATCGAGAAAAAGCTGTTCCCGAACGTTGATTTCTATTCGGGCATTATTCTATCAGCGATCGGTTTCCCGACCGATATGTTCACCGTGCTGTTCGCGCTATCCCGCACTGTCGGTTGGGTGGCGCAGTGGAACGAAATGATTTCGGATCCCGGTCAGAAAATCGGTCGCCCTCGCCAACTTTATACCGGCCCGACGGCCCGCCCTTATCCAGGCTAAACCTTTATTATCAGCCGCTTGGAAGGCGGAGGATGAATTTCGCACCTCCGCCTTCGGCTTCGCTCACTGATATTTCGCCACCCATCGCCTTTGCCAAACGGGACGAGATATATAATCCAAGTCCGCTCCCTCCGTCACCGGATCGGCCAAGACGTTCAAATTTTTGGAATATCTTTTCGCGATCTTCGGGCTGGATGCCAGCTCCCTTATCACTTACCGAAATCATTGAAGACGCTTCTGACTGTTTCGTCTCGATTGTTATTTCGGTACCGTCGGGCGAGTAGCGTATCGCGTTATTCACGAGATTAAGCAAAATTTGCAAAGTACGGCGAAATTCAGCGATCGCAGGCACTTTGTCACTCTCAGGCGGCGTCAATATACGAATACTATGGTCGGCCGCCTTCAGTGCCAAAAGCCCAGCGACACGCCTTGCAACATCACCCAGTTCAATTTGGTCTTGAGCCGTTTTGAAGTCAGGACGCTCGACCGCCTCCAGGTCACCCAAATCATCAACAAGCGCAGACAAATGCCGTGCAGCATTGGCGATATCGCGCGCATAAAGTGCATAATTCTCGCGGATCGGACCCTGAAGTTCGCTACCAATCGTCTCGGCATTGGCAATAATCCGCCCTAATGGCTGACGCAAAACCGGCGCTAGGTGCTTACCGAACATTGCGTCGGGCGTGCCGCGTGTTCCAGAGCTTACGTTGACAGTCTCTGCGGGTGAAATTGTGCTAAACAGCAATTGGTAATTGTCTGTATGTATCTGCCCGGTCACCGCAAATGGCTGTCCATCAAAAATGCGATTTAGCCGCCGCGCAGATATTCCGACACGCTGCACCATGGCATCGAGCAGCAAGGATAGTCCGTCATCCGCTTCGAACAGATCGCCCAAAACCTCGAATCCGTCACGACCGAAATCCGAAGGAGCAAGCCCTTGGGCCGCAACCCCGCTTACCCTTAACAGTCGATACCTTGAATCAAAATGCATTACGCCAGCATGTGCCAGTGACACGTTGTTCAAATCGGCACGATTCGATTTGGATCCCGATGGCAGCACTTGCCAACTTACGATGGAAAGCTTTGCCAGATTCGATTCAGGACTTACCTCCACCCACAATTCAAGATGTTCGGCATCATCTGCGACCCGGACTGCGCGCGAAAGTCGCATTTGCAAGCGTATTGCAAGTTGCGCCAGACTGGCAAGCGCCGGGATTGCCAGGATACCACCTTCTATGCCCCCCGCCCGTCGATTGAGCGAAGCCAGTGCTTCGTCCGCTCTCAACAAGCGACCGTCGCTGTCGACTTCGGCGAATATCGGCCGCAATAAATGGGAGGCCGAATTCATGGCTGTCCAAACGCCAGATAATTTGTACGAGCCGCTGCCCATTTTGCTATTTCTGCTTCGGCATCATGTCGTTCTAACATTGCGTAGCCAGCATCGAATATACCGGCTTCGCGAGATGTCAGCGAACCACCGCGAACAAGATATATCGCTTCGATTGCATCGATTTTGGATACGCCAGCGGCGGCTAGCATGACGGCATAGGGTCCGCTTGACCCTGCTGCCATCAATCGGACGACATGGTCCTGATCCAATCCCATCATCGCAGACAACGCCGCGACGTGCAGATGAACGCCTGCAGTCGCGAGGGTTAGAAAACCTGATCGTTCGGCTTCGTTGCAAAAATGGGCGATCTTTGCTGCTGCCGATTGCGCACGATTTGCTTCCGAATATTGAGCGATAGCGGCGCGAACAGCCGCAATCACGTCCGGCTTTCTAGCACCTTGGCTGATTTCATGCGCAGCAGCAACGCGCCAACATAACTTATGAAACAACTCGGCAGACAATGCATAATGTGAGTTGCCAGCTGAATGCCGATGCAGGCTCTCGGCGGCAAGAAGTGTTTGCGCGGCGTCGGCAATGTTGTCGTTACGGTGGTCGAGCAATCGAGTGAGCAGGTTTGCATCACCATTTTTGACTACAACTTCAAGTGAGTCCTCGGCTACCCGTGCTAGTATGAAATCGATTAAATCGGGTTCACGCAAAAATCCCGAACGAGCGAGGATCGGCCAGGTTGCCAGGCGTTGATCGGGATCAATGGGTAGAATCGCCGCCTCAATATCCAGAATGATCTCACGAAGCCGAGTCGATACGGCGGCAACCATTGCCTCGCTCGGCGGTGCTATCGCCAACGGGAAAATGACCGTGGCCACGTCCGCGCACAGGGCGTTGATGTCGCGCGCGTGGTCCGCAGCGACTTTCAGAAGTTGGTCATTATGATCCACGCCGTGATCCAACGGAATTCCCATGTCGATATCAGCACGCACGCTAGCAAATATGGGTTAATGGCGCTTTAAGCGTGATTGGTGTTTCTGGTTCTATTAGCGGGCAAATACATCCCAGTTATCAGCACACCAAGTTGGGCGAGCACAATCCATTTCGCACCTGGTCCAAAAATTGTTGCGGTAGTTGCCACGAGCATGGTCAAAAGCAGAAGGGCTGGCGATCGCAGCACAGGTCCAGACCATTGCGGCAAAGCAATTTTGTACGACAAAAACGTCAAACCCGCCGCAATCAAGACGAAAGTTGGAGAGTCCGATCCATAGACTGCACTTGTTCGGGCAACAAAAATCGCCGAAATCACTATCATCGCCCAAAACAATATATGCTGCCATCGATCCAGATTCGTCTCGCTGTCAAATCCTCGAACGACATTAAAAACTGTATTCAAGAAAACCGCCATGAGTGCCATGACTGTAGCGGTTGCATTCCAGCCCAGCATCGCGAAACTGGCGCTTCCGGCTGCACATATTATGCGCAATGCCGCCACTATTGTTCCGCCATTCGGCGAATGCCAGATCGACGGCACCAACAGCTTGGCCAAATTGCCGAAAAGATGCTTTTCCAGAAATCCATTTGGTTTATTGCATCTCGCAGTTAACATCATTGCCACGATTTGGTCAGCATCCACCGCGCTGGACACAGGCAAAATATCGCCTTTTTGAAGGCTTGCTTGCGCAACCGGTTCAAACCTTATGCCATCTTGAATCGCTAGACGTAAAAGTGAAGATGCAATGCTCCAACCTTCCGGTAATTCGCCTAAAGAACGCGCCAATGTTGCTTCAATGATAGCAAATCCGGCCCACCGTGTGTTGAGATCGATTCTTTCGAACAGCGCGTTCTCGGCACGCCCATCAAGGGTTGCAACGAAAGGCGGCTTTTTAATGAACAGTCCATCAATTATCTCTTGCGAGAAATAATGCGCCTCTGCCTGAACAACTAGCCTTTGGTCGGGTTTGAGGAAACCCTGCAAATCTCTCGCCGACCTGACAAACTCAACGCGCGCACCGCTGCTCCGGAAATTGTCGGCAAGATTAAGTAATTCGCCTGGGATTGCATCCACTTCAATCAGGAAAAATACGACGCCCCGACGGTGTAGTGCACGCATCTGGTATTCGAGCAGAGGCCGTCCGGCGATACGCTGCAAAGCGCCTCGATTTCCGTTCGCATCGGCTACACTGGCCGCTGACAACAACGCAACATAATCAATTTCGGGAACAACATCCGTCACCATGCCGCCGATATGGACGATATGTACCCTTTGCCAACTATTTTATTACCGGACGCCTTACTCAGGCAATATCGTGCGTTTCAATTTCGGCAATTGCTTCTCCGAGCTTGCGGATCACCACCGGGTCGCCCGGCGCGCCTTCGCTCGCTTCGTCGGCCAGTGCCATCAGCCTGACGGCGCCGAAACTTGCAGCCAAACCCTTCAGCCGCCAGCTGGTATATTGCCAGTTGGCATCGCAGCGTGACCGCGAAAGAAGGCTCAACTGCCGCTTTGCGCTTTCGACGAAAGTGGAACGCAGCTCTAGAATAAGAGCACTGTCGTCGCCGGCAGCCGCCTTCAATGCTGTGTCAAAAGAGCCATAATCCATAGACATTCGACACTTATAGCCAACATAGGGTTAAGTTTGCGTTTCCCTGTGGATAAATTATGGTAAACAGGTTGACATGACCGCTCATTCAAAAATCGTCGGCCTTACGCGCCAGTTGGAACCGAATACGGATGACCAGCTCCCCGATATCGTAACAGACGAAGCGGATCCGTTGCTAGGCAGCGGTGCTGCTTACGAGGAATTTCCAGAGAGCTATTATTACGAAGACGATACGAACCAACGCTCATCTTGGACTGCGTTCATTCTGCCATCACTGCTGCTATTGGCTGGGCTGGCATGGAGCGGATTTTTCGGTTGGACATATTTCGGAGAAGCGCGCAGCGGCATCGACGCTGATCGGGCAATTACGCTTGTGAGCATGTGGGCGACGCCGGTGTTGTTACTCGCCGTCGTCTGGTTGCTAGCGATGCGCCATAGCCGCGCCGAAGCAGTGCGCTTCGGCAATGTTGCGCAGCTATTACGGATCGAAAGCGAAGCACTCGAAAAACGGATGCGGACAGTCAACGAAGAAATTTCGACCGCACGCGAATTTTTGGCGCAAAACGCGCGCGAATTGGAGACGGTAGGCAAACAGTCTTCGCGAAATATGGTTGAGGCGGCAGAACTTCTAAACACGGCGCTCGCGGACAGCGACGCGAAGGCGAAGACACTCGAAGCCGTTAGTAATGCCGCGACAAGTAATCTTGAGCAGCTTCGAAAACATTTACCTGTCGTCACCAGCGCTGCAAAGGATGTGACCAACCAGATTGGCAGTGCGGGAAACAATGCGCAATTGCAGATCAAGTCGCTGATTGCGGGCCTCGAACGCGTTGGGGCAGCGGGCCAGTCTGCCCGAGAATTTATTGACACAGTCCAAGTCCGTGCAACCGATGTTTCCGGGCAACTCGAAAATATGGCACGCCAAAGTGCAGACATTTTGGACAGCGCAAGCCTTGCGGCACAAACACGTGGCACGGAAACGGCTCAGCTTCTTGAAGATGCATCGAAGTCCTTGACGACCCATGTTGGTAACGCGTCCGACGAGGTTGACCGGATTGTTTCGGAAAGCACCGCAAAAATAGATGACAACCTCGCAAACCTGCGTGCGGCGCTGGCCGTTTTGTCAGAACATTCGTTAGACGAACAGGGCCGCGTTGCAGATATTATCTCGAATATCGAACAACATATTGAAAGCAGCGCAACGAAATTGTCGGAGATTGACCGGGTGGCAACCGACCAAACCGCAAAGCTTGCCTTTGCAGTTTCGGCACTAGGTGAAAGCACGCGCGAAGTTGGATCGGCGCTAGACAATAACCAGGCCATCGCCGAAAACCTGATTACACGCTCGGACAGGTTGCTATCGGCCCTCGCTGCGGCAAACACCGAAATAGGAACGACCATTCCGACCTCTATGGACCGAATGAATGAACGCTTCGCCGCCGCGCTGGGCCAGATGGAGTCGGCTTCGTCGAAAGCAAAGGCGCTGAACGAATTGAGCGACGATATGCTCGCAAAAACGACATCGCTCGAACATCTGATCGATATCCAGCGCGATACAGTCAGCAAGTTGATGGCGGAAAGCGATGAGAATTTCGCTGCACGGCACGAACAGGCAGATGCGCTGGCGGCGGCTTTGACGCATACGCGAACTCTGGTCGAAGAAATGACAGAAGATGCCAGCAACAGATTGGTCTCTTCTTTGTTGCGTGTACGCGAAACCACCAAGCAAGCAGCAGAAAGCAGTCGCAAGATTTTGGATGACGAGCTTGCACATGTTGCAGAACGTCTGACCGAGCAAAACAGGGTTGCGCTGGCAGAAGCCGTCGACAACCAAATTGCATCAATGAATGACGTTATGCAGAGCGCAATGCAGCGTAATCTGGAACTTGCTGAAAGGTCGACTGAGCGGCTTGGCGAGCAGTTGGGCCAACTCGACGAGATGGCGGGAAATCTCGAACAACGGATCGCCGATAGTCGTGAATCTTTTGAAGGCATTGATGACGACAGCTTTGCACGACGAATGGTTTTGCTGACCGAGTCGCTGAATTCAACCGCAATCGATGTCGCGAAAATATTGTCCAACGAAGTCACTGACACGGCATGGGCAGCTTATCTCAAAGGCGACCGCGGCGTGTTTACACGACGGGCCGTACGCCTTCTGGATGCCGGCGAGGTACGTGCTATCGCCGCGCATTATGGTGACGACGCCGAGTTCCGCGAACATGTAAATCGCTACATCCACGATTTCGAGGCGATGATGCGGGTTCTGCTCAGTACGCGCGATGGCAATGCCATTGGCGTGACTTTGTTATCTTCGGATGTGGGCAAGCTATACGTTGCGCTGGCACAGGCCATCGAAAGACTGCGCAGTTAAGCCTTAGGCTGGCCGTCCCGAAAACAGAAAATCAAAACTGTGGCGATCGACCCAGCCATATACATAATTTGCATAATATAGCGCGAACAATGCTGCAGAAAGCAATGTTGTCCGCAGCAATATCAACTTTGGGTCGAAGTTTGCAGGCGCACTATCGGCTTGGCCCGCTATTTTCTCCAACCCCATTTCATCATGTGTACGGACGCCAATTGGGAGGACTACAAATGCGGTCAATACCCAGAAAAGCGCGTAGATTGCGATTATCGAAGTCCAGTTCATGCGGTCTCCACTATCATGACATCAACGATCGGTTTCTTGCCGGTCCAGCTGGTCGCGACGCGGCGTACGGCTAGCCGCACACTTTCGCGTAGCTTGTCGTAATCGCCCTTATTATCACGAACCGCTTTGACAGCAGCCTGGCTGGCTTCTTCAAGGAAATCATCGAGATCTTGTTCTATCGGAATCCCGTGCAACCGGATTTGGGGCTCACCCAGCAAGCTGTCGTCCCCATCGAGGGCGAATGCCACTGAAACCAGTCCATACCATGACAGGCGGCGACGTTCGTTGATAGCCCCACCGTCAGCGGCGATGATTGTGTCACCATCAAGAATAAGTCTGCCAGTGCGTTCTTTTCCGATAATCTGAGGTTTACCCGGGGCGAGGCGAACCACATCGCCGTTCGATTGGACCAGCGCCGATTTTACGCCATGCGCTAGTGCAAAGCGCGCCTGTTCGGCCATATGGCGCCGTTCGCCGTGGACGGGGACGAGCACTTCCGGCCTGATCCAGTCATATAGCGCGGCAAGTTCCGGCTGCCCCGGGTGTCCCGACACATGCACGTGCGCCTGCTTTTCGGTGACCGTCAATATATTACGCTCGGCCAACTTGTTCATGATGACGCCGATGGCGATTTCATTGCCGGGAATTTGTTTGGAGGAGAAAATGACCGTATCGCCCTCCTCCAATTTGACCGGATGATTGCCCTCCGCGATCCGCGCCAGCGCAGCCCTTGCTTCGCCCTGTCCTCCGGTTGCGACGACCATCACTTCATGCCGCGCAAGGCCATCCACCGATTCCATATCAACGGTCTTGGGCATGTCCTTCAGATAACCATTGGATTGCGCTGCTTCGATAATCCGGTGGAGCGAGCGACCGGCGAAGCACAAGGTCCGCCCGGTTTCGCGGGCTACCTCACCCATGGTCTGTAATCGTGCAGCATTGGAAGCAAACGTCGTTAGCAACACCCTGCCTTTTGCGGCTTTGACCGATTTCAGGAGGTCAGCCTTGACACTGCCCTCGCTCCCGCTGTCACCGGCATTAAATGCATTTGTGGAATCGCAAACCAAGGCCAAAATGCCTTGGTCACCGATGGAGGTCAGTTCCTCAGCTGTTGACGGCTTGCCGATCACCGGCTGCTCGTCGAGTTTCCAATCACCAGTGTGGAAGATCGTGCCGTAAGGCGTGTCGATAACGCAGGCGCTCATTTCGAGAATCGAATGTGCCAAAGTCTTGAAACGAAAACCGAATGGGCCCAGCGCAAAGCTACCTTCCATCGGAATCACATTCAACTCGACGATATCGTCGATGCCTTCTTCAACCAGCTTGCCCCGGATCAACGTCGCGGTGAAGGGGGTCGCATAAAGCGGAACACCCAAATCAGCGGCAAAATAGGCTACCGCGCCGATATGATCCTCATGCCCGTGGGTCAGCACAATACCGAGCAAGTCGCTTTTCCGCTGCTCAATAAAATCGAGGTCGGGCAGCACGAGATCAACCCCCGGATATTCCGAGTTGGCAAAGGTCAGACCCAAATCAACCATCACCCATTTGCCCTGACAACCATATAGGTTGACGTTCATTCCAATTTCGTTCGACCCGCCAAGCGCGAGGAAAAGCAACTCATCCTTTGGGGTAGTCATTATTTTTGTTCTCTATTCCTGTACAAATGCGCCAGCCCCCGCAGCGTCAAATCCGGTTCTACCCGGTCGAATAAATGGCCATGTTGCTGAAACAGGATGGCAAGACCACCGGTCGCGATAACCGTCACCGGCTTGCCAATTTCAGCCTTCATCCGTGCGATCATCCCTTCGATCATCGCCACGTAGCCCCAATAGATGCCAATCTGCATTTGTCCAACAGTCGTTGTACCAATCACGCTTTCATTTGGCGGCGGCTCAATTGCAATACGCGGCAACATGGCGGCGGCGGCGTAAAGCGCGTCGAGCGAGAGGTTGACGCCCGGTGCGATGCTGCCGCCGCGATAGGAGCCATCTGGGCCGATATAGTCAAATGTGGTTGCCGTGCCAAAGCTGATGACGATCTTGTCGCCGTCGGCCATTGACTGGGCAGCGATAGCGTTAACGGCACGATCAGCGCCGACCGATTGCGGTTCATCCACTTTAAGCTTAATGCCCCAGCCAACGCTGCCGCGTCCGGCGATTAATGCCTCGCAGTCAAAATAATGCGAGGCCAGCAATTGCAGATTATGTAGCGCGCGCGGAACTACCGTTGCGATGATGACCGCCTTTATATCGGTTCGACGAAACCCCGCCATCTGGATAAGCTGATCGAGCCACACCGCATATTCATCGGCTGTCCGCCGCGCGTCGGTGGCGATCCGCCAACGTTTAACGATCTCGCCGCTGTCATCGACCAACGCGAATTTGACATTGGTGTTGCCGGTATCAATTGCGAGCAGCATCGCCCAACCCCCTGCTATACTAAAAAAACATCGGCGGCATGAATGGCACGAATACTGCCATCCGCCAAGCGGAGCTGCAGAGCACCATCATCGCTGAGACCGGCATACAGCCCATGCAACACTTCGCCATCGGGAAGGTTCGCACCAATCGCGCTGCCATTTGGATGCGCATAAACTTCCCATTGGCGGATGATAGCCGACAACCCAGTGTTGCGCCAAATGGCAAGCCAACGCCGGAATATCTCTGCAAGGATTTCAACCGCCGCCTGCGGGTTTGGCGGTGTTGCGCCTAAATCGCGCAAGTCGGACACTTTGCGGCCGATGTTGTCGGGATGCCAGACAAGGTTGACGCCAATACCGATAACTATGGCATCGCCTGCCCGCTCCAACAATATTCCGCATAGCTTGTGACCATCAGCCGAAAGTAGATCATTCGGCCATTTAATCTGGATCGCGACATGCGGTGCAATTTGTCTGACCATATCATGTGCCGCTAGTGCCGTGACAAAGGCGAGCGTCGATGGGGCAGGATCGGTGTCGCGCAAACGGACGATGGTGCTAACAAAAAGATTACCGACAGGGCTCTCCCATTGGCGCCCGAGGCGACCTCTACCGCCGACTTGAGCATCTGCGCGCAACCATAAACCTTCAGGTGCACCTTGTACGGCACGTTGCAACAGGTCGGCATTGGTCGACCCGGTCAGCGCTACCTCTTCGAAAATGGGCGTCAGAATAATGCTTTCGCAGCCTGGGCGGTGACTACTCCAAGTACTGGAATGGTGAAGTAACCAAGTGGCGAGTTAACCGCCGCTAAAATACCTCCAGTCCAAGCCAGCACCTTATCGTTCCCTGCAGCAATAACATCAGCCGGTTCGTCGAAATACATTACCTTGACGACTTTCAGATAATAAAAGGCGCCAATAACCGATGCTGCAATGCCGATCACGGCAAGCGGCAGAAGTCCGGCGGCAACGGCGGCATTGAAAACGACCAATTTGCCCCAGAAACCGAACAAAGGCGGGATGCCGGCAAGGCTGAACATGAAGATCGCAAACGCCGCAGCAAGCGCGGGCCGCGTTTTCGACAGGCCTGCAATATCGGCGAAGGTTTCGCGATAGCCGCCCTCCTTGTCCTGCAATTGCATCAAGCAGATGAACCCACCCAGAGTCATCGCGACATAGATAGCAAGATAAACGAGCATTGCAGCGACGCCTGCTTCGGTTCCAGCAGCTAAACCAATGAGGATGAAGCCTACATTGTTGATCGAACTGTAAGCCATTAGACGCTTGAGATTTTGCTGCCCAATGGCCCCGACCGCGCCAATGATAATCGACATCAGTGCAATCACTATAATGATCTGTTGCCAAACCATTGGCTCATTGCCGAACGCTTCGATCACAACGCGAATAGTGAGCGCGCTCGCCGCAACTTTGGGTGCGCTGGCAAAGAAGGCAGTGACGGGTGTAGGCGCGCCTTCGTAGACATCTGGCGTCCACATGTGGAATGGCGCTGCGCTAATCTTGAACGCGAGGCCCGATAGCACAAAAACAATACCGAAGATCATGCCAAGGCTGATTTCGCCGTCCAGCGCCGTACCAATTGCTGCAAAACTGGTCGAACCCGTAAACCCGTAAAGCAACGACATGCCGAACAGAAGGATACCGCTGGCGAGAGCGCCAAGTACGAAATATTTTAGCCCGGCTTCTGCAGAACGCCCATCGCTGCGCACGAAGCTGGCTAGGACGTAAGCCGCGAGACTGTTGAGTTCGAGGCCGATATAAAGCGTAATCAGATCGGTGGCGGACACCATGATGCCCATGCCGGTTACCGCCAGCAATATGAGCACAGGATACTCGGCCCGCATCGCTCCAGCCTGCTCAAGGAAGCGCGGCGCGATCATCAATGATATTGCCGCGGCCACATAGATGAGGATTTTTGAGAAATTTCCAAAGGCGTCATTTCCGAACAGGCCATCGAATGCGAGCGCGTTTGTGTCAGCGCAAAGGAAATGCACCACATATGCGCCTGCGCCGACCAGAGCAGCGACAGCCAAAATGCTGACCAGCCTACCCGCTTCGCTCCGCCATGCTGCAACCAACAAAAGCGCGAGCGCCGAAAAGCTGAGAATAGCTTCGGGCCGGACGAGATAAAGGGAGGCGTTCAGATCCATCAGTGCTGGCTCCCCTCAGCCGCTTTTTCTTGCGCATGGCCGCCGACGCGATATTTCGCGGTGGTTGGATCATTCGGTTTCAATTTACTATCGCCAGCAGGTGCGGCCCTTTCGACACGCGCCACAATTGTCGCCACATCGCGGCGGATTGGAGCGAGGAATGTCTCAGGATAGACACCCATCCATATGACAGCGACCGCTATCGGTGCCAACAACCACATTTCTCGGCTATCCATATCGGGCATCGCGGCGGCATCGGCATTGACCTGTGCGCCAAATGCGATGCGGCGGTAGAGGTAGAGCATATAGCCAGCGCCGAGGATGATGCCTGTGGTTGTGATGAGCGTCGCCCAAGTCGAAACCTTATACGCTCCAGCCAAGCTCAGAAATTCGCCTACGAAGCCGCTGGTCCCGGGAAGCCCGACACTCGCCATCGTAAATAGCATGAACAGTAAAGCATATTTCGGCATATTGATGGAAAGCCCGCCATAGCGATTAATCTCGCGGGTATGCAGTCGGTCGTAGATAACGCCAACGCACAAGAACAGCGCGCCAGATACCAAACCATGGCTAAGCATCACGATAATCGCGCCTTCAATGCCCTGTTGGTTAAACGTGAACAGCCCGACCGTCACAATCGCCATATGGGCGACGGAAGAATAAGCGATCAGCTTCTTCATGTCATTTTGCACCAAAGCGACGAGTGACGTATAAACCACCGCAACCATCGACAGGCCGAACACTAAAGGAATGAAGTTCGCGCTCGCTTCGGGGAACATCGGCAGCGAGAAGCGCAGGAACCCGTAGCCGCCCATCTTCAGCAACACGCCCGCCAATATCACCGAGCCCGCTGTCGGCGCCTGAACGTGCGCGTCCGGCAGCCACGTATGAACTGGCCACATCGGCATTTTGACCGCAAATGATGCGAAGAACGCCAGCCATAGCCATTTTTGGGCATCGACCGGGAAATCGGTGTTGAGCAATATCGGGATATCGGCAGTGCCTGCAAACTGAATCATCCACAGCATCGCAATCAGCATCACGACCGAGCCCAGCAGCGTGTAGAGGAAGAATTTGTAGGACGCGTAAATCCGTTCCGCACCGCCCCAAATGCCGATGATGAGATACATCGGGATGAGGCCTGCTTCGAAGAAGATGTAGAACAGCATCAAATCCTGCGCCGCGAATACGCCGATCATCAGCGTTTCCATCAGCAAGAACGCCGCCATATATTCGCCTACGCGAGTAGTGATTGATCGCCAGCTTGCGCCAATGCAGATTGGCATCAGGAATACCGATAGCATGATCAGCGTCAGCGATATGCCGTCAATTCCGAGCTTCCAGCCTATTGGGCCGAACAAAGAAGCGCTTTCGGTAAACTGCCATTGTTGACCAGCAGGATCGTAACTGACCCATAGCCACAGGCCCAACGCCAAGTTGAACAACGTCGCCGTCAGCGCGACGATGCGCGCCATTTCCGCCCGCGCAAACAGGCATGCAATCGCCGCTAGCATCGGCACAGCCAGCATAATCGAGAGAATGGGGATACTTCCGGCGTTCATTATGCTCTCACCATCATCCAGCTGACCGCCGCGACCAAGCCGAGCAACATTACCAGCGCGTAACTATATAAATACCCGGACTGCATCCGTACCGCCATCCGGCTACTGAAGGCGACCACAGCCGCAGACCCGTTGGGACCGAAACGGT
>JANNQI010000022.1:0-25166 GCA_031400695.1 Sphingomonadales bacterium | reverse complement strand
TCGAACAATAAGGCTTGCGGAAAACACTCTTCATCCTTTCGGTCCGGCATGAAGCTGGCGCCGGGCTCGCCATCGACGACGACGGCCAATATTTTATGTGGATCGCGGTTGCGTTTGAACCACGCTATCTCCTTGCTCACCCATTCGGATTTTGCCGATCGTGGCGAGCAGACGACGATGAGATACTCGGACGCACCCATGCCGGCTTCGATTGCGGCGGTAATACCGTGACCCGCCGCTTCCTCTTCGCGGTCCTTGAAAATCGGATGAAGTCGCGCCGGGACGGTGCCTCCCGATGCTGTCGGCTGGCCGACCAGTTCTTTTGGGGTGTGATAGGTTTCAAGCGCGTGGTGGAGCCAGCCCGCCCATTTCTTGTCGGACCAACTGTAACTGATAAACGCCTTGTATTGGCGTGCCATCGTCGAACGTCCCCCCAAGGTTGCGACCCGGAGTGTTACGCTTTCGTTGAACAAACTTTTCTATGATAACCGTTTGTTACACCGCATGACATATGGGATGAAATGATAAAAGTCACACTGAATCAATGGCTATAACCAAAGGCATAATCTAATGAGACCGCGCTGCCGTTGAGTTGTCGCTGCAACGGACTAATCATGAGGGCCAAAGCTGACGCTAGGGAAAGCGGCACGCGCATCCGCCGTTTGACAGCCACTCATTGCAGGGGCTAACCCATATTTAAGCAAGCAATTAAGAGAGGATTCGACGCATGACGCTTCCGGCAATTTTTGACAAACTCCGGCTGCCGGTTATTGGCTCGCCGTTGTTCATCGTCTCCGGTCCCGAACTGGTTATCGCGCAGTGCAAAGCGGGCGTTGTGGGCTCGTTCCCAGCGCTCAATGCGCGTCCGGCAAGCCAACTCGACGAATGGTTGCATCAGATTACCGAAGAACTGGCAGCGCACAACCGTGACAACCCCGATCGCCCGGCTGCGCCTTATGCCGTCAATCAAATCGTGCATAAATCGAACAACCGTCTGCAGGAAGACATCGCGATCTGCGGCAAATGGCAGGTACCGATTACGATTACGTCGCTGGGCGCGCAGGTCGAGTTGAATGATGCGGTGCATTCCTGGGGCGGGATTGTGCTGCATGACGTGATTAACGACCGCTTCGCGCATAAGGCAATCGAGAAGGGTGCTGATGGCCTTATTCCTGTTGCGGCAGGCGCAGGCGGTCACGCAGGGGTCACTTCGCCTTTTGCATTAATGCGCGAAATTCGCGAATGGTTTGACGGTCCGGTGGCACTGTCGGGCTCGATTGCGCATGGTGCTTCGGTGCTGGCGGCGCAGGCGATGGGGGCGGATCTGGCCTATATCGGCAGCGCGTTCATCGCGACCAAAGAGGCGAATGCGGTCGAGGGGTACAAGGAAAACATCGTCGAGGCGAAGGCGTCGGACATTGTCTATTCCGACCTGTTCACCGGCGTCAGCGGAAATTATCTTCGCCAGTCGATCGAGCGCGCGGGAATGGACCCGAACAATCTGCCCAAAGGCGATATTTCGACGATGAACTTCGGTTCGGGCGGCAATAGCGAAGCTAAGGCTTGGAAGGATATCTGGGGATCGGGCCAAGGCATTGGCGCGGTCAAGGCGGTCAAGACCGTGGCCGAATATGTCGATCAGCTGGAGGCCGAATATCGCGCGGCGAAGGCAAGCCTCGACGCGCGATATCTTGGTTAGGTCTTAGCTCGCCTTTTCGAAGGCGACGCTGATATCAAGCACGACATTGTCGGAGATCATCGGAACGGCATAGCCGATGCCGAAATCGCTGCGCTTGATGGTCGTTATGGCATGAAAGCCGACCGTGGCTTTCTTGCTGAACGGGTTATTGCCAGCGCCTGAAAATTTGGTGTCGAGTACGACGGGCTTGGTAACGCCATTGAGCGTCAGGTTGCCAGTAATCTTGGCAGTGGTGCCCTTCGCGATGACGCTTGTCGAGACGAACTTGGCGTCCGCGGGGGCCGGTCCAAAAAAGTCAGGCTTTCCGCCGTCCTTGCCCACGCGGAGCAGGTGACCGGTCAGGTCAGAACTGGCGGTCGTGACCTTGCCAACGGGAATGGTAATATCGACCTTTGCGGCATTGGGTTTCTTCGGGTCAAGTATCAGCGTGCCGGTAGCGTCGCCGAAAATGCCGAAATAATCGTTGAAGCCAAAATGGCTGACGCGCCAGCCGATCAGGGTATGGCCGGGGTCGGTGTTGTAAGTTCCGGCGGTAACGCGGGCGACGTCCATCGTTCCGGGTACCTGCGGCGCGCTTTGGGCGATGAGCGGGACTGCGGCGAACAGCGGAAGGGCCAAAAGAAGTTTACGCATTGGGGGACGCTCCAGTCATTAAAAAGGGGAAGCATCAATGTCGATGCCTCCCCTTGAACTGTCAAGGCGGGAAAAAGTTTAGTTTTTCGCCTGATCGACCAGCTTGTTCTTCGCAATCCACGGCATCATCGCGCGCAGCTTGGCTCCGGTCGCTTCGATTGGGTGGGCTGCTGCGGCCTTGCGCGCGGCCTTGAGTTCGGGCTGGCCAGCGCGGTTGTCGAGGACGAAATTCTTCACGAACCGACCTGACTGTATGTCGGCAAGCACGCGCTTCATCTCCGCTTTTGTCTCATCGGTGATTATCCGAGGGCCGGTGGTGATGTCGCCATATTCTGCGGTGTTCGAGATCGAATAACGCATGTTGGCAATCCCGCCTTCATACAGCAGATCGACGATTAGCTTGGTTTCATGCAGGCATTCGAAATAGGCCATTTCGGGTGCATAGCCTGCCTCGGTCAGCGTCTCGAACCCTGCCTGGATCAGGTGCGTGATGCCGCCACACAGCACGGCTTGCTCGCCGAACAAATCGGTTTCGCATTCCTCACGGAAGTTGGTTTCAATGATACCGCTGCGTCCGCCGCCGACACCGCTGGCATAGGCAAGCGCTATTTCATGCGCGTTGCCGCTAGCGTTCTGCGCGATGGCAATCAGACAGGGTACGCCGCCGCCCTTTTGATATTCGCTGCGCACAGTGTGGCCGGGGCCCTTGGGCGCGATCATGATGACATCGACGTCGGCGCGTGGTTCGATCAGGCCAAAATGGATATTGAGGCCGTGCGCAAAGGCTAGCGCAGCACCGGGCTTCATATTGGCATGCAGATCGTCAGCGTAGATCGCAGCCTGATGCTCGTCCGGCGCAAGGATCATCAGGATGTCTGCCCATGCCGCGGCGTCGGCATTGGCGAGAACCTTGAAGCCAGCGGCCTCGGCCTTCTTCGCGGTCGCAGAGCCAGCACGCAGCGCAATCGCAACATCAGCCACGCCGCTGTCGCGCAAATTCTGGGCATGGGCATGGCCCTGGCTGCCATAGCCGACAATCGCGACCTTCTTGTCCTTGATCAGGCCGAGGTCACAATCGGCGTCGTAATAAACCTTCATGATATTCGCTTTCCCTTGTGTTTTAACTTGCTTCGCGGCCGCGCATCAGGCCGACAATTCCCGTCCGCCCAACCTCAACCAACCCAACTTCGCGCATCAATGTCACGAACGTGTCGATCTTATCCGGTCCGCCGGTGATTTCAAAAATGAAGCTGTTGACCGTCGCATCGATGACGCGGGCACGGTAAATATCGGCCAGCCGCATCGCTTCGACGCGCTGGTCGCCGGTGCCGCTGACTTTGACTAATGCGAGCTCGCGCTCGACATGTGGCCCTTCCTCGGTAAGGTCGGTTACCTTGTGCACCGGTACCAGACGTTCACACTGCGCAATAATCTGGTCGATAACTGGCGGCGGGCCTCGGGTGACGATGGTAATTCGGCTTGTCGCATGGTCTTCGCTAATGTCAGCCACGGTCAGGCTGTCGATGTTATAACCGCGCGAGGTGAACATCCCCGCGATCCGCGCCAGCGTACCCGCCTCGTTATCGACGGTCAGTGTGAGCACATGGCGCTCGGCGAGTTCTTCTTTGATATGCATTAGACAAGCGCCTTTGCTTCGTCATCCATCGTACCCGAAACTTCGTCGGAATGAAGGATCATCTCGGTATGCGCAGCGCCTGACGGTATCATCGGGAAGCAGTTGGCCTTTTTGGACACACGGCAATCGAACATGACCGGGCCATCATACGCTAGCATTTCGGCGATGGCGGCATCGAGTTTCGCTGGGTCTTCGCAGCGGATGCCTTTCCAACCGTAAGCTTCGGCGAGCGCGACAAAGTCGGGCAGGCTATCCGAATAGCTTTCCGAATAACGGCTTTCATAGGTCAGTTCCTGCCACTGGCGGACCATCCCCATCCATTCATTGTTGAGGATGAAGACCTTGATGGGCAGGCGATATTGCGTCGCGGTGCCCATTTCCTGGATGTTCATCTGGATCGACGCTTCACCGGCAATGTCGATAACCAGCGCGTCTGGATTACCCATCTGCGCACCGATGGCGGCGGGCATTCCGTATCCCATAGTGCCGAGGCCACCGCTGGTGAGCCATTTGTTCGGGCCTTCGAAATGGAAATGCTGCGCCGCCCACATCTGGTGCTGGCCAACCTCGGTGGTGATGATCGGGGCTTTGTCCTTGGTCGCCGCGTAGAGCCGTTCAATAGCATATTGCGGCATAATTTCGGCGGTGCTGGCGGGATAATTCAGGCATTCGACGGCGCGCCAGCCTTTGATTTTGGACCACCATTCTGTCAGCGGCTGCGGCTTGACCTTGCGGCCTTTCCATACGTCGATCATCTGTCGGATGGCGGTGCCGACGTCGGCAACGATGGGTAGGTCGACACGAACCGTCTTGTTGATAGAGCTGCGATCGATATCGACATGGACCTTGATACTATCAGGCGAGAACGCATCGAGCCGTCCGGTAATACGGTCGTCGAACCGCGCGCCGAGACACAACATAATGTCGCATTGGTTCATCGCCATGTTGGCTTCATAAGTGCCATGCATGCCAAGCATGCCGAGCCACGCGTCCCCCGAGGCCGGATATGCGCCGAGACCCATCAGTGTGGATGTAACCGGCGCGCCGCTCAGTTCGGCGAGTTCGCGCAAGGCTGCGCTGGCATCTGGGCCGGAGTTGATGATTCCGCCACCTGTGTAAAGGATTGGGGCTTTCGCATTGGCGAGCAGTTCGACCGCCTTGTTGATCGCCGCATATTCGGCTTCTCCAGCAGGATGGAAGCGCTGCGGCGCGTTGCTTTTGATATCCGTTGGCGCGGTCGCGACCTGGACGTTTTTTGGGATGTCTATGACCACTGGGCCAGGACGGCCTTTGGTCGCGATGGCGAATGCCTCACGCACCGTTGCGGCAAGGTCCGCCGGGTCTTTGACGAGGTAATTATGCTTCGAACAATGCCGGGTAATGCCAACTGTATCTGCTTCTTGAAAGGCGTCGGTGCCGATCAATAATGTTGATACCTGACCGGTGATGACGATCAGCGGGATCGAGTCCAGAAAAGCATCCGCGATGCCCGTCACCGCATTCGTCGCTCCTGGGCCGGAGGTTACCAGCACGACGCCCGGTTTGCCGGTCGAGCGGGCATAGCCTTCGGCGGCATGTGCTGCACCAGCTTCGTGGCGGACGAGGACGTGCTTGATCTTCTTCTGTTGGAACAGCGCGTCGTAAATCGGCAGCACGGCACCGCCCGGATAGCCGAATACGGTATCCACGCCCTGCTCGATTAGGCCGTCAATCAATATCTCTGCACCGGATTTTTCGGGCACTTTTTTATCCTCAAAAACTTGGTTCAGGCCCTATGTTGCAGCGCAATAGAGTTCGCAAGAGCGGGCTGGCTAAAGGTTCGAAAATGGCATGTCAACTATAAATAACGTAATATAGTTTCAATATTATGCATATTTGAATCATTTATTTCTCGCTCCCATCGCGACCAGTTGGCGGGAGATTGATTGCGGAACCAAGTGAACTGCCGTTTCGCATATTGGCGAGTGGCGATTTTGCCCAACTTTATGGCCTCGTCGCGCGATATTTTTTCTGACAACATGGCCGAAATTTCCGGAACACCGATAGCACGCATGATCGGGGCGTTGGTGGGTAGGCCGCGGGACAGAAACGCTTCGACCTCTTCGACTGCCCCGCCAGACATCATTGCATCGAAGCGTGCATCGCACCGCGCGTATAGCCAGTCTCGCGGAGGCAACAGAACCAGAGGGTGAAGCGCAATCTCGACCGCTATGCCGCCGACCTTGTCTTTGCGCCAGTCGGCAATGCTGCGCCCCGTGCTTTCGATGACCTCAAGCGCGCGGGTGATGCGGCTGCTATCTGCAGGCGCAAGCGCGGCCGCCACCAGTGGGTCCTTTATCCTAAGCGCAGCATATGCATCCGCCACCTGGAGTGCGCGGATGTTAGCGCGCAGATCTGGATCGACCTCTGGTATCGGGGCAATGCCGTCCAATAATGTACGCAAATATAAGCCAGTCCCGCCGACGAGTACAGGCAAGCTTCCGTTGTCATGCGCGTTGGCAATCGCAATTTTTGCATCAGCCGCCCACCGCGCCGCCGAACAAATACTGCGTCCGTCAAGATAACCGAACAGCCGGTGCGGTACGCTGGCTTGTTCCGCGGGTGTGGGCTGAGCGCTCAAAACAGGTAGATCTGCATAAACTTGTGCGCTGTCAGCATTGATAATCACGACATTTCGCGATTTGGCCAAGTGCAGCGCCAATGCGGTCTTGCCGCTTGCGGTGGGACCAGCAATAAGCGCCAGCTTCGGTTTGGCTTCAGGATTCGGCATGCCCATCTCAACGTTAATAGCAGCAGATGAGCTGACAAGCGGAAGTATTTCCGACGCATGCGACCGGTTGGCGTCGGCCGGCTGCACGCCGGCTGAAATCGAATGGCTGGAGCCGGGAAAGGCGGTCGATATCGGATTTGAAGGCGATATCGCAAACGCCCGCGCTGCGCTGGCGCCATTGGAAGCAAGTTTCGATGTCGCAGTGCAGCCATCCGACAACCGCCGCAAGATGCTGCTTGTGTCTGACATGGACAGCACGATGATAGCCGTCGAGTGCATCGACGAGCTGGCGGACTATGCCGGTATCAAAGCCGAAATCGCTGCGATCACCGAGCGCGCTATGGCGGGTGAACTCGATTTTGTCGAAGCTTTGAAGGCGCGTGTTGCCTTGCTCGCGGGGCTTGATGAGCAGGTATTAGCGCAATGCCTATCAGAGCGCGTCCGACCTATGCCCGGTGCAGAGACGCTGGTCCGCACGATGGCAGGTTGGGGTGCGCATACCGTGCTGGTGTCGGGTGGCTTTACCAGCTTTACTGGTCCGGTCGCAGGCATGATCGGTTTGGCCGAAGTTCATGCCAATGTGCTCGAGATAATCGATGGAAAGCTGACCGGTGCGCTATCGGGCGATATTGTCGATGCAGCAACCAAGCGCGCGGTTTTGCAGGCGGCAGTGGCGGCAAAGGGCATAGAGATGGATTTGGCGTTGGCCGTCGGTGATGGCGCGAATGACTTGCCGATGATTTCTGCCGCCGTAGCCGGAAACGGATTGGGTGCGGGCTATCATCCGCGCCCGCAATTGGCGGAAGCCGCCAATTTCTCGATCCGGTATAATGATTTGACAGCGTTACTCTACGCACAGGGCGTCCGACAAAGAGAATGGGCCTATTAAAAGCGAAACAATTTGAGCGTGGCGCGGTTATCGATATGGTCTGGTGTGTACCATCTCAATTCAGGAGAATGTCATGCATAAGTTGCTGCCGATCCTCGTCATTCCCGTAATTGCAAGCTGCTCGACAATGCAGACTACTAACACCAAAGCGATATCTGAAGTCATAACGGTAGATTTGTCGCGCGCCGACGGCGCATGGGCCGGGGTCGCGACAATATCGAAACGCGGCGACGGTATATTTTTGAGCCTTTCAGGCGAGGCACCTGCTCCGGGCGCATACGGCATGCATATTCATAGCGTCGGAAAATGCCAGGGGCCTGACTTTACCAGCGCAGGGCCGCATTGGAACCCCGGCATGAAACAGCATGGCCGTGATAATCCGATGGGCGCGCATCGCGGCGATCTGCCCAATGTTGTTGCTGGACCCGACAAGAAACTGACTCTTGAATATAAATTGCCAGACTTCATTCTCGAAGGCGATGGCGGTTTGCTCGACGCCGATGGCGCGGCGCTGGTGATCCATGAAAAGGCTGACGATTATTTGACTGACCCGAGCGGTAATAGCGGGAAACGTATCAGCTGCGGCGTGTTTAAGTCGGGGAACCGGAGTTAGCGGTTAAACTTTATCGGCGTAAAGCAATGTGCCGGGCGCTAGTCGCTGCAATATTTGTCCGATGTCATTCTCCGAAAAAGCGAAGCAGCCTTGGCTCCGGCCGATCTTGCCCTGCTCGGCAATCATAGCTTGGCTGACGTACCAAGCGGGATGAATAACGATAGCACGCGCTTCGGCTTGGTCGTTTTGGGCATCAAGGCCCGCTAAGCGACGCGATGGGCCGTGTTCGCCGATATAGCCTTCACCCACGATGTAGCTGCCCGACGACGTCGCTTCGGATCCAGGTGCATTCGAAAAGCTCTTTACCCACCCGCTATGTGCGGGGTCCGATCCCTTTCCGTGCGCTACGAGAAAAGTCGTTGATCGGCCGCTTTGTAAATTCACGAGATAAAAACGTGGGTCGCGCGATGGTTTGGAAAAGTCGGCAATTGCCAGCAAATCCCGGTTTCGAACGCGGGATTTGTGCAAATCGATCGCTGACTTCGCGCGATTCAATAAAAGTGGGGAGGGTCCCGCGTTGTTTGAATTCCCGATACCGGGGACGAAAATTATCTCGCTGGCCGTTGAAGGCGTCGCAAAAATTGCTCCACCCGCAATAGCGGTCTGCATAAACTGTCGGCGGCCCATTCTTTTCATTGCATCCTAGATAGTGGCTTAGACTCCTTACCAAAAGGCTTCGAATTGGCGTTTCGACGCAAAATGGGGACGGTTAGGCGCGAATATTTTTGTTACCGACAGCCATCAGGCACAAAATCCGGTCGAAACCGATTGAGATGCTTGCTATATGAAGCTTGATAAACGCCGGTCGCACTCGGCATTGATATTTTTTCAGGGGCATTTTCCATGAAGTTTCGTGCGAGCATTCGCATTTTGCAGACTGCTATCATGCTGGCGATCGCTGCGCCGGTGATGGCGCAGGCCAATTCACCAGCAGCGGTTCAATCCACGCCTTCGGAACTCGTAAGCCCGCCCGTCCTTGTTCCGGATCCGCCGCTGAACGGTCCAGCGGTAACTCCGCCGCCGGTAATCGCGCCCGCACCTGTGCCCGTTCCGACACCCGCGCCCAAAACAGCAAAGAAAAAAGGCCCGACGGATTCGCTCAGACCCGGCCAGTTCGTTTGGGAGCAGCAAGATCTTTATGAAGGTCCGATGAAAATTGTCGTCGTGCTCGACATCCAGCGGATCTATGTGTTCCAGAACGACAAGTTGCTGGGGTTCAGCACGATTTCGTCGGGCAAAAAGGGGAAGGAAACGCCGACGGGTGTTTTCAATATCCTGCAGAAGAATATCGACCACAAATCCAACCTGTATAGTAATGCGCCGATGCCGTTCATGCAGCGACTGACATGGGATGGAATTGCGATGCATGCAGGGCAGCTTCCAGGATACCCTGCGTCGCACGGCTGCATCCGCCTGCCACGCGCCTTCGCCAAATCTCTGTACGAAGCGACTCAGATGGGGCAGGAAGTGGTGGTGTTGAAGGACACAGCAACGCCGGCAAAGCGTCCAGAGCCGAAGCCTGTTCCGGTTATTGAACCGCCTGTCGTGCAGGCGCCACCGCTAGTTGTCGATCCAATGGTAATTCCTCCAGCGTCGCCGCCGAAGCCTATAACAATGTGAAGCTAGAACACTGAGGCGAAATCCCTGATTGACGTTTACGCTAACGTAAAGTAGTGACGTTAGTGCAACGAAGAGGGTAGGCGTCATTATGGACATTATTACGCGCAGTGAAGGTCGGGCCGATGCCACCATCGATACGCCCGATGCGTTTAACCGCGAATCCTTCACCATTTCCGATTTGTCGAACGAATTTGACGTTACCGCTCGCGCGCTGCGTTTCTATGAAGATCAGGGTTTGATTTCGCCGGAGCGAATGGGACTTGCTCGAATTTATTCAAAGCGTGACCGCGCACGGTTGGCGTGGATATTGCGTGCCAAGCGTGTGGGCTTTAGCCTAGCCGAAATTCGCGAGATGATTGACCTGTATGACCTTAACGATGGCCGAAATATTCAGCGGCGTGTCACCATCGAGAAATGCCGTGACCGTATCGACCTGTTGAAGGCGCAACGCGACGATATAGAAAGCGCGATCAAAGAATTGACCGACTTTGTTGCAACAGTCGAAAACGTCGAAGCGTCAGAAAAATCGGCTGCTGCCTGAAGCCGAATACACCTACCCGTCGAAGGACATATCATGCCCAGTTATCAAGCCCCCGTTCGCGATACCCAGTTTGTCATCAATGAAGTGTTGGGCATCGAACGTTTTGCCAATCTGCCCGGTTTCGAAAATGCCAGCGCCGATATGATTGAGGCGATTCTTGGCGAGGGTGCGAAATTTGTCGAGGGCGTGTTGTTTCCGCTCAACCAGATTGGCGATTTGCAAGGCTGCACGCGGCACGCGGATGGTAGCGTGACTACGCCTGATGGCTTCAAGGAAGCATATGCGCAATATTGCGATGCGGGCTGGGGCACATTGTCGGCGCCCGAAGAATTTGGTGGGCAGGGGATGCCTCACATCGTCTCAATGGCGTTCGAAGAATATATGGCGAGCTCGAATATGGCATTCGCGATGTATCCGGGGCTTACTCACGGCGCTGTGTCCGCGATCCTCGTCAAGGGCAGCGACGAGTTGAAAGCAAAGTACGCGCCGAACATGATTTCGGGCAAATGGGGCGGCACGATGAACCTGACCGAGCCGCATTGCGGCACCGATCTGGGGCTTATCCGCACCAAGGCAGTTCCGAACGGCGATGGCTCTTACGCCTTGACTGGTATGAAGATTTTCATCTCGTCCGGCGAGCATGACCTTACCGAGAATATCATCCATCTGGTGTTGGCGAAAACGCCGGATGCGCCGGACAACGTGAAGGGTATTTCGCTATTCATCGTGCCGAAGTTCATGGTGAATGACGATGGATCTTTGGGCGCACGTAACGCGGTGTCTTGTGGTTCGATCGAGCATAAAATGGGCATCCACGGTAACTCGACCTGCGTGATGAATTATGACGGCGCGACTGGATATCTGGTGGGCGAGGAGAATAAGGGCCTCGCCGCGATGTTCATCATGATGAATATTGCGCGGCTTGGCGTGGGGCAGCAAGGATTGGGTATCGCTGAGGTCGCTTACCAGAATGCGGTGCATTATGCGCATGACCGCCGTCAGGGCCGGGCGCTGACTGGGCCGCAGGATCTCGACCAGAAGGCCGACACGTTGTTTGTTCACCCCGACGTACGTCGGATGCTGATGGATTCTAAGTCATTCACCGAGGGGATGCGCGCTTTGTGCCTGTGGGGTGCTTTGCAAGCCGATTTGCTGCATCACGCGCAGACCGAGGAAGAGCGGCAAATGGCCGACGACCTGCTCTCGTTGTTGACGCCGGTCATCAAGGGCTATGGCACCGACAAGGGCTATGAGGTCGCGACCAATGCGCAGCAGGTTTATGGCGGGCACGGCTACATCGGCGAATGGGGCATGGAGCAATATGTCCGCGATGCACGGATTGCGATGATCTACGAGGGTACCAATGGCGTGCAGGCGATGGACCTCGTTGGCCGCAAGCTCGCGCAAAATGGCGGGCGCGCGGTGCAGGCGTTCTTCAAGGTGGTCGATGAGGAATGTGCTTCGGCGAAAGCTGGGCCGTTGGCGGATCTGGCAGGGCGTCTGGAAAAAGCCAATAGCGAGCTGAAGGCCGCGACCATGTGGTTCATGCAGAACGGCATGGCGAACCCGAACAATGTCGGCGCAGGCGCGCATCATTATATGCACATTATGGGAATCGTAGCACTGGGTCTGCAATGGCTGCGGATGGCCGAAGCTGCTCAAAGGGCGTTGAACGCGGAAACGGGTAACGCTGCGTTTTACGAAACCAAGCTGGTGACAGCGCGCTATTTTGCCGAGCGCTTCATGCCCGATTGCGGTGCTCTGCGCCGCAAGATCGAGGCGGGCAGCGAGGCTATCATGGCGCTGGAGCCGGATATGTTCGCGGTTGCTTGAATATATTAAAGAAGGTTAAATCCCTCTTTACCATATTTTAAATTCAAAGTTCTACCAGATCCAGTAATGGAGAAAACTGGCCTTCACCAAATTCGCGTCCGCCTCGTCGGTGCGCCCATCGGCTTCACGCTCTCGCTGATTTTGCTGTTTGGGCTGATCCCTGCTTTGGTGATGGGATATTATTTTGTCAGCGCAAGCCGAAACAGTATCGAAATTGCACGGCAAGAACTGCACGGCGTTAAGCTGCTGCGCCAGCTGGAGCCGGTGGGGCATTTTATCATCAGCCCGCCGGTCGAACCCGCGGCTATAAAAAGCAAGGCCTCAGCGGCCTGGAACAAGTTGAACCGGGCAAAAAGATTTCATGGTTACGCTAAAGAATCGGGCACCGAGAAGCAGTTTGACGCCGTACTGGGCAAATTGCAGAAGCTGGCTGACGGCTATGCGGCTGACCCGCGACCGACATATGATGCGCTGGTAACACGCATTGGCGATCAGTCAGGATTGATCCTCGATCCCGAACTTGAAAGCTATTACCTGATGGACATTGTAGTCCTGAAATCACGTCGGCTGGCGCGCGCAGCACGTGAGTTGCGAGATGTTCGGCAAATGACGAATGACCCGCGTAATCCAGTGGTGCAGATATCACGCCACCGGTTAAGCGATGCAGCGCGTGATCTGCAATCATCGGCGTTGAGCGCGATTAAGGGCAATACCAACGGCACACTTGCGCGCAGCAACTTTTTGGGTTCGATCAACGCGACCGTGACAGCGGCAAACAAGTTTGTCGCGTCGGAGGATTTATGGAGCAGCTATTGGGTATTGGTGGACGCCAATCGGATGAGCTGGAACACCGCGGCCGATGCACTCGATCGTTCGGTTGAAAGCCGGATAGACCGCGTTAGCAATGAAATCTATTCTGCATTGGCGGTTTGCGGATTGGTCCTGTTAACTGCCATTATTCTTGCAGGGCTGGTAATTGCTGCAATTACCAGCGGATTGCGCCAGATCAGCCAGCGGCTCGACCTTATGTCGCTTGGCGATTACACGTCGGACGTTCCCGGAACGGAATACAAGAATGACATCGGCGTCATCGCCGGAGCATTGCAGAATTTTGTCGATATGAGTGGCGAGGTCGATGCGGAGCGGATACGCGCCCGTGCCGAACTTGAAGAAACCGTTGATCGCGTCAAGCGGGAGAATGGCGAACTGTTGACACAGGCATTGCAACAGCAGTCGCAGGCGCAAGAACTGGAGCGCGAGGCCGTTGGCAAGCTTGCTGCGCAAATGGAACATCAAATGTCCAGCCTGCTGCTGGGTTCGCGTGCAGCTGCCGAGCAGATGGATCGTGAAGCATCGTCAATGGCGACCAGTGCCAGTGGGGTACAGCGCGAAGCATCCGCTGCCGCGGTTGCTGCCAATGAAATTCGTCGCTCGGTCGAAGCAGTGGCACCGGAGGTTCAGGCCGTAGCCGCCCAGTTACAAGGCTATACCCGCTCGCTTGGTGAAGCCAAGGAGATGGCGCGTGATGCCGTGACACGTGTCGATGTTGCCAAAGCGCGTATGTCCGACTTCGAGACGGCAACCGGAAAAGCCAGCTCTATGCTGGATCTGATCGCTAAGGTTGCTCACAAGACAAACATGCTTGCGCTAAATGCGTCGATTGAGGCAGTTCGCGTTGGAGAAGCGGGGCGGGGTTTCATGGTGGTGGCAGAAGAAGTGAAAGCGCTTGCGCGCTCGACACGCGAAGCCGCGCAAGAGATTTCCTCGCAAATCCGAACAATGGAAAGCGCCAATAGCGCGGTCACCGATGCATTCGGTGAGGTGTTGAACGTCGTCAACACGCTGGCTGAGCAGTCGAATTTGGTGGCCGGCGGTATGGATGATCAGGCGACGGCGATAATTCAGGTCAACGAGAAAATCGCAACGGCAACTGCGGAGCTCTCCATCATGGTATCCAGCATCAATAGCGCGGACATATCGGCATCGGCAGCTATTCTGAAGTCCTCTGAGATGTTGTCAGCAAGCAAATCGGTTTCCAACACCGTTGGCTCGCTCGATCAGTCTATCCGCAGCTTCCTTGGCGGTATTCAGGGTGCCCGTAACGCGGCATAACCCTCTTGTTGAGCGGTGATGCGAAAAGCACTTTCCTTTCAGCCGTTGCAACTTTCACGCCACCGCAAGCCGGTGGCGTTGCTGGTCAAAACAGGAGAACGTGTTTTCAGACAGGGGGTTGGCTTACAGGAGCATCCAATGTCACAACCGAACAAGAGGGTTGCACTCTCGCTCATAACCGCGCTTACAGCACTTTCCATCTGCGGCGGCGCCTATGCGCAATCCGCACCGGCACCGGCGCCCGAAGGGACGGTGTTGCCCCCTACAATCGACTCCAACGAAGATGGCAAAGCCGATGCCTGGGATAGAGATGGGAATGGCACGCCCGATGCATGGGACGTCAACGGCGATGGCAAACCGGACAAGTTCGATGATGACCGCGACGGCAAGCCCGACACTAAGCCTAAGACGCGGTAACCAGATACGCTCTGGTGCATGGAAGGTGCCGGGATATGGTCATTCCCGGCACTTTTTCTCTATTCAACAGGCAGAAAATCTGGAACCGACAGATAGCGTTCGCCGGTATCGTAATTGAAGCCGAGCACACGGCTACCTGCGGGCAGGTCTGGCAGTTTTTGTTCGATTGCGGCTAACGTCGCACCTGATGAAATGCCAACCAGCATCCCTTCTTCGCGTGCAGCACGGCGCGCGGTTTCTTTCGCAGCATCGGGATCGACCTGGATAACCCCATCGAGCAGTGCGGTATGGAGATTGGCCGGAATAAAGCCGGCACCGATGCCTTGGATGGCATGGGGTCCCGGTTGACCGCCGCTAATGACCGGAGACAATGTCGGCTCGACCGCGTATACCTTCAAACTCGGCCATGCCTTTTTCAACACCTCGGCGCAGCCAGTGATGTGGCCGCCGGTGCCGACACCAGTGATCAATGCATCGATCGGCGAGCCCGCGAAGTCGGCAAGAATTTCCTGTGCGGTAGTGCGGATATGCACGTCAATATTGGCAGGGTTTTCAAACTGCTGCGGCATCCACGATCCCGGCGTTTGCGACACAAGTTCAAGTGCGCGCTCGATGGCGCCTTTCATTCCTTTTTCACGCGGCGTCAGGTCGAAACTCGCACCATAAGCCAGCATCAACCGCCGCCGTTCCAGCGACATCGATTCAGGCATAACAAGTATGAGCTTATAGCCTTTGACCGCCGCGACCATCGCGAGGCCGACACCTGTATTGCCCGAGGTTGGCTCAATGATCGTTCCGCCCGGTTTCAGGCTGCCATCCTTTTCAGCGGCTTCGATCATGGCCAGACCAATACGGTCCTTGATCGATCCACCGGGGTTGGACCGCTCCGACTTTATCCAGACCTCTGCGTCCGGAAACATGCGACTCAGCCGAATATGCGGGCTGTTACCAATGGTTTCGAGGATAGACTGGGCTTTCATGGGGTTCTCTCCTTGAATTGTGGTTCGAATGTCTTGGCGCGCTTGAGTTCCGGGAATAAAAATGCCCACAGGCCTGTTACCATTATGGCACCAACGCCGCCAAAAACAACCGCTCCAACCGGACCCAGCAACGCCGCGGCAAAGCCGGACTGCAGTTCGCCCAGTTCGTTCGATGCGGAAATGGCGAGGCCCGAGATTGCGCTAACCCTGCCGCGCTTGTCGTCGGGGGTGTTGAGTTGGACGAGCGACGAGCGAACGAAAACTGAAAGCATGTCAGACGCGCCAAGGATTGCCAGCATGGCGAGAGCGATCAGCATCGACGAGGTTACATCGAAAAGTTCGATCCGCGCGTTACCGAACAAACGATCGCCAATCTCGTGGCTCCAGCCGAAGCCGATGGTGGCGAGGCCGAAGACGACCACCGCCCACAGCATTTTCGCGCCGACGTTATGGCGCAGTGGCCTAACAGCCAACCACAGGGCGACGATTGCAGCCCCCAATGCAGGCGCGGCGCGTAACTGGCCAAGTCCTTCGGGCCCGACATGCAAAATATCGCGTGCGTAAACCGGAAGCAACGCAGTTGCTCCTGCAAGCAGTACAGCGAACAGGTCGAGCGTAATCGCGCCAAGCAAAAAGCGTTCCGACCATGTGTATTGCAATCCTTCGATCATTTGGCGCACAGGATGCGGTCGATCCGGATTTTCCGGCGGGTGAACAGGCGGAATGAATGTCAGTGAAATATTGGCAAGGCCAAGCAAAGCGGCTGCAAACCAATAGGGCATTGCCGGATTTTCGGCATACATGAAACCGGCGGCCGCAGGACCGATAACCGATGCCGATTGCCATGCAATCGAACTCAGCGCGATCGCCCGGGGCAGCGATTCTGGCGGCACCAGATTGGGTGCAATCGCACTCATCGCTGGACCGACGAAGACCCGCGCCATTCCGTGGAGTGCCGCCATCAAAAACAGGATCGGCAGATTGAGCGCATCGTAGAGCGTTAGCAATCCCAAGGCCACGGCGACGCCTAGGTCGATCATGTTCGCCAGCCGCGCGACCGTTCGCCGCTCGAAACGGTCTGCTGCCCATCCGGCGACCGGGGTCAGGACAAATAAAGGGATAAATTGCGCCAGCCCCAAAAGCCCGAGTTGAAAAGCGGCCGCCTTGGGCGACATCCCGTAATCGCTGCGTGCAATATCATAGACCTGCCACCCGATAATCACGACCATCGACATCGTCGCGATTACTGCGACAAAGCGAGAAATCCAGTAAGCGCGATAGGCAGGAAAGGAAAAGGGGTGCGGGCCGTTCATCTGCGTTGCGCCTAGCGACTGTGTCAGCGCGACGCAACGTGCGACAAACTTGGATGCGTGCAATTTCATCTATCCGCAGCAGCCAGCCGTTGGTCGAAAAGTCGCTGGTCAACCAATATGCTTGGGTGCATCGTCGCTGTCATCACAGGGCAGGGAGTACAGAAATGAAATTCAGGCATCTTTTAATCGCGGCCTCGGTCGTGGCGATCGGCATTACCGGCGGATGCAAAAAGGTAGACGGCGACACAGCGGCGGATGCGGCTAATAGCAAAGGTGCGTGGGGTGGTTACATGGAGACGTTCCTCGACGGCTATTTCAGGATCACGCCGACCTTTGCCGTCTATCAGGGCAAGCATGAATATGACGGCAAGTTACCCGACTGGAGTCCCGAAGGCCTGACCGCGATGATTGATTATCGCAAGAAAGCCATTGCCGACGCAAAGGCGATAATTGATGTCAATCTGACTGACGCTCAGAAGTTCGAGCGCGACTATTTGGTGCACGTAATGGAGGGTGAGTTGTGGGCGCTCGAGGATGCGCAGGGACAATACAAAAACCCGGCATTCTATCTCGGAGCACTCGATCCGAATGTATATATTGCACGGCCCTATACCGACCCAACTACACGAATGAAGGCGTTTATCCAATATGCGAACAATGTTCCGAAGGCCGCCGAACAGATCAAGGCGAACCTGAAACTGCCTTTGCCCGCCACCTACGTCAAGCTGGGGCAGGCGGGTTTCAACGGTTTTGCCGAATATTATGGGGGCGATGCGAAGAAGGCCTTTGCCGAGGTCAAGGACGAAGCGTTGCAGAATCAGTTCGACGAATCCGCAGCCAAAGCCGCTGCCGCGATGAAAGATGTCGCGACCTATATCGGCTCAAGACCGGGAACCGTCGATGGCTATGCGCTTGGTGCTGACAAATTTTCCAAAATGGTACTGAAGACCGAAGGCGTGAATGTCTCGCTCGATGAACTGGAAGCAATCGGACGCCGCGATCTGAAAGCCAATCAGGACGCGCTGAAAACTGCGTGTGCAACCTATGCGCCGGGCGCGACTATGCAGGACTGCATGAATAAAATGGGCGCGAATAAGGCTGCCGATGGACCGGTCGCAGAGGCACGCCGCCAGCTGCCGCCGCTCAAGCAGTTCCTGATCGACAAGGACATTGTCTCAATTCCCGGCACGGAAGAAGCCAAGGTCGAGGAATCACCGCCGTACAATCGCCAGAACTCGGCCTATATCGATATACCGGGGCCATATGAAAAAGGGCTGCCGTCGGTCTATTATATCTCTCCCCCGGATCCGACATGGGACAAGGCGACGCAGGACGGGTTCGTTCCCGGCAAATTTGACCTGCTCGGCACTTCGGTGCACGAAGTATGGCCGGGGCATTTCCTCAACTTCCTCCACGCCAACAGATCGAAGTCGATCTTTGGCAAGCTGTTCGTTGGCTACGCCTTTGCAGAAGGTTGGGCGCATTATACCGAGGAAATGATGATGGACGCTGGCCTTGGCGAAACCGTTGGCAAGGATGCAGCCGAGATGAAGGTCGGGCAGCTTTCGAACGCGCTGCTCCGCAATTGCCGCTACCTTTCCGCCATTGGCCTGCATGCGCGCGGGATGACGGTGGCGCAGTCTGAAGATCTGTTCAAATCCGAATGCTATCAGGACGCCGGCAACAGCAAGCAGCAGGCGGCGCGCGGAACCTATGATCCGGGCTATCTCAACTACACGATGGGCAAGCTGATGATCCGCAAGCTGCGCGACGACTGGACGAAGGGTGACCGGACGAAGTGGAAGGCGTTCCACGACGAATTTCTGTCTTATGGAGGGCCGCCGATCCCGATGGTCAGGAAGGCGATGATGAAGGAAGCCGAAGCAAAAGCTGTTTTCTGATTTCGACTGTCATTGAATGAATGAAAGGAAGGGCGCCGCCAACGCGCCCTTCCTTTTTGCATCAGTCGCGCACTGGTTGATCGGTCGGCGGCGTGTTGCTGTTCCACCATTTGCGTAGGCCGTGTGCAGCGTTCGAGCGCAGCGCGAGGACGATTAGGAACAGCAGAAATGCCCAAGGTGCCAGCAACCCCGCAACCATCAGCACAAAGCTGATCATCGTGGCGAAGCTGGTTGCGCTGACGTCGAAGGCATTGGTGAAGGGATTGTCCTTGCCAAAGCCCGGGACTCCGCCATCGCTAGTGTAGGTAAACTGCACCGGGGTCATCGCCAGCTTTACCTCGCCCTTGCTGCGGCCATCGGCCTCGTTGTCGAGGTCGCGGCGGATTTCTTCGGCGCGGTCCTGAAGGCTGGCGCGTTCCTTAGCTGGGAGCTTCGCTTTTAGCCTCAGTTCGATCCGTTCGAGTTGCGCTTGCAATAACGCACTGCGCCCCTGCGAGTCCTCGATTTGTCCGCCGACATTGGTTCCCGTAACATTACCATCTGCAAGCACGCCTTCGGCCTTTTCGACGCTGGCAATCGCATCACGGCCGAATTTGCGAGCGATGGCCGGGTCGAGCCTGAACGCCAAAATCGCCTCGACGTCGTTCTGGTCGGCCTGGGCATATTTATAGTCGATAATCTGGCAATGGGCCGAACCAAGCACCTCGCACGCCTCGGCATGTTCCTCCTGCACCGCACCGATTTTGGCGTCGGGCAGCTTGAAGGCATAACGATATTCAAAGGCCAGGTTGGGGGCGACACTGGCGGGGATACCGGGCGCCTTCATTGCGGAGGTATCGGCGGCTTCTTCCGACACTTCCATCTGCACGGCGTCGCTCGAAACGGCCTCGGCAGGTGCTTCTTCGTTGGCGTCTCCGCCACCGCCTGAACAGGCGGCGAGGAGGAGGGTGGGGACTAAGATGAGATACGCGCTATGCCTTTTCATGACATTCTCTCCATGACAACGACTCGAGGTCGCCATGTGATGTCGTATCATAACTAAATTAGTTGACAATAGCTCATCGCGTCTAGGGCACGGGTCGTCGTGCCCTGCATATTGTGTGTTAAAAAGTTCCCATCGGCAGGACCGGATCGATCAACCGTTCTTCGGCCTCGTGAATTGTGACGTCCTGCCCGTTCAGGAATGCCATAAGGTCGCCAATCAACCGGTCACGGTCAGTCTCAAAAAGACCGTGCGGCGAGCCTTCATATTCGACAAGCTGCACATCGTCGATCAGTGACGCCGCCATACGCGCGGTCGCGTCGATCGGTACGGTCTTGTCCGCGGTCCCGTGGATGATCAAAGTCGGCACCTTGAACGAGGGCAGGTCTGGCCGGAAGTCGGTCGATGAAAATGCCTCCGCTGCCTTCAACGTCGGCCGAAGCCCCGCCTGCATTGTCAATAGCCATGCCCATTCGAGTACTGCGCCGCTCACCGGCTTCGTCAGCCAACCGACGCCGAAAAAGTCGGTGAGGAATGTCTTCATGAACGCTGGCCGATCAGCGAGCATAACTTGCGTCATCTGGTCGAACGTCTCTTGCGGCACACCTTCCGGATTGTCCTCCGCTTGCAGCATATAAGGCACGACGGAGGCAACCAAAGCCGCGCGTACCACGCCCCCGCCCTGATACCGCGACATATAGCGCGCAACCTCCCCGCCGCCCATTGAGAACCCGACCAGCGTCACGTTCGAGGTCGCACTCGCTGCCTTCATCACATCGGCGAGATCGTCGGCAAAGCTGTCATAATCATATCCGCCCCAGGTCTGCTCCGACCTTCCAAACCCACGTCGGTCATAGGCGATGACGCGGTGTCCGGCATTGGCGAGCGCATCGGCGACCGGGTCCCAGCTGTCGGAGGATAACGGCCAGCCGTGGATGAGGATTACAGGATTGCCGACACCCCAATCCTTATAATAGATTTTCGCGCCGTCGCGGGTTTCTGCATATGCCATGAGGGGGTGCTCCGAAGAGTAAGGGGGAGATAGGCGAACGCTTGAGTGGCGGCACAGTTCCATATGCTTGCTCTTGCTAACCCCGGACATTGCGATAGGCTGGACCAACGATAATCGGGGGAGCGACTATGGGCGAGGGTGTATTGGCGGCGAAAAGCAAATGGTGGCTTGCAGTGTTAGGCTTGGCCATATTGTTAGCGGGCGCGTTTCTGGCGCAGTCGATCCGGACATCCGATGGCATCGCCGTGCGCGATATCCGTTTCGCCGGGGCCAAGGGCGCACAGATGAGCGCGCTGCTGTATGTGCCGAAGTCTGCGACACCGGCGACCAAGGCACCCGGAATCCTGGCTGTCCACGGCTATATCAATTCGCGCGAGACGCAGGATGGCTTTGCCATCGAATTTGCCCGGCGCGGCTATGTTGTGTTGTCGATTGACCAGCGCGGCCATGGCTATAGCGAGGGTCCGGCCTTTGCCGACGGGTTCGGCGGGCCCGATGCGCTTGTCTATTTGCGGTCGCTGCCGATGGTCGACACAAGCCAGATCGGGCTTGAGGGGCATAGCATGGGGGGCTGGACCGTCCTTGCGGCGGCTGCGGCGATGCCCGATGCCTATACGTCGATTGTGCTGGAAGGCTCATCGACCGGCGCGCCATTTGCCAAGGACGGGTCGCCGATATGGCCGCGCAATCTGGCTTTGGTGTTCAGCAAATATGACGAGTTCTCGAAAATCATGTGGGGCATCGACCGCGCGATGGACGTGAATAACAGCGCGAAACTGCAGGGCGTGTTCGGCACCAAATCGCCGGTCATTGAAGGCAAATTGTATGGCCAGATCGCGGATGGCACCGCGCGCGTGCTGTATCAACCAGCGACCACGCACCCCGGCGACCATATATCGCCTGCTGCCATCGGTCACGCCACCGACTGGTTCGCGCGTACATTGAAAGGCGGCACGACAAAGCCCGCCAGCGACCAGATTTGGCCGTGGAAGGAATTTGGCACAGGCATCGGACTGATCGGCTTTGTGATGATCCTGCTCGGCGCGTTCGATACCTTGGTCCGCTTGCCGTTCTTCGCGTCGTTGCAGGCCGAAGCCGTGCCAGCGGTCGAGGCACGCGACCGCAAATATTGGCGCAGCTTCGCGCTCAACAGCATATTGCCCGCATTGCTGTTCTTCCCGACCTTCATCTTTGCCTATCTGCTGCTGACCCCGTCAATGGTGCTGCCGCAAGCAGTGACGACGCAGATTGCTTTATGGGCGCTGGTCGGGGCAGGGGTGAGCCTGCTCATCACGCGGCGCAAAGGCGGCGCGGCAATGGCGCCTCAGTCGGCTTGGCTGCGCGCGATTATGATCGCTGTCCTGACCGTTGCAATTGCCTATGCCGCTTTGGTGCTAGTCGACCGCCTGTTCCAAACCGACATCCGTTTCTGGGTGGTCGCGGTGAAACTGCCGAGCATGCGCCAATTGAGCATCGCGGCGATCTATGTCGTGCCGCTGACCCTGGCGTTTCTGGTGACGCTGCGGACGGTGAGCGCAATGACCGTACGCGGCGATAGCACGTCCAAGCGTTACGCGTCGGCGGTACTGATGCTGACGGGCGGATTCATTGTGCTGCTCGTCATCATCTACGGCCTGTTCTTCGCAACTGGCACGCTTGTTACAGCCTTCGATCCGCTGAGCACGGTTATCGCGCTCCAATTCGTCCCAGTCCTCGCCGCGATTGCGGTTATCGGTATGTTTACTTGGGCGCGAACGGGAAGCCATCGGGCGGGCGGGGTGCTGGTCGGGTTGTTGGTGACGCTTTATGCGGTAGCGGGCACGGCAACGCAGGTTTGATTTTGAATGATAAATTAGTAATATCTAGCCCACTCTAACAAAACTATCCATAACCCGCTTCCGCCCCGCTTGCTCGAAGTCGATCTCCAGCTTGTTGCCTTCGATCTCCGCAATTTCGCCATAGCCGAATTTTTCGTGAAACACGCGCATCCCCACAGACAGGTCGCTCCGGCCCTTGTTGCCTAAACTCACCGCGCTCCTCGTATTCTCGGCCACACGCTGCGGTCTCGGGTTGAAGCCTCCCGACGTCGCGGCGCGTTGCCAGCCGGGGCCTCTTGCGTTGCTTCGGCCTTGGTTGGCGGCGGCCAAATGCGCGAAGGGGTCTGCCTGTTCGCTCCAGTTCGCGCGCCATAGGCTTGCGCCGCCGGTCATTGTTTGCTCGGCCTCGATATGGTCCAGCGGCAGTTCTTCGATGAAGCGGCTCGGGATGCTGCTGGTCCATTGGCCGTAAATGCGGCGGTTGGCGGCGTGGATGATCGTGCATTTGCGCTTGGCCCGCGTGATCGCGACATAGGCGAGTCGGCGTTCTTCCTCTAGTGACGCCAGCCCGCCTTCGTCGAGTGCGCGTTGTGAGGGGAAGATGCCGTCCTCCCACCCGACCAGGAACACATTGTCATATTCAAGGCCCTTGGCGGCGTGGATGGTCATGATTGTGACGCTCGCGCCGGTGTCGCCGCGGTCATTGTCCATCACCAAGCTGACATGTTCGAGGAATTCGCCGAGCGTTTCATATTCCTCCATCGCGCGCGCAAGTTCGGCGATGTTTTCTAGGCGTCCGGAGGCCTCGACGCTGCGTTCGGCTTGAAGCACGGCGGTATATCCGCTTTCGTCCATGATCAGGCGGGTGAGGTCGGCAGGGGTGGAGCGCGATGCCTCGTCGCGCCATCTTGCGATATCGACGACGAGGTCCGCCAGCGATTTGCGCGCCTTGCCGGTCAGCTCGTCGGTGCCGACCAATCGTGCGGCGGCAACCGAGAGCGGGGCGCGTTCGGCCCTTGCGACGATGTGGATCTTTTCCACAGCCTTATCCCAAATGCCGCGCTTGTGCACGTTGACGATACGTTCGTACGCGAGGTCGTCGGCGTGCTGGTTGTCCACGCGTAAATTGGCAATCGCATCGCGGATTTCGGCGCGTTCGTAGAAGCGGAAACCGCCGACTATCCGGTAGTTGAGGCCGACCTGAATGAACCGATCTTCGAATTCGCGCGTCTGGTGCTGCGCGCGCACGAGGATGGCGACGGCATCGAGGCTTTCGCCCTTGAACTGGAGACTCTCGATTTCCTCGCCGACGCGGCGGGCCTCTTCGGGGCCGTCCCACACGCCGATGATTTTGACCTTTTCGCCCTCGTCGAGTTCGGTCCAGAGCGTCTTGCCGAGGCGGCTGCTGTTCGCGTCGATCAGGCCGCTGGCGGCGGCGAGGATATGCGGGGTGCTGCGGTAATTTTGTTCAAGCTTGATGATTTTCGCGCCGGGAAAGTCCTTTTCGAAACGCAAAATGTTCGCAACCTCCGCGCCGCGCCATGAATAGATGCTCTGGTCGTCATCGCCAACGCAGCAGATATTCTTGCGCTTCTGCGCCAGCAAACGCAGCCAGAGATACTGGACGGCGTTGGTGTCCTGATATTCGTCGACAAGGATATATTTGAACTGGTTCTGGTATTTTTCGAGGATGTCGCGGTTGTTTTTGAGCAGGTTCAATCCGTGCAGCAACAAATCGCCGAAATCGCAGGCATTGAGCGCAATCAGGCGCGCCTGATACAGCGCATACATCTTTTTGCCCTTGCCATTGGCGAACGCCTCATCGTCATTGGCGTCAAGATCGGCGGGCGATTTACCCGCGTTTTTCCACTTGTCTATCAGGCCAGCGAGCTGCTTTGCTGGAAAGCGTTTGTCGTCGATATCCTCTGACTGGATGAGCTGTTTCAGCAAGCGGTTCTGATCATCCATATCGATGATCGTGAAATTACTTTGCAGGCCGATGACTTCGGCATGGCGGCGCAGTATCTTCGCGCCGATGCTGTGGAATGTGCCGAGCCAAGGCATCCCCTCGACCGCGTCGCCGACCATCGCGCCGATCCGTTCGCGCATTTCGCGCGCGGCCTTGTTGGTGAAGGTCACCGCAAGGATTTCGGACGGCCATGCAAGCCGCGAATAAAGGATTTGCGCCATTCGCGCGGTCAGCGCCGCGGTCTTTCCAGTGCCCGCGCCCGCAAGCAACAGCACCGGCCCTTCGGTCGTAAGCACCGCCTCACGCTGCGGCGCGTTAAGACCGCGTAGCCATGGCGGCTCGTTTTGAACTTGGTTGTCGGACATCGGTGAACAGTTAGGGAACGGATGGCTTTGGCGCAAGCCTTGGCAACAGCCTGCCGTCAATCGC
>JANNQI010000021.1:0-23032 GCA_031400695.1 Sphingomonadales bacterium | reverse complement strand
CGAAACCCACGAAGAACCCACCGGCGACAGCGCCGCTAACCCCAACCAGAATGAATATGGCGCAGACAGCATCAAGGTGCTGAAGGGCCTTGACGCCGTGCGCAAACGGCCCGGTATGTATATCGGCGACACGGATGACGGTTCCGGCCTGCATCACATGGTTTTCGAGGTTTCGGACAACGCCATCGACGAGGCGTTGGCGGGACATTGCGATCTGGTGCTGATCGAACTTAACCCTGACGGATCGGTTTCAGTCGAGGACAATGGTCGCGGAATTCCGACCGGCATGCACAAGGAAGAAGGCGTCTCTGCAGCGGAAGTCATCATGACCCAGTTGCATGCGGGCGGCAAGTTCGAGAACACCTCTGACGATAACGCCTATAAGGTTTCGGGCGGGCTTCATGGCGTGGGCGTGTCGGTGGTCAATGCGCTGTCGGAGTTCCTCGAACTCACTATCTGGCGTGAGGGCAAAGAGCATTGGATGCGTTTCGAGCATGGTGATGCTGTCGGACCGCTAAAGGTCGTCGGTGATGCGCCTCCCTCTGATTCTGGTGGCGTCAAAAAGGGCACGCGCGTGACGTTCATGGCGTCGACCGAAACTTTCAAGAATGTCCTCGAATTCGATTTTGACAAGCTCGAGCATCGCTATCGCGAACTGGCTTTTCTGAACTCGGGCGTGCGCATTTTGTTGCGTGACAAGCGGCATTCGGAGGTCAAAGAGCATGATCTGTTCTACGAAGGCGGCATCGGCGCGTTCGTGCAATATCTTGACCGCAACAAGACGCCATTGCTGGCCGAACCCGTTGCGATTTCATCGCAGCGTGACGGCATCGGAATCGATGTCGCGCTGGAATGGAATGACAGTTATTACGAAAACGTCCTGTGCTTCACCAACAATATTCCGCAGCGCGATGGCGGTACGCATTTGGCCGCATTCCGATCTGCGCTGACCCGCACGCTGAATAACTATGCTGAGAAATCCGGCGTTCTGAAGAAAGAGAAAGTCACGCTGACCGGAGATGACATGCGGGAAGGGCTGACCGCCATTGTTTCGGTCAAGTTGCCCGATCCCAAATTCTCTTCGCAGACTAAGGACAAACTCGTATCGTCGGAAGTGCGCCAGCCGTTGGAAAGCCTGATGGCCGACCGGATGAGCGAATGGCTTGAGGAAAATCCCGGCCATGCCCGAACGGTTATACAGAAGGTAATCGACGCTGCCGCAGCGCGTGAAGCAGCGCGCAAGGCACGCGAAGCATCGCGCAAGAGCGTGATGAGCGTCGCCTCGCTTCCCGGCAAGCTTGCCGATTGTCAGGAAAAAGACCCCGCGAAATCCGAGCTGTTTTTGGTCGAAGGCGACTCTGCAGGCGGTTCGGCCAAGCAGGGACGTGATCGGCATTATCAGGCGATTTTACCGCTCAAAGGTAAAATCCTCAACGTCGAGCGTGCACGGTTCGATCGGATGCTGTCTTCGAAGGAAGTCGGCACGCTCATCCAGGCGATGGGCACCGGAATCGGTCGCGAAGATTTCAACATCGAGAAACTGCGCTATCACAAGATTGTGATCATGACCGACGCTGACGTCGACGGGTCGCACATCCGAACCCTATTGCTCACCTTCTTTTATCGGCAAATGCCCGAGATTATCGAAAACGGCCACCTGTTCATCGCGCAACCGCCGCTATACAAAGTCGCCAAGGGCCGAAGCGAAATTTATGTGAAGGACGACAAGGCTTTAGACGACCATCTGGTCGAAGTCGGCCTAAACGGGATTGTGCTTGAGGGCGCTGACGGACAGCGCGCGGGCGCCGACCTTGGCAGCCTCGTCGAACATGCGCGCCGTATGCGAAGCCTGATGGCGTTCGTCCCCCGCCGTTATGATCCGACGATTGTCGAGGCAATGGCGTTGACCGGCGCGCTTGATCCCGATGCTAAAGACCGCAATTCTGCCGTCGCCAAGGCCGCTGCGTGGATGGGTGCGCAGGATGTCGAGGGCAAATGGGCGGGCCGAGTCGCCGAAGATGGCGGCTATCATTTCGAACGGTTGTGGCGCGGCGTCACCGACCACCACATCATCGAAGCCGCCTTCCTGATGTCGGCAGAGGCACGCAAGCTGCATAAGCTCGCAAGCGAAGAGAGCGCGAGTTACGAGACGCCAGCGCGACTCGTCAAATCGACGGCGGCGGTCGCTGAGCCTGAAATCGAAGCGGAAATCGACGCAGAAGAAACCGAAGCGGTTGGCGACCAGGCCAAACGCACTGTCGCCACGACAGGGATAGGCAACAAGGGCGCAATCACGCGGCCATCCGAACTGCTCGACGCTATCCTCGCCGCTGGCCGCAAAGGTCTGGCAATCTCGCGTTACAAGGGCCTTGGTGAAATGAACGCCGAACAATTGTGGGAAACCACATTGGACCCCAACCACCGTTCATTGCTGCGTGTGGAAATCGAACAGGCCGATCTGGCGGACGATATCTTCACCAAGCTGATGGGCGAAGTGGTCGAGCCGCGGCGTGATTTCATTGTCGAGAATGCGTTGAATGTAGCGAATTTGGACGTATAGCGTTTCGGTTTAGCCCGCGCCGAAAGCATCGTATCGCCTGACGTATTGCAGTGCGGGCGTTCGCGGAGCAGGTTCGAGACATGGAGGGGTCCATACATCGAGCGAGTCGCTTGGCGATATTGGCACTGATTGCCGTGCCTGTATTCGCGCAAGCGGGCGACAGCCGCAGTCCCGTCGGCGAAGGCATGGCGAGCTATTACAGTTCCGAATTTGCCGGTAGGCGCACCGCAAGCGGGGAACGGTTCGACCCTGGCGCGATGACCGCCGCGCATCGTACATTATCCTTTGGCAGCCGGATCGCAGTCACCAACTTGGCGAACGGCAAAGAAGTCATCGTGCGTGTTAATGATCGCGGGCCGTGGGGCAAGGGACGGATTATCGACATATCCTATGCGGCAGCGAAAGAGATAGGGATGCATCGTAGCGGCACTGCGAAGGTCAAACTGGAACTGCTGGATTAAGAGGACAGCGTCGCCCCCATTATGCTATATAGCGTGCGGGGCGATGGAGAGATTTATGAGAATGTTATCCTGTTTAACGGTCGCCGCCTTGATGATAGTGGCCCCAGCATCAGCGCAGACAGCCAAACAGGTCGATATCACGCTCGCCAATTTCAGTTTCACGCCGTCCGCCATTGCGCTGAAGGCGGGGCAGCCGGTGACGTTGCATTTCGAGAACAAGGGTTCGGGCGGGCATGATTTCACCGCGGCGCAATTTTTCAAGGCGGCAACGATGGACACCGGGACACGGGCGAAGCTGGGCAAAAAGGGCCGGATCGACTTGGGCGCTGGCGAACGCGCCGACGTCACGCTGACCCCCAAGGCCGGAACGTACAAGGTCAAATGCGGGCATTTCCTGCATGCCGGGTTCGGCATGACGGGCACCATTACCGTCAGTTGATAGCGGCGCGCTGCCACTCCGGCAATGCCAGCCCTGCCATATCCTCGACGCGACGCAGGTCAACCGACAGTCCGAGTTCTGGATAGCCTTTGCGTTGCCGCTTTGGGTCGGACTGCGCTAGCGGCACCACCACCAGCCGCCGATTGACCTTCTGCCGCCAGTTCATTCGCGCGGTGTTTTCCTGGCCGACATAGCACCCCTTGGAGAAAGACACCCCGTTCAGTTCAATGGCATTTGCCTCGAGCCAGAGCGTCTGGTCGCTGCCAAGCTCGGCTACCCCTTCGGCTATACCGAGTGAAAGACGGTGCCGCCGGAACGCGTCGGTAACATCCTGGTCATCAGCAGAAACAGCGGCTATCCAGCGTTTGCCGAGCGCCGGATGGCGCGGGTCTTCGGTCCCTTCTTTCGACCAGAACACACCCACATCTGCGTCTATCACCACCCCGATCTTGCGGCGCAACCGATACATCGAAAGCCGTCGCGCCAACGCCTCTGCTTGGCGTCCCTCACAATCAATCAGCACGTCCAATCCATCGGCCCACATTATGAAATCGAAAAGCGCCTTTCCTTGCGGGCTGAGCAAGCCGGCCCAAAGCGGCAACTCCGCTGCTGTATCCTGCGTCACCAATCCTTGTAAAAAGCCACGCACATCCTCACCCGGTTCAGTTGGCGAAAGGCGGATAACGGCGCGGTCGAACAATCGGGGCTCTGGCATAGGTGACAGATAGGGTTCGCTTCGCCTAAAGGGAAGCCCATGACTGATACACTGACGATCCGCCGCCCCGACGACTGGCACCTGCATTTCCGCGATGGGGATGTCATGCGCGGGGTCGTTCCGTTTACTGCCAGACAGTTTGCGCGAGCGATTGTGATGCCCAACCTGTCACCGCCGGTGACGAGCGTCGAGGCCGCGGCAGACTATCGCGAACGCATACTGGCGGCAGTGCCATCGGGCATCGACTTCACCCCGCTGATGACCGCCTATATGACCGATGCCACCCAGGGCAAAGAGCTAGCGCGCGGCTTCGAGCAAGGCGTGTTCACCGCCGCTAAACTCTATCCGGCACATGCCACCACTGGCAGCGCGCACGGCGTGACCGACATCAGCAGTATCATGCCAGCGCTCGAACGCATGGCAACTATTGGCATGCCGCTGCTCATTCATGGCGAAGTTACGGACCATGATGTCGATATTTTCGATCGAGAGGCTGTGTTTATCGAGCGCATATTATCAGGCCTCGTTCACGACTTGCCTGAACTCAAGATCGTTTTCGAACATATCACCACCGCTGACGCCGTCGCATTTGTCGACGCCAGCGGACCGAACATTGGCGCAACCATCACGCCGCAGCATCTGCACATCAACCGTAACGCCATGTTCCAGGGCGGTATCCGTCCGCACGCCTATTGCCTGCCGGTCGCAAAGCGCGAAATGCACAGGTTGGCGCTGCGCAAGGCGGCGACATCGGGCAGCCCGAAATATTTCCTCGGCACCGACAGCGCGCCCCATGCAAAACCAGCCAAGGAAAGCGCCTGCGGTTGTGCCGGCATTTTCAACGCGCCATTTGCGCTCGAAAGCTATGTCACGGTTTTCGATGAAGAGGGTGCGCTCGAAACATTCGAGGCCTTTGCGTCCGAAAACGGCCCGCGATTTTACGGTCTGCCATTGAACGAGGGCAAGGTCACACTCGAACGCGGCGGCTTAGCTGTGCCCCAAACGGTCGATGCAAATGGCACGCCTATCGTCCCCTTCCATGCTGGGGAGGAAATTGGCTGGAATTTTATCGGCTAGGCCGTCCGCATCCGCCGTACTGCTTCCCAGCTAAAAATCCCCAGCGCCAACCAGATCAGACCGAAGCTGACGAGTCGTGCCGTCGAGAGTACCTCTCCGTAGAGCAGCACACCGCACAGGAACTGCAGCGTTGGCGCCAGATACTGGATGAAACCGAGCGCGCTGTAACTCATTCGCCGTGCGGCTGTCGCAAACAGCAGTAAGGGTATCGCGGTTATTGCCCCACCAGCAACGAGCAGCCATGTGGTGCGCATATCGCTGCCCCAACCTGAATGTAGCCCATTCCACGCAAACCAGAACGCGCCGGCCATCGCCACAGGCAATAGCAGCGTCGTCTCGATTGCAAGCCCCGGGACAGCACCAACAGGTGCCATCTTGCGCACCAGCCCATAAGCACAGAAACTGGTCGCCAAGCTCAGGCCGATCCACAATGTGTCTAACGCGCCACTAGCACCCATCACTGCGACGCCAGCGGCCGCAACCGTTACCGCCATTTTTTGTGTGCTGCTTAGCCGTTCGCCAAGAAAAATTGTTCCTGCAAGAATGTTGAGTAGCGGGTTCAAATAGTAACCGAAGCTGGCTGCCAGTATATGCCCGTTATTGACCGCCCAGACATAAACAAGCCAATTGACCGAAATCAAAGCGCCACTTGCCAGCATCCAGCGCAACAATACCCAACTCGCCAGCACGCCCACATATTCGCGCAATTGCCGCCGCACCGCCATGATGATGATCAGCAGCGGTACTGCCCAGATGATCCGGTGGGCAATGATCTCCAGCGCCGGAACCGCTGCCATCTGCTTGAAAAATACCGGCATGAAACCCCACGCGGTATAGGCCCCGACCGCCGCTAGAAAACCAGTGCGGTCGATTGTCGGGGTTTTATTTTCCGGAGTTTGGGGTCCGCTCAGATCAATCCGCCGCCCAGCCAGAGCCGGATAGCGCAAATGACTGCCACCACGATACAGAAATTGCGGCCCGAATTCTTGGCCGAAGCCGCGCCAAAGGCAATGCCTGCGCCTGCAATCACAAGAATGATCCAGTTGAGCCAACCTAGCAACGGAATGAATGCCGGGATAGCGAGGATAAGGGCGATAAGCCCGAGGAAGAATGCGATGATATTAGCCATGCCACCTATGTGAGGACTTTTGCGCTGGCTGGCAAGACGCAGATCGGCTGATTTCGACTAACCGCATTCGACAACGGCTCATCGCCAAAAGGGAACGTTCCATCCGTTCCTGAACGGCATATGCAACAACCGTTCAGGCCGACAGTTGGACAGTGCATTGCCCTTCATGAGAAAAGGAGACGAGAAATGAAAAAATCGATTCTGGCATTGGCCGCAGCAACGATGGTTTTACCGACTACTGCCGTGTTCGCCGACCCGCCTGCCCATGCCAAGGCGTGGGGCCACAAGAAAAACAAGCATCGCGATTATGATCGTGGCTATCGTGATGCCCAGTATATCCGGTCAGACACGCGTGTATGGCGCGGAGATGATGGCCGTTATTATTGCAGACGCGACAACGGCACGACTGGCCTGATTATCGGCGCTGCCGTGGGCGGCCTTGCCGGTAACGAAATTGCGGGCAGAGGCGACAAGACGCTCGGTGCGATACTTGGTGCTGCCGGCGGTGCGTTGCTTGGACGCGAAATCGACCGAAGCAACTATCGCTGCCGCTAATTCGCATGACCATGAAACCTAAATGCAGTTAATTGGTTATCATGGTCGAGAATGGTTCAAAGAAGGAGAAAATCCCGTGAAGAAAACAATTATGGCTTTGGCCGCATCGACTTTGCTTTTGCCTGCGACTGCTATCGTGGCTGCCGACCAGTTTTCGGTCTCGACTGCATCGGTCGGTTACAAGGAAGATGTTTCGTATCAAAACCGCAACCGTAAATATCGTGAGTGGCGAGGTAAAGACGGTCGCACTTATTGCCGCCGGAAAAACGGCACGACCGGTTTGATAGTCGGAGGAGCCGTCGGCGCATTGGCGGGTCGTGCAATTGACACTCGCGGCGACCGGGCGACCGGCACGATTATCGGTGCAGCCGGTGGGGCTTTGCTCGGACGCGAAATCGACAAGGGTCCGCGTCGCTGTAAGTAACGCTATAAGAGATTGAACCGGGATTCCCCCTCCCCCCCTTTGCCCGGTTCATGAGCTGGCGGCATCGTTCTAAAGAGCGGTGCCGCTTTTGCTTGTGTGAAGGATTCCCGCGCTTCATAAGCCGCCTTCGTTCAAGGGAGGCGTGAAATGAGCAGCGGACCTTTTCTGATGACCGAGCGGCTGATTTTGCGCCCGCCGTCGGCAGAGGATTTTGAAGGATGGGCGGCGTTCTGTGCTGACCCGGAAACCATGCACCATCTCGGCGGCGCAAAGGGACGCAGCGAAGCTTGGCGGATATTGTGCACGATGGTCGGCGCATGGCAGGTGCGCGGCTATGCGATGTTCTCAATGATCCTACGCGACAGCGGACAGTGGATCGGTCGCACCGGCCCGTGGAGGCCTGAAGGCTGGCCAGGCACCGAAGTCGGCTGGGGCGTTGCACGCGAATATGCAGGCCAAGGCTATGCCTATGAAGCCGCCGTCGCCAGCATTGATTATGCGTTCGATACGCTCGGCTGGGACAATGTCATCCACACCATCGACCCAGCGAATACGGCGTCAGTTGCGCTTGCCGAACGACTTGGTTCTTATGACCAGGGGCCAACGCGCCTGCCCGATCCGTTCGAGCATATTGCCGTCCATGCCTGGGGCCAGAGCAAGGACGAATGGGCCGCCCGGAAAGCGGCCCAAGCCTAACTCAAATATCGCGGTCGCCATATTGGACAAAGTCGACTGCACCATTGGTCGCGCCGCAGGTGAAGCTTTCGTCATCGCCGCCCGAGAGGCCACCTTCGACCCGCCAGCCTTCGCCGTCGCGGCGTACCGAACGGATCTCATCGACTTGTCCGCCATTCCGCTCGGCGGCTGAGGAGCAAGCCTCTACCGCGCTGCCGACATCGTTGGTCCGGCTGTCCGCACGTGGGTAACTGGGCTTGTTTTCGGGATAGCGTTCTGTCGGGTAACGATCCGCATCGCGCGTCCGCTGGCTGCCCTTACTTGCAGCATCGGCAACAATTGCGATACCAGCAAGAATTGCGATACCAGCAAGGATATCGCCACCGTCCACCCGATCACGATGCCGGTAGCGACCTCTGCCCCAACCATCATATTCGCCCGATACTTTAAGAACCGATTTGCCACGATCAAGCGATACGGCTGCCATGGCGGGCGTAACCGATGTTAGCAATATCGCTGCGGTGCCAATCGCAATCGCTGATTTATGAAAAGTCCCCATTTTTGACTCCTGTTGCGGAGCACCTGCTCCCATATCCATATGAATAAAGGGTCCAGCCTTTCGCCAGGCTGAACCTTTTTATGCTACCGGCTACCGCTTAGCGCCACTGATCGAGGCCGCGATAGTCGATGTCGACCACCCGGCCGCGCTCGATATAGCAAATGAAGCGACCCTTGTCGTAACCACGGGCGTAGCCCTGATTATTGCCATAACGGTCGCCACGGCCATATCCATCGTTCTGATCATAACGGTTATAGCCACGGTCCTGACCGCGCCAGCCGTCCTGGACAACCAGCTTGCCGCTGATCCGGTAACCGCCGCGAGTGCGCTGGATATCGCGAATTTCGGTCACGTCTGAACGGGCATAACGGTTCGCGCGGGTTTCGACAGCATTGACACATTGGTTTACCGCAGCACGACCGCCACCGTAACGGTTGTTGTTGCCATAGCCGCTGCGATTATAATCATAACCATCGCGGTTATAGTTTCGGTCGTCATAGCGGCCATCATTGTAACGCCCGTCGCGATCATTGTCGGACGAGGCGATAACAGCGGCAAGGCCACCCAATATCACCGCCCCTGCAATCACCTCACCTGCGCTGATCCGGTCGTTGTCACGACGGTCACGCGCCTGTGCAGGTGCCGCGACGCTCACCAAAGCTGCAGCAGCAGCTCCGGCGCTAAGCAAGCTTTTGGTCAAGAAATTCATGTTCAGTCTCCTGTGCGTCGGAGGAAATAATTTCCGCTGACAGGGACTGAATATGTGATTCGGTGTGATTACTGGCTGAACTGACTTGTCAGCATCTGTTCATCCAAATGACCATTTTTATGAACATCTATTCCGCCAATTCCAGTCCGGTCCACTTCGCCAGAAACGCGTAGATGTCCGAATATTCGTCGATGATCTTGTCGGTCGGCTTGCCGCTGCCATGCCCAGCGCGGGTTTCGATGCGGATGATCTTGGGTTTGTCACCGGTCTCGGCGGCTTGTAATGCACTTACATACTTAAAGCTGTGCCCCGGAACCACGCGGTCGTCGGTGTCGGCGGTGGAGACGATCACCGCCGGATATTTCACGCCTGATTTGATGTTGTGATAGGGTGAATAGCTAAGCTGCGTCCTGAAATCGGCTTCCTTCGATGGATAGCCATAATCGTCGACCCAGTAGCGGCCTGCGGTGAAGCGGTCGAAACGCAACATGTCCATCACGCCAACAGCGGCATGCCCCGCGGCGAACAGGTCTGGGCGTTGATTGACGACTCCACCGACCAGCAAACCACCGTTCGAGCGGCCCTCGATGGCAAGTTTACCCTTCGAGGTATAGCCCTTGGCGATCAGATATTCGCCAGCACTTGCAAAGTCGTCGAACACATTCTGCTTGTTCTGTAAACGCCCCGCATCATGCCAAGGCTTGCCATATTCGCCGCCGCCACGAAGGTTCGCGAGCGCGAAGATGCCGCCCGATTGTAGCCATGCCATACGCGTCGGCGAATAGGTCGGCGTCTGCGAGATATTGAAACCGCCATAGCCGTAAAGCAACGTCGGTGCACCGCCCTTTGACAGGTCGAGGCCCTTTTTATGGACGATGAACATCGGGATCTTGGTGCCGTCGTTTGACGGGTAGAAGACTTGCGTCACCATGAAGTCGGCGGGGTTATAACTAAGCTTCGGCTGTGCGAATGGCGTCGATTTGCCGGTCTTGCTGTCGAAGCGGTAGACCGCGCCCGGCTGGTTGAAGCTTGAAAAGCTAAAGAACGTCTCGCTGTCACCCGGCTGGCCGGTAAAGCCAGAAGCTGTGCCGATGGCATTAAGCGCAATCTGTTGCACCGGTTTGCCCGAAAGGTCGGTCATGACCGCCATCGACGCTGCATCCTTCAAATAGGACAGTACCAGCCGGTCACCGACAATCTGTGCGCGCGACAAGGTCTCGGCGCGTTCAGGGATGAGGTCGGTGAAGCTATAGCCTTCGGCCATGCATACATTGTCCGGATTGGTTCGATCTTCGCAAGAAATTCGATTTAGAACTTTAGCCTTCAGATCGACCGACACGACCTTTAGTTTGGGCGCACCCTTATTGGTTACAAACCATAGCTTGTTACCCATGCCCTCGACGAGGTTCCACTCATGCTCTAGTCCGGCGACCAATGTCTGCGCCTTCCAGTCGCGCTTTTTACCAAGCGGCATGATGTGCAGTTCGTATTTCTCGTCGGTTCCCGCCGACGAGGTAATAAGCACCCATTTTCCGTCATGTGTGACCTCCGCCGAGTGGCCGAGTTCCTTGCGGTCAGGCGTCGCATAGACCACTTGGTCCTCGCTCTGCGGCGTGCCGATCTTGTGGTAATAGACGGTCTGGTTGTAATTCAGCTGTTGGAACGCCGCCCCTTCCTGCGGCTCGGCAAAGCGCGAATATAGAAATCCTTCATTTCCCACCCAGCTAATATTCGTGAACTTGGCCCATTTGATCTCGTCAGCCAGTGACTTGCCGGTCTTGACGTCGAGCACGCGGATGATCCGCCAATCGGACCCGCCGTCCTGAATCGAATAGGCCAGCAGCTTGCCGTTCTTCGATGGCACCCAACTATCGAGCGCAGTCGCGCCGTCCTTTGCCCAGGCATTGGGGTCGATCAGCATCCGGTCCTTGCCCTTGAAACCGGCGCGCGCATATAGCACCGATTGGTTTTGCAAGCCGTCATTCTTGGTGAAGAAATAGGTGCCACCTGCCTTTTCCGGCAGGCCGAAACGCTCATAATCGTAAAGCTTCTTCATCCGCGCCGCGAGCACGTCCTTGCCAGGCAGCGTATCGAGATAGCGGTCAGTAACGGCATTTTGCGCCTTGACCCAGTCGGCGACCGCCGGATTGACCCGGACATCGTCCTCCAGCCAGCGATAGGGGTCGGCAACCTTCACGCCGAATTGTTCGTCGACGACGGGTACGGTCTTGGTTTTCGGATAGGCAAGACCGGCCGCAACATCTGCAGTTGCAGCGTCATCTGCCATCGCAGCTCCGGGCAGCATTATCACAGCCGCAACCCCAACCAAAAACCCTTTATACATCGAACCATTCCCCAGCCTCAGAAACAAAACAGGCCGGAAGCGTAGAGCCTCCAGCCTGCTTAGCCAATATTATGTGACAGTTGCCGGTACGTTTATTACGCGGCTTCGTCGAAATCCTGCATTTCAACCGGACCGGAGTCCTGCCCCTTGGCACCGACATCGCGGTCGACGAGTTCGATAACGCCCATCGGCGCGGCGTCCGACCCACGAAAGCCGGCTTTGATAACGCGCGTGTAACCACCGTCACGGTCCGCATAGCGCGCGGCCAGCGTGTCAAATAACTTCACCAGCTGCGTGTCGTCCATCAGGCGGCTCATCGCGAGGCGACGGTTGGACAGGCCACCCTTTTTCGCCAGCGTAATCAGCTTTTCAACATAAGGACGCAGTTCGCGGGCCTTCGGCAAAGTGGTCTTGATCTGCTCATGCTTGATAAGCGAAGCCGCCATGTTGCGCAGCATTGCATTACGGTGCGCGGTGGGGCGTTGTAGCTTACGGTGGCCAACTTTATGGCGCATATTTCATTCCTTCGTTCGTAGGGGGCCCGTATGAGGTAGCCCGATCCCGGCCCGCTTGAGGGGGAGCCTTTGCCCTTTTTATTGGGCCAAAGCACCGCTTTGGCCCGGATTGCTTTTAGCCCAAAAGCTCTTGTTCGAGCTTCTTGGCCATTTCTTCGATATTTTCCGGCGGCCAGCCGGGGATATCCATGCCGAGGCGCAGACCCATTGACGACAGCACTTCCTTGATTTCGTTCAAGGACTTGCGGCCGAAGTTTGGCGTACGTAGCATCTCGGCTTCGCTCTTTTGCACGAGGTCGCCGATGTAGATGATGTTGTCGTTCTTCAGGCAGTTTGCGCTGCGGACCGACAGTTCCAATTCATCGACCTTCTTGAGAAGATAACGGTTGAGTTGGTTAGCATCCGATTCTTCCGACGATGCGGAAGGCGCGGCCATGCCGATCATCGGCGAGGATGCTGCCATCGAATCTTCGAAGTGGACGAACACTTGCAACTGGTCCTGAAGAATGCGCGCGGCATAAGCCACGGCGTCTTCTGGGGTTACGGTGCCGTCAGTTTCGATCGTCAGGCTCAACTTGTCGTAATCGAGTTCCTGGCCGATACGCGCATTGTCGACCTTGTAGGCAACCTGGCGAACCGGGCTGTACAGCGAGTCTACCGGAATCAACCCGATTGGCGCATCTGCAGGACGGTTGGCTACAGCGGGGACATAACCCTTGCCGCTGTCGGCGGTGATTTCCATGTTGAAGCTCGCGCCGTCATCCAGATGGCAGATGACGAGGTCGGGGTTCATCACGACAATGTCGCCAGAAACAGCGATATCGCCAGCCTTTACGGTGGCAGGGCCAGTGGCCGAAAGCTGCATACGCTTCGGGCCTTCGCCTTCCATCTTCAATGCAACCTGCTTGATGTTGAGAACGATGTCGGTGACATCTTCGCGAACGCCAGCGAGCGACGAGAATTCGTGCAGTACGTTTTCGATCTTGATCGACGTAATCGCTGCGCCTTGCAGCGACGACAGCAATACGCGGCGAAGCGCGTTGCCGAGTGTCAGGCCGAAGCCGCGCTCAAGTGGTTCGGCAACAAATGTTGCTTTAAGTTTCGCATCGCTGCCCGACTTGAGTTCGAGGGCGTTGGGCTTCTTCAGTTCCTGCCAGTTCTTGATATTGACGGACATGGATTTCCCCTTGGGTTTTGCTAAACCGGCATTTGGTGCACCGTGCCGGTCTGCGGGTAAAAGAAGGAACGACTGGCCAGCCGCTCCTGAAACGAATGCTTAAACGCGGCGGCGTTTCGAAGGACGAACGCCGTTATGCGGAATCGAGGTCACGTCACGAATCGAGGTGATGGTGAAACCCACCGCCTGCAATGCGCGCAGTGCCGACTCGCGGCCCGATCCTGGGCCCTTAACTTCGACTTCCAGCGTGCGCACGCCGTGATCGGCAGCTTTCTTGCCAGCGTCCTCTGCGGCGACCTGGGCTGCATAAGGGGTAGATTTACGGCTACCCTTGAAGCCCATTGTACCAGCCGATGACCAGCTGATCGTGTTGCCTTGGGCATCGGTGATCGTGATCATCGTGTTGTTGAAGCTGGCGTTGACATGGGCAACACCTGCCGAAATATTCTTGCGTTCCCGCTTTTTAATGCGCTGTGGTTCGCGTGCCATAATGTGAGTATCCTATTCGAATTATGCGAAAAAAAGTAAGTGGGCGTAAGCCCTGCCTTACTTCTTCTTGCCCGCGATTGCCTTGGACTTACCCTTGCGGGTGCGCGCATTGGTATGCGTACGCTGGCCACGGACCGGAAGGCCCTTACGGTGGCGAAGGCCACGGTAGCAGGCGAGGTCCATAAGGCGCTTGATGTTCATCGAAGTTGTCCGGCGAAGATCGCCTTCTACGGTGTGATCCGAATCGATGGTTTCACGGATTTGCAATACTTCGGCATCCGAAAGGTCCTGCACACGGCGGCTATGATCAATTCCCAGCTTGTTCGCGATTTCAACGGCTTTAGTGCGGCCGATACCGTGAATGTAGGTAAGCGCAATGATCACGCGCTTGTTGGTTGGAATGTTAACTCCGGCAATACGTGCCAATTTATTTACTCCTGCTCCACAGGTGCCCCGAAGGACGAACCCTATCTCAACGCTGATGATATTCCGAAACGCACAAAACCAGCGGACGCTATAAAGCGCTGCTGGCGGTACCAGATGTTCGGAATTGGACGCCCCTTACGGCGAGTCGCGCTTACTGTCAAGACCGCGGGCAGCTCATCCCTTGCCCTTTGTCTTGGTCTTCCCGCTCACCGCATTCTCTTCGATGAACTCGATTATCCGGCCCGCAATGTCTTTGCCGCTGGCCTTTTCGATTCCCTCGAGCCCGGGAGAGCTGTTTACTTCCATGATAACCGGGCCGTGATTGGATCGGAGCATATCGACGCCTGCGACATTCAGGCCCATTGCCCGCGCGGCGCGGACGGCTGTCGATCGTTCCTCGGGCGTGATCTTAATCGATTCAGCCGAGCCACCGCGATGAAGGTTCGAGCGAAAGTCGCCCTCCGCACCCTGCCGCTGCATTGCCGCCACAACCTTGTTCCCGATTACAAACGCGCGGATGTCAGTCGCGTTGGCTTCCTTGATAAACTCTTGCACCAGTATGTTCACATTCGCCCCGCGAAACGCCTCAATCACCGAACGCGCCGATTTTTCTGTTTCGCCCAGCACGACGCCGATGCCTTGAGTGCCTTCGAGTAGCTTGATGACAACGGGTGCGCCGCCGACCATCTTTATGACTTCATCTGTCTGGCGCGGGTCGTGTGCGAAGGCGGTAACCGGCAGCCCTAAACCCTTCTTGGCCAAGATCTGCAAAGATCGCAGCTTGTCACGCGAGCGCCCAATGGCAACGCTTTCGTTGAGTGGCCAAACATTCATCATCTCGAACTGCCGCAAAACCGCCAGCCCGTAGAAGGTAACCGATGCCCCAATGCGCGGAATCACCGCATCATATTTGCCGAGCTTTTCGCCCTGATAATAGGCTTCGGGCCGATGCGAGGTGATGTTCATTGTCACCCGCAAAGTATTGAGCACATCGATCTCGTGCCCCCGAACCTTCGCAGCCTCGACAATCCGCTGGTGCGAATAAAGGTCGGCGTTGCGCGCCAACATCGCAATTTTCATTGTATTTTTGTTCCTTACTTCGCCGGTTTCCTGGGGGTCAGACCGTACCAAAAACACGGCTGAGGCGCCAAAATGGCGAACATATCGAACGGAAATGGGCGCCGGACCCAGTGGTTCTAGGTCCAAGCGCATTTGCGATCGATATGGAAGCCATTTTGTCGTCCCTTCGGGATTTGACCGATTTTGTCCATTGCCGCGTCGGCAAGGCTAGACCTAGAACCACTAGGCCCACGCCTTGCCTCCTTGCACTGAACAAAATCGCTTCAAACCTCAGTCGTGTCTTTGGTACGGTCTGACCCCAAAACCCAGCGTCGCCCGCTATTGACGAGAAAGCCGCGCCTTAGCGCCCGCCGACCGATTAGCAAGGGAAACGCCATCGACCGACGGTTGGCTAGGGTAAGCTGCCCGTTCCAGCAGAGCTTACCAAAGCAAAATTGCGCGGCGATGACATAGCGTTCCTGTGATTCGCCATTTGAACTACGCACCGAGCGGCGGTCAATGACGGGAGCTTCGTAGCGTTTGGGCTTTTCGCCCGCGTTGAGGCGAAACCAGAATTCGACACAAGCCTTACCGTTGCGGTCGACTGCCCTGACCCGCGTCGCGTGGATTGAGGAAGTTGCGGCACCGGTGTCCATCTTGGCATGAACTCCAGTCAAACCGAGGCTCGGGATATCGACCATTTCGCACCAGCCGATCTCGACCTTGTTGCTTGTTCGCTGCTTCTTTACGGCCCCCACCGACAACTATTTTGGGTCCGGATTGGGCGGCCCCGCCGCTTCGGGTTCGGCCTTGGGGTCTTCTAGCTTCTCGACATCAAGCGAGAAACCATCAACCTTCGTTTCTTCACCACCGGCCGGCGCGAACGGCTGCAACATATTCTTGAACTGCTCGCCCAGTACCTTGTCGACCGCAGGCGCAATCTCGGTCACCTTGTAGCGCATATAGCCGCCAACAACGTACGAGAAGCTGACTTTCGTCGTTTTGCCGTCCTTGGCAGGCTCAATAGCAACGGTCAGCGTTCCTATCACCGCCTCGGACTGAAGCGGCCCCAACGCACCCTGCATTCGTAATACCTTACCGGGTTGCGCAAAGATCACGCGCATATGCTCGACACTTCCGACGGTTTTCAATTTGCCGTCTGTGGCCTTTTCCTGAAACAGTTCACAAAAACAGCCATTGGCTTGTGGGTCGATATAAAAACCCGCACTCGACCCGGACCAGCTATGCGCCTTGTTCCACCAATCCTTCGGTGCAATCAGCCGCTTCCAAATAACATCAGGCGTCGCAGCTACCGACGCAATATGAACGACGTTAAAACCGCTGTCGGAGGTCGCTTTGACCTCGGCATAGGCAGGCGATGAAGTGGCGACCAGTACAGCCGCTGACAGCACAAATCTTTTCATGGGACAGGTTTAGACCCGTCACATGAAAAACGGCAACGACGAATTTCGAACTTAGGCGATTATCGCTTCAATTGCGTCGGTGACATCCTTGATGGCTTCCATGCCATCAACCCGGCTGACCAGCCCCCGGGCATCGTACAGCGGCAGGATAGGCTCGGTTTTGGCCCGATATTCGGCCATACGTGTGCGGACGGTTTCTTCATTGTCGTCGGGACGACGATTGAATTCATGGGAGCCGCATTTGTCGCAAGTCGATTCAACTTTGGGCTGCTTGAATGTGTCGTGATAACCTTCCCCGCAATTCGCGCAGGTGTAGCGACCGACGATGCGTTCGACGAGCGCATCTTCGTCAACGACCAATTCGATGACATGATCGAGAGTCCGGTTGCGGGATGACAGCAATCCATCGAGCAGCGCTACCTGAGGTGCGGTACGCGGATAGCCGTCGAAAATCAGGCCCTTTTCGGTAGCGATGGCGTCCATATGCTCGCCGAGAATTTCCGCCATCAATTCGTCAGGGAACAGCTTGCCGGCCTTCATGATTTCGTCGGCCATCTTGCCGACTTCGGTCCCCGCCTTCACCGCCGCGCGTAAAATGTCGCCGGTCGATAGCTGGACCATGCCGTATTTTTCAACAAGGAAAGCGGCCTGCGTTCCCTTGCCCGCGCCTGGCGGCCCCAAAAGGATGATATTCATGAAACGCTTTTCCCCTACCCGTTTCTGATGTCGCGCCGGTTAGCGAGCGCGTCCACCCTTGAGCTTCGCCTTTTTGAGCAGGTCACCATATTGGTGCGCCAGCAAATGGCTCTGAATTTGCGAGATCGTGTCGATCGTGACATTGACCAGAATAAGCAGGCTGGTGCCGCCGATTGCAAAAAACTGTTGTTGGCCGGTTTGACCCATAACGTAATCGGGCAGCAAGCAAACCAAAGTTAGATAGGCCGCGCCCAATACGGTGATCCGTGTCAGTACATAATCGAGATAGGTCTCGGTGTTCTTGCCGGGACGGATACCCGGAATGAAGCCGCCAGCCTTTTTCAAATTCTCCGATGTTTCTTCAGGGTTGAAAACCACCGCCGTGTAGAAAAAGCAAAAGAAGATAATGCCAAGGCCATAAAGCAGCAGATAGACTGGTTGCCCGTGTGCGAGATATTGGTTCAGCGTGATGACGAAATCGCCCATCGCACTTTCGCCTGCGACGGTATTGCCACCCAATTGCGTTATCGTGATCGGCAAAAGCAACAGCGACGACGCAAAGATCGGCGGGATGACGCCTGCAGTGTTGATCTTCAACGGCAAATGGCTTCGGTCAGCCTGCATCATCCCACGCTGCGTCGCACGCTTCGGATACTGGATCAGTACGCGGCGCTGGCCGCGTTCCATGAAGCAGATGAGCAAAGTCAGGACGATAAACATCACGATAAAGCCCACAATGACAAAACCGCTAATCGAACCAGTCCGCCCGCCTTCGAGCAACTGCGCGAACAGGCGCGGCATTTGCGCAACGATACCAGCCATGATGATCAGCGAGATGCCGTTGCCAATACCGCGCGAAGTAATCTGTTCGCCCAGCCACATAAGGAACATGGTGCCGCCGATAAGGCTGATTGTCGCAACGATGCGGAACATCAGGCCCGGCTCAACCACCGCGCCAATACCATTGGCAGCGGCAAGACTTTCGAGGCCTGCGGCAAGGAAATAACCCTGCAACGCAGTCAAGAACACCGTGCCGTAGCGCGTATACTGGTTTAGTTTCTTACGCCCGCTCTCGCCTTCTTTCTTGATGGCGGCAAGCGTGGGCGACAACGACGCAGCAAGCTGTACGACGATAGATGCGGTAATATAGGGCATCACGCCAAGCGCGATAAGGCTCATGCGCTCAAGGCTGCCGCCCGAGAAAGTGTTGAAAATGTCAAGTACGCCGCCAGCTGCGTTATTCGCGTAAAGCGCCGCCTGGGCGATCGGATCGACACCGGGAAGCGGCACGAAGCTCAGCATCCGGAAAATGATGAGTGCGCCTATGGTGAACCAGATGCGGTTCTTAAGCTCTGTTGCCTGCCCGAACTTCGATAGATTGAGGTTCGAGGCCATTTGGTCGGCCCGAGATGCCATGATGTACTTTCCTTGTTTCCGGATTCAAGCAGCGCCGCATCAATTGCGAGCCGCCGCCTTATCCCAAATTCTGCCTGACATTCGCCGTTTACCCCCCAGAAATGTCAAACCCCGCCAGCCCATATCGGGAAGCGGGGCTGGCATGACAAGAGCGAAGTATCCGCCGCCTGTCTTATTTCTTGGCCGCTGCTGCTTTTGCTGCGTTCTTGACCGATGATTTCTTCGCCGCAGCCTTTTCGGCTGAGCTCACCTTGACGATGATTTCGACTTTACCGCCAGCCTTCTCGACAGCTTCAACGGCTGCCTTCGAGGCACCAGCAACGACGAGATTGATTTTCGACGTCAATTCACCCTTAGCAAGCAGGCGAACGCCATCCTTGCCGCCGCGTGCGAGGCCAGCGGCCTTCAGCGCAGCGTGATCGACGGTGTTCTTGATGTCGATTTTCTTCGCATCGATGAACTTCTGGATCATGCCGAGATTCACTTCAGCGTGATCCTTGGCAAAGATATTGTTGAAGCCACGCTTCGGGATACGCATGTGAAGTGGCATCTGGCCGCCTTCAAATCCGTTAATCGAAACACCCGAACGGCTGGTCTGGCCCTTTTGGCCGCGACCGGAGGTCTTGCCCTTGCCCGAACCGATACCACGGCCAACGCGCATACGACGATGGCGGGCGCCTTCGTTGTCTTTGATGTCATTCAATTTCATGTCGTGCACTCGCTTTCGCTTTTAGTCGCGCTGATGGGATTAGTCCTGGATTTGGACCATGTGCCGAACCGTGCGGATCATGCCGCGCACTTCGGGGGTGTCTTCGATTTCGACAACGCGGTTCATCTTGTCGAGGCCAAGGCCTTTCAAGGTGGCACGCTGCGAAGCGGGACGGCGGATCGGCGAACCGGTCTGCTTGAGTTTAATCTTCGCCATATCGATTACTCCGCAATTGCTTCGGCGTCGGCTTCAGCAGTTTTGCTGCCGCCACGACCCAGAAGGTCGGCGATTTTCTTGCCGCGACGCTGCGCTACAGACTTGGGGCTGGTCTGTTCAGACAAAGCCGCGAAGGTAGCGCGAACCATGTTGTAGGGGTTCGACGAGCCGACCGATTTGGTCACAACGTCGGCAACGCCAAGCGATTCAAACACGGCGCGCATCGGGCCACCGGCGATGATGCCGGTACCGGCTGGTGCCGAACGAACGGTAACCTTGCCTGCGCCGAAATGGCCCTTGCCATCATGATGCAACGTGCGGCCGTCTTTCAAGGCAACGCGGATCATCGATTTCTTCGCAGCAGCGGTAGCCTTGTTGATGGCTTCCGGCACTTCGCGTGCTTTGCCATGGCCAAAGCCTACCCGGCCTTGACCGTCGCCAACAACGACGAGTGCAGCGAAACCAAAGCGCTTGCCGCCCTTTACGGTTTTCGAAACGCGGTTGATGTGGACAAGCTTTTCAATCGTGCCATCATCTTCTTCCGGAGCCGGACGACCACCATCGCGGCGACCACGGTTGCCACCACCACGGTTATCACCGCCGCCGCCGCCACGTCCGCCGCGCGCGCCGCGCGGGCCACGACCTTCGGTTGCGGCTGGTGCACCACCATCGGTGACGACTGCGTCTGCTGTTGTATTTTCGTCAGCCATCATCAGAACTCCAATCCGCCTTCGCGCGCAGCTTCCGCCAGCGCCTTGACGCGACCGTGGAACAGAAATCCGCCACGATCAAAAACCACGCTGGATACGCCAGCCTTCTTGGCAGCTTCCGCAACCCGCTTGCCGACATCGGCAGCAGCTTCGCTGGTCGAACCGTTCTTCGCCTTCACATCCTTGTCGAGCGTCGAAGCCGAAGCGATGGTTGCACCCTTCGAATCGTCGATGATCTGCGCGTAGATATGGCGGCCAGTGCGGTGCACCGACAGGCGCGGACGGCCAGCAACCTGGGCCCGCAACTTCGAACGAACGCGCTGGCGCCGTTTCGCAAAAAGAGACAATTGTGCCATTATTTCTTCTTCCCTTCCTTGCGGAAGATATATTCGCCGCGATATTTGATGCCCTTGCCTTTGTAAGGCTCTGGCTTCCTCCAGCGACGGATTTCGGCAGCAACCTGCCCAACCTTCTGCTTGTCGATACCCGAAATTTCCACGGTGGTGTTATCGGGGGTCTTGATGTCGATACCTTCGGGGATCGCGAAATCGACATCATGGCTATAGCCAAGCTGCAATTTCAGCGTCTTACCCTGGCTGTTGGCACGATAACCAACGCCGGTGATTTCCAAAACCTTGGTGAAGCCCTCGGTCACGCCGGTAACGAGATTCTGCACCAAAGTCCGCTGCATTCCCCAGAATGCGCGAGCCGCCTTGCTTTCGTTGGCCGGCTTTACCAAGAGGCCTTCGTCCTTCATTTCATAGGAAATGAGGTCGCTCATCGGCATTTTCAGCTCGCCCTTCGGACCTTTGACCGAAAGCGTGCCGCCTTCCATGCTGGCAGTAACACCAGCAGGGATTGGAACAGCTTTTTTACCAATGCGGCTCATCAGAATACCTCCGCCAGGATTTCGCCACCAACATTCTGCGCGCGCGCTTCGGCGTCGGACAGAACGCCCTTTGGCGTCGAAACGATGGTGATACCAAGGCCGTTGCGGATAACCGGAAGCTCTTGGCTTCCCGAATATACGCGGCGGCCCGGCTTCGAAACGCGGGCAACATGCTGGATAGCAGGCGCGCCTTCGAAATATTTCAGCTCGATGCGGATGCCCTTGTGCGCACCCAAAGCTTCTTCGCTGTAACCGCGAATATAGCCTTCACGCTGCAGTACGTCGAGGACGCGGGTACGCAAACCGGAAGCAGGCGAGACTACAGAGTCTTTCTTCGCCCGCTGGCCGTTGCGGATGCGGGTGAGCATATCACCCAAAGGATCGGTCATTGCCATCTATCTTGTCCTTACCAGCTCGACTTTGTGACGCCTGGGATCATGCCCTTATTGGCAAGATCGCGCAGTTCGATACGGCACAGCCGGAATTTGCGGTAATAAGCGCGTGGGCGCCCGGTGGTTTCGCAACGGTTGCGAACGCGGCCAGGGTTACCATTACGCGGAATTTCCGCCATTTTAAGGCGAGCAATCAGGCGCTCGCTGTCGTCAAGCGACTGGTCTTTCGCCATCGCCTTCAGCTTCGCGTAACGACCGGCATATTTCTTTGCCAGCTTCTTGCGACGCTCGTTTTTGTTAATGGAGCTCAGTTTAGCCATTATGCAGCCGCCTTTTCTTCAGTCTCTTCAACAGGGAAGGGGAAGCCGAACAGCTTGAGCAGTTCGCGCGCTTCGTCGTCCGTGTTTGCCGAAGTCGTTACGATAACATCCATGCCGCGAACGGTATCGATTTGATCATAGCTGATTTCGGGAAAGATAATCTGCTCTTTCAAGCCCATGGCGAAGTTGCCACGACCGTCGAAGCTCTTCGGGTTCAATCCGCGGAAATCGCGAATACGTGGCATTGCGATAGTTACCAGACGGTCGAGGAATTCGTACATCTGGGCACCGCGAAGCGTGACTTTCACGCCGATCGGCATGCCTTCACGAAGCTTGAAGCCTGCAATCGACTTCTTCGCCTTGGTGATGACTGGCTTTTGCCCGGCAATCAGTTCCATTTCGGCAAGAGCGGTCGTGACCTTCTTCTTGTCCTGCGAACCTTCGCCCACACCCATGTTGAGTGTGATCTTTTCGATCTTCGGCACAGCGAAGCGGTTGGTGTAACCGAACTTCTCGGTCAACCCTTTGACGACGGCGTCGTCATACTTCTGCTTCATGCGCGGAGTGTATTTTTTATCAGCCATTTATCGTCTCCCCGGACTTCACGGCCACGCGGACCTTCTTGCCGTCCTTGGTTTCAACGCGAACGCGGGTCGGCTTGCCCGTCTTGGGGTCGGCCAATGCCACGTTCGAGATATGCAAAGGCGCTTCAAAGCGGTCGAGACCACCTTGCGGATTAGCCTGCGAAGCTTTGCGGTGACGCACGGCAACATTGACGCCGGAAACGACGACCTTGCTGTCCTTTGGCATCACGGCGGTTACTTCGCCCGACTTGCCCTTGTCCTTACCGGCAAGCACGACAACCGTGTCACCCTTTTTGATTTTTGCCAGAGCCATGTTTATAGCACCTCCGGTGCCAAGCTGATGATTTTCATGTGGTTCTTGGC
>JANNQI010000020.1:0-57686 GCA_031400695.1 Sphingomonadales bacterium | reverse complement strand
TGACCGGCATCGCTGATTGGATCAGCGGCCGATCTCCCGAACGGAATTGCCCGACCTCTTAACTGAACCATGAGACATCGGATCACCTCCTTTCGTTGAATGGAAATTGCTTGCTTCAAACATTTATCTGCCCTCCGCGACCCAATGTGTGAGTCAAAGAAAGTTTGGAAACAAGTCTTGTATTATATTTTTTTTCGGGCAAACATCAGGGTTCTGCGCCGATGCGGCTTCAGCCCCGGCAATCTTCCACAATTCGCGTGATTTCTGCCCATGACGGGATGGCGATTGGTGCCTGCCCGTCTGCTTCGATAGCAAAGCGACCTCGGCTCAGTGCGATTGCGTCGAGGATCGGATCGGTAGGCAAGACGTCTACCGCGAGATATGCAGGCGTTGCCCCAGTCGGGCTGGCGGCAAACTCCCTCAAGGTGGAACTCGTCCGCACAACCATCCGGCCAGCCCCCCCTGACCCTTCACGCGCCAAATAAATGCGGCGGCGCGCAGTGTCGCAACGCAGCGTTACCGCAGCATTCTGCCCCGTCGGCCCGAACAGCGCAATCGAACCGCGCTGGTCTTGGCGATAGACCCAATCACCGGGTGCCAGCGGCCAGTCGATCCATTCGCCCGCTGGTTTCTGCGGCGGCGACGGTGCGACCGGCACCGGCTTTGGCGCGGGCGTAGGTTGCGGCGCCGGTGGTGAAGGCGGGGCGCTGCAAGCAGACAGCGCGATAAGTGATGCAACGAGCAGATGGCGGATATTCATTCGCACCTTATGGCCAAATCCTCTCGGCTCGGCTAGCGCCGTTCGCCATGGCGACCCAAAAAATCCGGCTGGACCAGCTTATCGTCGATCGCGGCCTTGCCGAAAGCAAGACCCGTGCGCAGGCGCTGGTAATGGCGGGGCATGTTTTTGTCGGCGACTTCAAGGCGTCGAAACCGGGGCAGCAGGTTGCCGGCGATGCTGCGGTTACTGTCAAGGGCAGCGACCATCCCTGGGTGTCGCGGGGCGGTATCAAGCTCGCGCACGCGTTGCAGGAGTTCGGGATCGATGTCGCTGGTATGGTCGCCATCGATGTGGGTTCGTCGACTGGCGGCTTTACCGACGTGTTGCTCACAAACGGCGCGGTCAAAGTATTCGCAGTCGACAGCGGCACCAACCAGCTTGCGTGGAAACTGCGCCAGGACGATCGCATAATAGTGCATGAACAGACCAGCGCGAGGATATTGACCGAAGCCCATATCCCCAAACCGGTCGATTTAATCGTGTGCGATGCCAGCTTCATCGGCCTCGCCAAGGTACTCGAACGCCCGCTGACCTTTGCCAAGCCCGATGCGCAGCTGATCGCGCTAATCAAACCGCAATTCGAGGCGGGCCGCGACGAAGTCGGCAAGGGCGGCGTCGTGCGCGACGAGGCAGTTCACAAACGCGTATGCGACGGGGTTTCGGCATGGCTGGAACGCAGCGGCTGGATCGTGAAAGGCCTGACCACCAGCCCAATTACCGGGCCGCAGGGCAATGTCGAATTCCTAATCTGGGCCGCTAAAGCCACAGACTAATCCTTGTACATGCCCTTCAAACGATCGGCATAACGCTCGCGGATCACGTGCCGCCGGATTTTCATACTGGGTGTCATTTCGCCATTTTCGATGGTAAAGGGCTCGTCCGTAAATTCGAACTGGCGCACTTTTTCCGTGACCGAAAGATCCGCGTTTACACGGTCCACGGCGGCACGCACGACGGAGCGATATTGCGGGTTGTCGTTTAGCGAGGCAAAGTCGCATTTCATGTCCTGCGCGCGGCACCATTCGACGGTCCATTCGGGGTCTGGAACGATCAGGCCGACGATATAGGGCCGTTTGTCGCCGCTCACCATTGCCTGCAATATCTCGGGCTGCAGCGTCAGCATCCCTTCGACCTTTTGCGGCGCGATATTGTCGCCCTTGTCGTTGACGATCAGGTCCTTCTTCCGGTCGGTGATCGCGATCCGGCCTTTTTCGTCGATATGGCCGATATCGCCGGTGTGCAGCCAGCCATCGATGATAACACGGTCGGTCTCGGCACGGTTGCGCCAGTAGCCCTTCATTACCAGTGGCCCGCGCACACAGATTTCGCCGTCTTCGGCAATGCGCACTTCGGTATTTTTGAGCGGCGGGCCGACCGTGTCCATCTTGATGCCGACGCTTGGCCGGTTGCAGCTAATAACTGGCCCGGACTCGGTCTGGCCATAGCCTTGCAGCAAGGTAATCCCGAGCGATTGGAAAAATACGCCGATGTCCGGATTGAGCGGTGCGCCGCCAGAGACCATCGCCTTCAACCGTCCGCCAAAGCGTGCCTGGATCTTCGGCTTGATCGTCCGCGACAATAACAGCCGCATTGGCGCATCGATGAGTCTTTTGCGGCCATGATAATCGCGGTCGCCGATAGTCAGCGCCTTGTCGAGCAGGTAATTAGGTACCTTCCCCTGTTTTTCGACCGCCTTGATCATGCGTGCGCGAAGCACTTCGAACAGGCGTGGGACGACGACCATCAAGGTGGGCCGCGTTTCCTCGATATTGGCAGCTAGCTTTTCGAGCCCTTCGGCATAATAAATTTGCGCGCCAACGCCGATGGGGAGGAATTGTCCGCCCGAATGTTCATAGGCGTGTGACAGCGGCAGGAACGAAAGGAATGCCTCTTCCTCGTCTAGTCCGAAATCCTCGCGCAAGACCGCCGCTGCGCCGTCGGCATTGTGCAGGATCGCGCCATGATGCTGCATCACGCCGCGGGGGGCTCCGCCGGTGCCGCTGGTATAGATGATGCAGGCGAGGTGATCGCGGGTGATGCTGGCCATCGCTGCCTCGGTCGCGCGGACGTCGGCGTCAGTACCCTGCGCCATGTCGGCCCATTGATGGATCGAGAGCTGGCCGGTCTGCATCGAAGGCAGCGGCTCCATCGAAATGACAAACTCGGCCTCCGACGATTTGAGCGCAGCGGGCATCAGCGATTTGGCCAGTTTCGCAGTCGAAACGATGATCGCGCGCGCGGCGCTGTTGTCCATGATGTGCTGGTGGTCGCGCTCGGTATTGGTGATGTAGGTCGGCACAGTCACACAACCCGCCGCCATGATACCCAGATCGGATATGCACCATTCGGGCCGGTTTTCGGAAACAAGCATCACGCGATCGCCGGGTTCGAGACCCATTTTACGTAGCGACCGGGCAAGCCCGGTAACCCGCCGTGCAGCTTCGGACCAGCTGATCGACTGCCACTCACCTCCATCCTTGGCCCACAGGAATGGCGTCTCGCCGCGATGCCGCGCGCGCGCCAAGAACATCGTTACAAGATTGGGGAAGCTGTCAAAATCGTCGAATTGCTCGGCAGCCACTATTCTCTCCTCAGGAAACCGATGCGGTCCGTTTTGCGAACTCTACGTTGTATTTACGCTAGCGCGCCCTGCCGCGCGGTGCAACGTGCCTTTAGCGTCAACCTACGTCTTCGCTCGGCGCCTCTTCCGAAGCTCTTGGCTTCGTTACGGTGATTTTGCCTTTGGCGTCGATGGTTGCCGAAGTGCCCTCGCTGCGCGGGTCCGACGCGCCGGTCCAGCCGTTTGCGGTCAGCTGCGCACCATTGACCTTCGAACCCAGATCGACGGGGCGCACCTTCTGTCCATATTTGCCAAGTTCATCCGCCATCGCCGCCAACAGCGTATTTTGCTCGACCTCCAGACCGCCGCCGCCGAAATAGATGTTAGGCATCGCAATCGCCGAATCTAGGGGCAGGCCGAAATCGATGACACCGATCAGCGTCTTGGTAACATGCATGATGATCCGTTTGCCACCCGCCGAACCGAGCGCCAGTACGGCTTTGCCATCACGGTCGAACACAATTGTCGGCGACATCGACGACAAGGGCCGCTTGCCCGCGACCACGCGGTTGGCGACCGGTGCGCCGTCTTTTTCCGGCGCAAACGTGAAATCGGTGAGTTCGTTATTGAGGAAAAATCCGCCCGCGTTCAATTGGCTGCCGAAAGGACCTTCGATGGTCGAGGTCATATTGGCGATATTGCCTTTGGAATCGACTGCGGTGAAATGCGTCGTACCCGCAACTTCACTCGAAATCGCTGCTGTGCGTTTGCTGGCTCCCGGCGGGTTACCCGCTGGATAATCGGTGCGCGCTTTGGCTTCGTCGATGAGCGCCGATCGCTGTTTGATATAATCAGGACTTAAAAGCCCCGCGACCGGAACATCGACAAAATCACTATCACCCAGATATTTTTCGCGGTCAGCATAAGCGAGCTGCATTGCCTGCCCAATTAGAAACCAGCTTTTGGGATTGTCCTTGCCAGTGGCTTTCAGGTCGAAGCGTTGCAACGTGCCGAGAATTTGCAACACAGTTGTCGCGCCCGACGAAGGCGGGGCCATCCCGCACACCACAAAGACGCGGTAAGGCGCGCAGACGGCGTTTTGCTCTTTCGCCCGATATTGCGCGAGATCGGTCATTGTCATGTCGCCGGGGCTAAGTTTGCTCTTGCCAACGGCATCGACAATCTGGCTAGCAATGGCACCTTTGTAAAAAGCATCAGAGCCCTTCTTTGCCAGCAACTTCATCGTCGCCGCCAGTTTCGGATTCCTGAACTTGGCCCCTGCTTTCAACGGCTTGCCATCTAACCAGTAAATCGAACGCGCTTCATCAAAATTCGACCACAAAGGTGCGATCCCCTGCAATCGCGATTCGAGGGTTTTGTTGACTGTAAAACCTTTGTCCGCCAACCGGATCGCCGGTTTGAAAATTTTCGCCCAGCTAAGCTTACCCCATTTCTTATGCGCCTCTGCCATCAACGCGACATTGCCCGGCACACCTACCGAGCGGCCGCCCTGGAATGCAGCGAGGAAGCCCAACGGCTTACCATCGGGCCCAACAAATCGGTCCTGTGTTGCCGCTGCTGGTGCGGTTTCGCGCCCGTTGATCGTGCTCAACACGCCCTTATCATTGTCCTGATAGAGCAGGAACCCGCCGCCACCGATGCCGCTCGATTGCGGCTCGACTACCGTGAGCGCCAGCATCATCGCCATGGCAGCATCTGCCGCAGAGCCGCCCTGTCGCAGCATTTCCATCCCCGCCTCGGTCACGCGCGGATCGGCTGACGACGTTACGCCGACATTGTTGGCGATGGCCGGCTGCGGGAGAATGGCGAAAGCGACAAACGCGAGAACAAGTTTTTTCATATCAGAGTATCTAGCGGCGCATTTCGGCCAAGGCAAAGCACCTTTTTAAGCGTCGGCTCCGACTGCGTCGGCGATGCTGGCAAAACCGTCGCGCTTAAGCAGCCGCACCAAACCCTTGTTGATCGTCCGCGCCAGACCCGGCCCTTCATAGACGAGGGCGCTGTAAACCTGGACCAGCGACGCCCCTGCACGGATACGGGTATAAGCATCTTGCGCCGACGATATGCCACCAACGCCGATCAGCGGGATATCCCCGCCGCTGGCCTTGCGGAAATCGATCAGCCGCCGCTGCGCCAGATCGCGCAAAGGTGCGCCCGACAATCCGCCGCTTTCGCCGGCATATCGTGATTGCAATGGCGGTCGGCTGATCGTCGTGTTTGAGACGATCAGCGCCGATATTCCGCGCTTAATCGACACTTCGACAATGTCGTCGATATCGGCCGGCTCCAGATCGGGGGCAACTTTCAAGAACACAGGCGTGTCGGCCACCCGCGCAGCCATTGCGCGCGACAGCAAATCGTCCAGGGCCGATTTGTCCTGCAATGCCCGCAAACCCGGCGTGTTGGGGGAACTGATATTGACCGTCAGATAATCGGCATAGGGCTCCATATTGCGAACGCCAGTCACATAGTCCGCGATTCGGTCTAGGCTGTCCTTGTTCGCCCCGATATTGATCCCAATCGGTCCCGATAATGCATTCTGCGACAGATTCTGAAGCCGCACGATTGCCGCCAATTGCCCTTCATTGTTAAATCCCATCCGGTTGATAACGCCGCGATCCTCGACCAGCCGGAACAGCCGCGGCCGCTTATTGCCCTTTTGTGGTAGCGGCGTGAGCGTTCCAACCTCGGTAAAGCCGAAACCCAGTCTTAATATTTCGACCGGAACTTCGGCATCCTTGTCGTATCCAGGGGCAAGCCCAACGGGATTGGCAAAGGAAAGGCCTGCCACCTTTTGATGCAGCAACGGGTCAGCAAAACCAATCGAGGGAATCGGAGCCAGTTTCAGCGCAGCGATCGATAATTTGTGAGCCCTCTCGGCATGCAGCCTAAAAAGAAGCGGGTGTGCCAGAGTATAGAGCATTGCGTCCTATCCCGCATATTGTGCGGCCACGCAATCGCCAGTGTCACCAAATGGTAATAAATGACTTAAACCAGACATTTAACCATCATCGGCTGTCGTTTGGCCGAAAATGTCAAATGTAATCGCGGTGCATGACGATTCCGTGCAAGAGGATTTTAAGAATTGCGTCGATAGGGACTATGCGACCCGAAGGGCTCGACGTTGAAAAACGCAGAGTTCTTTTACCTTATGAGGCCCGTCAGAAATGGCGGGTCTTTTTTTGTGCGCTGGAACGGTGTACCCTGGCAAAAAAGGGGTCGTCCGTGATCGAAGTCCAGTATGAAGCGCCAGACGGCCGCTTGGCCGGCTTGATTTCGTCCTTTTACAGGCTCGATTATCAGGGCGATGAATTTTCCGAACTCGAACGTGCCGACCGCGCGCAATTCCGCTTCCAGTTACTGGGGCATGGCGAATATCATTTTGCGTCTGGCGAGGTTGCGCCAACCTTTCCAGTCACCGTGATCGGCCCAACCACTGCGCCGGTCAGGGCAACGGCACAATCGTCGCTTTCGATCTTCGGCTGGGGCATGAACCCGGCCGGATGGGCGGCATTGATGGGCAGCGAAGCAGCGAACCATATCGATCGCGCCTTCGACGCGCGACTTATTTTCGGCGACTGGATCATGCAAGTGCGCGACGAACTCATCGCCGCAGTCGATTTCGCCGAACAGATCGAATTGGGTTGTATCGCAGCAGAAAGCGTCTTTCGGTATAAGAACAGCGCACCGTTCGAATTTACCGCCAAGGTCGATAACTGGCTGGCAAATGATGCCGATCCCGATGTCGAACTGCTGGCTTCATCCACTGGTTTGTCGCAGCGGCAGCTCGAACGGATGACCAAGCGCCATTACGGCATGCCGCCAAAGAAACTGGCACGCAAATATCGCGCACTGAAGGCGGCGCAATTATTGGCGCATGGCGACAGTCTGGACGATGCGGGACTAGGTCTTGCCTTTTACGACCAGTCGCACCTTATCCGCGAGGTCAAACAGTTTACTGGCCTAACCCCCAGCCAGTTGCGCGGCGGGCTATCTGAACTAACCCGCAGGACAATGGACGGACGGCGCTCGTTGGGGGGGAAGGTTAGTCCGCTGGTTTCCGAGAGCTAGGTCCGGTCACGATACCCTTATCGTTCATTGCCTTGCGCCGCCGCAAATTGGCGCGCAGCGCTTCACGCAACCGGTCGGAGCGTTGCTTCGCCTTGATATCGCTGTCTTCGGACATGGATGACCGATGCCAAATGTGCGTCGGCGGCGCAAGCGACTTGACATTACACGCTGCCCTTCGCATAGGGCCGCACCTTCGGTGCAAGCTGCTGTAGCTCAGTGGTAGAGCGCGTCATTGGTAATGACGAGGTCGGGAGTTCAATCCTCCCCAGCAGCACCAGACAGTTCAGGCTTTTGCCTTCAGGGTCTCCGCTACCGGCACTCCGTGCCTCTCTAGCGCCTCGACTATCTTGCCTGCGCCTTCCAGATCGCCCCAGAACATCGGCCCGCCGCGATAAATCGGCCAGCCATAGCCATAGATCCAGACAACATCGATATCGGAAGCACGCTGGGCCTTGCCCTCTTCGAGGATTTTATAGCCTTCGTTGACCATCGGGTAGAGTGTACGCTCCACGATTTCCTGATCGCTAATCTGACGTTTGGGTAGGTTCGAGGTTGCGCGAAATTCCTCGATGATGGCGAGCGCCTCGTCACTAGGCGCACCGACGCGCTTTTCGTCATAATCGTAAAAGCCCTTGGCGTTCTTCTGCCCGAATCGTCCTGCCGCGCATAAACCATCGCGGATGGATTCAATACGCAACGGATCACGGTGCCAGCCGATGTCGAGTCCAGCCAGATCGCTCATCTGGAACGGGCCCATCGGCATACCGAAATCGGTATGCACCTTGTCGATTTGCGCCGGCGTCGCACCTTCCAATAGCAGTTGCATAGCCGGTTGCTGCCGCGTCGATAGCATCCGGTTGCCGATAAAGCCGTGGCAGACGCCAGCGACCACAGCGACCTTGCCGATTTTCTTGCCAATTGCCATTGCGGTTGCAAGGACATCATCTGCTGTCTTTTCGCCGCGAACGACCTCAAGCAATTTCATGACGTTGGCCGGCGAGAAGAAATGCATGCCGACCACATCCTGAGGCCGACTTGTGGACGCGGCAATTTCATCGATGTCCAGATAAGATGTGTTGGAGGCCAAAATCGACCCGGCTTTGCAGATCCTATCAAGCTTGCCGAACACCTCTTTTTTGACATCCATGCTCTCGTAAACAGCTTCAATAACAAGGTCACAATCGGCAAGGTCGTCAAGACTTAGCGATGGCGTCAGCAAGCCGATCATGCCTTCGACCTGTTCGGCGGTAAAACGCCCCTTGGCTGCGCTGGCTTCGTAATTTTTCCGGATAACCCCTACGCCGCGATCGAGATTTTCCTGTACCATCTCCACAATCGTCACCGGAATGCCACGGCCAAGAAAGTTCATCGATATTCCGCCACCCATCGTACCTGCGCCGATGACGCCGACCTTCTTAATGTCACGCAATGGCAAGTCTTTGGGCAGTCCGTCGATTTTCGCCGCCTGTCGTTCGGCGAAAAACATGTGCCGTTGCGCAGCGGACTGTGAACCGCCCATTAGCTTTAGGAACTCGGTACGTTCGAACTTGAGTCCCTCCTCGAACGATAGCCGCGTCGCTGCTTCGACGCAGGCCAAATTGGCAAAAGGCGCTTCAAATCCCCTCCACTTTTTCGCGTTGGCCATTTTCAACTGCTCGATAACCGCCGCATCGCCAGTAACAGGACGTTCGCGTGTCGGACGCGGCCCAACGGTAACCAGTTCTCGCGCATAGGCGATGGCATCTTCGACCAAGCTGGTTTCGCCTGCCAGTCGGTCCACAAGCCCCATCGCCTCGGCCTTGGCTGCTGGGACCGGTTCACCGAGTGCACACATTGTCGCCGCTGCCTCTATGCCGACTACGCGCGGCAGACGCTGCGTACCACCTGCACCTGGCAAAAGCCCGAGCTTCACCTCGGGCACACCGAGTTTCGCCGATGGCACGGCGATACGGTAATGGCAAACCAAAGCCGTCTCGAGACCGCCGCCGAGCGCCGTGCCATGGATAGCGGCCACGACCGGCTTGTCCGCCGCCTCAATCATGTTCAGCACCGCATTGAAATCTGGCCCCTGTGGCGGCTTGCCGAATTCGGTAATGTCCGCGCCTGCAATGAAGGTCGAACCGTCGCAGCGAAGCACGATGGCTTTCACCGCAGCGTCGGCAAGCGCGGAACTGAAACTGTCGTGCAGGCCTTGCCGGACATGCCATGATAGCGCATTGACCGGTGGATTGTTGACAATCACGACGGCGATATCGTTGTGGATTTGCATGGTTACGGATTGCATCGACAGGCTCCTCTAGACTCGGGTCTGGGCCCGCGCGTTCATCTAATGCATTTTTGAAATTATGCGCAATGCCGTGTTGCCCGTTAACCAAAACCCGTTCCAAGAAAATTAGGGTTTCACCCCGATAGCTGATAACATGAATTTACGTATTGATCATTCTTTGGAAGATGATGGTGGCAGCGGGGCAACCATGAGCGTCGAGGAACAGGGCGAGCGGCGGCAGTTTTCGCGCAATCTGCGTGTCATGCGCGTTGCCCGGCTGGCTGCGCCCGACCTCGATGCCGAAGGGCTTGGCATGGTCCGCGATGTGTCACCCGGCGGGATGATGATCGACGCGCATTTCGATCTCGCAATTGGACAGTCGGTATCGATTGCACTCATCGATGATCAGGAACTGACCGGTACCGTGGCATGGAAAGAGGGCCGCATGCTCGGCATTTGTTTCGCCGAAGAAATTCCCGTCGACCATATACTTGCGAAGCCGGCAGCCCAGCCCGACGGCAAACGTGCACGGTTACCGAGATTTTCCGTTCAGAAGCCCGTGCAGATCAAGCTCGACGCGGTTACGCTCGATGCGATTTTACACGATGTGTCGCAGCGCGGCGGGAAATTGCAATGCGAGGGCAAGCTACGCGTGCACAGCAACCTTTTGCTGCGAGCAGAGGGCACCCGCCCTGTCGGTGCAACAATCAAATGGCGCGCAGGTGATATGCTGGGCGTCGAGTTCCACCGGCTGCTTGCAATCGATGAGCTCGAGCATTGGTTGAAGGCTTAAACCTTCAACTCTTTGATAATCGCTGAGAAATCTAGCTGTCCAAAGCCGCCATCGGTAAATGCCTGATAGAGTTCCGCTGCACGCTCACCCATCGGTACCTGAGCGCCCACGCCCTGCGCCGCCTCCATTGCCAGCTTTAAATCCTTAAGCATTAGCGCAGTCGCAAAGCCGCCTTGATAATCATTGTCGGCGGGCGATGTCGGCCCCACGCCGGGCACCGGGCAATAGCTGGTCATCGACCAGTTCTGTCCCGACGCCTTGGATGATATGTCGTAAAAGGTTTGCAAATCCAGCCCGAGTTTTTCCGCCATCGCAAAAGTTTCGCAGGTCGCGATCATCGACGCACCGAGCAGCATGTTGTTGCATATCTTGGCTGCCTGCCCCGCGCCTGATGTGCCGGCATGGATGACAGCCTTGCCCATCGCCTCGAGAATCGGTTCGGCCCGTACGAACGCCGCATCCGTGCCGCCTACCATAAACGTCAACGTACCCGCGTTGGCCGCGGCAATGCCGCCCGACACCGGGGCATCCACCATCTCGTAACCTACCGCGGCTGCGGAGGCGGTCACTTTGCGTGCTGTGTCAACGTCGATTGTCGAGCAGTCGAGAAGGATCGCACTGGTCGGTGCACGGCCGATCACTTCATCCTCGAACACGCGTTCAACTATCTTGCCGTTCGGAAGCATCGCGACAACTGCATCAACGCCTGCAACCGCCTCGCGGACCGAAGTAAATGTCGCGCAGCCATTGACTTTCGCTTGCGCGAGCGCCGCTTCGGCCAGGTCAAAGGCATTCACCACATGCCCCGCCTTGACGAGATTAGCCGCCATCCCGCCGCCCATATTGCCCAGCCCGATAAATGCTATTTTCATGCGCCTACCCCATCGTCGGAATAACAAACGCGTTACCGCCATCGGGTGAGCCATCGGGCCAGCGTTGGGTAATGGTCTTGACCTTGGTCCAGAACTTGACGCCTTCCATACCGTGCTGGTTGGTGTCGCCAAAAGCAGAGCGCTTCCACCCACCGAAGCTGTGATAGGCGACGGGAACCGGGATCGGCACGTTGATGCCAACCATGCCGACATTCACACGTGCGGCAAACTCGCGGGCGGCATGGCCGTTGCGGGTAAAGATAGCGACGCCATTGCCGTACTGGTGCTTGCTCGGGAGCGCCAAGGCTTCCTCGAAGTTTGCCGCGCGGACCATCTGCAGCACGGGGCCGAAGATCTCTTCCTTGTAGCTTTCCATGTCAGTGGTGACATGGTCGAACAAGGTTGGACCGATGAAAAAGCCTTTCTCATGCCCTTGCAAAGTAAAGCCGCGACCGTCGACCACCAGCTCCGCACCTTCATCGACGCAGGTCTGGATCCAGCCCTCGACCTTGGCCTTGTGCTGCGCGGTCACAACCGGGCCGTAATGCGCTTCGGCATCGGTCGAGATACCGACACGAAGGGCCTCGATGGCAGGTATTAGTTTGGCCTTGAGCCGCTCTGCGGTTTCATCACCGACCGGTACCACAACCGGCAGTGCCATGCAGCGTTCGCCTGCTGAACCGAACGCGGCACCTGCCAAGTCATTCACCACCTGATCAAGATCGGCGTCGGGCATGACGATGCCGTGATTCTTCGCGCCGCCCATCGCCTGCACGCGCTTGCCGTTGGCAACCCCGCGATTGTAGACATAATGCGCGATGTCCGACGATCCGACAAAGCTCACCGCGCCAATCGCTGGATGATCGAGAATGGCATCGACCATTTCCTTGTCGCCATGCACGACCTGGCAGATGCCTTCGGGCAAGCCTGCTTCGATAAACAGTTCGGCCAGGCGCACCGGCACGCTTGGGTCACGTTCGCTGGGTTTGATGATGAACGCGTTGCCGGTCGCGATCGCCGGGCCGCTCATCCACAAAGGGATCATTGCCGGAAAGTTGAACGGGGTGATGCCTGCACCAATGCCAATCGGCTGGCGCATGGAATATACATCGATGCCAGGGCCCGCACCTTGCGTGTATTCGCCTTTGAGCACATGTGGGATGCCGCAGCAGAATTCGATTACCTCAAGCCCGCGCTGGATATCGCCCTTCGAATCCGCGATTACCTTGCCGTGCTCCGAAGACAACATATGCGCGAGGTCGTTCATATTGGCCTCGACCAGCCGTTTGAACTCGAACATTACCCGCGCACGCCGCTGCGGATTGGTCATCGCCCATGCCGGTTGTGCCGCCAGTGCGGCATCGACCGCGCGCTGCAAGACAGCGGCATCGCCCAAAGCTACCCGCGCCTGAACACCCCCATTGTTCGGGTCCATTATATCGCCGAAGCGTATCGCCTCCACACCTGTACCGCCGGAAATGAAATGGTCTATTTGGCGCATTTTAACTCTCCAATTCTACGCTGCCGTCCCTGCGCCAAGCGACACGATATTGCAACTGCATCATAGATTGCTTCATAGCAGCGCATGTGCCTGCAATGGAGAAATGAAAATGAGCAACCCGCTTGGTATTGAAGCCGCAAATTTGCTGGAAGCTCTGGGCGTATCGCCATCGTTATACCAATCCGGCGACCTCAGCGCTTGCTCACCTTTGACGGGTGAAATCATTGCGCAGGTACCTACAACACCCCCCGTCGAGGTCGAAAGAGTAATCGGGGCGGCACATCAGGCGTTTCTGGCTTGGCGGTGTGTGCCTGCGCCGCGCCGTGGCGAATTCGTGCGTCAGCTTGGCGATGCATTGCGCGTCAACAAGGAAGCACTTGGGCGGCTTGTTTCGATTGAGGTCGGCAAGGTGCTATCCGAAGGATATGGTGAAGTGCAGGAGATGATCGACATCTGCGATTTCGCAGTCGGCCTGTCGCGCCAGTTATGCGGGCTAACGATGCCTTCGGAGCGCATCGACCACCGTCTGGTCGAACAATGGCACCCGATCGGCCCGGTCGGTGTGATATCGGCATTTAACTTTCCAGTTGCTGTTTGGGCCTGGAACGCGGCGCTTGCGCTTGTCTGCGGCAACAGCGTCGTCTGGAAGCCGTCGGAAAAAGCGCCGCTGACGGCAATCGCGGTCAAGGCGCTCTTTGACAATGTCGCCGCACGCTTTGGCGAAGATGTACCCCACGGCCTGCTTGGGCTGCTGATCGGACAGCGCGACATTGGCGAGCAACTAGCCGACGACGCCCGTGTGCCGGTCATCTCCGCAACGGGATCGACTCGAATGGGTCACGCTGTGGGACAATGTGTCGCTGCGCGTTTTGGCCGTTCGATACTTGAGCTAGGTGGCAATAATGCCGCTATCGTTACCCCGTCGGCCGACCTCGATCTCACGCTGAGCGCGGTCGCTTTCGGCGCGATGGGAACCGCAGGGCAGCGTTGCACCAGCTTGCGGCGTCTAATCGTCCATCAAGACATTTACGACTTATTGCTTCCCAGACTTGTTTCCGTTTACGAAAACATAGCCGTCGGCAACCCGCTTAGCGGAGACGTACTTGTCGGTCCGCTGATCGACGGCGAGGCGTTCGCGGCGATGCAGATTGCGCTGGGAACGGCAAAGGCCGCAGGCGGGCGGCTCCATGGCGGTCAGCGAATAGAACTAAACGGCGATGCGTCCTTCTATGTTCGACCCGCATTGGTCGAGATGTCTGCCCCGCACGCCTGCATGCGTGAAGAAACATTCGCACCGATTCTCTATGTCGTTAAATATTCGGCTCTGGCCGAAGCAATCGCCATCCAGAATGATGTTCCACAAGGCCTTTCATCCTCGATTTTTGCCACTGACATGCGCGAAGTCGAAATGTTTCTTTCGGTAGCCGGCTCGGATTGCGGCATCGCCAATGTCAATATGGGTACCGCGGGCGCAGAGATTGGGGGCGCATTCGGTGGCGAGAAGGAAACCGGCGGTGGTCGTGAAAGCGGTTCCGATAGCTGGAAAGCCTATATGCGCCGTCAAACCAGTGCCATTAATTACGGGCGCAGCCTGCCGCTCGCGCAGGGGGTCAAATTCGAAGTAGATTGAAAAGCATGGGATATCAGGCTCTGCTTTCCGTGCCGCGTTCCTATCCCGTCAATGCGACAACATAGGCTGCCAAACCAAGATAAGCCCCAAGTGGAAACGCCGTGCGGCGAATGTCGGTCGCCAACTGCATGACAAAAATCGATACAAATCCGACAATAGTTGCGCCCAACAGCGTTATCGGAAGCGCTTGCCAACCGAACCAGATTCCCAACGCACCGAAGAGTTTTGGATCCCCTGCGCCCATGCCGTCCAGCCGTCGGAATTTCCTGTAAGCCAATCGAATAACTTCAAGACTCAAAAAGCCCCCAATCAAACCTAACACCCGGTCCGCCATTATCACATCCGGTGTCAGCAAGGTTCCTGCTGCAAAACCCATCGCCGCCAGCAGGAAAACAAGTGGATTCGGAAGCCACAAATGTTGATGGTCCAAAATAATCAATGGTAGTAATAACCAGCCGAAAACGGCTGCCGAGAAAGCTTGGGGTTCCGGAAGTATCAGTGCTGGAACCGTGCCGATCAAAATGGCGACTAGCTCGGTTGCGAACGACATGGGGTCGATTTTTTTTCCGCACGCTCGGCATTTGCCCTTCAACAACACGAACGAAATGACGGGAACCAAATCATAAAAAGCGATCTGCCGCCCACATTGGTCGCATCGAGAACGGCCTTTTACTATGCTTTCCCCGTTCGGCCAGCGACTGCACAACGCAGCGACAAAACTGCCCCAGATTGCACCCAATATCCCCAGCGACGCGAGCAAAAACCAGGTTGGCAACATACCCAAAAAATTGCCGATACTGTCGTAAATGCCGTTCAGAGCCGACCCTTCCGGACAATGCGATAACCGTTGGCGACTGGCTGGAAGCCCGCAAGTGCCAGCAACGACGCTTGCTCTGCGCGGTCGCCCTCAAGGAATATCGTCGCGGTGTAAGTGCCATCACCTGCAAACCGGATGTCGAACCGTTCCATCGCCGACTGGCTGAGCAAAGGAATAAGCAGTTGGCCGCGATCGCATCGCGGTTTGGCAAGTAGGCCGTTGGACAGGTCAAGCCATGGCACCGTGTTGGCCAATGTCAGCCTTACATTTCCGCTGGCTTGTGCACAGCGTCCGGCAATGAACCTGACTGAAAAGTCCTGCAGCTCTATGTTTTCGGCCGGCAGCGGCGCAAATAACGTCTGCACCGGAAGCGTTGCCTTCAGCCCTTCAACCTGAAATCCGCCAATCCGGCGTGTTACCGACCCGCTGATCCCGGGGACGAATGGTGTATCTCCCCGCGAAAGCGAAATCTGCGCACGGCCTAGCCATAACGGCCAGAAATGGAGCCGAGCATTGACATCGCCGATGGGCAGCCGCCCCAGGCGCAGATCGCGGATCGAACCGTCCCAGACGATGCCGTCGGCCCGGCGCGCTGAAATTCCTTCGCCGCCAACGATCGTCCGCAGCGGCATGAAAATCAGTGCTGCGATGACAAACAGAATCGCCGACGTCAAAATAATGCGGCGACGATTCATCGTGCTACCCGCTGCAGTTGCGCATCGACCGTCAAGCTGCCATTCGCACCGCCGCGCAGTGTCATTGTCCGTACGTCGACACCCTGGGCTTCGAGGCCTGACAGCCATGCGAGCAAGGCCGATGCACGCGCCTGGTCGATACGGAAGCTAACCTGCCCGGCATTGCCGCCTGCCGATTTGATCAGATCGAATCCTTGTTCGGCGGCGCTTTGTGTAACGATCAGGTCGATATCGGCATTGCTCGTTTGTGAGGAAGGATTTTGGTTTGAAATACCTTCAACCATTGCCTCGATCCGGCCCCGGCGCTGGACGGCCTCGTCGAGCTCTAGCTTTGCGGCATCGATTGCCGAAAGTGCAGGGAGAACAATACCGAAGATAACGACGATCCATGCAGTCAGACCGCCGGCGATAGCGACCAGCCACTGCTCGCGACGGCTAAGGCTTGAGAACCAGTTACGTGCCGCTGCAATCATGGCATCCTCATCGTCATATCGACCAGCGTCGCCCCGCTCGAGTCCCGACGCGGAGTTGCGGTGATCCGGAAACCGTCCTGCTGGATGGCAATGAGTGCCTTGTTGACGCTATTCGCATCTGGCGCGGCAAGGACTACAGTCAAGATACCGCTGGCGCCGTATCGCAATTCCCTTACCGTCACATTGGGTGAAGACTTGACCGAGCGCCAAAGCCCCGCCGACAGCGGCGCGAAGCGACCCTTGGCCAAACCCTTTTGCGCCAATGCCCGGTCGAGCGCAGCTTCAGCCTGTGCTGGATCACTGATCGACGGGTCGATCTTTTGCGCGGCGGCAAGCGCCTGGGCGTTTTCGGATGATATCGCGCTACTGTGCTTGGCCCATGTAACCAGTCCTAACAGCAGCGAAGCCGCAACCAGCCCGCCGAGCAGTCGCGCAATCCAACGACGCTGTATAGAAGTACCCCATTCTCGCGGCAGCCGCTTGGCGAAAAGACCTTCTCGCAGGTTTAGTACAGGACGGTCGGCAGCCGCCAAGATCATCGCCTGCAGCCGGACATTCTCAATGGCTTCAACTGGTTGTTCGCCGACAAGCAGGTTGTGGAACACTGGTTCATCGGGAATGGCGAAGTGCAGACCGCGCACCAGTGTCTGGCCGTCATATTCGGCGCTGATGATCTGGTCGGGGTGGGCATCTACAACCATTCCCAAGGGGATGACGATTTCAGGATTGAGCCCCTGCAAAGCGAGCCGCGACAAACCATATTCCATCACAGAAGGCGCTATTGTGGCAGTCACGACCATATCGTCAGCGAGATAGCTCGCGACGGCATGAACCGGACCAAGCGAATGTTCGGCTGCCCTGATCCGGGCGACTCCTTCGGCCTGTTTCGGTTCCAGATCAGGAAATGAGGACCAGACACAGCGCGCATCGGTAGGTCCAACCAGTGCCATGACCGTTGCATCCTCGTCGGTCGCGATAAATTGCGATAACGATGCACCGCCATTCCACGCGCCGTCGGCAACGCGCCATATTGCGGGATCGTCAGCATCGTGCGTGGGAAAGCGGGTGACTATCAGCGTCATTCCTGCTCCCCCCAGCTGCGCCAGACGATGCGCGCGGGTGCGGGTGACGCGACGATCATCGCCTCGCCCTGAAGCGACAGTTCGCCCAGCGACACTTCGCTATCCAGCAGGAAATATTTGGTCGTCAATTTGGCCTGCCCTTGTACCAGCGGTGAAGCCCCCAGCGCCGCCAGTTCGGGCGCCTCCCAGAATCGAATGAGGCTGCCATAGCCACTTGCCGGACGCTTGGCGAGATGGCTCCGCGCTGCTGCCGGAGATAGCCTTCCTGGCGGGAAAAGCATCGCCAGAAGCGGCGCCTGTTCGGGCAGCAATGTGTTTACATTGAGCGGCGAGAGCGTCGCTTCGGGCAAGGCGCAAAGCCAGCCGCGCAACTTGGCATAAACTGCAGGAGTGACGCCTTTGACCGCACGCAATTCGCTCGGATGCGCGTAAAGCCGATTGGCGGCGAGATAGGGCTTTGCGGCGGCACGATAGGCGTCGTCCTCTGCACCACCGGGCAACGGCGTATCATCGCTGTCGGCCCAGTCGGCGGCGGCGGCGGCGATCGGGCGCGCACTGTTTTCGTTTATGCCGAGCACGACCATTAGCGAAATCATCTGCTCCTGCCCGGTGGCACTCGCCTGATATTTGCCCTCGGTTTCAGTAACCAGACTGTTGATATTAAAGCAATTTCCTGCGTCGCGCACTTTGGCGGTGGCGCGGCCGATGGGTATGGGGAGCACCTGCTCGCTATTCAACCAGCCGCCCGCCAATGTGGTTTGCGCGGCATCGCGCGCGACCAGGTCCTCAATACGGGCGGCAGCGATGTTTTCGGCAGCGTAGCTGTACATGCGTGCCTGCGCGAGCGCGTTGCCATTGCTCGACGATTTGCTCGATAGCGACAGCCGGTCGAGCGTCGTCGCAGCAATCACCGCCAACACGGCGACCATCAGGAGCACCGATAGCAAAGCCGCGCCGCGCTCGGAAGGATTTGCAACCATCAACCTTCCACCACGCTCGACAACTTGGGCCGAACCTGCGGGCCGACGAGGAACAGCATTCGCTGCTCGGGCTTGCCTCCGATGGTCAGCAGCAGTTCGACTGCGCGCGGCAACGCATTGGCGTCCGTCGCGGTCCAATCGCTTCGCCATTCGCCCGCCTCGTCGCGAAAGCGGATTTGCGCGGCACTGACATTATCGACCAACGTCGCCGCCTCGCCGGGAGCCGCACCGTCGAGCATTGGCCAGCCGATCCGCTTCAAGGCTTTGCCGTCGAGCACATATGCAATACGTTGTAGTCCGGCACGCGGGCTTTCGTCGAAATTGGACCAGCCGGCACGGACAAAGCCGAATAGCGCGTCTGGTACATTGGCGTCCGTCTGGATGAAAGCGGGAACAGGCTGCCCCGCTGTATCGCGGAGCGGACGGGCGACGGCCTGCGCAAGGTCGCTTTCGAGCGCGTTGGCCAAACGGTTCGTTCGCGACAAGTCTTCAAGACGGTTTTTGACCGCAATCTGCGTGTCGCTTCCCGAGCGTAAAAGGGTTACCCCCGCAACCGAGATCATTGCAAAGATCGCCAGCGCCACCAGCAGTTCGACCAGCGTAAAGCCTGCCTCCGAGGCGCGCGGAATAATCACTGCTCGACCGGTCGCGCAATCGTCAGTTGCGCCTTCCGTAGCGCCGCATTGCCGGTCCCGACAACCGCGATATCAATCCGGACCAACCGCGCATCATCGGTCTTTGCCGTCGTCGCGGTCCAACGCCATTTCTGACCGCCATTGATGTCCTCGCCATTGGTCTCGCCCAACGTCGGGGGCGCGGGATTGGAGAGGATTTCGACAGCAACATTACGCGCGACCTGCCACGCCATGCCGCTATCGCGCAGATTGGCGGTCGAGCGCACAGAATAGCCCTGCAACCGCACCATCGCCAGCGCGGCGAGGCTAAAAATCGCCAGCGCGACCATGATTTCAAGCAACGTGAAACCGCCTTGCGAAGAACCTTTATCGGACGACACGCACATCCCCCGTTGCGGCGACATCCACGTTTACCGAGGCATCACCTCGCTTGAGAGCAATGCGGGCGGCAGTCGACGGCATTCCCGTGCTGTCGAATGCAACGCGCATTTGTCGTGCGCCGCCAAGCTGTACAGCCGTCCCGCGCCGCCAGTCGCTGGTGACAAAAGGCGCTTCGGATAGTTGGGTCCATTCGCCCGCCAACCGCGCCTCGAAGCCATAGCCCGAAGGCCGCACCCACACTGCCATAGTGCGCGATTGCAGTATGGCATGATCGCGCAGCGCCGCTATCCGCGCCGCCAGTTGCTCGGCCTCGTCGCGGGCGCCACGTTCGGGCGCGCGGGCTGTCATCACCACGGCGGCGCTGGCGAGGCCGATGATGAATATGACAACCATCAGCTCGACTAGAGTAAAGCCGCGCTCGCTATCCGGAGTTTGCCAGAATGAAGACGGCTTATTCGCCGTAAATATCCGCATTTTCATTCTCGCCGCCGGGCGCGCCATCGGCACCGAGCGAATAGATATCGAAAGCACCGCTACGGCCAGGATTACTGTACTGATACGGCCGGTTCCACGGATCATTCGGAAGCTTCTTGATATAGCCTTCGGTCCGCGCGCCTGCCCCGGCCGGAGGGGTGACTAAAGCCTGAAGGCCGCTACCCGCATCGGGATAGGTCAGATTATCGAGCCGGTAGGTCTCCATCGCCTGTCCCAACACCGCAATGTCGGCCTTCGCCTTCTGCACCATTGCCTTGTCTTGATTGGGCAGCACGTTTATCGCGACCACAGTGGTGAGTAGCGCCAGAATGAAAAGCGTAACCATCATCTCGACCAGCGTAAAACCATTGGGTTGCGGCTTGGTGCGATATTTCGCGGGGGCACGGCGAAAATCGGTAAAAAGGCGGAAGAGCAAACGGCGCATTTCTATAATCCCGTCAGATTTTGCAATTGGAGGATAGGCAATAATATCGCCAGTATGATGACAGCAACAACCCCGCCCATCGCGACAATGATTAACGGTTCAAGGAGCGACAGGGCAGTGCTGGTGAAATTGTCGAATTCGCGTTCAAGATATTCGGCGGCGCGCTCGAGCATCAGGTCGAGTTGGCCTGCGCTCTCGCCGCTAGCAGTTAGATAAACGAGAAGGGGCGGGAACACACCGCTGGCACGCATCGCGCCCGACAGGCTGCCGCCGCTGCGTACCGCTTCGACAATCTCGTCATTGGCGCGTGCCAACACCTTGTTGCGGATCGTGCCGCCAGTGAGACGAAGGCCTTCCAGCAAAGGCAGGCGGCTTGCGACCATCGTCGCCAAAGTGCGCGCCATGCGAGCGGCGTGGAGGTTGCGCAAAAGTTTGCCGAGAAGCGGGAGACGGAGTATTGTCCGGTCAACCGAGAGGCGGAAGGCGGGTTGCTTGAGTGCCTGCCAGAAGATCAGGCCACCAATGACGATGACGATCAGCAACGCCCACCAGTAACTGGCTAGAAACGCCGAAACGCCAATCACGATGCGCGTGATTAGCGGCAATTGCTGGTCGACATTATCGAACTGTTCGACGACGCGCGGGACGACCGAGACCATGAGGCCCATCACCACGAGTATCGCCACCAGCGACAATATCGCGGGATAGGCCAGCGCACCGATCAGCTTGCCGCGCATCTCAGCCTGCCTTTCAAGCAAAGCTGCGAGGCGCTCGGTGATCAGAGGCAACGTGCCGGCCCCCTCGCCTGCCGCGATCATCGCGCGGTACAGTGCGGGAAAGCTGGCGCTTTCACGCCGCATCGCTTCGGACAGGCGCTGGCCTTCGACCACGCCGCTGTGGACTTCGGTCAGGATAGCACGGGTTTGCGCCTTTTCGCTCTGACGGCTGATGGTGCGTAGCGATTCTTCGAGTGGACTGACCTGCACCAGTGATGACAATTGCCGGGTAAAAAGAGTGAGTTGCTGCGCACTCAGTTTGCGGCGCCGCATCGGAAGCGCCGCCAATGCCGGTGCCCGTTCAGGCGCAGGCTCGACGCTCACGATATAGAGCTTTTTCTCGGTCAGCGCCGCACGCGCGCCGTCATCGTTCGCGGCTGCGATCCGCCCACGCTTTTCGCGCCCCTCGGGGTCGATCGCGTGATATGCGAAATTAGGCATCGACGATGTCTTCGCGACGCGAAATGCGGATAGCTTCTTCGGGCGTGGTGTCGCCGGCGCGCACCAGCTTGCGTGCCGCTGCGCTCAAATTAGGCTGGTTGAGGAAAGCGTGGCGCGCCAATATCGCTTCGTCGCCGCCGTCGTTGATCAGCCGGCGTATCGTTTCATCGACGCGGACCGCCTCGAACACGCCAATTCGCCCCTGATAGCCGGTACCCTTGCATTCGGGGCAGCCGACCGCTTTGTAGACCACTGTTCCCCGGTCGAAACCGAGCAATGACGCGACGCTCCCATCTGCCTGCACCGGCTCGCGGCACGACGGGCATAGCCGCCGAACCAACCGCTGCGCGATCACTGCGCGCAAGGTCGAGGCCAAGAGGAACGGCTCGACCTTCATGTCGCGCATCCGCGTGATCGCGCCCAATGCATCATTGGTATGCACTGTGGTCAGCACGAGATGCCCGGTGAGTGCCGCTTGCACCGCAATGTCGGCGGTCTCGCGGTCGCGGATTTCGCCGACCATCACGACGTCGGGGTCTTGGCGCAGGATGGCGCGCAGCCCTGCGGCAAAGGTCATCCCGACCTTCGCATTGACCTGAGTCTGGCCGATGCCTTCGACCGCATATTCTACAGGGTCTTCGACCGTAAGGATGTTCCGGGTGCCGTCGTTGAGGCGCTTTAGCCCGGCATATAAAGTGGTTGTCTTACCCGAACCGGTCGGACCGGTGACGAGAATGATGCCATTGGGTTCGGCCAGTGCATCGCCCAATATCTTGAGCGCATCGTCGGACATTCCAAGCAAATCGAGCGAAATTCCGGCATTCTCGTTATCAAGGATTCGCATCACCACGCGCTCGCCAGCGCGCGCTGGCAGCGTCGAAACGCGGACGTCGACGAGACGCCCGCCCAGTGTCAGCCCGATCCGTCCGTCTTGAGGAATGCGACGCTCGGCAATGTCGAGCCGTGCCATGACCTTGATACGGCTGACGACCACCGGCGCGACATTAGCGGGCAGGCGGAGGCGTTCCTGCAAAACACCATCGGTGCGCATTCTTACCACCAACCCGGTTTCATAGGGTTCGATGTGAATGTCCGAAACGCCCTGCCGCACTGCCTCGGCAATGATACCGTTGATCAGGCGGATGACCGGTGCATCGTCGGCACTGTCGAGCAGATCGTCGGCGCTCGGCAACATGTCGGACAACAGGTCACTGTCGCCCGTACTAATCGACCCAGCCATCGCCGCCGCCGATCCGTCCATCGCATAATGGTCAGACAAATAGCGGTCAAATGTCGCGTTGTCTGCCATTTCGACGTCAAACGGCATCGCCAGATAGCGCCGCACTTCAAGCAGCATCAGCGGGTCAGCACCCTCGCGCAGCGCCACGACCATGCGACTTTCATTCTCATGGCGAAGCACCACGCCATGCGTCTTGGCAAAATTATAGGGTAGGTCGAGCAGTGGCGAAATCATCGCCGGTCCAATGGCCTCTGCCGGCGATGCTTCAGACAGTTCCGCTTCGCCGCGCCCGATGATCATTGCCCGCCCCCGTTGGTGGTAGAGATGTTACTTGCCGGCACCTCTGCCGGTTGCAACGCACCGCCTGTCGCGGGCCGCTCGAGTTTGTCGGTTGCGCCGATCATGATATCACCCGCACCGACGTTTGGCGCCACCGGCGGCACCGCGCCCATATAGTCGCGCAACAGCTCGTCGATGCTCGGCTCGATATCGGGGTTGCGCGCAAGTTGCATGCTGCGGACATAATCGTAGCGGCGTGCGGTCATCACATCGCCATCAGCGCGACTGCGCAAGATGGTCGGTCGGATGAATACCATTAGATTGGTTTTACTGCGGCTGCGGCTGCGCGATTTGAACAGTTCGCCGATGATGGGGATATCGCTCAGTAAAGGAATGCGCTCAATGGTGCGGCGTTCGTCATCGTTGAGCAAACCGCCTATCGCGAGCAATTGCCCGTCGCCGACAGTAAGGGTTGTCTCAAATTCGCGTTTGTTAAGGATCAAGTCGCTTGACCGCGAAGACACCGGTCCCGCGACACTCGACACTTCCTGTTTCAGGAACAATTTCACATCGCCCTGCGCATTGACCTGAGGCGTCACTTCAAGCTTGATGCCCACTTCCTGGCGCTGCACCGTGCGGAAGGCGTTTTCGAAATTGGCCGACAATTGCTCGCCAGTGCTGACCGGGACTTCCTGGCCGACAAGGAACTTCGCCTTTTGGTTGTTCAGCGTTACGATATGCGGCGTCGCCAGCAAGTTGGATTCGGTGTCTGCGGCAATCGCGTTGATGATTGTCCCGAAAATTGCGTTCTTGCCGATGTCTAAGGCAAATCCGCCGAAACCGCCGGTGGCACTCAGGATCGACGCCGCAGCAGCCTCCTGCAAGCTATCACCCAGCGCGCTGCTGACCGTGGTTGTGGTCGTCGTGCCATTGACCGTGGTTGTTTCGCGGGTCAGTTCCTCCGCGCCGATAGCCCCGGCAATCGTCAGGATGTTCGGCGTTGCATTGGAATAATTGGTCGCCGCAAATGGCGCGTTTTTTCCACCCACGAGGAACTGTACACCAAGCTTCTTCGCCGCCTCGTTGCCGATTTCGACGACGATGGCCTCGACCAACACCTGCTCGGGGCGAGTATCGAGTTGGCGGATAAGCTCACCCAGAGTCCGCTGCATTTCGGGGTTCGCGGCGACGATCAGCGCGTTTGTGCCTTCGTAGCGCGTCACCACCACCGGTCCGCGTCCGCCGATGGCGTTCATACCCGAGCCCGATGAAGCAGCAACCACCGGGATCGGCACTGGGGCAGTCGCTCCGCCGCCATTGATCGGGGCTGCTGCGACCGGCGGCAATTCGCTACCCTGCGATGCATTGCTTTGCCCGCCTATCAGCGACTGCACCGTTTCCAGCAAAGTCGCGGCATTGGCATGTTCAAGCTGGTAAACACGGATTTCTGCCCCCGACTGTGCGCGTGCATCGAGTTGCTTGGCCATCGCCGCAAAGCGCGCAACCGACGTCGGGTCGCCGCGCAGGGCAATGGCATTGCTACTGTCGATAGCGGCGACCGAGACCGGCGAACGCCCGCCGTCACCGCCGCCTTGGCCGGCCAGCCCTTGCAACGCCGTAGCGATTTCACGCGCCCCTGCATTGTCGAGGGTCACGATCTGCGTCGCGGCGCTGTCGCGGTCGATCTGGCGAACGAGTTCGCGGATGCGCCGGATATTGTCGGCATAGTCAGCCACCACCAGGCTGTTGGCGTTACGGTTGGCAGTAATCGAACCTTCGCGGCTCACCAGCGGGCGAAGCGTTTCGACCGCCGTAGTCGCGTCGATCGAGCGCAGGCGGAAGACTTCGGTGACAAATTGGCTCGGCGCTTCGGTCCGGCTACCCACACGCGTCGGTTGCGTTGCCGCCCCATCCGACGGCTGGACCCGATAACCGCCGCCGCGCATCGGAATCGCAACAAGGCCGTTGGCGCGCAGCGTCGAAAGAAACACTTCGAAATATTCGGAACGCGACAATGGCCGGTCGGTAACAACCGAAACCTTTCCAGTAACCCGGCCATCAACGATGAAAGTCTGACCGGTGACGCGCGCTGCATCCTGAACGAAGGCGCGGATATCGGCGTCGCGAACGTTCAGCGTGTGCTGCGCGGCAATCGGCTCGGCAAAGGCGAGCGCGGTGCACGCGAGCATCAGGGATAGTTTACGGATCACGGTTGTTCCAAATTCAAGGCAATGGGGAGTTTGGAGCCGCCGCGTTCGATTTCGACGCTGAGTCTGGCTCCGGGTTTGAGTTGGGCGGCGATATCGGATGCAGACGAAACTGGTCGGCCATTTATCGCGACAACGATGTCGCCGGCTTGAAAGCCTGCGATCCGCATCATCGTACCATCGTCGCGCGGCTGCAGCACGAGGCCGGTAACACGCCCGCCCTCGTTACGCGGCGCGAAGCCGATGGATTTCTGGATGGTTTCGGCGTTGATCGCGACATTGCCCGGTGCAGACGATACCGATGGCGGAGTTGGTGCTGGCGCAGTTCCGACCGTCTCGGCTGGCACCGATTGGTCGAGATACAGAGACTCCTTCACACCCCCACGAGACAAGATGATATGGTCGAACGCCACCGAGTCCAGAATTACGCCCGGCGCCACTTCCTCGCCAACAGCATAGCTGTTCTGAACGCCGTCCTCGCCAGCGATAATCGCCGACCCGCCGCCGGAGCTTTCATTCGCACGGATACCGAATAAAGTAAGGCTCAGCGAGGTAACGTTTGCCGTATCAGAAGCAGGTTGGTCGTTCCGGAAAAATGGATCGAAGCCCGTGAACAAAGCCGCCCTTGCCGAAGCCGGGACGACGTTGACCGACGGTGCACGCCATTTGCCGACAGGGCTGACTGGCGTCACGATTGCCCAAAAAAGTCGGGCAGCCTGCATCGCCAGCAATATTGCCAACAGGCCGATTAAGGCATGAACGAGCGACACCGGCTTTACCCGGCGCGATTGCAACCATGTCCTTTCTGCCAGCGAAAATGCCACTTGGTCCCCCGGATGATTCTACCGATCCGATGCGTGGCTAGGGTGGGCGCGTGACTCGTGTATGACGTTTAAATTACACTTTGATTACGCTGTCGCTGCAACGCACCATGCACGAATACAAAAAAATAACGGCGGCATATCAAAGGATACACCGCCGCAAGTTTGGGGGCTTTGAAAAGGATTAGAAGTTGATTTCCACGCCGATCGAAGCGGAAATTCCCTGCTTGTAGCGGTTGTAGAAAATCTTGTTTTCACCGCTCTCCTGAAATTCCTGATATTTGGTATTCATCAGGTTGCGGACTTCGAATTTGAGTTCGGCTTCCTTGCCGCCAACGGTAAACCCTTCGCGCGCGACAAAGTCGAGTTGGATGCCAGGTTTTTCCTTAATATCGGGCTGCCCCGAAGCACCGCGGCTGGTAACGCGTTCGGTGGCGTAGCTCAGCAGGATAGTCTGCTGCGACAACCGTTCGGTATCCTCTAGTCCGAATTGCAGGTTGACCAGATGGTCCGATTGTCCGGTCAATGGCGAGCCGTTGGTGAAAAAGTCGAGCGCGCTGGTCGAAGACGAATTGAACACGGCAACAGTGTCGCCTGCCGCCACTGCAATTTTGGATTTGGTGTAGGTGTAGTTGGCAATAACGACCGCACGTCGCGTTCCAAAAAAGCCAGTACCGTCTTCGCCACCCAGATCGAAATATTTCTGTGTTTCGATTTCGACGCCGTACAAATCTGCCTTTGGCGCATTGGCGAAACTGGTGATGACCGAGTTGTCATCGAAGCTTGAGAAAGATTCGATGGGTTTGTCGATTCGCTTGAAGAAACCAGCAATAGTGAAGCGTTGGTCACGGTCGAAGTACCATTCGTAACGCGCCTCTGCGTTATACAACTGGCTATCGGTCAAAAGCGGATTGCCACGGAACAGACGGTTTGAGTCGGTGTCGTAATAATTCTGGAAAATCAGTTCGCGGAATTGCGGGCGGGCAATCGTCTTCGAACCGCTCAACCGGAATTTCATCTGATCGTTGATGTCCCAGGTCAGCGTGACAGCCGGCAGCCAGTAATTGTTGTTCAGGCTTGTCGAAGCGAGCGATGCGGTCGGCGTGGTGAAAACCTGCACCGGCACAACCGTCTGCTTTGCCGTTTCATAGCGAACGCCGACATTCAGGCTGATCTCCGGCGTGATAAACGCCTGGATTTGCGCATAACCTGCATTGTTGAGCAGCCGAGCGTCGAACACCGGGTTGGCTTCGTTGGTGTCGATCAGCGCGATGTTGTAGAAATCGATGACATCGGGCTGCAGCAGGAAGTCTGGACGGAACAGCGCCGAGGTAATCGGCGTGCCACCAGGCGCGACGAACTGGAAGTCACGGCGCTCGGTGCGGCGCGTCGTTTCGGAATAGGCATAGCCGATGGTCCCGGTCACATCGGGGGTAATCTTGAACGACAGGTCGAGCCCGCCAGCCCAAAGATCTTCGTTTAGATAGGAATAGCTCACTTCGGCGCTGCCCTGCTGGCCATTGTTCAGGCGGTTGATGAACAAATTGCCAAACGGGTCGGACGCCTGATTGCTGCGATAATATTCGAAGCTGAACTCGTCCGGCGCCTCGCGCTTCGAATTGGCATAAGCCACGCGGAAGCTGAGGTTCACATCGGGTGACAATTTGAATTCGCCGACCATTTGTGAATCAACCAGTTGCCGCTCGAACCATGCCGTATCCTGCTGCATCAACGTCGCGGTAGGCGATGTTGTCTGGCGTGTACCGACGCCGAGGCGGGCTTGCTTCAGCGTATCGCGGATGAACAAATTCGTCCAGCGCACCTTCTGGTCGCCAGCTTCGATACCGAAGCCTACCAAGCCGTTTACGACGATCCTGTTGTCGGTGATAACCTTCTTGAAATCCAACTCTTTCTGGCTGAGATCGATGGTCGATGCCGTCTGCTGGATCGTATCGCGGGTGCGCCATTTGTTACTGTAACCGGCGTTGAAAATAATCCCCAAAGTTGCGTCGTTGCCGATCTCCCAATTGGTGCCGCCGGTGACAGTGGCCGAGCCGTTGGGCGGAAGATTCTTGTTGCGCTGGATAACCGCATTGCGTCCGGTGACGAGTTGTCCGGCGATTGCCTGCGTATCGACGTTGCCCGCGCTGATCCGCTGACCGCTGGCCAAATAGGCACGAAGCGCAGGCTGAAGGTCGCGGTTGCCGTTATCGAAGCCGCTCCAGTCCTGCGAACTGCCATAATAAGTGTAGCCCAATCGATTGGTGGTTTCACCGTTGATGCTTAGATCCCCGCCGATGGTTAGGAACGGCTCACGCGGGATTGCCTTGGTCGTCAGATTGATAACGCCGCCGCCGAATTCACCGGGGAAGTTGGCCGAATAGGTCTTTTGCACCAACGATGAAGCGATGACGCTCGTCGGGAACAGGTCGAGAGGAACGACACGCTTGAGCGGCTCGGGACTTGGCAACGGCGAGCCGTTGAGCAACGCGAGCGAATAACGGTCGCCGAGGCCGCGCACATATACGAAACCGTTGCCTACAACGCTGAGGCCAGTGACGCGGGCCAAAGCGCCTGCGATATCGCCTTCACCGGTGCGCTCGATATCGGCGCTCGACAACACCGAAACGACTTGCGGTGCATTCTTTGAAATGTTGCGGTCGAGATAGCCGCGAACGACGATTTCCTCACCGCCGGGGATAGAAACGTCAACTTCCTCTTCCTCGGGTGCCGCTGCCTCCGCTGCGGGATCGGCCTGACCCTCTGCGTTTTCGGTTTCCGATGCGGCCTGGTCAGGACTTTGCGTCTCAGCCGTTTCGGCCTGCTCGGGTTCGGCATTTTGCGCGAGCGCCACCGATGGCGACACAAGCGCTGACGTCAAAAGCAACAGGCTGATTGCCCCCAATGGCTTCAACATTATCATTCCCTTTTTCTCATTCAAAAAAGGGTGGGATGCGTCATTGATGCGCACCCCACCCCAATTAGTTACCGCCTATCAGAAGGTCGGCAGGGAGGTGCAAACACCGGTTACGCTCGTACCGAGTGTGGCGGTCGCGCTGTTGCAGGTCCAGCCAGCATACCAGGTATCGGTCGCGTCGCGGACCGCACCGATATAGGTTGTGGCTGCAAAGAACGGATTGACCGTGCTGGCGTTGAAAGCCGGGACAGCGGTTTCACTCGCACCGTTAATGAACAGCGACGCGAGCGTCGGGGTGAAGGCACTGTTGTTGTTATTGGTGCCCGAACCGAAGATCGTGCTGACCTGTGCATCAGTTACACCGTTGAGCCCGACAAATGGGGTCGCGCTACACTGCATGACAACCGAACGGAATACCGGTGCACCGTCCTCGTCGATGGTTGCGTCTGCGGTCGCCGAAGCCGTCTGCGGACGGCTGATCCGCAAGCATGACGAAGTCGGACTGACGACCACGCCATTATACATGCTGTAATCGGTGCCACCGCGCAGCAGCATCGCCGTCAGGTTGCCAGTGTTGTTGCGCTGGATGAAAGTGAAGTTCGACAGGCGTGTGTTCTGGCGTGGCGTGTTGCCATCGAGAGCATTGTCCGAGTCGGCTTCGATCATCGAGTCGCCAGCGCCCGAACGCTGGACCGCCAACACATATTGGAAGTTCGCCTTGACGCCGACATCGGTATCGAGATTGTCGTCGTCAGCGCCGATCGACACAAAATAATTCAAGTTTACATTGCCGCCGAAGAATTCTGCGCCGTCATCCGAACTGTTGAACGACTGGATATGGTCGAGAACTGTACCCGAACCCGTACCGCCGGTGGTCAGCGACTGTAGTTCGGAGTTACCCGACAGCACGAAGCCCGAGAAGCGGATCTGCACATAGCTCATCCGGCCGCTATTATCGTTGCCGGTTGCGCCGCCGTAAAGTGCGGGATCGACCGCGCCTTCGACCTGACGTTCGCAAGCAATCGTGCCCGGAGTTGCCGCAGGTGCAGCGCAATCGGTAACGGGCGCACGTCCGTTGAGAACGACACCGCCCCACTGACCGATCGAATTATCGCTGTTGAGGCCAAGTACGTTATCGCGGCTGGTAAAGGTGATTGGCAAAGCTGCGGTACCAACCGCGCTGATGCGGTTGCCGCGGTTGACGTTCAACCATGAAACGCCGGTGCCGCCAAAAACGATGACGCCTGGGCTAATCGTCAACACGACGTCGGCCGGATCGGTCGTTTCTTCGGTCGGACCTTGATCGGTGCCAACATCGACGCGTCCACCGAGGCGATAGAGCAGTCCGGTGACCTTAGTCAAAGTGCTGCTGGCGGTCAGGCGTGCAGGCAAGGTGCAGACGCGATAGGTGCCGGTCGGACCCGTAATGGTGCCATCGTCGGTAAGCTGCACTGGATTACCAATCGTCGGGCAACCGGTGGCCGCTTGCACTGTCGCTGGCGGAGGAGGCGGTGGGGGCGGAGGAGGAGGCGGTGCCGGGTTATTGATGGTGATGTTACCGCCGGTGCCTGGCGAGGCGATATCGTCCGCGCCGCATGCCGAAACAAGCGCTGCCGCTGCAGTCGCATAGACGATGCCGCGCAATTTAGGGTTTAACATTATGATTCTCCGCAACAAATTTCAGGTGCCTGTTTTCAGGCATATGCAACGGACTAGCTGCGAATCAGCGATGCCCCACCCGTTGTCGAGGATGCCGATTACGAGCCGCCTGTGACGGCGCTGTGGGTTTCGTATTGCAGTTAGGAGAATGTTATGCGTCTGTAATATGACAGCCGCGGAATTGCGTGGTGCGACGCAACAATTATCTGTGAACGAACAAAAAGCGGACCATAAGGGCCCGCTCTTTTTCTACTTTATCTATGGATTTGTTAAATTAGCGCGAGGCCAGCCCGACTTGAACGGTGGCCAGTGCCTGACGCGCGGCCAACTTCGAGCTGATAATACGGCCATCGGCCAATACCAGGTCAACATTCTCCCGTTTTTTCGCTGCCCTCCGAAACAGTTCGCGGGCTTCGGCAAGACGGCCGGTTCGTGCATAAGCCTGCCCGAGGTTGAGTAGAAATCCCGGATCATGCCGACTAACCGATCCTTCAAGCATGTCTTTGACAGCACGCTCATTGTCGCCCGCCGCCAACGCCTCATAACCAATCGCAGCGGCGGGATAGGCGGTTTCGACGCCGTTCAGCGACTCTGCGTGAGCCACCCCGGCAAAACTGGCTACGGTCAACGCACTGGCAAATAACAATTTCATGGCTCATCTCCTCTGCCCTGATCCATTTGTTACATTTTAATGACATCAATGCAATATAAATGTCATATAAATGTCATTTATTATTCTCGAAATCCTTATGCCTATTTGCGGCTGTCACATTGCTGTCTCGCGATGTTTATGAAACTGATGCAAGAACAACATCAAAACGCAATCAACCGACCCTAATTCGCGGACCGCAATCGAATACAGGGAAGGACAAAGAGATGCGTAAATTTACAGCAATATTGATGGCTAGTGCGGCGATCGCCTCGGTACCGGCAATGGCACAGCAGGATGTACCGGCGGATGAAGAGGTCGCAGAAGGCGATATTGTCGTTTTTGGACGCGGCGAAACGCGGCAGGTGCAGGAGCTCACGAGCAAAGAGTTGCTCATTCTCGCACCCGGAACCAGCCCGCTGAAGGCCATCGAAAAACTACCAAGCGTCAACTTCCAGTCGGCCGACCCGTTCGGCACTTATGAATGGTCGAGCCGCGTGTCGATTCGCGGGTTCAACCAGAACCAACTCGGCTATACGCTCGACGGCATTCCGCTGGGTGACTCGACTTACGGCAACAACAACGGCCTTCACATCGGCCGTGCCATTATTTCCGAGAACATCGGCGTCACCCGCGTTTCGCAGGGCTCGGGCTCGATTGGGACGCAGGCAACCAACAATCTGGGCGGCACCCTCGAATTCTTTTCGCTCGATCCGAGCACCGGAACCGGCGCTGATTTGAACGCCACTTATGGTTCCGAAAACACCATTCGCGGTTTTGCCCGAGTGAATTTTGGCGAATCCGGCGGCATTCGCGGTTTCGTTTCGGGCGTTTATCACAACGCCGAAAAATGGAAGGGCGGCGGTGACCAGCGCAACTGGCAGATCAACGCAAAGGCGTTGATCCCGGTCGGCGAAGCCGAATTCGACGCCTATTTCAGCTACTCAGACCGCGCCGAGCAGGATTATCAGGATCTCTCCCTCGAAATGATCAATCGCCTCGGCTATGATCACGACAATTTCTTCCCCGATTATGCGGCCGCGGTAAACGCTGCGCGCGGTGTTTTCACGGCCCCGCTAAACAACCGCGACGATAGCTATTATGATGCCTCGGGCCTGCGCAAAGACGCGTTGGGCGCTTACGGCCTGACTGCGCCTTTGGCTGAAGGCGTGACGTTCAAGATCAAGGCCTATTACCATTCCAACACCGGGCAAGGCACATGGGGAACCCCTTATGTAGCAAGCCCCAATGGCGTGCCATTGTCGGTGCGGACCACCGAATATGACATCCAGCGCGGCGGCGTTTTCGGCTCGCTAAATGCCGAAGTCGGTGACCATGAAATTACCGTTGGTGGCTGGTACGAACATAATGACTTCAACCAAGCGCGCAAATATTATGCGTATGAAAGCCTGACCACGCCGGGCCGCGACCATACTAAATTCCAGAGCAACCCGTTCCGGCGCGATTGGGAGTTCGATTTCAATACCGGCACACTGCAATATTATGTGCAGGACAAAATCAGCTTCGGCGACTTGACGGTCAATCTCGGCTGGAAGGGCTTCGAGGTCAATAACGAGGCCAATGCGGTGTTGTCGGGCGGACGCGCTGCGGGTAATATCCGGTCGCGCGACTGGTTTCAACCGCATGTCGGCGCTGCTTATGCGGTCAACGACAAGCTCGAACTGTTCGGGGGTTTCACCCAAGTGACCCGCGCGTTTGTGTCATCAACCACCAGTGGTCCATTCTCGACGACTCAGGCCGGTTTCACCGCGATCCGTGCGAGCCTGAAGCCCGAAGAATCCGATACGTATGAACTCGGTGCTCGCTATAACGACTCGGTCTTCAACGGCGTCATCGGCGTATATTATGTCAACTTCCGCAACCGGCTTTTGGGGATCACAACCGGCGCCGGGATCGTTGGCAACCCGGCGGTGCTCCAGAATGTCGGCGGCGTGCGCTCGGTCGGCTTCGAAGCGGCGGGTGACGTTCGGCTCGGGAACGGGCTGACATTGTTTGCATCATATAGCTACAATGACACCACCTACCGCGACAATGTCGTAAACGCGCTCGGTGTGGTGATCGCAGCGACCGACGGCAAATCGGTGGTCGATACCCCCAAACATATGTTGCGCGGCGAGATTGCATATGACAGCGATACGTTCTTTGGACGGGTCGGTGCCAATTATATGAGCGAACGTTACTTCACCTACACCAACGACCTGTTGGTTGCCGGTGACAATGGAGGCTCTGTGCCAAGCAGGGTCATTATGGACGCCACATTGGGTTACCGGTTTGATGCCGGGCTCCGGGCACCGATTGAAATCCAGTTGAACGCGACCAACCTGCTCGACAAACGGTATATCTCGACCATCGGTTCGAACGGCTTTGGCAATAGCGGCGACAACCAGACCTTCCTCGCTGGTGCTCCGCAGCAGTTTTTTGCCACTGTGAAGGTTGGTTTCTAAATGAAGCAGAAATTCCTGGCGGGCAGCGCGTTGTTTTTGGCGGCGCTGCCCGCCGGGGTGCTCGCCGAGCCTTTGTTGCTGATTTCCATCGACGGCCTGCAACCCGCCGATGTGATCGAGGCCGACAAACGTGGCATTGACATCCCCAACCTGAAACGGTTCGTCAAGGAAGGCAGCTACGCCAGCGGCGTAAAGGGCGTGCTGCCGACTGTCACCTATCCCAGCCATGCGACGTTACTCACTGGTGTAAGCCCCGCTAGGCACGGCATCATCGGCAACAATAGTTTCGATCCCATGCAGATCAATCAGGGCGGCTGGTATTGGTATGCGAGCGATATTAAGGTGCCGACCTTATGGGACGCCGCGGCCAAAGCCGGGTTGACCACCGCCAATGTCCACTGGCCAGTCAGCGTGAAGGCCGATGCCGTCAAATGGAACATCCCGCAAATCTGGCGGACGGGCCATACCGATGATGCCAAGCTGGTAAAGGCGTTGGCAACGCCGGGGCTGATTGAATCGCTTGAAGCAAAGCTTGGCGAGTATGCGCCGGGAATCGACGAAAGCATCGAAGGCGACGAGACGCGCGGCCGTTTCGCAGTCAAGCTTATAACGCGTGAAAAGCCCGATTTTGCCACAGTCTATCTGACCGCGCTCGACCATGAGCAACATGGAGAAGGACCGGACACACCGCAAGCGCATGCCATTCTGAAGCGGATAGACGCGATCATCGGCAGGCTGGTGGCCGCCCAAATGCAGGCACGTCCCGACAGCGTGATTGCGGTTGCATCCGATCACGGATTTTCCAAGGTCGATACAGAAATCAACCTCTACCGCGCGTTCATCGATGCAGGCCTCATCATCTTAGATTCCAATGGCAAGATCAAAAGCTGGGAAGCCAGCCCGTGGAATTCGGGTGGTTCATCGGCGGTCGTCCTAGCCCGACCCGATGATGAAACACTGAAGACCAGGGTTGCCGAACTGCTCGCCAAGCTAAAAGCCGACCCAAAAACCCACATCGCCGCGATTGCCGACGCGAGCGCGATCAAGGCAATGGGCGGCAATCCGGAAGCCAGCTTCTATGTCGGCTTTCAACCCAACGCCTATGCGGGCGGCTTTAAGGGCAAGGATGCCCCGCTGGTCGGCCCATCGAGCAGCAAAGGCACCCACGGCTATTTCCCGACCAGCCTACTGATGCGCTCCAGCTTCATGATGATGGGCAAGGGCGTTGCCAAGGGCCGCAATTTGGGCGAGATAGACATGCGCTCAATCGCCCCGACTTTGGCAAAGACGATGGGGGTCGATTTGCCACAAGCGGAAATGCCACCGGTTGGTTAGAAGCCGATTACCCTAGAGATACATGAAGTCGCGCTCGAAGCTTTTCAGATGCGCTCCGCCGTCGACGAAAATGGTCTGGCCCGTAACGTCCTTGGCTTCGGCCAAATAAAGCACTGCATCGGCTACGCCCGTTGGTGACGGCAACGTATCCAACGGCATCATCCCCGCCAGCCGCTGCTCTTGATTGGCGCTATAATCGTCGGTCGAGATAACTAGCCCGGGCGCAACGGCGTTGACCCTAGCGCGCGGTCCGAATGCCGAAGCCATCGAACGGACTGATGCGGCAAGCGCCTGCTTCGATAATGTGTAGCTTAGCTGGTCGCCATGAGGATTGACCACCCGCTGGTCGAGTATGTTGACGACTGCCGGTTGCAGCTCCCGACCGGCCGCCTTGACCAACGCCTGCGCCAACAAAAGCGGCGTGAACAGATTCAAGCGAAAATGCGCCTCCAGCGTGTCGGCGCTCATGCCCTCCCAGCCGTCCTGCCCAAACATCGCGGCATTGTTGACCAACAAGTCGGGCACACGGCCAAAATGTGCGGTAATTGCGTCGATCAGAGGGGCAGCCTCGGCAGGATCCGACAGGTCATAGACAAATGACTGCCAGTTGCTTTCATGCTCGGTCAATACCGCCAAAAGCGAGGCTTCGGGTTCCTTGTCGAGGTGGCTTACCAGCGCCAGCGCATAACCTGCCCTTGCCAACCGCGCCGCAATGGCTGCGCCAAGCCTTCGCTTGCCGCCGGTGACGATTGCCAACGGTACAGAATTCATTTGCGGTTCCGCGACATGGTGATGCCGATGGCTTCTCCATCCTCGGCAATCGCCAATTTCACGATCTTCACGGTGACATGACTGACGCGCGGGTCGTCGGCAAAAAGCGTATCCATGATGTGATCGGCCACGGCTTCAATCAAAGTGAAATGCACGCCTTCAGGCAAATGCGTCGCTGCTTCTTTAAGCGCCATATAATTTTTAGACGCATTAAGCGGCGTATCGGGAGCGTAATGATCAGCCATTTCGAGCGTGGCGCTGATCGAGATTCTCAACGGCTGCGGCAGGTGCGTTTCCTGACTGTAAATGCCGGTCAGGACATTGACGACTAGGTCGTGAACTTCGAGGATGAGGTTATCTTTCATAAATTCCTTATTGCGACCAACGGGCAAAAATGGCTGTCGGTAGCAAAAGCCCGCGCGCCTGTTCGCGCACCGCCAGTTCGCCGAATTCGACCTTACCCGGCAAATCGCCGAAATGCGATTCGAGCAGACCACCAAGTGCCAGCGCCGACATCCGCACTGCATACACCGTCAAAAACAGAAAGCGCGAATTACCGTCGAGCAAACTGCGGCAATTGGCAATCAGTCCGGGCAAATCCTCCTCCAGCTTCCACACTTCGCCCTCGGGACCACGCCCATATTTTGGCGGGTCGAGCAGGATGCCGTCATAACGCTTTTCGCGCCGGACCTCGCGCGCAACAAATTTTGCCGCATCATCCACTATCCACCGGATCGGGCGGTCGCTCATCCCCGACAATTCGGCATTGGCGCGTGCCTGTGCCACCGATTTTTTCGAGGCGTCCACATGGACCATTTGCGCGCCTGCCGCCGAGAGCGCGAGCGTGCCAACGCCGGTATAGCCGAACAGGTTCATCGCCACCGGATCGGCGACATCAGCAATCTCCTCCCGCATCCAGCGCCACACCGGGTCCATGTCGGGGAAGAATCCGAGATGACGAAACGGGGTGCAGGATGCGGTGAAGCTGACCTCGTCGTTCCACGAAAGCGGCCAGCCGTCCATCGGTACCGGACGGTTATTATACCAGCGCCCGCCGCCCTCCTCGTCCGAACCGGGGACGAACTCGGCGTCGGCATCCCAGTTGTCATGCGCCGGCGCCCACATCGCCTGCGGCTCCGGGCGGATGAAGCGGCGGTCGCCGTAGCTTTCATATTTGCGGCCGTTGCCGCTGTCGATTAGCGTGTAATCGTCGCGCGGTTCGCTGATTAGAGTGAGAAAGTCGGGTGCCATGTCACCGTGCCGCACGCGCCAGCACATAGTCGCGCACTGCGCCATAGTCGCCGGGCAGCACATCGAAACGCTCTTCACGCTCGAACAGGTTGCCCAGCCGTTGCGGCAGGTTCGGGCGGACACCTGTGGCGCGCTCGACAGCATCAGGGAATTTGGCAGGATGCGCCGTTGCCAAAGTCACTACGGGAACGTCAGCCGAAACACCGGCAACACGCGCCGCATGGAGCGCGATGGCGGTGTGCGGATCAATGACTTCGCCGCAATGTTCATGTGCCCAGCGCATCGCCAATGCCATTTCGTCAGCATCGGCGCGCGCGCTGGCGAACAAAGACGCCTTGCGCCGCATGTCGGACGACAGCACCATCTTGCCCATTTGCTCGAACCATTTCATCCGCGCTGCAGTGGTCGAGCCGTCGCGGCTTTCCATATCGAACAGCAGCCGTTCGAAATTGCTCGATACTTGGATATCCATCGACGGCGCCGCCGTCGGGGTGACGCCGAGCACCGAATAATCGCCTTTCGAAAGCGCACGATGCAGGATATCATTGACATTGGTCGCAACGATCAGCCGCTCGATCGGCAACCCCATTTGCGCCGCGACATAGCCTGCAAAGACATCGCCGAAATTGCCTGTGGGTACCGAGAACGCGATCTTGCGCTCGGGCGAGCCAAGGCGAAGCGCGGCGTAGAAATAATAGACCACCTGCGCCATCAGCCGCGCCCAGTTGATCGAGTTCACCGCAGATAAGGTCAGCGGCCCGTTGACCTCGCGGTCGCCGAACATGCGTTTGACCATCGCCTGCGCATCGTCGAAGCTGCCCTGAATCGCGATATTGTGAACATTCGGCGCAACTATGGTCGTCATCTGCCGCCGCTGCACGTCGGAGACTCGCTCGTGCGGGTGGAGCATGAAGATTTCGATTTGCTCGCGTCCCGCAACCGCGTCGATGGCGGCAGAGCCGGTGTCGCCGGAGGTCGCGCCGACAATCGTAATCTTCTTGTCGGTCCCCGTCAGGAAACGTTCGAAAAATTGCCCCAGTAACTGTAGCGCGACATCCTTGAACGCAAGCGTCGGACCGTGGAACAGTTCGAGCAGGAAATGTTGGCTGTCGAGCTGCTTGAGCGGCGTAACCGCGACATGCGCGAACGATTCATAGGCCGCCTTGCACAGCGATTTCAGCTCATCCTCATTCAGCACGCCAGCCGTAAAGGGTGCCATCACCCGCGCAGCGAGGTCGACATAATCGAGCCCGCGCATCGCGGCGATTTGTTCAGTGCTGAACTGCGGCCATTCGCGCGGGACATAGAGCCCGCCGTCGCTGGCGAGGCCCGTTAACGTTGCCTCTGCAAAGTCCAGCACATCGGCGTTGCCGCGCGTGCTGATATATGTTGTCCGATTGTCGCCCATACCGCGCCCGCCGTTAGCGGCGCGGGCGCGCTCCTGCAAGATTATTGCAAGTCGGCGCGGACGAAATCGGCACATCTTTCGCCGATCATGATGCTCGGCGCATTAGTGTTGCCCGATATCAGGCGCGGCATGATGCTGGCGTCGGCGATATAGAGGCCGTCAACTCCGCGCACCCGCAGCTGCGGATCACAAACGGCCTCAGCGTCCGAACCCATTCGCGCGGTGCCGACCGCATGGTAAATAGTGTCAGCGCGGTTCCGGATCATCGTCTCAAATGTCGCATCGTCGTCGAGATTGACTGGATTACGATCCCGACCACGATATTGTGTCAGTGGCGGCGATTCCATGATCCGGTATGCCGCCTTGATGCCCTTTTTCAGCAGGGCAAGGTCGCGCGGGTCGGTGAGAAAAGCAGGGTCAATCAAGGGTGCGGCCGTCGCGTCAGCCGATGCCAACCGCACGGTGCCGTGGCTTTCGGGCCTCAAGACACATATGTGGCAGCTATAGCCATGCGCCTTAACCACGGTGCGGCCGTGATCTTCGAGTGCCACCGGGAAAAAATGGAGCTGTATGTCAGGTGCAGGGGCATCTGGTTCGATTTTCAGAAACCCGCCGCCCTCGGCATAATTCGATGTCATTGCACCCTGCCGTTTCCAGAACCACTGGACGACCGCCTTTGCCGAATTGAACAGACCGGTCAGCGTCTGACCGAGGAAGCGCGTATCGTCGCACTCATAGGCAATCGAATAATCCAGATGATCCTGAAGATTCGCGCCGACAGCGGGCCGGTCGACTTGCACTTCAATGCCGTGCTCACGCAAATGTTCGACGGGCCCAATTCCCGACAGCATCAACAATTGAGGCGTGCCAAACGCGCCTCCGGCAAGCACGACCGCACGCTTAGCGCGCAACATAAGCTCTGCACGGCCCTTTTTATATTCAACGCCCGATGCCCGTCCGTCTGCGAAAAGGACACGCTGAACCGTAACGCCGGTGACGATGTGGAAATTTTCGCGGTTCCGGTTCGGCTCGACATAGGCCCTTGCTGCGGACCATCTTTCGCCATTATTCTGTGTGACCTGATACAGTCCTACGCCAATCTGTCGCTCTCCGTTGAAATCATCATTAACCGGGATCTGAAGCGATGCAGCTGCCTCGACAAAATCGATCGAGCCCCGATTGGGCGACACCTGTTCGTTGACCCACAAAGGTCCGGCGTCGCCATGAAAATGGTTGCCACCCCGAATGTTGCGCTCGGATCTTTTGAAATAGGGAAGTACATCGGCATATGACCAGCCGTGACACCCTAGGGCCGCCCAATTGTCATAGTCATAGGCGTTGCCGCGAATATAGACCATACCGTTGATCGCGCTCGACCCTCCCAACCCTTTGCCGCGCGGCTGGTAACCAAGGCGACCATTCAACCCCGCCTGCGGTACGGTCTCGAATGCCCAGTTGGTCTTTTCATTCTGGAACGCAACAAATCCGGGGACAATTGTTCGATATCCGGTGTTGCTGCCACCCGCTTCGATCAGGCAGACTGAATATTTCCCGTCCTCGCTCAGCCGCCCTGCTACAGCACTGCCGCCTGATCCACCGCCAACAACGATTATGTCGAATTCGTCCATAAACTCTCCTCTTGGAAGAGGGTTTAATCGGGCGATTAACTACTTGCAAGCGTGTAAGCAGGATTATTCCGCAGCCTCTACTTCATGCTTTTCAAGCCAACGCGCACGGATGATGTCCGATGTGTCTCGGCTACCGTCATGGCTCCAGCCCGGCGGCCGCCACATATATGAAAATTTATGCCGCCACGGGGCCGACCACACGTCTTTGGCAATGCCGATCCATTCGTGGAATACGCTCCACAAAAGATTGAACGTACCGAGCTGTTTGACGATGCCATAGCGGATTTTCTCGCCCTCGACCTCTTCGGTAAACGTCCCGAACATGCGATCCCAGACGATGAAGGTGCCGGCATAATTCATATCGAGATAGCGTGGATTGGTCGCGTGGTGGACTCGGTGGTGGCTGGGCGTATTCATCACATATTCAACCCAGCGTGCGAATTTGCCAATTGCCTCAGTATGGATCCAGAACTGGTAAATGAGGTTGATTGCGCCAACGAATAGCAACATCGCCGGATGGAAGCCGATTAGCGCAAGCGGAATACGGAAGATGAAGCTGAGCGCAATATAACTTGTCCAACTTTGCCGAAGCGCGGTCGATAGGTTGTAATGCTGGCTCGAATGATGGTTGACGTGGCTTGCCCAGAACCAGCGGACACGGTGGCCGGTACGATGCGCCCAATAATAAGCAAAGTCATCGAGTACAAAGCAAAGCGGCCATGCCCACCAGACCCATCCGATTTCGAACAGGCGGTGTTCATATAACCATATCGCGAGGGCAAAAACGGTCGCTCCCCCTAATGCGCTAGCAACATTGCTACCGGTGCCAAGGGCAAGTGACGTGAGCGTGTCCTTTGGTTCGTATTTATCTGGTGCACGGCGCCGTGCCCAAAGCATTTCGATAATCACCAAGATGATGAAAGCAGGGATCGCATAATCGACGGGGCTGAACAATTCGGGCATATCAGACCTGCAAATGTCGCAGACCAGCGGCCCAATATTGTGCTTTTTCGCCCAAGTTGAGCGTGACCGTTCCAAAGGTTCGTTCACCCGTGCCGACAGTCAGAAAACTCTTGTCGAGCCGCGTTTCGCTATGCCGGTCCAGCAACCGACCTACCCATAAAGCGCCGTGGCGGCGGATGAGCAAATGGCGGCCCTCGGCATCGCGTAGTAGTGCGCCGATGCCTGCACGGTCGATGGCGACATCGGTTGATTCAAATCCACAGACGATTTCCTCGGCGATGGCACGAGCGTCATCCTCGTTGCGAATCCGTGCGTCGCCGCCCAATTGCCAGTGGCGGGCGAGCCAGGCAAGAAACAGGATCGCTACAATCGAGCCTGCTAATTTAAGCAATTCTGCGGTCATGACGCTCGCCCACGGACCATGTCCATCATAGCAGCGACAGGACTGAGGTCGTAACCCGCATCAGCGGCCTGTTCAGTCAGTACAGCAGGGTGTTCGCCCCTGGACGCCCGCGCCAGCGCCCATAACAAGGTCGAGCGCGTGCCCGAGCGGCAATAGGCCAGTATCTTGCCATCCGCCTTGTCGAGCGCGTCGGCCATCGCCGCCACCTGCCACTCGGCAAAACCGGCATGGGTTAAAGGAATGGCGACATAGTCAATTCCGGCGGCGACTGCGGCGGCCTCGATGTCGGGTCCGGGCGTCTGGTCGGCACTCTCGTCCTCGGGGCGATTGTTGATGACCAAAGTCACGCCCATCTCTTTTGCCGCAGCAATGGCGTCGGTGTCGATTTGTGGCGCGACAAATATGGTATCGGTAAGTTTCCTGAACATGGCAGCAATTGCTAGCCGGAAGAACGCAGCACCGCAAGAAAGGCATCGCCATACGCATCGAGTTTGCGTGCGCCGACCCCGGTAATGCGCGATAAAGCCGCCAGGCTGCCGGGCTTTGTCTCGGCCATTTCGCGCAAGGTTGCGTCGTGGAAGATGACATATGGCGGCACGCCGCTTTCTTCTGCGAGTTCACGGCGCTTTGCTCTCAGCGCCTCGAACAGCGGATCGCCAACCGGATTCGCCGCGCCGCGTTCGCGCTTTTTGCGGCCTTGCGGCACCAAAGCGATTTCGACTTTTTGCTCGCCGCGCATGATGGCGCGGGCGTCGCCGGACAGCTTGAGTCCGCCATGTTCGTTAGCGACCAATGCGCCGCGTGCTTGTAATGCACGCGCCAGAGGCTTGAGGACGCGCGCTTCGTCTGCGCCCACAATTCCGAACACCGAAAGCTGATCGTGCCCAAATTTGAAAATGCGTTCATCGCCGCTGCCGGTGAGCACCTTTTCGAGATGGCCCACGCCGAACATTTGCCCGGTGCGAAAGGCGGCGGAGAGGAGTTTTCTCGAAAGTTCGGTCGCGTCATGAACGCCGGGGGCTTCGAGGCAATTGTCGCAATTGCCGCAGATTTCAGGAGGATTCTCGCCGAAATGGCTCAGCAGAACCGCGCGCCTACACCCGGGGGTTTCGACCAGCCGCGACAGCGCCGCGATCCGTCCTTGCTCAGCCTCCCGCCGCTCGGGCGGCAGTTCAGCCAATCGTTCGCGCGCGCGGGTGAAGTCGCCTGGCGACCAGAGCATATGCGCGACTGCCGGGTCACCATCCCGACCCGCACGACCGCTTTCCTGATAATAGGACTCGATCGACTTGGTCAGTCCCGCATGCACTACGAAGCGCACATCGGGTTTGTCGATCCCCATCCCGAACGCGACAGTAGCGACCATAACCATGTCTTCGCTACTGACAAATTCGGCCTGCGCCTTCGTCCGCGCCTGCGGCTCCATCCCGGCATGATAGAAGCGCGCGTTGCGTCCCGTGGCGGCGATTTGCGCGGCGATTTTCTCGGTTCGGTCGCGGGTCTGAGCATAAACGATGCCCGCACCGCTGAGAGATCGCACCAGCCCAGCGACGCCGCTTTTGTTGCCGCCAGTCACGGCATAACGGATGTTGGGCCGGTCGAAGCCCGATACTATCACGCCCTCGGCAGCTATACCGAGCTGTTCAGCAATATCGTCACGGGTATGCGCATCTGCGGTCGCCGTGAGCGCCAGCCTCGGTACGTTGGCATAATCATCCATCAACGGACGAAGCAGCCGGTAATCGGGCCTGAAATCATGTCCCCATTCGGACACGCAATGCGCCTCGTCTATCGCGAACAGCGAAATCTTCGCCTCGCGCAATAGCCCGCGAAACTCCTGCCCCGACGCGCGCTCGGGCGCGACATAGAGCAGGTCGAGATTGCCGGCGCGAAAGCGTTCGATGGTTTCGGCGCGGTTATCGTCGGCGCTGGTCAGCGTCGCCGCGCGAATACCCACCGCGTCCGCTGCGCGCATCTGGTCGTGCATCAACGCGATTAACGGCGAAATGACAATGCAGGTGCCGTCCATCATCAGCGCCGGAAGCTGGTAACAAAGCGACTTGCCCGCGCCGGTAGGCATCACCGCCAACGTGCGTTGGCCCGCCAGCACGCGATCCACCACCTGCTCCTGCGTTCCGCGAAATTCGGCAAAGCCGAATACGCGATGCAAAACATCGGCAGGGGCTAGTATTTGAGCAGCAGAAGCCATCGCCTCCGGCCCTAGCCCTGCAATATCATCAAGAATAGACCGCTCTTGCAAAATCGGCGACTCGCTTGTGGATAGTCGGGTCGTACCAGAACATACATAGAACATATTTCGGAGTCAATTATTCGGCGGCTACCGTTTCTTCTTCGCCTTCGCTTTGCTGGCGCGCCCACATTTCGGCGTAAAGGCCACCTTTGCGGAGCAATTCGGTATGCGTGCCTTCCTCCGCGACCTGCCCTGCCTCGAGTACCAGTATCCGGTTGGCATCAACTATGGTCGATAGCCGGTGGGCGATAATGATCGTCGTGCGCCGCTCCGAAATGCGGTCGAGCGTATCCTGAATCTCTGCCTCGGTGCGGCTATCGAGCGCGCTGGTCGCTTCGTCTAGGATCAGGATAGGCGGGTTTTTGAGCAAGGTGCGGGCGATGGCCACGCGCTGCTTTTCGCCGCCTGACAGTTTCAGCCCGCGCTCGCCGACCTTGGCTTCATATTGGTCGGGCAGAGATGCTATGAAGCCGTGGATTGAAGCGCCGCGTGCCGCTTCTTCGATCTCGGCTTGGCTTGCACCTTCGCGGCCATAGCCGATGTTATAACCGATGGTATCGTTGAACAGCACGGTGTCCTGGGGAACAATGCCGATCGAGCTGCGCAGACTTGACTGGGTGACGTCGCGCAAATCCTGACCGTCGATGGTGATGCGTCCGCCGGTCACATCGTAGAAACGATAAAGGAGCCGCGCGATGGTTGACTTGCCCGCGCCCGATGGCCCGACAACCGCGAGTGTATGCCCCGGCTCAATCGCAAAGCTCACACCATTCAGGATTTGCCGGTCGGTGTCATAACCAAAGCGCACATCCTCGAACGCCAGCGCCCCTCCGTCGACGACCAAAGCCGGGGCGCGGGGCTTGTCGACAATTTCGGCCGGCGTATCGATCAGTTCGAACATTGCTGCCATATCGGTCAGGCCTTGCCTGATCGTGCGGTAGACCATGCCAAGCATGTCGAGCGGGCGGAAAAGCTGGGCGAGCAGGGTGTTGACCGTAACGACATCACCGGTGGTAAACTGCCCCTTCGACCAGCCCCAGACGACATAACCCATCGCGCCCGCCATCATCAGGTTGGTGATCAGCGATTGGCCGATATTGAGCGCGGCAAGGCTGTTTTCCGATTTCACCGCGGCGTTGGCATAATGATGCACTACCTCGGCATAGCGCCGGGTTTCCCGCTTTTCGGCGTTGAAATATTTGACCGTCTCGTAGTTCAACAAGCTGTCGACTGACTTGGCGACGGTCTGCGTATCGAGTTCATTCATCTCCTCACGCAATTTATTGCGCCAGTTGGTGATGACCGTGGTGAAGGTAATGTAACTAACCACCATCAACAGCGTCGCGGCGACCATGCCCCAGCCGAACTCGATTTTAAAATAGGTCGATACTAAAACAAGCTCAAGCAATGTCGGTGCGATGTTGAAAAGCAGGAAATAGAGCATGATGTCGATGCTCTTCGTTCCCCGCTCGATCACCTTTGTGACCGCACCGGTGCGCCGGTTCATGTGGAAGCGCATCGACAGATTATGGAGGTGACTGAAGACATTCTCGGCAAGCCGCCGCGTCGCCTCCTGTCCTACGCGTTCGAAAACGACGTTACGCAAGTTATCGAACAATACGCCGCCAAAGCGCGCACCGGCATAGGCCGCAACCAGTGCGATGGCGATAGCGACGCCATCCTCCATCCCCGGCACCATCCGGTCGATCGCCGCGCCATAGACCCAGGCCATGCTGAGCTGGATGAGTTTGGAAATGACGACCAACAACAAGGCGAAAACAATACGCACGCGCAGTCCAACCTGATCCTTCGGCCATAAATAGGGAAGGAACCGCTTCATCACGGCGAAATCGGGCTTGGTTTTTGCTGGAGATTCTAAGGGCGGCACACCGGCCGTATAGGGCCGCTGTTCCCAATAACAAAGTATCGCGAAAAAATTATGCCCTTCCGGACATCAACAACCACGTCGCGATGCCGTTCATGCCGGTATACGCGCCATAGAGAAGCGAGATAAGCAACGCGCCTTCTTTGGCAAACCACATCGCGCCGATGAGCAATATGAGTTCGATACCGTAACTGCCATACGGGCTAAAATATCTGCCGAAATAACGTTTGGTATCTTCAACAAACGGATGCCCGGATTCCGCCACCGCCTTGTGCATCGCGAAATTGGCGACACCCATCAGGAAGCAGAAAACCAAGAGCATCAGGGCCCTTTACCGATCGCCCGCGCCTCGTTGCGTTCCGATTGCCGTTCGAGCGCGACCTTGATCATCGCGATAATCGGGTCGGCCAGCGCCAGCCCCAATATCCCGAACAAAGCACCAAGCAATATCTGCGCACCGAGCACCAGCGCAGGTGCCAAATCGACCGCACGCTTGGCGACCATCGGGACGATCAAGTAGCCGTCGACCATCTGCACGACCAGATAAACGAAAACCGCGTAAAGCCCGACATCGACACCAGCCGAAAAGCCGACAAGGATGATGAGCGCGCCCGACACAATCGCGCCGATGTTTGGCAAAAACGCAAGAAGTCCGGTCAATATGCCGAGCAAAGCCGCCATCGGTACCCCGCCCAAGCTTAATAAAATCCAGGTGCCGAAACCCTCGACAGCCATGCCCAGCAGGCGGCCTGCCATCAGGCGGCGCAAAACGCGGCCGATCTTTTCGGCAGTGCCGTAAAAATGCTCGCGCTCGGCGAGCGGCAGCATCCAGGCAACGCCGCGCTCATACATGCGCGGCTCGGCGGCGATGAAGATGGCGAGCACGAGCATCATCGCCAAATTGGTAACTGTGCCAACAACCGAGGTGACGGCGGCGGTCACCCGGCCGACCGAATTGAGGATTTGTGAACCGAAACCTTTGACGTCTTCGGCCGAAATATTGAAACCTGCCGCGCTGATCCGGTTGCCTATCGTTTCGATCTGCGCTTCGACGACAGCTTGCAGCGTGGCTGCCTGCGCGGCGAGTTCCGAACCGGTAAAAACAAAGGTCCAATAGATAAAGCCGAACACCCCAAGCACGACAATCGTCAAACGAAAGCCGCGCGGTATCGGAAGAACACGGCCCAAGAGCCGCGCCCCGCCATCGAACATTGCAGCCAGCACCAGACCGCCAATGATCAGCAATATCGGTTGCGCCAGCCAGACCAGAGCGACCACCAGCGTCGCCATCCCGATCCAAACCGTTGCCTTCTTCAACTCGGTACGGATCAGCGGGTCGGTAAGCTCGGTCGGCCCCATTTCCTCCCGGAAAGACTCCTCTTTTACTTCGGTTCTGGTCCTTGCAGTACGCGTCTTGCGCTGCTTGGCGGGAGCTGCGTCATTCATTCGATTTCACCTGTTTGGGCCGCAGGCTGGTTCCTGCCCGGTCACCGCGCAGCGAACTGAACCAAGTCGCCGGGTTTAGGCTGGTGCTGCCATCGACCGAGAAGGTGATGATTTCGGCCCGTCCGCCCAAGCGGTCCCACGACACAGGCCCGCCCAGCCCGCCGAGGTCAGACGACACGCGGCTGTCGGAGCTGTTGTCGCGATTGTCGCCCATCAGGAACACATGGCCGGCGGGAATTTTTACCGGCGCCATGTCATCAGTATCGCGGCGGCGCGCATCGATGGTGTCATATTGCACACCATTGGGCAGCGTTTCGCGGATGATTGGCAAATGGCAAGTCAGGCGTCCGTCTTTCTCACGCGTAAGTGCGCCGGGAAAATCATAGTCGTTGCAAGGATTGTTTGCATCGACCGGCAATACCAGATTCGGCTCGGTTTCCTGACGGACTGGCTTACCATTCAGGAATATCTGCCCTTCACGAAGCGAAATTGTGTCGCCGGGTAGGCCAATCACCCGCTTGATCCAGTCCTGATACTTGCCCTTTGGCGTTAGGATCACAATGTCGCCACGCTCGGGCATCTTACCCCAGACACGCGTGCTACTTTCAGGCAAAGGCACTGCAAGCGCTTCGACTTCCTCACGCAGCACCAGCCAGCGGAATATAGCGGCAGGATCGGGGATAGTCGGCGAAACGTGGCTCCATCCATAGGGGTATTTCGATACAAATAGCCGGTCACCGACAAGCAGTGTGGGCATCATAGAAATCGATGGAATATAGAAGGGCTTGGCAATGAAGCTGTGAAAGGCAAGTACAGCGATAAGCAGCCAGAACATGCCTTTGATCTCGGCCCATGCGGCTGCGGCCCATCCGCGCTTTTCAGGAGTTGCGGCAGGAGGAGTCGCGGGGCTGTTATTTTCGGTGGTCAAACTAGTCATACCTTTAATGCGGGAAGCGCCTCAATGATGATAAATGCCTGCGCCCAAGGATGGTCATCGGTAAGCGTCAGATGGATATGCGCCTCATAGCCGACAGGAATCATCGCGTCGAGCCGCGCTTTTGCTCCTCCGGTAAGCGCCAATGTCGGCGCGCCCGAAGGGGCGTTAACGACACCAATATCCTTCATGAAAACGCCTCGCTTAAAGCCTGTTCCAATAGCCTTGGAAAACGCCTCTTTGGCGGCAAAGCGCTTTGCATAAGTGCCCGCACGCGTAAACGGGCGTCGTTCGGCTTTTGCGCGTTCGACATCGGTAAACACGCGCTTTTCGAACCGTTCGCCAAAGCGTTCGAGCGAGTGGGCGATGCGTTCGATATTACAGAGGTCAGAGCCGAGACCGATGATCAACGGGCAAGGTCCATCAGCGTCCGCATTTTCCTGACACTTTCCTCAAGGCCGATAAATATTGCCTCGCCGATCAGATAGTGGCCGATGTTGAGTTCGGCGATTTGCGGGATGGCGGCGATTGGCTGGACATTTTCGAAGGTCAGACCATGCCCGGCGTGCGATTCAATCCCATTTTTGGCGGCGAGCGCCACCGCCTCGGTAATGCGGCGCAGTTCCGCCTCGCGCTCTGCGCCTTCGCTATGTGCATATTTGCCAGTGTGAAATTCAACAACTGGCGCACGCAATCGAATCGCCGCATCAATCTGGCGCGCATCGGGTTCGATAAACAGGCTAACCCGGATGCCCGCATCGGCTAATCGCGTGACCATCGGCGCCAGATGGTTGTGCTGCCCGGCTGCGTCCAACCCGCCCTCTGTCGTTCGCTCTTCCCGCCGTTCGGGCACGATACACGCGGCGTGGGGCTTGTGACGCAGCGCGATCTCTAGCATTTCCTCGGTAGCGGCCATTTCGAGATTAACCGGCAATCGTATTTCGCGCATGATCGAGTCGAGATCGGTATCCCGAATATGGCGGCGGTCTTCGCGCAGGTGTAAGGTGATGCCATCGCCGCCCGCTGTTTCCACCACGCGGACGGCGCGCATCGGGTCCGGATGCTCTCCGCCACGAGCGTTACGAATCGTCGCAACATGGTCGATATTGACTCCCAGACGAAGGCGGTCGGTCATGGTTCCTTCCGGCTTCCCGGCTTGACCGCCTCGGTGGCGGCAAGTTCGGGTGGTAGCTCATGGGGTGCATAAGTCGGGAAGTTAAGCTCAATCAACGGAAAGAAGGGTACTCCCAGATCTGCGCTTCCTGCCGAACGGTCCACTACGGCGCCCGCCGCGATGACCACGCCGCCTGCGTCTTCGATTGCTTTGATCGCCTCACGCGAGGACAAGCCGGTGGTTACGACATCTTCCATCATCAGCACCTTCGTGCCTTTTTCAAGCCGAAAACCTCGACGCAATCCGAAAACGCCATCGGGCCGCTCGACAAACATCGCGTCGACCCCCAACGTCCGGCCCATTTCGTGGCCAATGATAAGGCCACCCATTGCGGGTGAAACCACCGCCTGAATGTCGCTTCGGATCTCGCGCGGGATTTTTTGCGCAATCGCCATCGCGATGCGCCCGGCGCGTTCGGGGTTCATCAGAAGCCTTGCGCATTGCAAGTAATGAGCGCTGTGGCGGCCGGAAGAGAGCAGGAAATGTCCTTCGAGCAACGCCTCGACGTTACGGAATTCTGACAGGATTTCGTCTTCGGTCATGAAAATGGGAGAGTCCCTTTTGAACATCTGTTATTTTTTGCATGTCCCGCTTAGCGGATTGCAACGCAAATAGGTGGAAAAGTCCCGCAAATAAATGCTAAAAATTCTGTATCCACCGCTTGAGGCTTCGGAAAAGCGCGCCTATAGGTCGCGCGAGTCCGGCAGGCCAAGGCATCGTCGGACCTGCGCACACTCCCTGCGCCGCACCAAGAATACGGGGCCAAGTTGATGAATATGTTGAAGAAAATCCTGATCGTCCTTGCTGCGATGACGATACCGTCATTGGCACTGGCGCAAACTGCGACTCCTGCGCCAATAACAAAGGAAGTGGCGGCACCCGTTGTCGCGACACCTTCCGCTGCTGCGCCTACCGATGCAGCGGTACCTGCTGAAGCCGCCAAAGCCGCCGCGCCCAAATCGATGGACGGATCGCTTCCTGGTTACACCCCGATGCGTCCCGATTACGAAAACAGTGTTGGCATGCCCAAGGCCAAGGAAATCGATTTTCAGGAACAGTTCACCGAAAACGGCCAATATGCCAAGTGGATCAACAACGCTGTTCTGCTGCCGATCATAACGATCATTTCGCTGTTCGTGCTCGGGCTTTTGCTCTGGGTCATCGTTCGCTTCAACCGTCGCGCCAACCCGGTTCCGTCGAAAACAACGCATAATAGTTTCATCGAAGTTGTCTGGACCCTTGTTCCGGTTCTCATCCTGCTTGGTATTGCCTGGCCTTCGCTCGACCTGCTCGCCAAGCAATTCAAGCCGGCACCTGCCGATGCGGTAACCGTCAAAGTCACCGGCTACCAATGGTATTGGGGATATACGTATCCGGACCATGGCGGTTTTGAGGTCGTCTCGAATATGCTGAAGAACAAGGACGAAGTCGCTCCGGGTGAACGATTCCGCACCGAAAACGACGGCCCGCACCAATTGGCGGTCGATAACCGCATGGTGGTGCCTGCAGGTGTGCCCATTCGAATCCAGACCACCGCTGCCGACGTCATTCACGCATTCGCCGTACCGTCGCTCTGGTTCAAGCTAGATGCCGTCCCAGGACGCCTAAACGAAAAATCGCTGACCATCACCAAACCGGGTGTCTATTTCGGCCAGTGTTCCGAACTGTGCGGCGCGCGGCATGGCTTCATGCCAATTGCAGTCGAAGCGCTTCCGCCCGCGCAATTCGCTGCATGGGTGAAAGCACAGGGCGGCACCATGCCCGGTGAGGCTGCGGCGGCACCCGCCGCTGGCACTCCCGCGCCAGCGACTCCTGCAACAACCGAAACTGCGGCTCCTGCCGCTGCAATCAAGTAAGAAGGCCGACTGTCATGACCACAATCGCTGCGACCGCTGGAGATCTCCACGACCATTCGCATGACGCCGACCACAAGCCGGGCTTTTTCGCCCGCTGGTTCATGTCGACCAACCACAAGGATATTGGCACGCTCTATTTGATCTTTGCGATTTGCGCGGGGATCATTGGAGGCGGCATTTCGGGCCTGATGCGGCTCGAACTGGCCGAGCCTGGCATCCAGTATTTGCAAAGCTGGGCCTCGATGATGGCGGGCAAAGATGCTTCGATGGACGAGGCCTATCATATGTGGAACGTGCTGATTACCGCGCATGGCCTGATCATGGTGTTCTTCATGGTTATGCCTGCGCTTATCGGTGGTTTCGGTAACTGGTTCGTGCCGCTGATGATCGGCGCGCCCGACATGGCCTTTCCGCGCATGAACAATATTTCGTTCTGGTTGACGGTAGTAGCGTTCATCATGCTCTTGGGTTCGAGCTTCGTCCCCGGCGGTACGGGCCTTGGCGCAGGCACGGGCTGGACGGTGTATGCGCCGCTCTCGACATCGGGGTCGATCGGGCCAGCGGTCGATATGGCGATTTTCTCGCTTCACCTTGCTGGTGCTGCGTCGATTCTGGGTGCTATCAACTTTATCACCACAATCTTCAACATGCGCGCGCCGGGCATGACACTGCACAAGATGCCACTTTTCGTGTGGTCGGTGCTTGTAACCGCCTTCCTCCTTCTGCTCGCATTGCCGGTTCTTGCGGCCGCAATCACCATGTTGCTGGTCGACCGAAATTTCGGCGGCGCGTTCTTCGATGCGGCCGGCGGCGGCGACCCCGTTCTTTACCAGCATCTATTCTGGTTCTTCGGCCACCCAGAAGTGTACATCATGATCCTGCCAGGATTTGGCATCATCAGCCAGATCGTCGCAACCTTTAGCCGCAAGCCTGTCTTTGGCTATCTCGGTATGGCTTATGCGATGGTTGCCATCGGCGTTGTCGGTTTCGTCGTCTGGGCGCACCACATGTTCACGACAGGCATGAGCGTCGACATGAAGATGTACTTCACCGCAGCAACGATGGTGATTGCAGTGCCCACCGGCATCAAGATCTTTAGCTGGATCGCAACGATGTGGGGCGGCTCGGTCAGCTTCAAGACCCCGATGGTGTGGGCGATGGGCTTCATTTTCATGTTCACCGTTGGTGGCGTCACCGGCGTCGTTCTCGCCAATGGCGGGCTCGATGATAACCTGCATGACACATATTATGTGGTTGCCCACTTCCATTATGTGCTCTCGCTTGGTGCGGTCTTCTCGCTTTTCGCCGGTTTCTATTACTGGTTCGGCAAGATGTCGGGGCGTCACCTGAATGAATTCCTCGGCCACCTGCATTTCTGGATCTTCTTCGTCGGCGTGAACGTTTTGTTCTTCCCGATGCACTTCCTTGGAAATTCGGGCATGCCGCGTCGCTACCCCGATTATCCGGAGGCATTCGCTTATTGGAACGGCGTGGCCTCTTTGGGCTATGCGATCATGGGCGTGGGCGTTATCATCTTCTTCATTAACGTCGTCTGGTCGCTGGTCGCCGGACGTCGTGCAGAGGACAATTATTGGGGTGAAGGCGCGACAACGCTTGAATGGACTTTGTCGAGCCCGCCGCCCTTCCACCAGTTCGAAACGCTACCGGAAATCAAGTAACCGGCCGCTCAATCCCAGCCCCTCCCGTACGCGGGAGGGGAGGAAAAATTTATGACAACCGCCACACGCGAAATCATGATGCCAGCCGAATGGCGCGACTTCTGGGCTTTGACCAAGCCCCGGGTGATGAGCCTTGTTGTCTTTACGGCGTTGTGCGGTTTGCTGGCAGCACCGGGGAGCATTCATCCGGTAATTGGTTTTACTGCCATATTGTGTCTTGCGATGGGTGCTGGCGCGTGCGGCGCCCTCAACCAGTGGTATGAAACCGATGTCGATGCCAAAATGGCGCGTACTTCGAAACGGCCTTTGCCTGCAGGCCGAATGGACCGTGAAGCTGCGTTGCATTTCGGCATCGGGTTGGCTGCCTTTTCCGTGGGCATCATGGGTGTGGCGGTAAATTGGCTGTCAGCGGGTATCCTTGCCTTCTCGATTTTCTTTTACTCGGTGGTTTATACCATCTGGCTCAAGCCCAACACTCCGCAGAATATCGTGATTGGCGGCGCGGCCGGAGCATTTCCGCCGGTCATCGGCTGGGCCGCGGTGACTGGCGATGTGACGCTGCTCCCGATCCTGCTGTTTGCTATCATATTTCTTTGGACGCCGCCGCATTTCTGGTCGTTGGCACTGTTCATGAAGACCGATTACGGCGCGGCAGGCATTCCGATGCTGCCCAATGTTTCGGGACAACGCGTTACCCGTAACCAGATTTTCGGCTACAGCTTTCCGATGGCGGGGGCGGCGATTGCGCCTTTCGTATTGGGCGAAAGCGGGTGGCTTTATGGCGTCTCGTCGATTGTCCTCAACGTAGTTTTCCTCGCACTTGCCTTCAGGGTTTGGCGTAACGACGCGACCGAAGCGTCGGCGATGAAGCCCGAGAAGAAACTGTTCGCCTTCTCCATTCTGTATCTTTTCCTCCTGTTTGGCCTGTTCGCATTCGACCGCATGGTGCTCGCATGACGCAACCGGAACAGCATGTTTATACGGCTGAGGAAACGAAGATTATCCGTGCACGACAGGCTGCACGATCGCGTATTATGGGCATTGTACTGGTCGCCTTTTGCGTTCTGTTTTTCATGATCACCATTGTCAAAATCGGAGTCTGGGGATGACGGCAAAGGCCAATGCCCGTGTCGGTTTCATGGCAGCCGCTTTGGCCGTCTCTATGGTCGGCGTCGGTTTCGCTGCCGTTCCGCTTTATCGTCTTTTTTGTCAGGTTACCGGCTTTGGTGGTACCACGATGCGGGTGGACGCGGCGCAAGCGGCAACAGTTGCTGCAACCCAAAAGCCGATTACTATCCGCTTCGATGCCAATCATCGGAGCGATCTGCCTTGGGAATTTCGGCCCGAGCGTCCGACCGATACTGTCAGTATCGGTGCCAAGGACATGTCGATATTCATCGCCAAAAACCTGTCCGGTGAACCGGTAACGGGTACCGCAACGTTCAACGTCACGCCGGAACTGGCGGGTAAATATTTCAACAAAATCCAATGCTTTTGCTTTACCGAGCAGACCCTTAAACCCGGCGAGCAAGTGCGCATGCCGGTGCTTTATTATGTCGATCCGAAGATCATGACTGATCCGGATACGAAGGACATTCAGGAAATCACGCTTAGCTATACCTTTTACCCTGTGGACCAGCAGGATAAGGGCAGCTAAGAGCCACTAAACGTATAGACCACAGGGAATAAGCCATGGCCGGTGCCAAGAACCACGATTACCATATCCTGCCGCCGAGCATCACGCCGCTCATTGGCTCATTCTCGGCGCTCACCATGTTCTTCGGGCTGGTAATGTGGATGCATCCCGAACAGTTCAGCTATGGCAGCCTGATTTTCGGTCTCGGTGTCATTGGCGTTCTTTACACATTCTACGCGTGGTGGACCGACGTCGTAAACGAGGCGCATGCCGGGGACCATACGCCAGTGGTTCAGCTTCACCTCCGCTACGGCATGATCCTGTTCATTGCGTCTGAAGTGATGTTCTTCGTCGGATGGTTCTGGGCTTGGTTCGATTATTCGCTTTTCCCCGTGCCGCTTGAATTGACGCCGAACGAGGGCGGGCATGGCTTTACTGTTGCCAATCTGATCGGTCAGGAAGGCGCTGCGGCGTTGATGCAGTGGCCGCCAAAGGGCCTCGAAGTCCTCGACGCAATGAAGCTGCCGTTGCTCAACACACTAATCCTGCTTTGCTCTGGCACGACCGTCACTTGGGCGCATCATGCGCTCATCCACAATCAGCGTGGCGGAGAGATGAAGGGCTTTTGGGGCATGATTGGCGTCGGCGAAAATGACGGCCTGAAAAAGGGTTTGTGGCTGACAATTTTGCTCGGTCTGCTGTTCAGCGCGATCCAGGCCTATGAATATTCGGTCGCGCCGATACCTTTTGGCGGTCTGAATTACGGCACCAATTTCTACATGGCTACCGGGTTCCACGGCTTTCACGTTATTGTAGGTACAATCTTCCTGATCGTTTGTCTTATCCGCGCCTATAAGGGCCACTTCACGCCCAAACAGCATTTCGGTTTCGAGGCAGCAGCCTGGTATTGGCATTTCGTCGATGTGGTGTGGCTGTTCCTCTTCATCACCATCTACGTCTGGGGTGGCTGGGGCGCGCCGGTCCATTGATCGGTCAATGAACAAAACGCAACATTCAGAGGGGCGGCCCGGCATCGTTCAGGTCGCCCTTCATGGTCTTTGCCCCCAGTGCGGCGCGAAGACGCTTTTTGCGGGAGCTGCCCGATTTTCGAATCGATGCAAGAATTGCGGCCTAAATTATGACAGCTTCAATGTCGGCGACGGCCCGGCTGCATTGCTGACGCTGTTCATTGGCGCGCTGGTCATTGTTCTAGCAGTCATTGTCGACATTGCCTTCAATCCGCCTTTCTGGGTGCAGGCCGCGATCTGGGTGCCATTCACCGTCGTGTTGACTTGCTGGTCGCTACGCGCCGCAAAGGCGGCGTTGCTCGCAGCTGAATTTCGCAACAAGGCGGGCGAAGCAGGTATGGACGACCTGTCATGAAGAACTGGCCGTTAATTCCAACGGTTCTTGTTACACTGGCAGTGGCGGTAATGATTGCACTTGGGATCTGGCAATTACAGCGCAAGGAATCGAACGAGGCGCTACTTCGACAAGTGTCTGCCAATGTCGAAAAGTCGGCGATCGCCTATCCCCACCTCGGTCCGGTGGATGTGAGTTCACTGCACCGCAAATCATCAATCACCTGTTTTCGCGTTGCACAATGGCGGGAAGATTCGGGCAGCGATGTATCCGGCAAGGCGGGCACCCGCTACCTTGCTGAATGTGTAACCGGCGTTGAAGGGCCGGGCGCTTTAATTGTCGCGGGAATATCAAATCGGCCCAACGAAAAGGTGGATTGGAATGGCGGGTTGGTCGAAGGGATTATATCCACCGAGCCCGACCGACAATCTATGATTGCGAAACTGTTTGGTCCGAAGCTCGTATTGCGGCCAATGCTGGTATCACAAGAAGGTCTGGGCGGCCTTCGCACTCCGGAACCGCCGTCCTTGAGCAAAATTCGGAGCAAGATCGCGAACAATGGTTCTTACGCGGTTCAATGGTTCCTGTTCGCTGCAGCTGCAGCCTTGATCTATTTGCTTGCGCTGCGCAAAAAAATGGCCGGGAATTAAACCCGGCCACGGTCGTTTGAGGGCTTACTCGAGCTATTTAGGCGAAAGCACCATCAACATCTGTCGGCCTTCCATGCGAGGATAGGCCTCCACCTTTGCGGTTTCAGCGGTATCAGCCTGAACGCGCTGAAGCAGATTCATGCCCAATTGCTGGTGGGCAAGTTCGCGGCCTCGGAAACGCAGGGTGATCTTGACCTTGTCACCTTCGTCGATGAACTCGGCGACCTTTTTCATCTTCACCATATAATCATGATCGTCGATGTTCGGACGCATTTTGATCTCCTTGATCTCCTGCGTCTTCTGGCTCTTGCGGGCAAGATTGGCCTTTTTCTGGGCCTCATATTTGAACTTGCCGATGTCCAAAAACTTGCACACGGGCGGATCAGCGTTCGGGGACACTTCAACCAAGTCAAGACCGACTTCGGCCGCCTGCGCTATCGCTTCGCGGGTGTAGAGAACCCCCAGATTTTCGCCATCGTCATCGATGACACGGACTTTTTCCGCGGTAATGAGATTATTGAAGCGCGGGCCACTTTTAACAGGTGGCGTCATGGCGCGCCGGGTCGGCGGGGTTGCGATAGTGGGTACTCCTGAAGTTGTTGTGATGCGCCATTACAGCCAAACGGCCTGCAAATAAAGGGCTTAGGCCAAAGCTGCGCATAATTGCAGCATATAGTGGCTAAGGCGCAACGCTCAACTCTAGGCCCCGGCCCTAAGGTGCGTTTTTGTAAGGCCGCCAAGCTTGCCCGATTCGACCATTTTAATGCAATCCTTTGCGTGGGGGCGGCTGTTCGTATAACAATGTAAAAATCCGGCGGCAGATTTTTTTCAACGCGCTATCAAAGTGATACAGCGCGTTACATTATTTTACCATGCCACTCACTTTACGTGAAGGTAAATTGCTGTATATAACGAAACATAGTTATCCAAATGACGTTTATAAAAACACGTTTGAGATATAACATTTCGCGAGATTAGGAATTTAAATGAACAGCGCCTCCAGCGGTTCGCTTTCGAGCGTGCCAAACGGACGGATCATTGACTTCGAAATAGCCGAATTGCGCAAGCTGCCCTTTCAGGACAGTCTGTATCTCTGGGTGAGGGGGAGCCTCCCAGAGACCGG
>JANNQI010000019.1:0-123225 GCA_031400695.1 Sphingomonadales bacterium | reverse complement strand
CGCGCCTTCGACCTTTCGCCGCGCCTCCACCGACAGCGAGCCGTGGTGGATGCCGATGGCATATTTCGGCTCGTTCGCGTCCCATAATTTCTGGAAAATATATTCGGCAAGAAAGCGCGTGTTGCAGAATATCAGCGTGATTTTGTTGCGCCCGATTTCCTCGATCAGCTGTGGGACAGCATGTTGCCCGCTATGCCCCGCCCACGGCACTCGGCCTTCGGGGAGCAGTATCGTGAGGTCCGGCTCAGCCGCCGCCTCGCCCTCGACCAGCCGTACCAAATCGATATCGCCATTGGGCGCGAGCCAGGCGCGATAGTCATCGGGGTCGGCCACCGTTGCCGACAAGGCGACGCGCTGCAAATCGGGGCTGAGCGTTTGGAGGCGGGCGAGTGAAAGACTCAACAAATCGCCACGTTTGCCATTGGCAAAGGCATGGACCTCATCGATAATCACGCGCTTGATCGTGGAGAAAAGCAGCACGCTATCCTCATGGCTGAGCAACAGCGATAGCGACTCAGGCGTAGTCAGCAAGATATGCGGCGGCTTCACGCGCTGACGTTGCTTGCGGTCCGATGGCGTATCCCCCGTGCGCGTCTCGATCCGGATGGGAAGGCCCATTTCTTCAACCGGCATCAGCAGATTGCGTCGCACGTCGACCGCGAGCGCTTTCAATGGCGAGATGTAAAGCGTGTGAAGACCATCGGCGGGGTCGGCAATCAAATCGCTTAGAGTAGGCAAAAAGCCCGCAAGCGTTTTGCCCGCGCCCGTCGCTGCTACCAATAAAGCATGCCGCCCTTCGCCCGCTGCGTCGAGCATCTCCAGCTGATGCCTGCGCGGTGCCCAGCCCCGAGAGGCGAACCATTCGATCAAAACAGGCGGAAGGGAAGTCACACGGGGTTAATGCCCTGCTTGCTCTCCGCGCTCCAGCCCTGAAGCCGCTAGTTGGGCATCGATCTGTGCCATCAGTCGCTCAAGACCTTCCTCCGAAGATGCCTCGGCCCGCGCCACCAGCACATCCTGCGTGTTCGAGGCGCGGAGCAGCCACCAGCCATCGGGCGTATTCACCCGCGCGCCATCGGTGTTGTTGACGTCGGATCCATCAGCCGACAAGCGCGCCAGAACTTCGTCGATCACCGCGAATTTGCGGCTTTCGTCGACCTGAAAGCGCATTTCCGGGGTGTTGATCATTTCGGGCATTGCGCTGCGCAATTCGGTGACGCTTTTGCCGAGCTTGGCCGAAGCCGCCATCAGCCGGACGGCAGCGTAAATCGCGTCGTCGAAGCCGTAATATTGATGCTTGAAAAAGATATGCCCGCTCATTTCGCCTGCGAGCGGTGAGCCTGTTTCCTTCATATTGGACTTGATCAGGCTGTGCCCGGTCTTCCACATCAATGGCTTACCACCCAGATCGTTAACGCGGTCGAACAACGCTTGCGACGCTTTCACATCGGCAATAATCGTCGCGCCGGGGACATCGCCCAAAACATCCTCTGCGTATATTTGCAGCAACTGGTCGCCCCAAATCACGCGGCCTTCGCCGTCGATCGCGCCAATCCGGTCGCCATCACCATCAAAAGCCACTCCGAAATCGAGGTTCTTCTCCGCGACAAGCTTTTGCAAATCGACCAGATTCGCCGGGTCGGTGGGATCGGGGTGATGATTGGGGAACTGTCCATCCACATCCACAAACAACAGATGATGCTCACCCGGCAACATCTTGACCAGCTTTTCGATTGCCGGTCCCGCCGCGCCGTTGCCTGCGTCCCAGCCGATGCGGAATGCTTTTTCGGGTGCCGCTTCGGCGACGCGGGCGACATATTGGTCAAGGATATCCAAATGTTCGGAAGTACCCGTGCCCTCGGCCCAATCCCCTGCCGCCGCCATGCTGCCCAGCAACTGGATATCAGCGCCAAAGAACGGACGCCCCTGGAGGACCATCTTGAAGCCGTTATAATTGGCTGGATTGTGGCTGCCGGTTATCTCGATGCCGCCATCAACGCCGTCCAATACGGCCTCGGCATAATATAGCATCGGCGTCGGCCCCATACCGATGCGGACCACATCAATGCCGCTGTCGTTAAGCCCGCGCACCAAAGCCTCTTCGAGCATCGGCGAACTCTCGCGGCCGTCATAGCCGACCGCTACCTTTTTGCCTCCGGCGCGAACAAGGCACGTGCCAAAGCCGCGCCCGATCGCATAGGCGTCATCGGCGCCGAAAGTTTCGCCGATAATCCCGCGAATGTCGTATTCACGAAGGGAGGTTGGGTGGAAATTGTGGGTCACGTGAAGCTCCTGAAACTGTCTGCGCGCCCGTTAGCGCGCCTTTGTGTCTAATTCACGTAACAAAAGGTCGCGCGCCTCGTTTAGTTCCTTGGCGCGCTCTTCGCTTCCCCCCGTGTCGGGGTGGCTTTTGGCGATTAACGCGCGGTGGCGTTCGTTGATATAAGCGGCATCGTCAAAGCGCGACACGCCGAGCATGAACCGCGCCTTGTCGACGGCATATTGGTCGCTCGGTTTGGCGCGTGTGCCGAACAGCCGCCATGTAAGGCCGCGATACCAGGTGACTGCGACGCCGATAGCAATCACCCCAATGAGAAGATTTCCGCGTGCTGCGAGGAACGCGCCCGCGAGCCCAAGCAAGATCGGCGGCAATTGTGTCGTGCGCAGCTTACCCTTCCAAACCGCAAACCCTAATGCAGCAACGATCAAGGCAATGATTAGACCCATCAGACGAGCGCCGCGCTATGCAGTTCGGGTAGCGCGAGGCCCGTCACCAGCTCGCGCAATTCCTGCCGCGCGACGATATGCGCAGTGGCGAGCTGGCCAAGATGGCCTTTGTCGATGAGCGTTAGACCCGACGGAAACAGCTCGCGGTAGATAACGCGCTCGTTAAGCCCAGGCACCGAACGGAAACCGACGCGCTTAGACAATTCGGCAATCGCATCGGTCATCCGCTGCTGGTTGCGCGCCTCCATATTGTGCAGGCGATTGCGCACCACCACCCAGTCAATAGTTACGCCGTCGGTTTTGGCTCGCTCCTTGCGCGCTTCCCAGATCAGTTCGGCGTAAAAGCTTAACTTGCGGACCTTGAAATTCTCGGCGTCGACTTGCCCGATCAGGTCGAAATCGACGAAACTGTCATTGATCGGCGTTACCAATGTATGCGCGCGCGTCGCAACGAAGCGTGCGTACTTGTCGTCGCGGCCCGGCGTATCGAAAATCAGGAAATCATTTTCGCGCCCCAATTTGTCGATCTGTTGCTCCAGCTTGGCGAGCGATTCATGCTCGAACACCTCAAACTGCGGCATTGGCAACGTTATGCCGCGCCGTTTCATCGTATCGCTGCGATTTTCCAGATAACGGTGCAACGTGCGTTGGCGCGAATCGAGGTCGATGCAGCCGACGCGCGCGCCGCGAGAAGCCAACGCAATCGCGACATGAACGGCGGTTGTCGACTTGCCAGTGCCACCCTTTTCATTGGCGAACACGATATGATGTGGTCCAGCCATAACTGCGATTTTGCCCCTATCTGATAAAAGCCTTGAAATGCCCTGATTGCATCTCGCATAGCGTTCGCAACAGCCATTAGACAAGGCGGTGTCCTCGTGCAAACCATCAATACGCTTGACTCATTGCGGGACAATCTCGCCGCGCTGCGGCGGGAGAAGCGCAGCATCGCCCTCGTGCCAACGATGGGCGCGCTTCATGCAGGTCACATGGCATTGGTCGAGGCAGCGAAGAAGGCTGCGGATTCGGTGGTGGTTTCGATCTTCGTCAATCCGGCCCAGTTCGGACCGAATGAGGACCTAGACGCCTATCCACGAACATTGGAAAGCGATTCCGCTAAGCTGGTTGAGTTCGGCGTGGACCTACTATGGGCACCGAGTGCGGCAAGCGTCTATCCTAAGGGCTTTGCCACCAAGGTCCAGACCGGTGGACCGAGCGAGGGTTTTGACGGTGCAGCAAGGCCCGGGCATTTCGATGGCGTTGCACTGGTGGTCGCGAAACTTTTCAACCAGGTGCAACCCGACATCGCTTTTTTCGGCGAAAAGGATTTTCAGCAATTGGCTGTGATCCGTCAAATGGCGAAGGACCTAGATTTTGCACTTGAGATAATTGGCGTGCCCATCGTGCGTGATGCAGACGGTTTGGCGCTGTCATCGCGCAATGCCTATCTCAGCAGGGACGAACGCAGCGCAGCGTTGGCGCTACCGAGGGCGCTCAACATCGCGGCCGAAGCAATACGCGTAGGCGGCGATGTGCAGGCCGTTACGGAAGCTGCCACCGCCGATTTATTGGCGGCAGGCTATGCCCGGGTCGATTATTTCGCGCTCGCCGATGCCTCCACACTCGAGCAGCTTCATGTTTTTGACGGGCGGAGTGCTAGGCTATTGGCGGCAGCGAAAATCGGGAAAACCCGCCTGATCGACAATATTGCTATCTGAGGCCAATCTCTAATCCATTGCACAATGGATGAAGTTTTCGCGCTTTGCGTTAACCATTTGTTATCCATGTTCGACGAAGTTGGCCTCACACAGTGGATGTGTGGGGGCAGAAAACATGGGTAACAGTCTTAAAAGCGCGAATTTTTTGATGGAAAGCCGTCTGGCCGATGCGGCTCGTGGCAGCGCAGATGCGTTATATGATCTCGGCATGGCTTATTCGACCGGCAGCGGCGGCGTCGACGTTGATCTGATCGAGGCACATAAATGGTTTAACCTCGCCGCACTCAACGGCAGTGAAGCGGCGATGATGTGCCGAGCGGACATTTCCGACGATATGACAGCACGCGAAATTGCCGAGGCACAGCGTCAGGCTCGTGCCTGGCTACAATCAACCGATCAACGCCGCGCCGCGTAACACTCTTTTACGGGACATTCGCGCCCGTCCAAGCTAAATGCGGCGCATGTCTAAACCCGTTATCGTGACCGGCGCTGCCGGATTTATCGGCCATTCGGTCGCGCATCGCCTCCTTGATCGCGGCGAGCGCGTGATCGGCGTCGATATCGTAAACGATTATTACGACCCCGCGCTCAAGGAAGCGCGGCTGGCAACGTTTAAAGACAAGCAGGCATTTTCCTTCGAGCGGATGGATATCGCTGATGCGCCGAAAATGGCCGCTTTGATCCGCGATAACGGGGTAACCCGCGTGGTCCATCTCGCCGCGCAAGCAGGCGTGCGCTACAGTCTTGAAAATCCTTTTGCCTATGAACGCTCGAACCTTGCCGGACATTTGTCGGTAATGGAGGCCTGCCGCCATGCCGACGGTTTCGAGCATCTGGTCTACGCCTCCTCAAGTTCGGTATACGGTGACAAACCGATGGGCGGTGCGGGTTTTACCGAAGACGAGCCCGCCGCTTCTCCCGTCTCGCTATACGCCGCGACCAAACGCGCGTGCGAGCTGATGAGCCACTCTTACGCATCGCTCTATAAAATCCCGCAGACAGGACTTCGCTTTTTTACCGTATACGGACCATGGGGCCGCCCCGACATGGCCTATTTCGGTTTCACTCAGAAAATCCTGAAGGGAGAGCCGATTGAAGTTTACGGCGAAGGCAGGATGGCACGCGATTTTACCTATATCGACGACATCGTCGACGGCGTAATCGGCGCGCTGGATAACCCGCCTTCGGCAGGCGATCACCGCATCCTCAACATCGGTGACAGCCATCCAGTGGGCCTTATGGAAATGATCGAGACGCTCGAAAAAGCCATCGGGCGCGAGGCTGTCAAGATCATGCGGCCAATGCAGCCCGGAGACGTAACCGCGACCTATGCCGATGTGTCAAAGCTGCATGCTTTGACTGGCTATCAGCCTAAAGTAATGCTGGCTGAGGGATTACAGCGATTTGCCGAATGGTATCGGGGACATTATCGCACAGAATAACCATGGTGGTGTTTCGATAGATTTTTATTTCGGCTGGATGCGTTCCTGCCATTCGGCAAATGATGCCGCCAGCTTGCGACCGGCGATTAGCCGCCCTGCTTCACGCGGCAGGCCAAGCGACGCTGATAACGGCCCGCCGAGTAACGCATCACCCAATGCCATCAACACCATTTCAAGCGTCAATTCATGCAGCGACGTGTCCGCGTGGCCGTCCTCGGCAATTTCGTCGACGAGATTGTGGATCGCTTCGACAATTGGGTCCAGCGCGTCTTCATTACCCGACAGCAGCATCCATGAAGCGAGCGCGCCAGCGCCCTCGCGGTCAAAATGGTCGAAAATCAGATCTGCCAGCTCAAGCGGCGTTATAGCGCCGCCGCGCAGTTGCATCACCGCATCGCCGATCTTGGTGCAAATGCTGTTGCCCATATAGGCGGCCAGGTCACGCTGCAGCCCGGATGCCGAACCGAAATGATGGAGTAGGTTGGCATGTGTCCGGCCGATGCGACCAGCGACGGCTTTCAAAGTCACCGCCTGTGGACCGGCTTCGAGCAGTAATGCCCGCGCCGCTTCAAGCGCCGCCAGACGGCTGGCTTCGGGTGTCAACCTTCGTGGCATGCCGATATCGTTAATACGAACAATCTTGGCGGAACTATCTATCGACATATCGGGGCGACCTGAATTTTTTTGATTTCACCACCAACATGAACCTTTCGCGCGCGTTTTACAACGCCTGACGCGCCCAACTTCGGTATGTTGCATTAACGGTGCAACAATCGAAAAAATAACGAAACTATGTGCTGCTTAAAAAAGATTAACCCCGTTTCTTAGGCGCTCTTTCACTCGCTGACAGCTATGTCAGCACGATGGAAGAGATCGAGACTTCGAAAGCCAAGGCTTTGCCTGCGGACGCCCGTCCGACAATCGTTCCGCGTGGATTTCGCACGCTTCGGGATGCCAAGGTGCAACGTCATTGGGTGCGCGCCGACCCCTTCGCTACTGCATTTTTCAACGCTCTGTCTGCCGTATTTCCGCATGGTGAAACCTTCATGGTCCGCAGCATGATCCCATGGGTCGAGCGCGTTCCAGGGTCGCTGGGGCGCGAGGCCAGTGCCTTCATCGAACAGGAAGCCGGACATAGCCGTGAGCATGTCGCGATGAACAAGGCTTTGATTGAAGCAGGCTATGATGTCGAACCGCTTGAGCGCAAGATAAAAGCCTTTGTCCGCTTCTTCGAAAACAGCAGCGACTTGACGAAATTGACTGCAACGATGTGTATCGAACATTTTACCGCGATCGTTGCCGCTGAAATCCTCAAAAATCCATGCCATCTCGAGGGAGCCGACGACGAACTCAGGGAATTGTGGCTTTGGCATGCCGTCGAGGAAGTCGAACATAAGGGCGTCGCTTATGACGTCTGGCTCTATGCGACGAAAGAATGGAATCCGGTCAAACGCTATCTTTTGCGAAGTGCCGCTATGCTGGCGGTCACCGCCAGCTTTGTGATCAACCGCAGTCTGGGCCAAATCGAACTGCTGCGGCAGGACGGCTACGGTTTCTTTGCGGCGTTGAAGGGCATAATGCGCAACGGTTTCGGCAAGGGTGGCGTCGGGCGCAACGTCCTTGGCCGCTGGGTGCAATTTTTCCGTCCGGGCTTCCACCCGTGGGACCATGATGACAGGCTGTTACTGGCTGCAGGTGAAGCGGATTTGGCCGTTCTTGCAGCGAAGCGGGCCGGCTATCAGCGACGCAACATGATGCCGCCCCAACAAGATGAGCGGATTGCAGCGGCGGCCTGAAGTCGGAGCAACTAGTGTCGCAATCCTGCCTTACCGGGCGTGATCCGGCCAAGGCTGTGTAATTTCTTGAGTAGAATCCGCTAATGACTTAAAGGCTGCGGCTTGTTCCGCAACATAGCCGGTTGGGCAGATTGTATCAAACTATGCCAGACAGCAATATGTCGTTGATGCGCAAATTGACGAGCGCAGTTATTTCCGCCTGTTCTTGGGTCACAAATCTCGACCGACGCGCCAAAAAAGCCATCGCATTCGTTACCGACTCGCTGATTTGCATGTTTGCGATTTGGCTCGCATTTTCGTTACGTCTTGGCGACTGGCAATTGTGGAATACCGCGATACGCAATGTCATGCTGGCATCGTTTTTATTCTGGCCGCCGCTGTTCCTGTTGTTCGGGGTCTATCGCTCGATATTCCGCTTTGCAGGTTCAGGGACAATCACGGAACTGGCCAGAGCCATAGCCATTTACATGCTGGCGATGACCGTTACTTTTACCGTGGTTTCGGTTCAGGGCGTACCGCGGACTCTCGGAATTTTAATTCCCATATTGTTTTTCCTCGGCTTGTTGATGAGCCGGATAATGGTTCGCTACATCATCAGCGATCTGCTCGGCCAGCAAGCCTTTGGCGGCGAAACCAAACGGGTTTTGATTTACGGGGCAGGTACCGCCGGCCAACAGCTGGCGATTTCGACTCGTCATTATCCAGGGATGTTTTTGCTTGGCTTTGTCGATGATGACCGGCGCCTAAAAGGGCAACGGCTTGATGGCATTTCGATTTTTCATTCGAGCGTACTCGCAGAGCAAGTCGAACGACTGGGCATAACAGATGTGCTTCTAGCAGTGCCGTCGATGAGCCGGAGCAAGCGAAAGAAAATTGTCGACGAGCTCAAGCAATTCAACGTGCATGTGCAAACACTTCCGCAGATCCAGGACATTGTCGCAGGCAAGGTTACGATTGCAGATTTGCGTGAAGTCGAAGTCGACGATTTGCTCGGTCGCGATGCGGTCGCTCCAAACGAGTTACTGATGGGCCGCACAATTGTCGGCAAGACTGTTATGGTCACAGGCGCAGGTGGTTCGATCGGTAGCGAACTGTGCCGCCAGATAATGGCGATCGGCCCGCGCAAGCTCATTCTTGTCGAGATGACCGAATTTGCGCTTTACAGGATCGAACAGGAGCTGGCGGAAAATCTTGCCGCTGGCCATTATCGCGCAGGTATCGAAATTTTCGCCGAGCTTGTTAACACCACAGGCGCAAGACCAGTTGGGTCGTTGATGGCAAGCTACCTTCCGGACACGGTGTTCCATGCGGCCGCTTACAAGCATGTGCCATTGCTCGAACGCAACCCGATATCGGGCATTGGAAACAACATTATTTCGACCCGAAACCTGGCGCTGGCGGCAGAAAAGTGCGCAGTTTCGCACTTCATCCTGATCAGCACCGACAAAGCGGTTCGTCCGACCAATGTCATGGGCGCAAGCAAAAGGGTATGCGAGCAGATATTACAGGCCAAAGCCAAGGCGGGTTCGAAAACCCGGTTTACCATGGTGCGCTTTGGTAATGTGCTGGGTTCGAGCGGTTCTGTTGTACCAAGGTTTAAGGAACAGATTGCCAATGGCGGTCCGGTTACGCTCACGCATAAGGATATCATTCGCTATTTCATGACTATCCCGGAGGCCGCCCAACTTGTCATCCAGGCAGGCAGCATGGCGAAAGGCGGTGAGGTATTTGTCCTTGATATGGGCAAACCGGTCAAAATATACGACCTTGCATGCACGCTGATCAACCTTTCAGGCCTGACCGTACGCGACGAACAAAATCCCGATGGCGATATTGCGATTGAGGAGATTGGACTCAGGCCGGGGGAGAAGCTGTTCGAGGAGCTGCTGATCGGCGAGAATCCGATGCCCACCAAGCACAAGCGGATCATGCAGGCGATGGAAGGGCATATGGATTGGGAAGGCCTTTCCAACGCGCTCGATTTGCTTGAGGCTCATGTCGTTGCGGGCGATCGTGATGCGGCGGTAAAACTGCTCCGCGAAGTCGTCCCAGAATATCGGCCCGAGACGTCCGCAGCCAGCGGAGCGGCAGCGGCTTAGGCCGCTTGCAGCCGCTCAAAATGCTGGCGGATGCTGAACGCGGGGACATCTGTCATCGCGACACCAGGTTCATCGCTGTCCGCCAGCGACTTTTCGTACAGCGCGCAGGTCATAGCTTTACCCCGCCCCTTGCTGTGACGCTCTTCGCTCCTTCCGGTGTCGCGAAAGCCCAATTTGCGCAGGACGCGGCCTGACGCCGGGTTGTCGGTGAAATGGCCAGCGACCAGCTTACGGTGACCGATGGCTTTGGCGATGTGCATCACTGCGCGGCCTGCCTCGCTGGCAAAACCGATGCCCCAATAGGGCCGTGCGATCCAATAGCCCAACTCGGCTTCGCCGTTGCGCTCACCAAGGCCGCAGGCACCGATTAGACGGGGGGCAGCATCGGTCCGCAGCATTAAAAGAAACGCCGGGTAACTCGCGTCATGGTTCAACGTGGCAAAGCGCACAGCTTCATCTTCGGAATATGGCCAGGGTGCACTTGCCAGATTGCGGACGATGCCTTCGTCAGCAATTGCTGCGTGTAACTCGGCTGCGTCTTCGGGCCAGCTGGGCCGCAACAATAATCTTTCGGTTCTTGCGAACATACTTTCTCTCCGGTTCTTCGGGCCGCCTTTTGCAGAGCAAAGCGACAGTCCTGTTACATCGTGGCCCCGAATGAGGCAGAGAACAGGGAGAAAGAGGCAAAAAGAAAGGGAGGCGGGTTGACCCGTCTCCCTGTTCAAAGGTGGAAACCACCTGTAGCGATTTCCGGGTCATCCTGCTGGACAACCCGTCATCGATTGTCCGTTTTTATTCCGCAGCCATCGCCGGCATATCGACCGACACATATTTGCGGCCAAGCTTGCCAGCGTGGAATCGCACGCGGCCGGCGACGAGCGCAAACAGGGTGTGATCCTTGCCAAGACCGACGCCCGCACCCGGATAAACCTTGGTGCCGCGCTGACGGATGATGATGTTGCCGCCGATGACTTCTTCGCCACCGAACTTCTTCACGCCGAGACGGCGGCCTGCCGAATCGCGACCGTTACGTGACGAACCACCTGCTTTTTTATGTGCCATGGTCTAAACTCCTTAGCTATCTGAGCCGAAGCTCAGGCGTCCTTCTTGGCTGCAGCCTTTTTGGGCGCAGCGGCTTTCTTTGGCGCGGCAGCTTTTTCAGCTTTCGGCGCGGCTTCTGCCTTAGGTGCAGCTTCCTTTGCAGGAGCGGCCTCAGCCTTCGGCGCAGCGGCCTTTTTCTCTTCCTTGCCAACCGCAAGAATGCGCAGCAGCGTCAACGACTGGCGATGGCCCTGCTTGCGGCGATAGTTATGGCGACGACGCTTTTTGAAAACGATCACCTTTTCGCCGCGCTCTTGCGCGATGATTTCGGCAGAAACGGTCAGGCCGTTTACATCCTGCGCTTTGTCGCCGTCACCGGCCAACAGGATATCACCCAGCGAGATCTTGTCACCCGCTTCACCAGACAGTTTTTCAACTGCGATTTTATCTCCGGCGGCGACGCGATATTGCTTGCCGCCTGTGCGCACGATAGCGAACATGGCTTTAACTCATCCGTTTCTACAGCTTAGCGCCCTTGTGAAGCGCGGTTGCTCACGCGTGGTACCAATCGGCGAATCCCGACAGGCCACGCAAGAATGGGCGCAGCTAGTCCAAGGAAATCGTCCTGTCAACGCCTTTTGCCGCCTTTTCGGCGCGATTGCGCGGCCCTTGCATGGGCGTAGTTGCAGGCTTAGACACCTGCTATGTCGATTATCAGGTCAGCGCTCTTTCTTGCCCCTGTCGCTCTGCTTGCGGCGTGTAGTACAACCAAAGGCGAATTTCCCTCGCTTGAGCGCCGCCCTTACGAGAGCAATGCGCCCATATCCGAGCCTGTGGTGCTACCTACCGCGCCGGTTTCATTGCCGACCGAGATCGCGGCCAAAGTCGATGCGCTGTTGGGGCGGCACCGCGCGGGGCAATCCGCATTTGCTGCCGGTCTCGGTGCAGTACAGGCCTTAGCATCCGGCGCAGCAGGGACTTCTACTGGCAGCGAGAATTGGGTCAATGCGCATGTTCAGCTGTCACGGCTCGATAAGGCACGGGCCGAATCGGTGGCGGTCGCGCGTGAATTCGATTCGCTCATTTCAGACGCGGGGTCACTCGATTCGGCGTTCGTGCCATTGCTGACTGCTGCGCAAAAGCCAGTCGTCGATGATATCGCTATACAAAATGCCGAAATCGCCCGGCTGTCGCGCCTAATCGGGGAATAGCTATTCCTTGGCCGTTACGCTTGCGCACGCAGCTGTTGCGGTGCACAAAATGCATGATGAACGGCCAGCATTTACAACCAATATCGCAAAACGAAGATGTCCGCTTTCTGGGCAAGATGCTTGGCGACGTCATTCGGGCTTATGGCGGCGAGAAACTTTTCCGGCAGACCGAATATATCCGGTCGACCAGTGTCGACCGGTTTCGCGGGATCGAAGGTGCGGATAGCAGCGACCGGGGGCTTGGCGCGCTTTCGCTCGACGACACGCTCAACTTTGTTCGCGGATTCATGCTGTTTTCTCTGCTCGCGAACCTTGCCGAGGACCGGCAGGGTTTGGCGCATGAAGATGGTGCGACCGTGGCGGAGGCGTTCGAGCGGTTAAAGGATGAGGGTATCAAACCCGAAGCCGTAATAGAGATGCTCGCGCACAGCCTGATCGTTCCCGTGCTCACCGCGCACCCCACCGAAGTTCGACGCAAGAGCATTATCGATCACAAGAACCGGATCGCAACCTTGATGGCGCTACGCGATGATGGACAGACGGTCACGGCTGACGGTGACGATATCGAAGCCGCTATTTACCGGCAGATCGCCTTGCTCTGGCAGACGCGGCCTTTGCGGCGTGAAAAACTGTTCGTGTCTGACGAGATCGAGAATGCCCGCGCCTATATGCAGGAGGTTTTCCTGACCGCATTGCCCAAGCTTTATGCGCGCTGGGAAAAGGCGCTGGGGGCAAGGCCGCCGGGTTTTGTCAGGCTTGGCACATGGATCGGCGGTGACCGCGACGGCAATCCGTTCGTTGATGCCGAGACGTTGCGCTATGCGATTAGCCGCGACGGCGGCACAGCAATCCGCCATTATCTCGAATCAATTCACAAGCTTGGCGCGGAAATTTCGATTTCGAGCGCGATGAGCGACACGCCCGCCGCCGTGCTGTCGCTTGCTGAGAAAAGCGGCGACACGGCCCCCAGCCGCGCCGACGAGCCTTATCGCCGCGCGCTTTCGGGAATCTATGCGCGCCTTGCCGCCACACATATCGAGCTGATCGGAGACCAGCCCCCCCGTCCTGCGCAACTCAAGGGTGAACCCTATGCGGGGCCGGACGAATTGCGCGCTGACCTCGTCACCGTGGCGGCGGGCCTTGCCAGCGATGGCGATGGCGCATTGTCAACGGGCGGCGCTTTAGGCCGCCTGATCCGCAGCGTCGAAATCTTCGGCTTCCACCTCGCAACGCTCGACTTGCGCCAAAACAGTGATGTCCACGAACGCGTCATTGCCGAGCTTTTCAAAACCGCACGAGTCGCGTCGGACTATGCGGCGCTGGAGGAGGATGCCCGTGTCGACCTTCTGGTCGCCGAACTATCCCACAACCGCCCACTTGCGGGCGAATGGACGAGCTACAGCGAAGAAACCGCAAAAGAACTCGCCATTGTCCGCGCTGCCGCCAAGGCGCAGGCGGACTTCGGCGCGTCCGCGATTACCACCTATAATATCAGCAAGACCGAAAGCGTCTCCGACATGCTCGAAGTCTATGTGCTGCTCAAACAGGCAGGTCTCTACCGTGTCGCAGAAGACGGCACGCCAAGCGCCACGATAATGTCGGTGCCGCTCTTTGAAACCATAGCCGACCTTCAGGCGGCACCATCCACAATGCATGCCTTCTTCGCCATTCCCCCGATGCGGGCGCTTGCGAAGGCTCGCGGGCATCAGGAAGTGATGATTGGCTATTCCGATTCGAACAAGGACGGCGGCTATCTCACCTCGACTTGGGAGTTATACGAGGCTTCGAGCGCGCTTGCCCCAGTCTTTGCCGAAGCTGCCGTTGCGATGCAGCTATTCCACGGACGCGGTGGCGCAGTCGGGCGCGGCGGCGGCTCGGCGTTCGGCGCAATCCTTGCGCAGCCACAAGGGACGGTACAGGGCCGTATCCGGATCACTGAACAGGGCGAGGTGATAGCTGCAAAATATGGCACCGTCGATAATGCGGTGACTTCGCTGGAGACCATGGCGTCGGCTACGATGCTGGCAACGCTCTCCAGCGACCCCATTGCCGAGGCCGATGTGACCCGATTCAAGGCGGCTATGGCCGAACTGTCGGCAACTGCGTTCCAGCATTATCGTGGACTCGTCTATAAAACCGACGGCTTCCGTACCTTTTTCCGTCAGATGACGCCGATCAACGAGATCGCGACGCTGAAAATCGGCTCGCGCCCGTCGAGCCGCACCGCGTCGGACGCCATCGAAGATCTGCGCGCCATTCCTTGGGTATTCAGCTGGGCACAGGCCCGCGTCATGCTGCCCGGCTGGTATGGCACGGGGCAGGCGCTGGCCGGTTTTGCCGACAAGGGTTTGCTCAAAGCGATGGCTGGCGAATGGTCCTATTTCCAGACAATTCTCGCCAATATGGAAATGGTGCTGGCGAAATCCGACATGGGCATCGCCGCGCGTTATGCGGGACTGGTGGAAGACCGCGCGCTGGCTGACTTGCTGTTTGGCCGGATCAAAGACGGATGGCATGCCTCACGGGACAGCCTGCTTGATGCCACGGGCCAGGGCCACCTGCTCGAAGCCCACCCGGCACTCAACAATTCGATCCGCTTGCGGGTTCCTTACATCGAACCGCTCAACCTGCTCCAGATCGAACTGATGAAACGCCACCGCGCAGGAGAAGCCGACGAACGCATCGGCGAAGGCATCCAGCTAACGATTAACGCCATCGCGACTGCGCTCCGCAACAGCGGCTAAGCCCTGTTCGACCAAGGCAAGCGTCACTTCGACAAGGCGCAACATTATGCCTTCACCTCGGCCTAATGCCTGTTACACCTCCGCCAAAGAAAAGTCCGGAGGATTACCCATGCGTCTGAAAACAACAATTTCCGCTCTCACTCTCGCAATTGCTAGCGTCAGCGCCCAAGCCATCGCGCAGACTCCAGCAAATGCATCCCACGCCGCCTCCATCGCCGAAACCGACCAGAACGCCGCGATCATGGCGTTCTTCGAAGAATATGACGCCGAGCAATTGGCGCGCTCGCCGCTTTCCAAATCCTATCGCGGGATCAAGGACAGCGACTATGGCAAATGGGACGATGGATCGGATGCGGCCGAGGCGCGCGCGAACGATGCCGAACGCTCGGCGCTTAAGGAAATGAAGGCGCGTTTCGATCCGACCAAGCTGTCCCTTGAAAATCGCCTCTCCTACCGCCTGTTCGAAAAGCGCGCCGCGCGCACCGAGGCGGCGTTCAAATATAATGATTATGGCTATGTCTTTGACCAGATGAACGGAGCGCAGAGCCAGATTCCCGCCTTCCTCATCAACATCCACCGTATCGACACGAAGTCGGACGCGCGGGCTTACATCAACCGCCTTTATGGTATCGGCCCCGGCCTGACCGAGGCCGTGGGTCAAGCGAAGGCACGCGCCGCAAAAGGCATCATGCCACCAAAATGGGTCTACCCTTATGTGATCAATGATTCGCGCAACGTCATTACCGGTGCGCCATTCGGTGAAGGCCCGGACGCGCCTTTGTTCGCCGATTTCAAAGCCAAGGTTGCCAAGCTATCGATAAGCCAGACCGAAAAAGACCTGTTGATCGCTGACGCCGCGCAGGCGCTGACCGCGTCGGTCAGACCCGCTTACGAAGCGCTGGTCGCCGAAATGACTGCGCAGGAGAAAGTCGCGGGAACCGACGACGGCATCTGGCGTTTCCCCGACGGCGCTGGCTATTATACCGAGCGGCTGGCCAATTACACCACGACCGACATGACGCCCAACCAGATCCACGAACTGGGACTTGCGCAGGTCGCACGCATTCATAGGGAAATGCAGGCCGTCCAGAAGAAGATGGGCGTGAAGGGCGACCTGAAGGCCTATTTCAACTATATGCGCACCACCCCTAAATTCTATGCGCCAGAGGGCGACGAGGGTGCCGCGCTCTATCTCGCCGAAACGCAAAAGGCGCAGGATGCGATCACGCCGCTGCTGCCACAATGGTTCGGCACGCTTCCCAAGGCCCCGCTTGTCGTAAAACGGGTGGAGGCATTCCGCGAGAAATCGGCTGGCAAGGCATTCTACCAGCGCCCCGCCCCCGATGGCTCACGCCCCGGCACATATTATGCCAATCTCTACAAGATGGCCGACATGCCGCTGACCGAGGTCGAGGCATTATTCTATCACGAAGGCGTTCCCGGCCACCATCTGCAGCTGGCGATCCAGACCGAGCTTATAGACGTGCCCGCCTTCCGCAAGTTCGGCGGCGTGACGGCTTATTCCGAAGGCTGGGGGCTCTATTCGGAGAAACTCGCCAAGGATATGGGCCTCTACACCGATCCCGCGCGCGATTTCGGGCGGTTGCAACTCGAGCTCCACCGCGCGATCCGGCTGGTGGTCGACAGCGGCCTCCACCACAAACGCTGGACCCGCGAACAGGCAATCAAATATGTCGAGAACAACAGCGCCGACGCGCCCGGCGGCATCGTGAAGGCAATCGAGCGCTACATAATCTACCCGGGCCAGGCGACTGCCTACATGGTGGGCCGCCTGAAGATCAGCGAACTGCGTGACAAAGCGCAAAAGGCGCTGGGCCCCAAGTTTGACGTGCGCGGGTTTCATGACACGGTGTTGAAATCAGGACCGGTGCCGTTGGATGTGTTGGAAGAGCAGGTGGATGGGTGGATAGCTTCGCGAAGGTAGATCGCGCAAAAGCACAAGCTAAACACTTGGCAATCTATTGGCCTATTGGCGGGATTTTGGAGTGTAAATTTTAACCATATGAATCTACCGGTTTATCAGCCGGTGCTTGCACCGATGCGGTTTGGGGGTGCAAGTAATGTCATCAGTTAAACGACCGCGTGAATCAGTTAAAGATCTGGTTTGGCAACCATGGGTGTTGGCTGGAATACTCATCTCTATGGCGTCAGCACTTCACACGATTGCCACGTGGGATAAGGATGGGCGTTTATTGCCACAAGCATTCGCTATCCGGCACTACTCTTATGTAATCGTTATCGCCGAAATCTGCATCATCTGGTTGGCGGCACGAAATCATTTATCGATTAAGCACGCATTCAACGCCTTACCAGTAGCTGTTCGAGTTTTGCTTGGCATCTGGTTTGCGTTGGCATGCGCGGCATTATTTTCAAGCACAAGCGATTTGGCAAACGCAACGTTTGTTTCGGCACGCTATATGATTCACGGCTTTTTTTTGTTCGCGCTGGTGCATTTGGTTGCAGCGGCGAAAAATTTCGAGATACGGCTTTGGCTGAAACTAATTGCAGTCGGTGCCGTAGTATATGTTCTACTGCTAATTGTTTTCTGCATACTGGTACCCAATCCCGATAATTTTCCGTGGGTCCTGCGTATGCCGTCCGCGACGAACATTCGACAGATCGGTAACAATGTCGGAATCCTGATGATTGCACCTGCGGCCTTACTGCTTTCAAAAAGCAAAGCTCCGCTCTTACCATATGCTCTGGCTCTCATACTTGTTCTTTCATTTTCGGCTTGGACCGGAAGCCGTGCAACCTTAATCGGCTTTGCGATCGGAGTTACGATGGGGCTACTGACAACCAGGAATTTCACGACCATCCGAAATATATGGGTTGGAGGCCTCTCGGCAGGTTTAGCGGCCTTGCTATCTTCGTTGGCCCCCGTACCCCACCCGTCCTTTGGACTTTTCCGTCTTCTCAAGACGAGTAGTGATCAACTCGACACGTCGAGCGGTCGCGTGGATCTGTGGGCTCAAACGTGGAATCAAATTCTGCAGTCGCCGTGGATTGGGCACGGGTCTGGTAGATTCGCGCGTGAAATGAACAATTTATATGATGTTGACCTCAACCATCCTCACAATTTTATTCTGCAATATTTGTATGATTGGGGCGTCTTCGGCGGCGCGATTGGTTTGATCTTACTCGCCATTTTGGGACTAAAGATTCTGCAAACGAAGGACGCTAGTCCGATTGCTCGCTTCACTGCGGTTACAGCTTATGGAGCAATATGCTCGATGGCGTTGATCGACAGTCCGCTGTTTCACCCGCTACCTATTGCCGTTGCTTTGGCCCTAATCGCCCCAGTATTCGTCAAGCCACAAGTAATTTGAGGCGTTGCATCCGCAGTACAAGGCAAAGCCCAATGATGGAGCAATGAAAAACCGTTTACGGCGACCGGCAGACTATTGCACCCTGAGGATCGGAAATCACTTGAATAGTGGAACTATTTTGCCGAGTTAGTTGGCCTGTTCGGCTCCCTCAACCTCCTTCACCCCGAAATCGAAATGTATCCGCACCCAAACGCCCAGTTGCGGTTTGTTATCGATGCGCGGCGGCTTTACCAGAAACTGCCATGCGGCCTTTCGCAACGCCTGCGCCAGCCCTGTCCCCCTCGGGTTTTCGCCGATGATCTGGCAATTTTCGACACGATTGTTTTCAATCATGCGACAGGCGATGTCGGCAGACGCTCCGGGCGGTATGCGTTTGACGGCGGCGAGATAGGGGCTGAGTTCGGCATCATAGGGTTCCCGCAGCCATGCTACCGGATACAGCTGCGCGCCGCCGGGGCCCAGGCCCGGGCCCATCATGCCTTTATTGCCCTGACCGCTGCCTTTGGCGTCGCCCGCACCTGCGCTACCGCTGGCGGGGAGTTTCGATAAGTCCATTGCATCGAACTCTGATTTGCTGACCTTGATGAAATCGGGACTGGGCGGCGGTGCCTTTACCGGGTTGACCGGCGGTAGCAATGGCTTGGGAATTGGCGGGTTGGAATTGCGCTGCTGTTCTTTGGTCACCGGCGTTTCTGTTTCGCTTTTGTCTAGCGCCTTGGAATCAGATTCAGCGTTGAGCGAGAAAGTGCTTAAGCCCCGCTTGCCTGCCTCCGGCCCTGCCGAGCGCATGCTCAGGGACAATATCGCGATGAGGAACAACGCCTCAAGCAACAAAGCGATGGCAAAGCCAATACCCCGTCGCCGAAGCTCGTCACGGTCCCAATCTGTCTGTTCTGAATAGGCCATGCGCGCAGCGCGCACCATTAGTGCGGTGCGCCACGCTTGCAATGGACGATGTTGCCAACTTTACAGCGGAACGAATTTCACCTTCAGCCCATCCTTGGGTTTCGGTATCGGCCAAGGCTGCCATTCGGGTGCATAGCCATCGGCAATCTCCACCCGAACGCTGGTCAGCAAATGGTGCATGAAAATCTTCACTTGCATATATGCAAAATGGAGCCCGAGACACATATGCGCGCCGCCGCCAAAGGGCACCCACGCATATTTGTGGCGCGCTTTTACCTTGTCGGGGGTGAAACGCATCGGGTCGAAGGCCTCGGGGTCTTCCCAATATTCGGGCATCATATGGACAAAGGCCGGGCTGATGCTGACCGCGGTTCCAGCCGCGATACGATAGCCCATAAATTCGAAATCCTTGACCGCGCGGCGCGGGATCGACGGGACCGGCGGGATCAGGCGCAGTGCCTCTTTGAAGGCGTAATCGGTCAGCTCGAACTGGTCGAGCTGGTCATTGGAAATGTCGCTGCCCGCTGGCGCTATGGACAGGCATTCGGCGCGCAGCTTTTCCTGCCATTCGGGGTTTTTGGCGAGCAGCCAGATCATGGATGTCACCGACGACGTAATCGTGTCATGCGCCGCCATCATCAGGAAGTTCATATGGTCGATCAGTTCGCCATCGGACATATATTCGCCGTCTTCGCGTTTCGAACGGCAGAACTGGCTGAACATATCCTGCCGGTTTTCGTTGCGGCGGCGCTCTTCGATCTGCGGGCCAAAATACTCAATCAGATATTTGCGGCCTGCAACACCCCGACCCATTTGGGTGAAGGGGATAGGCGCACGGACCACGCCGACCGAGGCCTGCACCATATCGACGAAAGCCTTGTTGATCTTGTCCGCTTCTGGCCCGAGCGGGATGCCGAGGAAGCTGCTGGCGGCAACGTCCAATGTCAGTTGCTTGATCGCCGGGTAAAACAGCATGTCGCCGCGCCAGTTTTTCAGCTGGTCGGCAAAGATGCGATTCATGTCCTGTGTGTAGGCGCGCATCGGTTCGGGCTTGAACGCGATGCCCAATGCCCTTCGGTCCATACGGTGATGGTCGAAATCGAGCAGCATCAGTCCGCGCGGGAACAGCAGGTTGAGCACCGGGCCCCAACCTTGCTCGGACGAAAACAGCTTCTCGCGGTCGAACAGCATCAGCTCATTAGCTTCAGCCCCGACCAGAGAAATAGTGGGGTTGCCAAAGGCGTTGGTGCGGAACACCTTGCCATAAGTGTTGACCATGTGCGCGCCATAAGCGGGCGGGTCGCGCAGCACGCGGAAGGTGGTGCCGATAATCGGCGGGCCGTTCTCGCCGGGGATATGCGACAGGTCGTTGATACCCACGCGCGGCGTCCAGTGCGGGTTGGCGGCTTCGCTGCTGGCAAGGGCCATGATCGTCTTTCCTGTTTTAACTACGCGGTTAAACGCTTACTGCCATTTATGTCAGTAGCGTGCAAGTGCCGCATTGCTGTGCCATTTCTGAACGGCGGCAAACAACTGCATTCACTTACAATTCAACTGGTGCACCATAATCATGAAGCCACGGTAAAGCGTGCCCCTGATTCGATAAAGCGAAAGCAGGGCGCGCTTCGCAAAAAGGGGTGCAGATAATGAAGAATTTCGGTGGGAAAGCGTTTCTGAAAATCGCAGCCTTGGCGACGGCGGGCATGGCGGTGTCGGGATGCACCTATGATATGGGCCTCGGCTATGCCAGCGACGGCTATTACGACGATTATTATGACTGCGATCCCTACAGCGGATATGACAGTTACTACAGTTGCGACTATGGCCACGGTTTTTACAACATCGGCTATGGCGGTGGCTGGTACGACAATTACTGGTATCCGGGATATGGCTTCTATCTGTTTGATCGATACGGCAGCCGCTATCCGATGCGCGACAATCATCGCCGCCATTGGGGACAGCAGCGCCACAATTGGTACCGCGAAAATCGAGGGCGCGGCCATGATGGGGGACGCTATCGGGACCGGGGTCGCGGCTATACCGACAACGCTACGCCCGGTGCGATAGGCTGGCCTGAGCGGAACGGCGGCCGGATACGCGATGGCGATGATAACCGGCGTGGTCGCGGCGAAGGCAGACGCTCTCGCAACGATCAGTGGCGTGGCGGGGAAGGCAATGGGGCCAATGCGATCCCGACGCCAAATCCTGAGATTTTGCAACGCCCCGGGCGCGACTTCGGCGAAGGCGATGGCCGCCGCCGTGGTGGTGACGGTCAGGGGCGGCCCGCTTGGCGCGGTAACGAAGGTGCGAATGCAGCGCCTGTAGGCGCGCAACCCGATCAGTCCGGCGCTCGCCAGGGCGGTCGCGGGGATCGTCCGCGCGGCGAAGGCCGCAGCTACCGGCAACCTGCGCCGCAACCGTCGTCAGGCCAGATAGATGCACCAGCCTATCGGCCGGCGCCGCAGCCACGCAGCGAAAGCCCGCGTCAAGATACGCCGCGCCGACCTGTCAGCGAGGGTGGGACCGAACAGCCGGATTAAACCTGCGTTGCCTTAAAGAAAAGCGGCCGTGCCGGGGGCATGGCACGGCCGCTAAACGCGCGGGACCAGAGATTTGTCGGCGCGAATTGGGAAGCTAGAGTCGATCCTGCGAAAATGCAGAGCGCTTGCCCGATCGTCGGGCTTCGATGGCTTCGTCAGCGACACGCGTCATGTAATCGAGTTGTTCGAATTGAGCTTGTCGGCGTGCGGTAGGAGTCATGTTGGCGATACCGGTTACAAGGTCGGCCGGCTCAGTTCCGGTGATGCCGACGACCAGCGCCAGAAAGATTGACGCAAAGCCCAACGATGTAAAAATGACAAGCGCTGAATCTGGCGACATATTTCCTCCTGTTTCTTTACCTTTCGCGCATGGAAAATGCAGATCTAACGTGCGCGGTTAGAAAAATATGGTGGAGGGGGGTTAATATTGGCTGAGAGTTTATGGTAAATTGCAATTTTATCAGAGCATTCGTCGACGTTGTTCGCGCTCATCGCCCCGGTTCAAATTAGCGCTCCACAAAAATCCAAAGCGATTTTTTGCGATATTTTGTTTCGCATGTTTTCGTCGGAAAACTGGCTGTGTTTCACCAATATCGCAACGACATCACACTCCACTAATGCAGATTCTAAATCCCTTAGGACAAAGTGGGTGGACGACGAAATATTAGGTTCGACGCAAATCACCGCGAACTCTTGCTGTCCGAGATTGTCAGCCACAGCTACCGCAGGAGACTCTCGCAAATCGTCAATGTCTGGCTTGAACGCGAGACCCAAACACCCGATCACGGGCTTTCGGCCGAACGTACCTTCGAACGCCAAAGCCGCTTCGCGGATCTTAGCAATAACCCATTCAGTTTTTCCGTCGTTAACAAGGCGGGCTCGGTGGATCAGTTGCGCTTCTTCGGGATTTCGAGAGACAATGAACCAAGGATCAACGGCAATGCAATGGCCGCCGACTCCTGCTCCCGGCTGCAGGATTGAAACTCTGGGATGTCGGTTGGCGAGTTCTATTAGCCTCCAGACATCGATGTTTTCTCTATCCGCAATTATCGATAGCTCGTTTGCAAATGCAATATTCACGTCTCGAAAGCTGTTCTCGGTTAGCTTGCACATTTCGGCGGTGCGGGCATCGGTTTCCATCACTTCACCACGGACAAACGATCGGTAAAATTCGGCAACCACCGCTGTCGATGCGGGGCTTAGGCCTCCAACGATTCGATCATTTTCAACTAGCTCGATCATAATTTTGCCGGGAAGCACCCGCTCGGGGCAATAGGCAATGGAGAGAGAGGAAGTGTCTACGCCAGCTGCGACAAGCTCCTTTGCTACAAGCTCGGTCGTTCCGACTGGAGACGTAGATTCCAGAATCACCATGTCGCCCGGCTTGAGCAGCGCAGAAATCGAACGGGTCGCCGCCAGGACAAAGTCTATATTGGGTCGCGGGATACCATGCCCTTCGTGGAACGGTGTCGGCACGCAAAGCATATATATATCGCTCAGCTGAGGAGAATCAAAAGCGCGCAGTTTGTTGCTTGAAACCGCCTTTTGGACAAATTGGTCCAGCAACGGTTCGACAATGTGTATTTTTCCTTCGTTTATGGTGGCAACCACGGTTGGCGAAATATCTACACCGACGACATCATAACCATTTGCAGCTAAAAGGGCTGCAGTGGGCAAGCCGATATAGCCTAGTCCGACCACGCAAACATTCTTTTTCGACATCAAACTTCTTTCAGATAACTGACAATTCGCGGGCAGGCCCGCCCATCGCCATAAGGATTGTGCGCACGCGCCATTTTCTCGTAAGCGCCCGGATTGTCTAACAATTGTGACACGCCGTTAACTATTTTTTCGCGATCCGCACCCACTAGCAAGACGGTGCCTGCCTCAACGGCTTCGGGCCTTTCGGTAACCTCGCGCATTACGAGGACAGGCTTTCCCAGACTAGGCGCTTCCTCTTGTATTCCGCCGCTGTCGGTCAAAACCATAAAACAGTTTTTCAGCAGTAATACAAAGGGTTCATAAGCTAACGGCTCTATCAAATGAACGTTATCCAGCGACCCCAAGAGCGAATTGACTGGCGTTCTTACGTTCGGATTAAGGTGGACCGGATAGACAAAATGTACAGCCGGATAACGGGCCGCGAGGTCGCGCAGCGCACCACAAATCTGATCAAACCCGTCTCCAAAATTTTCTCTACGGTGTCCTGTAATCAATATATATTTTTCCGTTTTCCAGTCGAATGGCAAGTTGTTGTCTAGACCCTTTGAAATTTCGGCATTTAGACCGGGATTGGACCGGATGCGGTCAAGTACCCAATGAAGGGCATCAATAACGGTGTTACCGGTCACAAGGATATTTTCCGCGGGTATATTTTCGGCGATCAGGTTCAATTGGCTGGTCGCAGTTGGGGCAAAATGCCATCTGGCGGTTTTTCCGACACTTTGCCGGTTGAATTCCTCCGGAAACGGGGCGTCGAGATCATATGTCCGCAATCCGGCTTCTACATGTCCCACCGGAATGCGAGCGTAAAAACATGCTAGCGATGTTGCCATCGCTGTCGTGGTATCGCCATGTACCAGGACGATATCTGGCTTTTGCGCAGTCAGGATTTCGCGCATCGCAAGTAGCACCGCACTTGTGATATCGATAAGGTCCTGGCCCGACTTCATCAGGTCCAGATCAATGTCTGGCTGAATATCAAACGTCTCAAGCACCTGGTCAAGCATCTGCCTATGCTGGGCCGTAACGCACAATTGCACGTCGATTTGGTCACTCTGCGATTTCATATGATGGTACAAGGGTGCCATTTTGATGGCTTCTGGCCGGGTTCCGAACACCAGCATGATCTTTTTTTTCATTGTTACGGTTCCCGAGAACTGACACTCTTTAACTGATTTAGGGTCCTACAGCTTTACTTCCGGACCGGCTGACGAGGGGTGGTTTGGAAAATTTGATTAGATTGTTGCAGCGCGCAATACGTCGGATATTTTTCCGCAATATTGGTCCATTTCCGGTTCGGTAATGGAAGGGTGCGTGAGGAAGGCCAAGCTACTTTCTCCTAGCGACCGGGCAATCGGTAATCTGTGGGGGGGGCGAAAGCCGGTTTCGTCAAATGCCTTTTCCAGATAGATCTCAGAACAGCTTCCCTGAAACGCCGGCGCGCCAATTTCGGTCAGGCTGGCGATAATATTGTCGCGCGACCAGCCGGCCTTAAGTCCACCCTCATTTACATAAGCATAAAGTCGGTAATAGGCATGAACGATATGCTCGAGTGGGGCCGGAAGGCGGACCAACTCCGGAAATTGTCCGAGTGTATTCGACAGTTTACGGGCGTGAGACGTTCGTTTTTGAACCCACTCAGGCATCTGCTTCAGTTGCAACCGACCAATTGCACCCTGCATCTCCAGCATTCGCCAGTTTGTACCGAAGCTCTCATGAATCCAGCGAAATCCGGGCGGATGCTGGCGCTCATACACGGCTTCCCAGCTTTTTCCATGATCTTTGAAAGCCCACATCCGGGCCCATAAGTCACGGTCTTGGCAGGTCACCATGCCTCCCTCTCCGCCGGTGGTCATTATCTTATCTTGGCAAAATGACCAAGCACCGACGTCGCCAATGCTTCCAACCGGCTGACCCTTATAGCGCGCGCCATGGGCTTGGGCGCAATCTTCTATGACCTTCATCCCGTGCTTGCGTGCAAGGTCCATGATGGGATCCATATCACAAGGCCAGCCGGCGAGATGGACCGGTATGACTGCACGGGTCGCCGGTGTGATCACCTCGGCAATCGTGCTCGCGGTCAGATTACCACTTTCACCGTCTACGTCGGCAAATACGGGACGGGCGCCTGCGTTGACAACGCAAGATACCGAGGCCAGAAATGTTCTCGGCGTGACCACCACTTCATCACTCCGCGAACCGCCATTTGCCGAACCGATCCCCAAGCCATGAAGGGCAAGATCGAGTGCAAGCGTGCCATTGGCCAGCGCAATTGCGTGGTCACAGCCTGCCCAATCGGCAAACTCCTCCTCAAAGCTGCGGCATTCCGTTCCCGTCCAGTAATTGACCCTGTTCGAAGACAGAACGGCCGACACCGCATCGACTTCTGCGGGAGAAAAATTAGGCCAGGGTGATAATGATGTATTAAGCATGCAAATTGTCACAGTCAGTTTGGTCGATATTACATTGGCTGTAAACGAGACATAGCAAAGTTAAGGAATTCAATTGACAGGCTTTGCTGCATATTGTGATGGGGCCTGCCCGCTCGCCATTTGTACATTGAGACATAGGAGCTCCATTTGAGTTTTAGGACAAAATTTGTTCGCGCCATATACGCCGATCACAACGCAAGCAAGGCCGTTACCAGCACCCTGGATATTTTGGTTGGCGCCTGCCCGTCCGATGCCTTCATGCTGAATATCGGCGCCGGCGAGACCAAAATTGATTCAAGGATGAAGACCTTGGAAATCGAGGCTGCGCCCGGGATCGACTTTGTCGGAACAGCGACAAATTTGCCATTTGATGCTGACGTGGTTGATTTGATTGTCACCCAAGAGGTGTTGGAGCATGTTGATGACCCCTTCATGGCCGCCTGTGAAATTTACCGCGTTCTTAAACCGGGTGGAAAGGCTTTCGTTCAATTACCGTTCATTATCGGCTATCATCCTTGCCCTGTAGATTATTGGCGATTTACTGAACACGGTATAGAGCAACTCATGTCTCAGGCTGGGTTCAAAAACATCCGCAAAGGGACTGCAGTCGGTCCGGCAACGGGTGCATATCGTGTGCTAGTTGAGTTTTTCGCGATTTTGTTCAGCCTGCCGGTACCCAAAGCGTATCGGCTGGTGAAAGGATTCTTCGCGCTTTTACTATACCCGCTGAAGCTTTTCGACGTGGTAATGAACCTTCACCCGGAAAGCGGCCGGATTTCCGGCGGCTTTTTCGTAGTTTGTGAAAAATGAGTGTAAGCCGACAGCGGTTATAGTGCCGAAAATAGTTCGTCTAACGATGTTATGGTTCGCGACGCGGTGAAAGCGGGCGTATATACCCGGTCCTGCAAATGAATATTATTCGCGCGGCCGGACAGCATTACCGTATGCCATCCTAGCTGGTTAGGCGCAAAAAAATCTTTAGCGGGATTGTCGCCTACATAAACGTAACGGTTTGCGGGAAACCTCGTGGCAAAATCTTTGAATCTGCGGATGTCGGTTTTGGGAAGGCCCGCTTCTTCTGAGATCGATATATATTTCGCATCAAGGCAATTCAGCGCCCACAATTTTGCTCTTTGCGTTACGCTTCGCCCGTCGGTAACTATGCCGAAACCGATATTGGATTGACGCAATTTCGCCAGTACTCTCGCTGCGTCCGGATAAAGGGAGATGTCGGGAATATGCGCGTTCATCCCCGCGATGACTTGTCTCTTTGCAACTTCCGGCAGCAGAGTTTTCGCCCAGTAACTATCGATCGGCAGGCACGCCTTTTCGTCCAACAAGATAAGAAGCTGGTTTCTGGCGTCGGAGAAACCGAAAAGATCCGCAATTAACGATCCGGCAAAGGCCAATGCCGATTTTGAATAATCCCGCTCGCTGTAGAGGGTGTCATCGAGGTCGAACACATACTGGGTGCTATTAGCGCTCAACGAACACTTCTCCATCATATCTGAGCATTGTCAGCCCGTCTTGCCAATCATCAAAGCGATCAACTGGTTTTCCAAGAATATACTCGTCGATCAACCAAGTATGATACAATGCGTTAGAGCGAGCGGTTAAGGGGTAACCGCCCCCGAAGCGCGGATTGATTTCCAGAAGAAAAAGTTCGCCATTCGAATTGTGCCGCATAATCTGTATCGTAAGGCACCCTCGAGCACCTTCCATCCGGCCCAATTTTTCAAAAAGAAATGGCACGATTTCATTTTTCGACGTGCGACCCTTTGATACTTCCCCGCCCCGGACTTCCACCCTCAGACGCGGGACGACACATTTTAAATGGCCATCACGGTTGAAATAGGCATCGCAAGTGAATTCTGAATAATCGCGCGGGTCGAGAAACTGGCAAAACATATTTTTTGGATTACGAAGCATTTCCTGCGTCAGATCGTCAGCCGTTCTGACTACAGCAGCCCCGCTGCTCAGGGATCCGTCATAAGGCTTGATGAAAACCGGAAACGGCAAGTTGTCCGCTTGGAAAAGCGCAGGCGATCTAATGCCTTTGGCTTCAAAATAGCTCGACGTCCGGCGCTTATCGCGGCAAATCGATATAATATCTGGATTTGAAACGACTGCAGTGCAGCCTATATCGTTCAATTGAGCCTGCAACTCCGACAATCTGAGTAATTCCGTGTCTATTGTTGGTACGACCAACCGCACGTTATTGTTCATGCAATATGCAAGCAATTTTTCCGCATATTCTGGAGAATTGACATGAGGCAGCGTAAAATTGCTATCAGCGATATGACAGGCCGCGCTCATGGATGGGTTTAGATCGGCAGCCACGATATCGAAACCATGCGATTTCGCGGCTTGTTGAAAACATCGCACCAGCGAAACGCGGCGACCGGCAGAAAGAACAACAATTTTCGTCATATGGCATCTGCCCCGTCCGTTGCTCGCCCACCGCCGACAAATTTGGGCATTGTAGCATCGCCGGCCGCGCTGATACCCTCACGCCTGATAACAAAATAGATTGTTTTCAGAATAATTCCGGCGTCTAGCCATAGGGTTTGGTGGTCAACATACCAAATATCGAGGTCAAATTTTTCGTCCCAAGTAAGAGTATTTCTTCCGCTTACTTGCGCCAGTCCAGTTAGTCCCGGACGGACCTCGTGGCGTCGCGCCTGTGTCTTGGAGTATAACGGCAAGTATTCAACGAGCAGCGGGCGGGGCCCAACGATGCTCATCTCGCCTTTTAATACATTCCATAATTCAGGTAGCTCGTCAAAGCTGGTCGATCGCAGCCATCTGCCGAATGGGGTAAGGCGTTCGGCGTCGGGCAGAAGGACACCGCTATCGTCGACAGCATGGCGCATCGTCCGGAATTTGATCATTTTGAAAAGTTTGCCATATCTACCGGGCCGGTCCTGCCGGAAAAAAACGGGGCTACCTAATGCGAACCGTACCGCGACAATCAGCAAAAAGACCAACGGCGACAAAATGAGCAGGATTGAAGCGGCAGCGACTATGTCAATTGCACGTTTCATGCAGCATGTCCTTCTATGACCCAGTCCACCCAATTTGACGCTAGCTTGGTCCGATCGAAATTTCGTCTTGCCAGTGTTCGAATATTTGCCGACATGGCGATGAGTTCATCCTTATGTTGCGCAATATGTTCCAGCACATCGGCAAATGCTGACGCGTCTTCTGGTTCAACGGCATAGCCGCAGTTATTCGCTCGAATAAGTTCCGCAATCCAACCGGGGTAGTTGCAAAGCACCGGCACGCCGGCCGCAGCATAGTCGAAAAACTTATTAGGCGATGTACCATAATAAAATGCGGGTATGTTCGCCAGGCATTGCAAGCCTAGATCAGCCGACATCATCAGACAGGCTAACCGGGCCTTGTCTATCGGATCGTGAAAAATCACGTTTGATAGCTTCTCCTTCTTCGCTCGCTCCATAAGCGCAGCTTTGAGCTTGCCATCGCCCACCAATAGTATTGAAATATCATCACGTCCTCGTTGACGTAAAATGCTCGCGGCATCCAGTACCGCGTTAAGGCCATTTGCCTGACCATGGGTCCCAGCAAAGACTGCCAAAAGATTTGCCTCGGGGATAGAATCGGGACGCCAGGGTTTCGCGTCTGGGGCTGAAAATAGCGCTATATCGCACCCGTTCGGGATCATCGCGATATGCTTTGCCGCTATGCCGCGTTTCTCTATTCCTTCAAATATTCCGGGCGAAAGCGCCACGCAGCGATTTGCCGAAATATAGGATAGTTTTTCCAGGACTGACATGGCCGCCAGCAAGACCGGATTACGGATCACGCCCATTTGTCTAGGTAATTCCGGCCAAAGATCCCTAACCTCGAAAACAAACGGCTTTTGCCTGATCCATTTTGCAACGATACCCGGAATACCTGCGGTCAAAGGTGTGCTTGTCGCAAAAACAAGGTCGTAACTTCCGAAAAGCGCGATCCTTATGCTCCCAATTGCATATTTGACGAATACTAAAATTCGACTCAGGAAACCGTCCTTGTTAGAATAATTCAAATCGAATTCTACGACATCAATGCCATCCACAGGCCCGCGTCGTTGCCCGTTCGCGAACGGCTGCGTCAATCCTGTTTCACCGTTGTATAGACTTCCACAAACCATCGTAACCCTGTGGCCCCGGGCAACAAGCGCCCTGGCCATCTGATAGGATCTGATGCCTGACGCTCCCTTCGGCGTAGTGAAATGTTGATGAAAATAGAGTACGTGCATTTAGAAGGATATCTCCGTGGTAATGGTCGCCGGTATTGCGCAACTTATCTCCAAAACAGCTATCGGATTTTTTTCCAGATAGTGCAGCGATTCTGCACCAGTTATTAGATTCAAATCGAACGAGCTGCCGCGCGATGTTATCGCAAGTCTGTATTTGCCGTCGGTTAGGACATTGCCTTCCAACCGCCAATCCGAGAGTGCCAGCCTCCAGCGGATGACTGCGTTTGATGCCTGTCCGTCGAGAATGTCGACACACCGTAAGCTTTGGGGCGCCAACAAAATTTTTCGAACATGTCGTGCACCGCGATAGTCGCGGTAACCGGCCTCTGCCTTGACGCCCATGTCGGTCGCTTCGACACTCGTTGAGTGGGTGTTTTGCAGCCATGAGCCAAACAGGAATCGGCTGATGCGAGGCATTTGGTCGCGCCCATCGAATTCAGCGACATTATGGGATTGTGAGCCACTAAAATATCGATAGTCCTCCTCCGTGCTGTTATAACTGAAGGTGCCGCCATCACGTATCAGGTTAAGCCCGGAACCCGTCCATAGGTCGATGTGCAGAGCGTCACACTGGCTGGGACGGAATCTGTATCCTGGAGCTCGAAAATAGCATCGTAAACTTCCGGCGCGCAGAATGTGAAATCCGCCATCGGGAAACGAAGCACTGGCCGGCGGAGGTAAGGCCGCTGTCGGTGCATCCATCTTGAACCACCGCAAAGCCATATCCCAAGCGCCGGCCTCCATAATGGCACGCCCGCCGCAAAATAGCGCTGCCGCAAGCTGGGTTGATGTTCTGAAATCGCGATAATGCTGGTCATCAAGCGGAATCAAGCGAGCGCCATCGTTTGCCCCGATATTGGGTACATGCCCGGTGTCCGGATCCAGCATTTGCTGCTGCCAATTCACTGCTTTCGCCAGTCGCGATCGAAGCTCATCGGAAAATGGCGGAACGCCAAGCTTCGTCCGCCAAACTTCGCACGCCGAAAAGGTATCGATCATCAGCCGGTGATATACCACAGAGTATTGGCTAAAGGTTCCATCTGCCGCAATCAGCGATCGTGCCCTGTCTTCGAGCCACTTGCGACCACTATACGCCCAGGATTTACCATCACGGTCGCCCTGTTGCGCTAGCCAAGAACCGCCAATGAAGAGTGCCGCCGCTTCAGATGTGCCGTGGTTGTTGTTTTGCCCGATGGCATAGCCAATTGTGGGGGCTATTCGCAAAAGATGCGTTCTAACCAGTGACAACAGACCGCTGCTTGGTTTCTCATGATTCTGAAGGATTAGGGCAGCCATGGCTAGATGAATTACCCGTATCGAAGCTTCCTGACCGCATTTCCAGTTCGCTCCTAAATATGGCGGGTTTTGCTTCGACCAATCGCCAAGCCAAAGGTTAAGGCGCGTCAACTCCGCATCGTCACCGACAGCAGCACGCTGCGCCATCGGTAGAAGCCAGTCAAAGCGTGACAACTCCCAGATCGTTTTGATATCTCCGATGTCCGGGTCGAAATCGGGTATCTTGTACCAGGGCAAGTCACACGGCGCCCGTTTTCCCGGGTTAAAAGGGTTTGCATGCCAATCGGGAAGACCGTCTAGCGGGAAACGATGGAATGAGAAGAGTTCAGCTTCGGTATTCCATCGGGATGACGGTACGACGTTATGTCGGGCTGTTGGAGGTGCCTCGAAATATGGGCCCTGCGCTACGGTTGACCGCACGCGCAAAACGCGATGAAGGCCTGTTTTCAATCCGAGCCGATAGGTACCGACCTTGGCAATGCTGCCCACGCCTAGGCGTTTGATCGCAAAAAGCTTTAATGATAGCCGACTCAGCCTTTCAGCCTTGATCATTGAGCTGTTCCGCAGCTTCGATAGTCACGCGTGCAACTTCAAACAGCTCGTTTGCGGCGATCGGACTGGCGGCACCTGCACCAATAGCGTCGACAAAGGCCTTCACGCAGGCTATTTGTCCCTTGTCCTGTCGCCAAAGTGTTTCTTTCCGAAATCCCGGCCAGTTGTATCCGCGTAACGACAGGAAATTGTCGAGTTGAAGCGTCCTGCCGGACGTAAAAACCTCGATCCGCTCTTTCGGAAAAGAGGATCCGCCATTTGCAAGATAATGAATGGTGCCGAAGGAGCCATCTGCAAAGCCAAGAACAATCACGGCCTTGTCATCTAGTATTGCCGTCGCCGGGTTGGAGCCCATTCGCCGTGCCTGCACCGAAACGATAGGGGAGCCGACGAGGAACCGCATCAGATCGATATGGTGACAAGCCTCGCCGATAATCCTTCCGCCACCGACTGCATGGTCCTGTGTCCAATGCTCGGGTGGGATCTGGCCCGCATTCATAAGCATCATAAACGACTTCGGCTCCGTTACCGGTTCTAGAAGGGCCTTCATCGTTCGAATTTGGGGCGCAAAGCGCCGGTTAAACCCGACCATGAGATGTTTTCCGGAAGCTTCATGCGCGGCTTTAACCCGGTCGAGCTCGGACATATTCAACGCGAGCGGCTTTTCTACGAACACATGCTTCCCAGCTTCAAGCGCCGCGCAGGCCATTGTAGCGTGGCTATTATGGCGGGTTGCGATAGCGACGGTATTTATTTCCGCATTGCCCAAAACCAATTCTGCGGTTGCGGTGGCTGCTTCGAAACCATTAGCCTTGCCGTGAACAACGGCGCTCGTGCCGCCCGCTGAAACAATGGAATGCAGGCGTGCGCCTGATGCCTTGAAAGCTGGAATGAGGACGCGGGATGCATAATTTCCGGCACCGAACACGCCGATCGACACTTGGCTTTCCCGATCAGTCGCGGTTGGCTTTGCCAAAGCGACGCTATCGATGTGGCGCCCTTCGACAGCAGTGTCATATTGCAGCAATATGCCCAAAGCACCTTTGTCGTTCGTCAGCAGGTCATATGCTTCGCTAACATTCTCAAACTGGTATCGGTGAGTAATCAACTCCGACACGTCAATCAGGCCCGCTGACATCAATTCGAGAATTGCCTGAAAATTACGCTGCTCGCTCCAGCGAACAAAGCCAATGGGGTAATCCTGCCCGCCTTCCTCATAATTTGGATCGTAGCGGCCGGGGCCATATGAGCACGACACCTGAAAGCTGATTTCCTTGTCGTAAAAGTCGCTCCGGTTCAACTCGAGCCCTGCTACCCCCACCAATATGATACGTCCGCGTTTGCGCGCCATGCGCGCAGCCTGTGACATAGGATCGCTGGATTTGGTCGACGCTGTAATGATGATGCCGTCGACGCCTGCACCTTCGCTGAATGAGAAGCCTGCCGCCACCGGATCTTCGCCCATTGCAGGGTTGCACGTAACCGCACCGAACTTTCGGGCTAAGGCCAACTTTGTCTCGTCGAAATCGATTGCGAGTACCTGGCAACCCTGGGCCCTTAACAATTGTACGGTAAGCAACCCGATGAGGCCGACGCCTGTTACCACAAATCGCTCGCCCAATGTTGGGTTGGCGAGCCGGATACCTTGCAGGCCAATACTCGCGATGACAGTAAACGTTGCAGCCTCATCGCTCACATTATCCGGAATTTTGGCGCACAGATTTTGCGGAACACAGACAACGTCGGCGTGGGGGCCATTCGACACAACCCGGTCGCCGCATTTGAATTTCGGGCTGGCGCTGTCGCGGACCACGCCGACATGGCTGTAGCCTAGCGGAATTGGTTGCCCTAGCTTTGACCGGACGGCTTCCACCGTCGTCAGAAGGCCATCGGTTGTCACCTTGTCCAGCACTTGCCGGACCTTTTCGGGCTGCTGGCGCACTTTGGACACCAGGCTTGCCTTGCCGAAATCGACCAGCATTCTTTCCGTGCCGACGGATATCAAAGACTGGGTGGCATCGACAATGACATGCCCCGGACGCAGCACCGGTGGCGGAGCCTCCACAAGTGCCGTCTCGCCGTTGGAAAGATATTGCAGTAATTGTTTCATGTTACCCGATTCTCAAACAGAAGGCCGTGCGTAGCTGATCAGAACTGCACGGTAAGTGCCTTTAAAAACGAACATGCTCCCGGCCGCAGCGCCGCATGTGCCTACCGTCTCGATCAGCGCTGCCATGTGTGTGCTGTCTCCGGCGCCACCCACGAACGTAAGCGGAACGGTTGTCGCGTCCCTTACTATTTTGGCAAGCTTGAGATCATAGCCAGCCATCATTCCGTCCCGGTCGATCATGTTGACCACGATTTCACCAGCTCCCAATGCCTCGGCCTCGCGGATATATTCGATCAGCTTTACCTTGTGCTTGCGCTTGCCATTATGGCTGTAAACCGCATACCCACCCATAAAACCTTCTTTGCGAACATCGACAGTTACAACAACGCTTTGTGTTCCCACCTGGTCGGCCATTTCGCGGATCAGTTTCGGACGCTCGAGGGCGGCGGCGCTAATCGAGACTTTTTCGAAACCCAGCGCAATGATCTGCGCTGCTTGTTCGGCAGTGGTAATGCCACCGCCGTAGCAAAGCGGCATCCGGCTTTCGATTGCAATTTTCTGAAGCCGGACGAAGTCCGGCCCCTCACCCTGAACTGTCGCATCGATATCAAGAAGCGTGAGCTCGTCGACGGCTTTCTCGTTGAAAATTTTTACCGCATTTATCGGGTCGCCAACATACTTATGGTCGGTAAACTGCCGGGTTTTGACCAAACCGCCGTCGTGGATCAGCAATACAGGGACTATCCGTGAGCGGAGCATCACACAAGCTCCGCAAAGTTGCGCAACAGCCGGACGCCATTTGCATGGCTTTTTTCCGGGTGGAACTGGACGCCAAACACACGCCCGCGTTCCACGGCGCAGGGCAGGTTTCCGCCATAATCGACCGTCGCCGTAATGTCCTCGTCCGCGCTGGCATCAAAATAATAGCTGTGTAAAAAATAGAAGCCTTGCGCCCCATCAATCCCGTCGAACAACGCCGAGCCGCCTTGAAGGTTGACCGAGTTCCATCCCATGTGCGGCAATAACGGCGGCGAAGAGAGGCCTGTCGTGTCGATTTTGCGCACGCGGCCCTTTATCCATCCGAGCCCGGGCAAATTGCCTTCGTCGCTACCCTCGGCCAGTAGATGCATGCCGACACAGATGCCAAGCACAGGACGATTAGCCTCGAAAACCTGCACCCGCAATGCTTCGAGTATTCCCGAATGGTCGAGCTGCGCCATTGTCGGGTCGAACGCGCCGACGCCTGGCAAGAGGAAGCGGTCTGCCTGCTCCAGATCGGCAGGAGCAGTACACAGGCAATGATCGATCCGGCCCTGCCTGAATATATTCATCAGCGCGGCGATATTGCCGGAACCGTAGTTGATGATGCCAATCATCGCGTGTTACCGTTTGATATTTCGTTCGAGGCCAAGCGCCCGCATGGCTTTGGCACCCAAATCGAACATCCATGCCTGGTTTTTGTAATCGCGATAACTTTTGAGCGGCATCGAATGATAAAGCCGCAGCTCCTCCGCAGTAATGCCCAATTTTGTGGCTATATATTCGAACTCGTCGTCGATCGTTTCCGGATCATAGGCCGGTTTTTCGAGCCGCTGCAACGCTTCGTCGCGGGTCATCTGGCCGGTCAGGATTAGCGAGGAATATTGCACGCGCCTTGTGTCATAGCCAAAACGTGTCGGCAACCAGTACCCCTCGTAAAATTTAGTAAAGCGGCTTTCGAAATGCTTTTGCGGGTAGGCCCGCCAACCGTATTTTTCCGAGAGCGTATTGATTGCCAGCTCTTTGGTATAGGGCAGCAGGTTCAGTGGTTTGACCACTTCGACGCCCTTGATATAGCGCAAATACACTTTGTGGAACAGCACCGAGCTGAACGGGTAATGCTTTAGCGGCCGGGTGCAGAATTGGCGGCGGATATCGTTGATCTGCGCCATGTCGGTACCATAATATAACCATTGCAACGGGTTACGCACGCACTCGGTGGAGATGTTGCCACCATTCATGATATACTTAATGCCATGCTTGTTGGCAAAATGATACAGCGTCGCGACAAAGGCATGGTCTTGCGGCAGATCGAGATGCGGGACTCCGGATTTGAAGAATGCAAGCTGGAAGTCGCGCATGTCCTCCCAGTTGATGACCTCGGTATAGAGGTCGAGGCCGAGTTTTTCGACTAGCATCTGGATGTTGTTCACCGCTATGTCGGTGTTCCATCCGCCATCGACGTGAAATACCAGCGGGCGCAACCCGAATTCCGTCACCAGCAAATGAAGCATGTAGGAACTGTCGAGGCCGCCGCTCATCCCTAATATGCAGTCGAACTCTTTACCCTGGCCTTCCGCTTTTATCTTGTCGATAATTTCCGCGAGCATGCGCCGGCCATCTTCGCCAGTATGCCAGTCGGGCATGACATTGGTTTCGAAGCCGTTGCAGTGGTCGCAAACGCCGTTCGTATCGAAGTGGATCGACTCGTCGCTCGTATCCATCACGCAATTTGTGCAAATCTGGTAAGTCAATTCATGCTCCCGGATGCGCCTTGCCCAGCGCCGCCAATATTGTCTTCAGATCGGCTGTCTTCTTATTGAATGAAAACAGCCGTTCAAGCCTCTCCGCTGCCCTGTCGGTCAAGGCCGCTATTCTTGCCGGGTCCTGGACCAATTCGGTGATCCGTTCGGCCAGTTCTTCCGGCTTGCCCGGAAGCACGTATTCCCCCGCATCGCCGACAACGTTTCGGACCTCCCCGACATTGCAGGTGATAACGCAGCAACCCGCGGCCATCGCCTCTGCCGTAGCCAGCCCGAACCCCTCGAAATAAGAAGGCTGCAGGTAAAGCAGCGCTTTGGAATATAGATCCAGCTTCTCGTCCTTGGTTACTTCACCGACGGCCTTTACGCAGTCCTGCAATTCCAAGTCAACAACCCGTTGCTGCAGCGCAGCAAAGCCGTCACCCTTTTTTCCGGCGAGCGTCAGTTCCGCCGCAACGCCTCGATCTTTCAGGATACGCATGGCCTCCAAAATATCCCACACCCCCTTGCGCTTCAGATTTTCGCTTCCGGACCAGGCCAGGTTCAAAAGTCCCTGCCGCGTTTCCCCGGTGCGCGCAGCGGCGAAATATTCATCGCCGACCGCGCAGGGAAAATAATAGGCTTTCCGCAACGCGAAATAGGGCGGGACCGACTGAAATTCACGCTCGCTGATAAACAAATTGGCATCGGTCCATTTCGTTGCCAGCCGGATCAGGAGGCGCTGGAACCACGGCCGCGCAAAATAATCTGTGCCGGACGATTTGTCCTCGAACCGGAAATTATAGACCCCGGTGACAACGCTCTTTCGCCCCTTCAGTTTCGCCAGCAGCACCGGGTAAAGTGCGTATGTCCACCACCACACATAGATCAGGTCGAACCGCGCGGGGATATCGCGATAGCGAGTGCAGATGACGACTTCATGGCCGAGAGCGCGCAACGCCTCCAAATCCTGCCGGTAATATTCCATGGACTGAATATTTTCGACGCTGTCTCTGGCGAAGAATACAATTCTCTTTTTCATTTATTAATCGGACTCATCTTTGCCGGAATGCTGTCTTGCTGTCCGCGTTGTCGAAGCAGAATGTGCGGTCGAAGTATTACGAGGACGGCAGCGGAAAAGACTATGAAATATGTTGCCGAACTATCGTCACCTCTGAGCAGCAGCAGCATGGAGGATAAAGCATGGCTCGCGATTGCCACTCGCCAAATACCTTCCCTATACCGTACGATCTTATCAAAATAGTTCAACAGAAACGGGAAAAGCGAAAGGGTGATTGCGCCGCCGATCCAACCAAAGCTCAGTACAAACAATCCGAAAAATCCCGGCGGCATATTGCCCCTGCGCAAAGTGTCTCCGGCGCCTAGGGCATCGGAAAACAAAGCTGAAATATCCTCTATCTTCAGCCCAAAGCTGTAACTCGCTGGTAGGAAAAAGAGCAATTGCCTCCGGACAATGCCTAGCGGTATCTCAAATCCGGCATTCAGATTCATATAAATCGCAGTCATACTTGCATTGTAGTAATATGGAAAATCACCCCTGGTGAGCAGCTGTGTAGCCAGCTCGGAAGAACTTGTGCCTATATCACTGTTTCCTGTAACCAAAGCATCAAAAACTACGCTTCGACCAACCTGCCAGAAAGCTAAAGCACTCACCAACGTCAGAATAAGGGCCAAGCCCTTGCCAGAAATATTAATTCGCATGCCATTCGCGATATATACAGCGGCAAATATGCCGGATGCGATAAATATCAACCACTTCCTATCTTTTGAAAGTGCGCCATAAAAAATTAAAAGTAAAACAAGAAGGACGAGAGTAAGTCGGAATTTTTTATTAAGAGCACCATGATATATTAAGACGGGAGAGAGAGCAATTAAATATGTTGATACAACATACAAAGTGGAAGAGTAATTCGAATTCAAGAACCAAGAAAAGCGTGATGCGATTAAAAGTTCTGATACATTTAGTCCAGTCGAGTAAATATAATAATATATCCCTATTGAAATAGCAAATAACAAAGCATAAATTTCACGAGGCTTGGGCTTGGCAATATCTATTTCATTTCGGGAAATATTTTTGACAGAATATGATTTATTGTTTATAAGTATAATCGGAATTATTATTGCAAGGCAGCATATTTGATAAACGACGTATGAAAATGGATCATCGAGCGGGCTTGGTAACGTGGCCTCTACCGGAAGCGCCCCGCCCACGGTAAAGCGGGCAATTACAGGATAAATACAAAATAGCGGAACAAAGCACATCAAAAATATGCTTGTGCAAAAATTGCCAAATTTATTTGTAAACAACTCTCGAACAAATAAATATATCCCGAGAATCGCTGTAAAAAATTCGATGAAAATTATCATTTATTGACACTCTTAAGAGTTTCAAATCGTTTAAACTTTATAAAAAGGGAAATGTAGCCATAAAGGAACGCTATTCCGGATGCCAGAGTGAATGCAATAATATAACCATCAAGCTTAACATCGGCGGCTACCACGCAAACCATCAAACCTGTGCCTTGAATCAAAAGCCGGAACAGCGAATAACGCGTCAATTCACTATAAAGGTCCTTGTGCACCTGCGCAACGGATTGGACAAATAGGAAGCCTAGTTCAAACGCCATAAAAATGGAAAACAGGAGCATTTCGATGCGCGTAATCACAATTTCCGCGCTTAACAAACGCAATGCCGCTACTCCAGCTATCGTGAAAATCACGGGCGTTGCGACCATGACGGCGGCGTTGATAGCAGCCAGCTTCGCACGGTGCCCGGGGTCTACGAGATCGGCTTGCCGCGATTTCAGGAATACATCGTAAAGCTGGTACAGGTTCATCAGCAGGAACGAATGGAGTAGCGCCAGTTTAGCGACGTCGGCCTTTGCCAGCAGCAGGCTACTGATCCAGATGAACCCGCCATAAGTCAGCAAGCTCGTCAGGTTATTCACCATGAACGGCGTTGCAGCGCGATATATCCGTAACCAGTCGGAGCGTCCGATATGCGCTGCGGCCATCTGAGGTAACGATATAAAGCGCGCCGCTGCCAGTACGGTCACCGCCGCCCCCAGAAAAAAAGTGATGTTGAGAGACACCAATGCCAGCATTATATTGCCATTCCGGACCGCAATGAAGGTGACCATTGCTGCTGCCAGGACATAGGCAGCGAGCTCAATCGCCTTTCGGATCTTGAACTGGTTCACTGCGTTTAACACCGCGCCGAACGGGATACTCAGCACCCGAAGCGCCAGAAGCGCCGCCATCGTCGATATATAGGCAAGGCTTGGCCCATTGATTGCCACCGCGACAAAGAGCAACGAAGCCAAGGCAAGCGGCAGCATCGCGATGAAGCATGCCTTGATTATCGCCGGCCATTCGGCCTTGTCGCTATGCAGCAGGCGAGTGACCGCATATTGCCCGATCCCAAGGTCTGAGGCCGTGGCAATAACTAATATCGATGAGGTTACAGACCAGGTCACATAGTCTGTCACCGCAAATTGGCGCAGGACGATCCAGTTCACGTAAAGTGCTACAAACGACTTCAGCGCATGGAAACCGAGGCTGAGCACCGCATCCGACCGGACCAGGCGCAATAAGTTCAAGTCTCGCCTGCCGATAGCGCGGCGAGCATCTTGCCGAAAAGGTCGGTAATGGGCGTGGGTGCCAGCGGCCCGACAGCAGCCTGCAGCCGAGCCGGGTCACCGCGCAACTCAGCGATCTCGTCGGGTCGGACCAGCGCCGGGTCGACGGTGATCACGGGTTGGTGCCCGGTTAGCCCGGTCAATATGTCGAGCGCACCACGGATCGATAGGCTTCTACCCGAACAGATATTGAAGCGATCTGAACGGATCGGCGAAAGCAGAAGCCGGGTGTAGGCCTCGATGACAAATTCTACATCCGACAGGTCGCGCGCGACATCGATATTGCCAAGCGTGATGGACGGCTCCGCACGATGAAATGCGCCCACCAGCTTTGGGAACAGAAAAGCTTCGGACTGCCCCCGGCCTGTGTAATTGAAGGGACGCGTTATGATGACGGGATAGCGTTCGAACCATTTCTGGACGAGCAACTCCATCGCCACTTTGCTCGACGCATAATGGTTGACGGGCCTATAGAGCTCGTCTTCGGAAATCGGGCTATTTTCGCAATTGCCATAGATATTGGCGCTGCTTGCGATCAATATTTTTTCAGGTGCGATGCCTGATGTTGATATCGCCTCAAGCAAAGATTCCGTGCCGAGCAAATTGTCCCGATAAAAGCGAAGCGGGTCACCCACCACATGCGATTGCGCAGCCAGGTGGGCAATATGAGTTGGCCGATTCGCGGCCATCCATTCGGCGATACGCGCCGTCTCAGAAAGATCGGCATCAAGATTGGGATAGGCGATGACGCCGCTACCAGGCAGCGAATGAGCGCCGAGCCCACAAATCTCCCAACCCAGACCCGCCAGTTTGCGCGCCAGATGCCTCCCGGTGAAACCCGAAAGTCCCGTAATCAGGATGCGGTGTTTAGAATCCGGTTCCATTCTTCACCCTACGCAGGTCGGCGTCCACCATAGCGGCACATAGCTGCTCGAGCGTCGTTTCCGCTTTCCAGCCCAGTATGCTTTCGGCCTTCGACGGATCGCCGATCAATAAATCGACTTCGGCCGGGCGATAAAATTGGGGATTGACGCGGACACGCACGACCCCGGATTTCGCATCGGTACCGATTTCCTCCGGGCCGCTGCCCGACCAGTCGATCTCAATGCCGGCGTGGCGGAAGCTCATAGTGACGAAATCACGAACGGATTCGGTCCGGTTAGTGGCCAGCACGAAGGTATCGGGCGTGTCGGCCTGAAGCATTCGGTACATGCCGTCGACATAATCGCGCGCAAAACCCCAGTCACGCTGCGCATCCATATTACCGAGCTCGAGGCAGTCGAGCATGCCGTGCGCAATACGTGCTACGCCATCGGTTATCTTGCGCGTAACAAACTCGCGCCCGCGCAAGGGCGATTCATGATTGAACAAAATCCCGCTGGAACCGAATATGCCATATGACTCCCGATAGTTGACCGTCATCCAATGAGCATAAAGTTTGGCGACACCGTACGGACTGCGCGGATAAAAGGGCGTTTGTTCATTTTGCGGAACAGCTTGAACTAGGCCGAACATTTCAGAAGTCGATGCTTGATAGAAGCGAATTTTGTGATTGATCTGGCGAATTGCCTCCAGCAAGTGAACTGCACCTATGCCAGTTATTTGACCCGTCGATAGCGGCTGGTCGAATGAAACACCTACAAAACTTTGCGCCGCAAGGTTGTATATTTCATCCGGTTGGCATTGGTCTATTAGACGAACGGCAGCACTATGATCGGTAAGGTCAAACTCCACCAATTTCAGATTCGGGTGATTTGCAATTCCTAATTCTTCCAGACGCCAGAAATTTGCAGAACTTGTCCGCCGAAACGCGCCAAATATCTGATGACCTTTGGCCAAGAGGAGTTCGGCTAGATAAGCCCCGTCCTGGCCAGTAATTCCAGTAATAATCGACCTTTTCATCATTTTCTTTCATCGGGCTATATTGCTTTTGAGCCGCGCTAGTAGGCTCGACGGCGAAGGATAGGTCAAACTAAACGGATCAATGCTCGTCGCGCGACTCACTGCCATAACCATATCCGTAGCCATATCCGTAGCCGTAGCCAGCTTGGCGGTGTTTAAGCTTCGTGAGAACTACGCCGAAGACATTAGCGTGCACTGCATGAAGGCGTCCAAGCGAAGATTTTACGCCTCTGACAGCCACACCTTCGGCCTCCACCACAAATATACAACCTTCAACCGCGCGAGATAGAAGTGGAGCATCAGCGAGACCCAAAATGGGTGGTGCATCAACAACAATGTGGTCGAAATGATCGGCTAACTGCCTTAACAGCATTAGCATTCGGTCGCTGCTCAATAGTTCCGAGGCGCTTGGAGGCATAGGTCCAGCGGGTAGGAGATGGAGGCCCTTTTGCTCCGTCGCGAGGACCATGTTCTGCCACTCATTATCTCCAGCAAGAAAGTTGCTGAGGCCACTTCTGTTATCTCGGCCTAAAAACTGGTGCATTGACGGAGACCGCATGTCGCCGTCGACGAGCAGAACTTTTTTGCCGGTGCGACTGAGTACAGTTGCCATTGCAAGGCTTGTTGTCGATTTCCCTTCCGCTGGTCGAGTGCTGGTGATCATAAATGCACCTGGCACGCCGTGGTCGGTACTGAACGCGAGATTCGACCTGATACTCAAATAAGCTTCTGAAATCATAGATTTAGGATCACTCAACAACGCGAGCGCATCGTCCTGATCTACATCGGGGACACTTCCAAGCAGCGGGGCTTGCAACAGGCGGTTAACTTGGCCTGGTTCCCGGATGCCTTCATCGATTTGATCGAGCGCAAAAGTAGCGATCGCGGCAAGGCCAATTCCGGCAAGTAACGCGAGTGCCATATTTACCGGCAAGCTGGGGGCCGATGGTTTTTCTGGCACCTTTGCCTGATCAACTATGGCTATGTTATTTGCACCAATGCCGGCGACACCAATTTCTTTGTAACGTTGTAAAAGTCCGTCATATAACTGTCGGTTTGTGTCAGCTTCACGCTGGTAAATGTTATAGTTGATACTGTCGCGCTGTTGACGGTCCATTCGCTCTTTAAGCGTTTCAACTTGCTCCCTAAGATCGCGTTCTCGCTGTACGGCCTCACTATATTCGGCCGAGCGGCTATTTAGAACGCGACTCTCTTCACGTGCAATGCTGGCATCCAAAACCCGCAACTGCTCATTCAGAGCTCTGGCTGAAGGGTAACCCGGCTCAAACTGGACCAATAGCTTTGCATACTCCGATGCAGTTTCGGCCCTTTTTTGCCTCAATTGCGAAATTGCAACATTACCAAGCGCGTCCGAATTGGCGCCGCCATTGCGACCTTGAGCTCTGCTTTCAGCGGCAATACGGTTCGCCGTCGCCTCGGCAAGTGCTGCATTTAATGCCTCGAGATCGCTGGAAACGAGTGTTCGCTGAACTTCGGTTTTGCCATCCGCGCTCTTAGTTGTCCCAAGCGCAACGATGCCCTTCTGGGACGCGTAGTTGACGACTTCGCGTTCGGATGTCTCTACGCGTGCGCGCAGATCTGCCAGCCGGCCTTCTAGAAATTTTCTTGCGTCCGCCGTGGATGCAAAGCGGCGGTCCATGCTTTGTACGATAAACTGGTCAGTCCAGGCATTGCTGATCTGAGCGGATAGTGCTGCAGATGCGCTTGTGTAGCTGATGTCTACGAGAGCCGAGCCCCGAATAGGAGAAATCGAAATATGCATCGTTAATAGCTCAACAGCTTTTTTTTCCCGCTTTAGCCTCTCGGCGGCACTCAACTGCTGTCCTGATTTGGCCGCGAACATACTATCATCGCTCGGGTCCACGCCATGCGCCTCGAAAAAAGCTTCGCTTGTCCCCAGTCGTAATTGGCGAGCCACACGTTCGGCTAGCGAGCGCGCCTGAAGCAACGAATATTGCGTCTGATAAAATTCGAGGTCGCGGCCTGCCTCTGCTGACTCTAGCCCCTCTACATTTGTCACGTTTTTCTGGGCACGGCTGATTTCAATGCGCGATGTGGCGGTATACTGTGGCGTCGCTAACAGCGTTGCGATGAGACCCAATGTCAGAGCGGCGATCGTAATGCCAACAATGAGCCACTTCCAACGCAGCACGACTTGCCAATATTGCAATAAAATCGGCGGAGCTAGGCCGCGTTCCGCTTCGATTTCATTAAATGTGGCACCCGAATTTGCAGGGCCAAGTGTTGGGGCAGTAGTCTTTAACATCATTATCCTTGTTCTGGGACACACCGCTCTCAAAAAAGCAGCCCGCGCCAGCTGGCATGTCACATACGGCTTTCGCAGCTACCCGAAGCGCTCAATCAGCGCCATAGTTTTTTCCTACTGAATAGAGCATTACTTAAAATAGTGGCATATGGGCTTGTTGTTCATGCCGTTCCGACATAATTAGGTTCTTATTCAGAAAAATGAAATTTCACCGCCAATCGATCCCCTCGACTGGGCGGCTATTTGTCACGGGAAAAGCTATTGCCTAGACTGAACTCATCCGTCCTCCCGTCCCGCCATTTTTTGGGGCTCGTGGCGGTTGTAACGGTACTGTTCCTAATGGGGGGCTCGTCGCGATCGGATGTGCAGTCGCTCGCCATTCTAAACCCAATTATGGTTTTATGTTGCGGCGCGGCATTGCTGACCTTCAGGAAGGAGCACTGGACGGAAAAGAAATTTTTTATTGTAGGTTTTGCGCTCCTTTTTCTCTTAGTTGCATTTTATCTTGTGCCTTTTCCGGCGGCATTTGGCGCAATGTCGCAAGAGGGAGTAAGCTTGGCTGACTTACGCGATAAAGCAAATTTACCTAATTCGTCGACGGTATTGTCCATAATGCCCACGGCAACTTGGCAGTCATTTTTCTCTCTGTTTGCCCCCCTCGCCGTGTTTTTGTTTGCAATGCAACTAACGCGTGACGAGTTAACCCTTATGTTACCCATCGTAATTTTCATAGGAGCGGTTTCGGGCGTCATCGGAGTTTTGCAGCTAGCCGGCAGCACCGAAGGCTCACTTTATCTGTATCGGATAACGAACAACGGGAGTGCCGTTGGCGTGTTTGCGAACCGTAACCATGCCGCGGTTTTGTTGGCGTGCCTGTTCCCAATACTTGCCGTCTTTGCGACAAGGTCGCGCGGAACCCGAAGTAGTGGCAGGAACATGCAGCAGCTTATCGCTTTGTCCGTTGCCACCTTACTTGTTCCGCTGATATTGGTAACGGGGTCCAGGGCAGGGATGCTCGCCGGCATCATAGCAATGATCGGCGCCGCTGTGCTCTATGGATCACAAATCTCTCCCCAAAACCTAAAAAATAAGGATGAGTCTCTGATGCTTATCCTGGCAGCATCAATTCTGGTTTGTCTTGTTTTTGCGACTATCTATTTCTCTCGTGCCGAGGCCATTGACCGTCTTTTTGTCGAACCGAACACGGTGAATTCTCGAGCCGAGTTTTGGACTGCCAGCCTAAATCTGTTTTGGAAATATTTTCCATTCGGTTTTGGCCCCGGTTCCTTTGTTCCGGCCTTCTTGAATGAAGAACCAATGGCTCTGTTGAGGCAATCATATTTGAATAGGCTCCATAACGACTGGCTGGAAACGGCTCTCACTTTTGGTGTTCCAGGGATCCTTTTAATGCTGAGCGCAGTAGCATTTTATGTCCGACGCTCATTCCTTTTGTGGTTTCGCATGGATGGCGCGCGTTCGGCGGTCGCCCTCGGACGCATGGCGAGCGTCATATTTGCTATCTTAGGCATAGCCAGCATGTCAGACTACCCGCTGCGAACGCCGGCAATGATGGGTTTTGCTGCCTTGGTACTGATCTGGTTTACAGTAGCCGGCAGGGCAAACAAAGTCAGTGCAGGTAATCCCGGTTAATCTGACTTTATTGGCCGTAAAATAGCCCTGTTCGCCAATTTTCTGAGCAGCAGCGCATTTTGGATTGGGCGGATTTAGAAAGCCAGATGGGCTTCATCGCGGCGAGTGCTGGCACGTATTTATATAAGCACATGTTTCAGATGTGAAAGTTATCAGCGTATTGTTGTATGTGCTCCGAAAATAATTGCAAAGAAGCCGACAAAGGCTGCATTATTGACGCTTTCTGGCGAGATAAGCCTCGCTATTCGTAGCCAAAATCCCTATAAATATCAGGGAAATAAAGGGGCATTTCTTGAAGGCATCTAATGGCGCGAATTGTTGAAAATGCGGACCTGCGAAATCGACAGCAGCGTCTTCGGTTAGAGATCCGGAAGAAGCCCTACTGGATGGCTTTGAGTGAAGGGCAGCATTTAGGCTATTATCGAGGGCGACGGGTTAGAAAATGGGTGGCGCGTTATCGGCGACCCGACATCTCGTCCAAGTATCGAGAATTTACGATCGCTGAATCGGATGATTATGCTGATGCAGACGGCTCAAAAATCTTAAGTTTCGGGCAGGCGCAGAAAGCGGCTCGTAGTTGGTTCGCCACGAGTGATCAAAACGGCGATCAAAAATTGCGCTCTTATTCAGTTTCCAATGCACTTGACGATTATCTTGAAGGCTTTTCCGGAAAAGACCTAGAAAATACCCGGCGACGCATTGAGGCGATAATTCGTCCGCAGATCGGAGGGCATGACACTTCCAAGCTGACCGCTAAAGTCATAATGGATTGGCATTTAGAACTTGCGAACGCACCTGCCCGTCTACGTACGGCGCCCGGTGCGGTTCAGAACTATCGCCAGACTGCTGACACGGCCGATGCGCGGCGTAGTCGCCGTTCTAGTGCTAACCGTATTCTCACCATTTTAAAGGCTGCACTGAACGTTGCGTATCGCAATGAGAAGATAGCTGGCGATCATGCGTGGCGACGGGTGAGGCCTTTTGCAAAAGCGGATGCCCCGCGCTTGCGATCCCTGGGAGATGACGAGTCACGAAGGCTGGTGAACGCATGCAATGCAAATTTTCGTCCAATGGTAATGGCGGCATTGCTTACTGGCGCACGTTATTCCGAGCTTGCCGCGTTGGAAGTCCGTGACTTTGACCGCCAATCGCAGTCACTCTGGTTACGCGATACAAAATCGGGGACGCCAAGAGCGGTGTATCTGGAAGGCGAGGGCTTTCGATTAGTGTCAGAAGCAATCATTGGCAAAAGTAGGAACGAACTGATTTTCCCGCGTCCCGATGGCAAGAGATGGGGCGCGGCGCATCAAATGCGGCCCATGTTTGCGGCGTGTAAAGCGGCGGGGATTGAACCTGTCGGTTTTCATGACCTGCGCCGGACCTATGGAGCAAGGCTAGCAAGGAAAGGCGTGCCCATCGCAGTGATCGCCGAGGCGCTGGGTCATGCCGACGAACGGATTACCCGGAAACATTACGCGCACTTGGCGCCATCCTATGTGGCGCAAACGATACGAGAAGCCGCAGCAGGGCTGGGTATTGTGTAACAAAGTATTTAGGGTCTTTTGCATATGTTTCCCTGTTAAAGTTATTCCGTTCCCTGTTATCGCGCAGTTAATTCCCTGTTCTTTTTCTAGGGAATTTCATTAGAAAGCATTGGATTTCTGCGGCTTTCGGTGCGGTTCGCGTGCCAAAACACGATCAAAAATTGACATTTTCCCTGTTAATTCCTTGCTATCAGGGAATTTTGCAGCGAGAATTATCACTCCCGATTTTGATGGGCAGCCAAAATCAACGAAATGCATTGAGCAGCGCTTGGTACCGCGGCCAGCCGAAGATCGACCACTGAATCAGCAAAGAAGGTGCCTGTTCGGGAAGTATTGGGGATGTTTCTATCGACCATTGAAAGCGGCAGAACTTGGTGACCCCTACGGGAATCGAACCCGTGTTTCAGCCGTGAAAGGGCCGCGTCCTAACCGCTAGACGAAGGGGCCAATCGCTTGGCGAGCCGCGCCTTTACGGATTCGCACTTGCAAGGTCAAGAGCAGATACGCGGCTGTTTTCAGTCTGCGTAAGCAATGTCATCAACGTGCAGCTCTGCCTTGGGTGTCGCACCCCAGTCGTCGGTCTTAGCTCGGCCAGCCAGCCAGTATTTGCGGCCCCGTTCACCGTGCAGCAACTGTTGGCCCAATGCTGTTTCACCCTGTCGGAATGCCATAGCCTTTAACGATGCCCCGTCATCGCCCGCGACAATCGCGCGGACATGGTCTTTGCCGACTATGTCACACTTTACCACGCGTACCGGCCCTGTGACCACTCGCGGGCCCGGCCAGCCCATGCCATAAGGCCCAGCCACTTCCATCGCGTCGACGAACGCCGGGCTAAGCCCTCGTGGATTCAGCAAGGCGTCGACCAGCAAGCTATTCCCCGCCGATGCGCGCGCGACATCGACCGCCAGCCTTGCGTCAAGCCAGTCGGCCAGCATATCGATTTTATCTTGGCGGACGGTCAGCCCTGCCGCCATCGCATGGCCGCCGCCTGCTTCAAGCAGGCCCGCCTCGCGTGCGGCGATGATCGCTGCCCCAAGGTCAACGCCGGCAATCGAGCGTCCCGAGCCTTTGCCTACCCCATCGGTATCAATGGCGATGACGATAGACGGTTTGCCTGTCTTTTCCTTGATCCGTCCGGCGACGATGCCGATGACGCCGGGGTGCCAGCCAATGCCGGCCAGCAGCGCCACCGCTCGGTTATGCTGGCCACCGATCATTGCCTCGGCCTCTTCCTGCACTGCCGTTTCGATTGCGCGGCGCTCTTCGTTAAGCCGGTCGAGTTCAGCGGCGATCGTCCGCGCTTCTTCCCGGTCCTCGGTCGTCAGTAAACGCACCCCGAGGTCCGACTTGCCGACCCGGCCACCGGCGTTGATTCGCGGTCCCAATGCAAAACCCAGATCGGAGCAAATCGGTGCCCGGGTGAGGCGGCTGGCTTCAATAAGGGCAGCCAGTCCAATATTGCGGCGGGCCGCCATGATTTTCAGGCCTTGGGCAACAAATGCGCGGTTAAGTCCCTTAAGTTGCGCAACATCGGCAACGGTGCCGAGTGCAACGATATCGAGCAAATCCATTAACTTTGGTTCTGCGCGGGCGACAAAAAAGCCACGAGTACGTAGGTCGCGGACGATCGCGGCGGCCAACAGGAACGCGACGCCGACAGCAGCAAGATGGCCGTGCGATGCAGCCTCATCGCTTTCGTCAAGCCGGTTGGGGTTCACCAACGCGAATGCAGAAGGCAGTTCGCTTGCGCATTTATGATGGTCGACAACGATTACCTCGAGCCCTGCAGCCTTGGCCTGCGCGAGCGCATCATAGGCCATCGCGCCGCAATCGACGGTAACGATGAGCCGACTACCACCCTCCCCAATCTTCACCAGCGCCTCGCCCGAGGGACCATAGCCTTCCATCAAACGGTCGGGGATATAATGACCGGCGGTTATACCTAAATCGCGCAACAGGCGGATGAGCAATGCGGCGCTGGTCGCGCCATCGACGTCGTAATCCCCATAGACGGTAATTATCTCGCCTGCCTCGACAGCGTCGGCCAGCCTTTTTGCCGCACGGTCCATATCCTGAAATATCGACGGGTCGGGCATGAAGCCCCGGATTGTAGGGTCGCGATGGCGCTCGATATCGTCGCGTTGCACACCGCGTGCCATCAGCAACTGAGTGACAAGATCGTCAGGCTGGAAGCCAGGATCGCGCGCATCGACGTCACCGCTTCGCCATTGCCATTGCTGACCGGTGAACGAATAACTGACATTGGCAACAAAGGACATCGCGCTTCCCTATGACGCTGCGTCAATGCTAGCAAGGCCGGATGAAACGATTGGCGATCATCTGGGACAGCATGACCGGCGGGTCCGAGGCGCTTGCGCGGGCAGCATTCGAAGGAGCAAATCTCGAGACGGTGGTCGATGTAAGTTTCTTACGCGCCGATGAAGCACACTGCGCAGACGTGCTGGATGCCGACGGCTATCTCTTCGTCTTCCCGGAGAATCTGGCGGCAATCAGTGGGGTGATGAAAGCATTTTTCGACCGCTGTTATTATCCCTGCCTCGGGAATATCGAAGGTCGGCCTTATGTATTGATCGTCTGCGCAGGTTCCGACGGCAGCAACGCAGTGCGCCAGGCGGAGCGGATCGCGACGGGCTGGCGGCTGAAGAAGGCTGCCGATAGCCAGATTATCTGCACCCACGCCCAAACGCCCGAGGCGATAATGGCGCACAAGACGATGGCGCCAGCCGATCTCCAAAAAGCGTACGATTCCGGCGCGGCTTTGGCTACCGGTTTGGCGCTAGGGATTTTTTAGTAGCGCTTGCGACCAAGACCATGTGTGCTCTTCACTCGGCGCACGGTGCCGCTTGATGCGCGCATCACGACGGTTTCGGTGGTGATCTTGCCATCGCGGAGAATCTTGACGCCGTCGAGCAACGAGCCGTCGGTCACACCGGTTGCGGCAAAGATGCAGTCGCCCTTTGCCAGTTCTTCGAGGTCGTAAATCTTGTCGAGATCCTCGATGCCCCATTTACGCGCGCGCAACCGCTCGTCATCATTGCGGAACAACAGCCGTCCTTTGAACTGCCCGCCGATGCAGCGCAGCGCGGCTGCCGCAAGCACGCCTTCAGGCGCGCCGCCAGTGCCCATATAGATATCGACGGTGGTATCGGGGTCGCTGGTCGCGATCACGCCGGCAACATCGCCGTCGGGGATCAGCATCACGCCGCAGCCGATGGCGCGCAACTCGGCGATCATCTTTTCATGGCGCGGGCGGTCGAGGACGCAGACGATAAGGTCGGCGGGCGACACGCCTTTTTCTTTCGCGACGGCGGAGACATTTTCTTCGACCGTTTTGTCAAGATTGACGATGTTCGGGGAATAGCCGGGACCGACCGCAATCTTGTCCATGTAAACATCGGGCGCATTGAGCAGGTTGCCCTCTTCGGCCACCGCCAGCACGGCCAGCGCATTGGGGCCGGCTTTCGCCGTAATCGTCGTGCCCTCCAGTGGATCGAGCGCGATGTCGATTTTCGGGCCCTTGCCGATGGCAGAGCCAACCTTTTCGCCGATGAACAGCATCGGGGCCTCGTCGCGCTCGCCTTCGCCGATGACGACCGTGCCGTCCATGTAAAGGTCGTTCAGCGCGGCGCGCATAGCTTCGACCGCGGCGGCATCGGCGGCCTTTTCATCGCCGCGCCCGATCAGCTTGGCGGCTGCAATTGCCGCTGCCTCGGTCACGCGGACCATTTCGAGAACAAGCACCCGGTCAAGGATTTGGCTTGGCTTGGTCATGTCTTTATCCTAGCTGTCTGAAAAATCGCTGTTCTGGGGGGAATGCGCGGGTTGGGGCGTTTGGGGTCGGAATTGCCGCCCCCCGATAGGGAAGGCGTCACCAAATGTCGAGATTGCTTGTTGCCGCCGTTGCACTTTCTGCCTCTGCGGTAACCGCACAACCGGTAACTGATGAAGCGATTGCGGCGCAGATCGAAAAAGCGCAGCGGCTGGTCGCGGTAGATGCCGAAGGCTGCATCAAATATCCGCAAAGTGACGAGATTGTGGTGTGCGGTGAAAATCTCGATAACAAATCGCAGCGCATTTTTCGTGATCGGGGTGAGCCTGACGAAAACCGGCTGCGGCGTGGGGAGGCGATTTCCGGTCGACGTGCAGCCGAATGCCTTACGGGCGACAGCATGTGCAAACGCTATATGAAGGGGGTGGGCATGGGTTTCGGTTATGTCCCGCCACCGGCGATCCCGTTGGAAGAAGTGCTGAAAGGGCTCCCCGAGCCCGACATGATTGTCACGAGTGACGAACCCGAATAGCCTATTCACCCAATATATGCATGACCATCGGCTCGCCGAGCAGGCTGTTCGATGTTGCGAGTGTCTTCAGCGTATCATCAATCGCCTGCTCAGGTCCTTCGTGTGTGACCATCGCGATTAACGCCGATCCATCGTCGCTGGTCTCGGTTTGGATCAGACTTTCTATCGACAGCCCGGCATCGCGCATCGCGGCGGTAATCTCGGCGAGCACACCGACGCGGTCAGCCACGACCATGCGCAAATAGGTTTTACCGATGCGGTGAGCAGAGGCGGCGCGCGGTAGCTTTTCAAGTTCGGCTGAGGGCATAGAGAACGCGGGGCCGACTTCCTTGCGCGCGATATCGACAAGGTCGGCGACAACCGCAGAGGCGGTCGGCCTGTCGCCCGCGCCTGCACCTTGGAACAAGAGCCTTCCCGAAAAATTGCCCTCGGCTACCACCGCATTGGTCGCGCCCATGACATGCGCCAGCGGGTGGAGGAGCGGCACGAGGCAGGGTTGGACGCGCTGAAAAATTGTTGCCGAGCCATTCTCGCCGTCGATTTCGGCAAGGCCTATCAGGCGGATACGGTAGCCAAGTGCTTTGGCCTGCGCGATGTCAGCGGCGAGTATCTTGCGAATGCCACGCGCCTCGACGCCGCCAAAATCGATCTCCGACCCGAAGCTGAGCGATGCAAGGATCGACAGCTTGTGCGCTGCATCGACGCCGTCAATATCAAAGCTCGGGTCGACTTCGGCAAAGCCCTTGGCCTGTGCATCGGCGAGAACCTCGGCGAAATCCAGCCCCTCGCGCTCCATCGTCGAGAGGATGAAATTGCAGGTGCCGTTGAGGATGCCGTAAACGCGGTCGATGCGGTTCGCAGCGGCACCATCGCGCAGGCCTTGGATGACCGGGATGCCACCCGCGACCGCTGCTTCGAATTTCAGTGCAGCGTTCCTGGCCTCGGCCAGCCCCGCCAGCTCGGCACCATGATGCGCGATCATTGCCTTGTTGGCGGTAACCAACGCTCGCCCGTTCGAAAGCGTCTCGCGCGCCAGCGTTAGCGCCGGTCCGTCGGAGCCACCGACAAGTTCGACCACGACGTCGACATCGTCGGCTGTGGCCAGTTCGCCCATATCGTCGACCCAGCGATATGGGCTCAAATCTACCCCACGATCCTTTGACCGGTCGCGCGCGGTAACCGCCACAATCTCGATAATGCGACCCGCGCGCCGCGCAATCAGCTTCTTGTTTTCTTCAATTAGACGAATAACGCCAGTGCCAACGGTGCCAAGACCGGCGAGAGCGATGCGGAGTGGAGCGGGCATAACCAGAAACTTCCTGCTGAAGGATGAGCATTGCCGCCGCGCTTAGGCCGCTTTGCATTCAATTGCCAGCCCAAGCTTGCCCGCCTATAGCCGCGCGCATGACGACACAACCGACACTCCTCATCCTCGCAGGCAAACGCGACGGCAAACTCGATCCGATGGCCGCCGAGGCAGGCGTCAGCCATAAATGCCGCGTTCCGATTTGCGGCAAGGCTCTGCTGCAATGGGTGCTAGAGGCCTCGATACCGGCCTTTCCTGATACGAAAGTACTGATTTCCATACACGACCCCGCGGTGATTGCCGATTTGCCGGGCGTGGTCGAACTGGAGGCGTCAGGCCGCCTGATGATCTGCCAGGCGCAGTCGGGCATCGTCGAAAGTGTCGAATATGCGGCCGCACAAGCGGGCGACAGCGCATGGCCAATGGTTATCACGACTGCCGATAATGTGCTGGTGACGCCCGAGTTGATGCGCGACATGCACGCCGAAGCAATGGCTGGCGAAGGCGACGCTATTGTCGTACTGTCGACGCGTGAAGCCATCCAAGCCGCGCATCCGGAAGGCCAGCGGCGCTTTTACGAGTTTTCAGACGCGGCGATTTCTAATTGCAACCTGTTCTGGTTACGCAATGCCAGGGCGCTGAAGGCTGCCGAAGCCTTCCGGCAGGGCGGGCAGTTTATCAAGACAAAGGGGCGTATCGCGAAGGCATTCGGCATCCATAACCTCATCCGTTTCCGCATGGGCTGGTTCAAACTCGACAGCGCCTTTCGCGCCATTTCACGGCGTTTGGGCGTGCGTGTCGTCCCGTATATGGCGGAGGATGGAGCTTATGCCGTCGATGTCGATAATCCCCGGACTTATGCGATTGCGGAGATTTTGCTGAAACAGCGCAAGCTTTAGGGAACTAGCCGCACCTCGGCACGCCAAATTGGAATCCAATCGAGCGATCCCCGGCATTCGCCCATGACCGTTGCGCGGGTCAGCCGGAAATTCGTCCCATCCCAAACCCAGCTTTCAGACGATCCGCAATCGCCTAGGCCACGCCCTTTGGAGTAGCTGCTGATAGACTGTGTGGCGGCAGCCCAATAGGAATTGACCAGTATCGGTATTTTGCTGTCCGTGCCAAAACCGCTTGCGCCGTAATCAAACTGGGCGGGCGCGAAAGTCCATTTGCCTCCCTTATCCCGCTCGCCGACATAAACGCCTGCTGAAAAATTATATGCGCCTGCGCCGCAGTTCAGCAACACCAACGCTTGCGGGCCCTTCAGCCCGGTCCCGAGGCTATAGGCCGTATCCTCGGTCGAGCCGAATCTCTCGGCGGCGCAGGGGCTACTTTCCGAAAGCGCGACCAAAGCAGAGGCGTCGGGGAGCATGTCGGTAGGGGTAATCTTCTTTGTGGTAATGATTGGCAACGCTGCCCTTTTTGCCGTCGCCATTTTCGGTCCGGTCGCGATCACGGCGCCTCTGGAACCGGCACGGCCCTGTTCGGCATCGATGTAGCGCAGTGCAGCCGCCGCGCCGTTCAGCGAAGTCGCGCCCAGATCGGCTCCGCTGCTGTTGATAACCCGCATCGCCGTGCCTTTTGCCATTGCCCGCGCAAGTTTCACCGCATCCGGGCCGCTGATTTTAATCGTCTCGCTTCCCACCCGTACGTTACCTGTTTGAGCGACGCGACCATCAATAACTACGCGATAGCGGTCGGCCTTAGTCTTAAAGCCCGACATTTCGATTGAGAGCGGCGCGGTCGCGCCCGCGGGCCGGGTGATGACGAGCGGCATAGCATCGTCGGACGGGCCATCTGCCGTCAGCGCCACCGCCTGACAGGCAAGACCATTGTCGCAGCCCACGGTCCAGTCCTTGAAGGTAACAATTTTGCCGGGGGTGACGGCATGTGCGCCAGCGAACGCCAAAAAGGCGCTACCCGTGCATACCAATGCCAACATTCCCCTGCGCATGGGTCAAGGCTAGCGCTTTTGCGCCGCGCTCGCTAGGGGCAAAGCGACACACGGTTAATGGAGCAGTATATGCGCGCAGTCGGCGTTATCGGGGCAGGGCAAATGGGCGCGGGCATCGCGCAGGTCAGCGCGGGCGTGGGCTATCATGTCTATTTGTCCGACTTGGATGTGGAGAAAGCCCAAGCCGGTAAGGCGGGCATCGGCAAAGCGCTCGATAGGCTCGTCGCCAAGGAAAAAATGAATCGCGATGAAGCTGACACGTTGCTGTCGCGGATCGAGCCTGTTTCCGGTTACGAGCTCATGGCCGATGCCGGATTAATCATAGAGGCAGCCACCGAGCGCGAGGAAATTAAACGAAAGATCTTCGAAAGCGTTGGCAAAGTGCTTGCCGCCGATGCCGTACTTGCTTCCAACACCTCGTCGATACCGATCACCCGGTTGGCGCAGGCTTCGCCCGACGCCGCAAGATTCATCGGCGTGCATTTTTTCAATCCGGTGCCAGTCATGGGCTTGATCGAAGTTATTCGCGGCCTTGCAACGAGCGACGCCACCGTCGATGTCGTGCGCCAATATGGTGAAACGTTGGGCAAGAAACTGGTATTCGCAAACGACGCGCCAGGTTTCATTGTGAACCGCGTGCTGATGCCAATGATCAATGAAGCCTGTTTTGCGCTTGGCGAAGGCGTGGCGTCGATCCGCGACATCGACACCGCCTGCCAGCTTGGCCTGAATCATCCGATGGGACCACTGACACTGGCGGATTTCATCGGCCTCGACACCTGCCTCGAAATTACCAACGTCCTGTTCACCTCGACTGGCGACCCCAAATTCCGGCCCGCGCCGCTCTTGCAGAAATATGTTGAAGCCGGCTGGTATGGTCGCAAAGTGAAGCGTGGCTTCTATGATTATTCAGGTGATGCGCCGGTGCCGACCCGGTAAGCTTCACGCGACCTTGTTGGCAGCGACCAAGGCCTGTTCGATGTCCGCAATTAAGTCGTCGGTATCTTCCAACCCGATCTGGAGGCGGATGAGCGCGCGGTCTTCGTCCCACGGTACTTGGGTTCTGCAGGTTTCCGGATGGACCGGCAGCGCCAAGCTCTCGAACCCGCCCCAGCTGTAGCCGATGCCGAACAGGTCCAGCGCATCGATAAACGCAGCGGCCTTTGCCTTGCCTCCCTTCAGAACGACCGAAAACAACCCCGCAGAGCCTGTGAAATCACGTTTCCAGATTTCGTGGCCGGGGCAATCAGGCAGAGCTGGGTGGAGCACGGTTTCGACTTCGGCCCGGTCATCGAGCCAATGAGCGATTTTTAATGCCGACGCCTCATGCGCCTTCATTCGAACTGCCAAAGTGCGGAGCCCGCGATTGGCAAGATAGGCGTCGTCAGGCGACACGACTTGACCTAGTTGCTGTGCGGTCTGGCGAAGGCGGGCCCAGTATTTTTCGGTAGTCGTGACGCTACCAATCATTACATCGCTATGGCCGACAATATATTTTGTTGCGGCGAGAACGGCCATGTCGACGCCTTTGTTCAACGCCGTATAAAAGAACGGCGTGGCCCAGGTGTTGTCGAGCAAAGTAACGACCCCCCGCTTTTTTGCTTCACCGCAAATTGCAGGTACATCCTGCACTTCAAAGGTCAGGCTGCCTGGGGTCTCGAGCAGGATCGCTTTGGTCCTTTCGCAAAACAATCCGGCAATGTCGGTGGTCATAGGATCGAAATAGCGCGTTTCGACTCCGAAGCGTTTGAGGAAGCCATCTGCAAAAGCGCGGCTCGGGTCATAAGCATTATCGGTCATCAGCAGCACGTCCCCGGGCTTCAGTACCGACAGCAACGCGCAGGAAATCGCCGCGACGCCAGAGGGATAGAGCATCGTACCATGCGCACCCGGTTCCATCGTGTTCAGCGCTTCGGATAGCGACCATTGGGTTGGCGAACCCCGACGCCCGTAGAAGAAGTGGCCATCCTTGTTGGATTTCTTGCCAGCTTCGAGCGCGGCAACATCGTCGTATAGATGCGTGCTTGCCCGCCAAACCGGCGCATTGACCACTGGGCCGGTCAGCGTCTTGTTGCGTCCGCCGGTGACTAACTGGGTTGCTGGCTGGCGGAGCTTGTCAGAGCTCAAGCCGCACCCTGTGCCTTGGGTGTATCCTTGTCGAGGCCCCACTCGGACCAGCTGCCGTCATAAAGTGCCACATCCTGTTTGCCGGTGAGACGTGCACCGAACAGCACAACTGCAGCGGTCATACCCGAGCCGCAAGTGGTTATCATCGGCTTATCGAGATCGACGCCAGCCTGTTTGAACGCCGCGACCAGATCATCGCCGCGTTTCCAGGTACCGTCGGCATTATACAGATTGCTATAAGGCAGGTTGCGGCTGCCCGGGATGTGGCCCGATGCCATTTCAGGGCGCGGTTCGGCTTCTTCACCGGTGAAGCGGCCTGCGCCTCGGGCATCAACGACTTCGGCGTCCTTGCTGTGTAGGTTGGCAAGCATATCAGCCTTGGTCTTGACCGCTTTGTCATCCTTCCAGACGGTGAAGTGCCGGTGGCGCAGCGCAGGTTTGCCCGTTTCGAGCGGACGACCCTCGGCCTTCCATTTGGCGATGCCGCCGTCAAGTACCGCCACATCGTGTGCACCGAACAATGTCAGCATCCACCACGCGCGGTTTGCCGATTTGAACGGGCTGTCGTCGTAAACAACGATCCGGCTGCCATCACCAAGGCCAAGCGATTGCATGCGGCTGGCAAATTTCTCTGCAGGCGGAAGCGTATTGGGAAGGCTGCTGTTGGAGTCTGCCAATTCTTCAAGGTCAAGGAAAACGGCAGTCGGGATGTGTCCGCCTTCATATTCTGCGCGGGCGTTGCGGCCCGCATCGGGCATGAACCATGTTGCGTCAACGACGCGCAGATCGGACGCACCGATTTCCTTAGCCAACCATTCGGTGCTTACGAGAATTTCCATGTTCGTCCCTTACCCGTCTTTTATGATTCTTGTGCGCTGCAAGATAATCAGTTTTCCGCGCTAGTCGAGCCTTTCGAGAAAATGTCCTGCCTGTTCGCGCAACGCAATTTGGTCGGACTTATCCATCCGCTGCCAATTCTTGTAAGGCATCGCCATTCGCGGGTTCCCGTTCAGTTTGCCCTCGTTGCGCGCAATGAAATCCCAATAGAGCGAATTGAACGGGCATGCGTCGGGTCCAATACGTTGCCTGACGTCGTAACGACAGTTCCCGCAATAATCAGACATGCGGTTTATATAGGCGCCGCTCGCCGCATAAGGTTTGGACGCGAGCATTCCGCCATCGGCGAACTGGCTCATGCCGAGTGTGTTGGGCAGCTCGACCCATTCATAAGCATCGGCATAGACTGCCAGATACCATTCATGCACCTGCTTTGGGTCGATACCGGACAACAATGCAAAGTTGCCTGTGATCATCAATCGCTGGATATGGTGAGCATAGGCGTATTCTAACGTCTGCCCGATGGCTTGCGAAAGACAGTGCATATCGGTCTTGCCGGTCCAGTAGAACGACGGCAGATCGCGATTTGCACTCAGCTCGTTCCGCTCGACATAATCCGGCCCCGCGAGCCAATAAATCCCCCGCACATATTCGCGCCAGCCGATGATCTGGCGGATGAAGCCCTCGGCAGCGTTGATCGGCACTAGGCCCTTACAATATCGAGCCTCAACCTCGCGGCACAATTCCAGCGGATCGAGAAGGCCCGAGTTGATGTAGGGGGACAGGATCGAATGCCAGAGAAAAGGCTCGCCGGTGAGCATGGCGTCCTGATAATCGCCGAATTGTGGCAACGCATGTTTCAGGAAATGCGCCTGCTGCCTCAATGCATCCTCACGAGTAACGGCAAAACCGAAACTTGCTGTTCGCCCCATATTGTCCGGAAAGCGCGCTTCGACCATCGTGATCACTTCGCACGTGATCGCGTCTGGTTCGAAGTGCAGCGGCCTTGGTATCGCCAAGTCATCTTTTGCTGCCTTGCGGTTCTCGGCATCGAAATTCCACTGCCCGCGAGCGGGTTTTTCGCCATCCATCAGCAATCCGGTTTTGCGGCGCACGTCGCGATAGAAAAACTCCATCCGTAATTGCTTGCGACCGTCTGCCCAAGTTTCGAACTCGGCATGGTCGCAAAGGAAGCGATCATCGGGCAGGATATTGACCGGCACATCGAAGCGTTCGGCCCAAGTATCGAGCATCGCTTTCACGCGCCATTCGCCGGCTTCGGTAACTCTGATGGCCGTCGGCGCGTGACGCTCGATGGCGCGGGCAACTTCTCCAGTAAAGCTGCCGCTGTTTTCCGGATCGTCCAGCTCGACATAATCGACTTGCCACCCGTCGGCGCGCAATGCCACAGCGTGGTGCCGCATGGCTGAGAGGATATAAGCCAGCTTGGCCTTATGGTGCGCGACATAGCCCGTCTCTTCGCTGACCTCGACCATCAGGATAACGGTGTTCGCTGGGTCTGCACCAGCCAAGGATGACAGGTTGAGGCTGAGCTGGTCTCCGAGAACCGAAATGAGCGTTTTCATGGCACGGCATTAACTCGATGGCTGCTTAGCTGCGATACGGGATTCAGGCGTAGATCGGTCTCTGTCCCAAAGGAGAAAAGCTTCGTGGTCCAAGGTCAAGCCGCAACGGCCCCATTTTCGGCTGCTGCGGTTCGCTTTCGCGTCCGACCATCCAAGCCATCGTAATATCATCGTTACCGCCAACCCACGCATATGCGATATTGACGAGCATGACAGGCACGAAAATTTTGCGTTCACCTACCGAATAGCTGTCGAGCTCGTTGACCGGCAACGACATTTCAATATCCACTGCTAACCGCTCGCCTGCGTTGGCCTCGCCTAGCGGATTAGGCGTTATCGGGATTGCGCCGCCATGAAATGCCGCAATTGTCTCCCTCTGCTGCTGATTGGCTGAAATCATCGTCGCGCGCAGTTGCATGTCGCTGGCGGACGCATCGCCTTCATTCACCACCCGCAACTGGCCCTTGAGCGTCAACGCGCTGAAGCCGAGTGTGGCTTTGTCAGGAATGAATTCGAGCGAAAGACGGGGGCGTCGGGCATTTCCTACGATTGTTGGCGCAACTTGCGGAGCAGGACCGGCAACCGGATGAGGGACAAGTGGTTCGGCGACGGCGGAATCTGCTTTCTCGATGCCTTTCTTGCGCCCTTTGCGCAAAAACAGCCAGCCACCGAGCAAGGCCAGCGCCGCAAGCAAGGCTGCCGCAATCTGCCACCATGCGATTGCGGACGGTGCCGCTGCCGGAGCTGGTGTTTCGGCGATGGGAGCAGTCTCTAGGAGCGGTGGCTTAACTACTTCCGCGGTCGGTTCAACCGCCATGTCGGCAGGAGGTAGACCGTCCTCGTTCGCGGTGCTGCGGTCGGCATCGGCGATTGAAGGGCTCGGCTGGCGGGTCGGCGTAGCGGCGCCGGCCCGGTCGCGCGGAGCCGCCGGTTGCGGCTCTAATGTCGGCGCCACCGGCGGTGGCTGTGCTTCGGTATTGGGTGTCGGCTGTGGCGCCGGGCGCTCAGGGTCGAGCCGGAAATCGCGCAATTCGGGCGGGGTTTCAGGAAGCGCGTCCTGGGCCACAGCCGAACTCGCCATCACGCACGATAATATGATTGTAAGCGCAATTCGCGCCATAATGCCGACCTTCATAACCCTGAACCGTTTTCCTCCCTCAATGCGCCGCGCACTGAACAGCGGATGAATGCTCGCTCGAGATGACATGAGCGGTTTGCATCACGCGGTGAAGGGGCTAAATGCGGCGATATGAACGACCAACCTAAAACTACCTTTCTAGGCCAACAAAGCGCTCTCCCGGCGTCGCCCGATGAAGCAGAGCTTGATTATGTGCCCAACCCACGTGCCGGGACGCTCTTTCTCACCCGTTTTGCCGTGCCGGAATTTACGTCGCTCTGTCCGGTCACCGGACAGCCCGATTTCGCGCATCTGGTTATCGATTACGCGCCCGACAAGACAATTGTCGAATCGAAGTCACTTAAATTGTTTTTGGGCTCGTTCCGCAATCATGCCGCGTTTCACGAGGATTGTACCGTAGGAATCGGCCAGCGGTTGTTTAACGAAATGAAACCCCAATGGCTGCGGATCGGCGGGTACTGGTATCCAAGAGGCGGCATCCCCATCGACGTGTTCTGGCAGTCAGGTGAGCCTCCCAAAGGCCTGTGGCTGCCGGACCAGGGCGTGGCCCCGTATCGCGGGCGTGGTTGAACGGTCTATTTAAACAGACCGCCCAATAATCCGCGTAACAACTGGCCGCCCAGTTTCCCCGCAACTTGCCGCCCGACCGAAGTCGCGGCAGAGCGTGCCGCGGATTGCACCAGCTTTTCAGCCATGCTGGGCTTAGCCGCTTCGCGCGCCGCAGCGGCTTGCTGCCGAGCCAGCTCTTTTGCAGCAATTGCATCGGCCTTGGCCTTTTCTTTGGCCGCGATGGCCGCTTCCTTGTCGGCAGCCGCTTGCGCCTTGGCTTCATCCGCTGCCGCAACAGCCTGTGCACCTTTCGCCGCCAAAATTTCTTCAGCCGATTCGCGATCGATCAGCGTGTCATATTTATCGCCGATGGCGTCGGTCTGGATCATGATGCCCCGCTCCTGCGGGCTGAGGGGTCCCACTCGGCTCGCGGGCGCCTTTATTAGCGTCCGCTGGACCATAGATGGCGAACCGTCTGGCAACAGCAGCGATACCAATGCTTCGCCGATCTTCAGTTCGGTAATGACTTGGGCCACATCAAGGTCCGGGTTTGGCCGAAAGGTTTCGGCGGCGGACCTAACGGCCTGCTGGTCACGGGGCGTAAAGGCGTTCAGCTTGTGTTGGATCCGGTTATTGAGCTGCGCCGCGACGGTATCGGGAATGTCGATAGGATTCTGCGTTATGAAATAGACCCCAATGCCTTTCGAACGGATAAGCCGCACGACCTGTTCGATTTTCTCAAGCAACGCCTTGGGCGCGTCGTTAAACAACAAATGGGCCTCATCGAAAAAGAATACGAGTTTCGGCTTTTCGGGGTCGCCGACTTCGGGAAAATTTTCGAACAGTTCGGAAAGGAGCCATAGCAGAAACGTCGAATAAAGCTTGGGACTCGACATCAATTTGTCGGCGGCAAGGATGTTGACGACACCGCGACCGCTGTCATCAAAGGCTATGAAGTCTTCAAGTTCGAGGGATGGCTCGCCAAAGAAATGTTCACCACCTTGAGTACGCAATTGTAGCAATGAGCGCTGGATGCTTCCCACCGACTGCTTCGAGATATTGCCGTATTCGAGCGTCAATTCATCGGCGCTCTCCCCGCAATTCACCAGCATTGCCTGCAAATCGTCAAGGTCGAGCATGAGCAGCCCTTCCTTGTCGGCAACATGGAAGGCGATGGTGAGTACGCCTTCCTGCACTTCGTTGAGGTCCATCAGCCGCGATAGCAGCAAGGGCCCCATTTCGGAGACAGTGGTACGAATCGGATGCCCCTGTTCCCCGAACAGATCCCAGAATTGCGTCGGATTGTCTTTGTAAGCCCAATCGGATTGTTCGATCTCAGCGGCGCGTCCGGCAAAAATTTCATGCGTCTTGGTCTGCGGTGAACCGGCCATCGCTAATCCCGACAGGTCGCCCTTTACATCGGCGACAAACGTAGGGACGCCTGCTGCCGAAAACCCTTCCACCAATCCCTGCAAAGTCACGGTCTTGCCGGTGCCGGTGGCGCCTGCAATTAAGCCGTGGCGGTTTGCGCGCTTCAGGTTGAGCGCTTCGGGTCCGTTACCGCTTTTGCCAATAAAAATGCCGTCCATATTACTCACCCGCGATTTTGATCAGGTGGGCAGGACAACAACGGACCGCGTTTCAGGTCAAGCTAATCCTGCAATACATTGTAAATATTGCCCCAATCGCTTGGTCGACAGCAGAGAATCGTTCGTCGCAAATTTTACATTGGCAATGTCCCGGACAGATTTTAACCGCTAACGTTTCGAATATGATTTCGGAAAAAGCAGGCTGGATAAGAACCGGCCCCAAACATGGTCGAATGGCAATCGTGGCGGCGACCTTGTCGTTGATCCTCTCTGCATGTGTCGCGGCAGATCAGCCGCCACCGCGGCCAGCGTCTAAGCCGACAGCGCCTGCCTCGCGTCCGGTGCCCACCCCTGCCCCAGGGCCTCGTCCAGCGATGCCCGAACTGGCACGGCCTGCCGTTGGGCAGCCACCGGAGGGTCTGGAAAATCTAATCAATGACCAATGGCGGCTTTTTCCCGGCAAAACCGGTGTTGCCATCATGCGCATCGACGGCGGCGATTGGGTAACCGGCAAGCGCCTGAACGAACTTTTCCCGCAGCAAAGCGTGTCGAAAACCTGGGTCGCGCTGACGGTCCTTGACCAAGTCGATCAAGGCAAGCTGCGCCTTGACCAGCCAGTGCGGATAACGCGCGACGATCTTTCGGTTTTTCACCAGCCGATTCGCGACCGTGTGCTTGTCAACGGCCAGATCGAAGAGAGCGTCCTCAGCCTGCTTGAACAGGCGATCCGGGCAAGTGACAATACCGCAAATGATTCGCTGTTACGAACCGCTGGTGGTCCGCAAGCCGTTCGTAGCTTTATCGCACGCAAGAATTTAGGCGCTATCCGGTTCGGCCCCGGTGAACGGATGCTGCAAAGCGGGATTGCCGGTCTCGAATGGCAGCAGCAATATTCTATGGGGCGAAGCTTCTATGCTGCACGCGACGTCGTACCTTATGCGACCCGGAAAGCGGCACTCGATCGCTACCTTGCCGACCCAGTAGACGGTGCCAGTCCAGAAGCGATCGTGCGCGCCCTCGCCAGGCTCGCAAAGGGTGAATTGCTGTCCGCATCATCCACGCGGCTGATGCTGGACATCATGTCGCGTACAAGCAGCGGTCCGAACCGATTGAAGGCTGGAGTGCCAACTGGCTGGCGGTTTTTGCACAAGACAGGGACCGGGCAGGTGCTCTCGCCCGTTTCGACCGGCTATAACGATATCGGTATCATGACCGCGCCTGATGGCACGCGCTATGCCGTTGCCGTGATGATGGGGAGCACGACTGCCTCTGTCCCGGCGCGCATGGAGTTCATGCAATTCGTGTCGCGAACCGTGGCGCTTTACCACCAACGCTGATTCATTTGTCTGGATTGGCGGATTCAGCGTCGAGTGTTTCTGCCGCCTGATCGAGCGCCTTTGCATCTTCTGCACTAACGCCGCCCGGCCCTAGTTCACTCGCGCCATCGCCGCAGGCGTTCAGGAGAAGCAATAACATTAGGGTCGCTAAGCGAAACATATACTCTGACTAACCGCAATGCAGACAAATAAAAAGGCCGCCCTGCGAACAGGACGGCCCTATTATTCAGCTTGCGCTAAAGTTGCGAATTACTTCGCAGCTTCTTTCGCAGCGTCAGCCATTTCACCAGCCTTAGCAGCGGCGTCGCCAGCAGTGTCGGCCATTTCGCCGGCCTTGTCAGCCATTTCGCCGGCCTTGGCAGTTGCGTCGGTTGCAGTTGCAGCAGCGTCGGTAGCAGCTTCAGCGCCTTCTACAGCGGTTTCAGCAGCAGCGTCAGTTGCTTCAGCAGTTGCGTCAGTTGCTTCTGTGGTTGCTTCTTCGGCGCCCGAGCAAGCAGCCAGGCCGAGCGAAGCGGCGAGAACGAGAGATACAGCAATTTTCTTCATTTGGGAAAACCCCCTAGCAAAACTTATTGAAAACCTGACAGGCACACAGCAACGAGTGCAGCAATACCTGCGGCTTGCCCCTCTAGCCGCTTCATTTTTTCATGGCAATCGGGTTTTTGACGCTAATGCGACGAGAGCGCCGATATTCACGCCAAACTCAACCTTAAAGGTAGAAAACATGGCTGAATTGAGCCAATTGACTTCATATAAAGATTTCTTTATATGATTTGCGAATGAATGATTTGCTTAACATTATGCGTGCGCTTGCCGACCCAACGCGCTTGCGAATCATTTTTCTGGTGCTTCGACTTGAGCTTTCTGTGGGAGAAATGGTACAAATTCTTGGTCAAAGCCAGCCAAGGGTTTCGCGCCATGTCCGGATATTGAACGAGGCGGGCATTTTGGACCGCCGCAAAGAAGGAAGCTGGGTATTTATGCGTCCGGGTCCGGTGCTAATCGCCGGCAGGCTCAATTCGTTGTTGGCCGGAACGGATTTCACTCAAAGCAAGGCGTACCAGCGCGATCTGGCGAAACTGGAGGAAGTGCGGACTGCACGCACCGAGATGGCTGCCGCTTATTTTGCGGCACATGCAGAAGAATGGGATTCATTGCGGTCGCTTCATGTCGCTGAGTCCGATGTAGAGGACGCGATCAGCGAAATCTTGCGTGCCGTCCCGTTGGGTTCCGTGCTCGATGTTGGTACTGGAACGGGCAGGATGATTGAACTGTTTGCTACCGAGGCAGACCATTTTGTCGCACTTGATAACAGCACTGAGATGTTGCGGCTCGCGCGCGCGAAATTGGCCAATATCGATGCTGGCGTCGCAGCCAAAGTTGAAATCCTGCTCGGTGACTTCAACGCGTTGCCATTCGGTCCAGGTGAGTTCGATACGGTAATTTTTCATCAGGTTCTGCACTATGCACAACACCCTGAAGGTGTGATTGCGGAGGCGACGCGCGTGATGGCACCGCAGGCACGGCTGGTCATCGTCGATTTTGCGGCACATGATCACGAGGAACTTCGCACTGTGCATGCCCATGCCAGACTTGGATTTGCTGATGAACTGATCGCAAAGGCATTCCAATCCAACGGTGTTGACCTCGAAAAGCTGGTCGCGCTGGATAGCGGGGCTTTGGCTGTAAAGGTCTGGATGGGTTGCAAGCAGGGCCAATTGCCTGCCACCGGCAATAACAAACTAAGGATAGTTGCATGATACTCCCTCTTGCGCAGATGCAGGAAGCAAGTCGCGCTTTGGCAAGTCCATTGTTCGCTGGACTCCCAGGCGACTGCGAAATCAGTTTTGAATTTTTCCCGCCAAAAACAGAGAAGATGGAGGAGCAGCTATGGGATTCGGTAATAACTCTGGCTCCGCTCGAACCGCGCTTCGTGTCAGTGACCTACGGCGCCGGTGGAACTACGCGTGAGCGCACGCACAATACTGTGGCACGCATTGCTCGCGAAACGAACATTCCGGCAGCGGCGCATTTGACGTGCGTCGAGGCATCGAAAGGCGAAATCGCCGATGTCGCCAATGCCTATTGGGAGGCAGGAGTCCGGCATATTGTGGCGTTACGCGGGGATGCACCAAATTCCGACGGTAAATTTGTGCCCCATCCAGACGGCTACACCAGCGCGGCAGAACTGGTCGAGGGTCTGAGCCAGCTGCATCCGTTCGAAATTTCGGTGAGCGCCTATCCCGAAACACATCCCGAAGCATTGTCTGCTGCGACCGACATCGACTTCCTGAAGCGCAAGCTGGATGCCGGTGCAAGCCGCGCGATTACGCAGTTTTTCTTTGAACCTGAAACCTTCTTCCGGTTCCGCGATGCGGTTGCGGCGGCAGGAATCGATGCAGAGATTGTTCCCGGCATCATGCCGGTTTCAAACTTTGCTGCGATTACGCGCATGTCCAATATGACCGGAACAGCCATCCCGTCATGGATGGCGCATCTGTTTGAAGGGCTCGACGATCATCCGCCTGCACGTCAATTGGTTGCGGCTACCATTGCCGCAGAATTGTGCCGCAGACTCTATGCAGGCGGTGTTCGCGACTTCCATTTCTACACCCTCAATCGCGCAGAATTATCCTACGCAATTTGTCACCTATTAGGCAAACGCCCGGCAGTTTCGCTGAAGGAGCAAGCGGCATGAGTGCCCGCGAAGATTTTGTTGCGCGCGCGGCGCAACAGATATTGGTCTTCGACGGCGGCTATGGCACTGCCATTCAAGGCTACAAGCTCACCGAAGCCGATTATCGTGGCTCGCTTGAAGTGACGCATGACCAGAAGGGCAATAATGACCTGCTGTCGATCACGCGTCCCGATATCGTCAAGGACATCCACAGCGCCTATCTCAACGCCGGTGCGGACATGATTGAAACCAACACCTTTAGCGGCACCAAGATCAGCATGGCCGACTATGGCTGCGAGCATCTTGTGCGTGAGTTGAACCTGCAATCAGCCAAAATCGCACGCGAATGTTGCGATGAAGCCGAAGCGAGGGATGGCAAGCGGCGTTTCGTCGCAGGCTCCATTGGCCCGACCAACAAAACGCTTTCGCTTTCGCCCGACGTCAATGATCCCGGCTTTCGCGAGATAGACTTTGACTATCTGAAAGACGTCTACCGCGAACAGTGCGATGCGCTCATCGAAGGCGGCGTTGATTTTCTGCTGATTGAGACAATCTTTGACACGCTCAATGCCAAATGCGCGGCAATGGCGGTACAAGAAGCAGCCGCAGCGTCCGGGCGTGATGTGCCGTTGATGATATCGATGACTATCACCGACATGGCCGGGCGTAATCTCTCTGGGCATACCGTCGAGGCATTCTGGGCGGCGATCCGTCATGTTAAGCCGCTGACCATCGGGCTCAACTGCTCTTTCGGAGCCGACCTGTTGCGTCCGCACCTTTCGGCGCTATCCAAGCAGGCTGACGCGCTTGTCATGGCCTACCCGAACGCCGGTTTGCCGAACGATTTGGCCGAATATGACGAATTGCCTGAAACCACGGCGGCGCTGATCGGGCAATGGCTCGACGACGGATTGGTCAATATCGTTGGTGGATGCTGCGGCACTACGCCTGCACATATCGCGGCGATTGCCAGGGCAGTCGAAGACCGTGCGCCGCGCCAGATTCCAACCGCTCCCATCGTTACCCGCCTCGCGGGCCTCGAACCCTTCGTCATGGCCGCCTGAGCCAGAAAAGATAATATGACTCAAAATTCCTCTCGTTTCGTCAATATCGGCGAGCGCACCAATGTTACCGGTAGCGCCAAGTTCAAGAAGCTGATCCTTGCGGGCGACTACGAAGCTGCAGTCGAAGTCGCGCGCGATCAGGTTGAAAATGGCGCGCAGATTATCGACATCAACATGGACGAAGGCCTGCTCGACGCGCATGAGGCGATGACGACATTCATCAAGCGCATCGCCGCTGAACCTGACATCGCGCGCGTTCCGTTGATGATTGACAGCTCCAAATGGAGCGTGATTGAAGCTGGGCTGAAATGCGTTTCGGGCAAGCCAATCGTCAATTCGATTTCGATGAAGGAAGGCGAGGAGCAGTTTTTACAACATGCCCGTCTGTGCATGGCTTACGGCGCCGCAGTCGTGGTGATGGCGTTCGACGAAACCGGGCAGGCCGATACCAAGCAGCGCAAGGTCGAAATCTGCAAACGTGCGTATGATTTGCTCGTTGGCTTTGGGTTTCCGCCAGAGGATATCATCTTCGATCCCAATATTTTTGCGGTGGCGACCGGGATCGAGGAGCACAACAATTATGGCGTCGACTTTATCGAGGCTTTGAAGGAACTGCGCGTCCTGTGCCCGCATGCCCATTATTCCGGCGGGTTGTCGAACCTGTCTTTCTCGTTCCGCGGAAACGAGCCTGTACGCCGGGCGATGCACTCGATCTTCCTCTATCACGCCATTCCGGCGGGGTTGGACATGGCGATCGTCAATGCGGGCCAGCTCGATATCTATGACGATATCGACCCCGAACTGCGCGTCGCGTGCGAAGATGTCATCCTCAACCGCGATCCCGATGCAACCGAGCGGTTGATTACACTCGCCGAGAAATATCGCGGCACCGACGTTGCCCAAGAGAAAGCCGAAGCCGAATGGCGCGGCTGGGAGGTCAAGAAACGCCTCGAACATGCACTGGTGAAAGGTATCGATGCGCATATTGTCGACGATACCGAAGAAGCGCGGCTGGCGATCAAGGCCGCAGGCGGACGCCCCATCGAGGTCATTGAAGGCCCTTTGATGGATGGCATGAACGTCGTTGGCGATCTGTTCGGGTCGGGCAAGATGTTCCTGCCGCAGGTGGTGAAATCTGCGCGCGTCATGAAGAAGGCGGTCGCGCATCTCTTCCCTTATATAGAGGCTGAAAAAGAGGTCGGCGCGAAAGGCAAAGGCAAGATCATCATGGCCACGGTCAAGGGCGACGTCCATGATATCGGGAAGAATATCGTCGGCGTGGTGCTGCAATGTAACGGCTTTGAAATAGTCGATCTGGGCGTGATGGTGCCTTGGCCAGAAATCCTGAAAGCTGCAAACGAGAATGATGCCGATATGATTGGGCTGTCGGGGCTTATCACGCCGTCGCTCGACGAAATGGTAACCGTAGCCGAAGAAATGCAGAAGGCAGGCATGACAATGCCGTTGATGATCGGCGGTGCGACTACTTCAAAGACGCATACCGCTTTGCGTATCGAGCCCGTATATTCTGGACCGGTTATCCACGTCCTCGACGCATCGCGCGCCGTGGGTGTGGCAGGCACGTTGGTCAGCGACACGATGGCGGACAAGTTCGTCGCCGATACCCGCGCTGAATATGACCATATTCGCATCGCGCGTGCAGGCAAAACCGCAAAGCCGCTGGCGACGCTTGAAGAAGCACGGGTCAATGCCTTCGAAATTGACGAAAGCTTGAAACCCGCACCGCCGTTGAAACCCGGCGTCCATGTCTATGACGATTGGGACCTAGATGACCTGCGCAAATATATCGACTGGACGCCCTTTTTCCGGGCATGGGAATTGCACGGCACCTATCCGGCTATCTTGACAGACCCTGTAGTGGGCGAAAGCGCGACCGGATTGTTTGCCGATGCCAATGCAATGCTCGACAAGATCGTCAGCGAAAAGTGGCTGCGCGCCAAGGGCGTGGCTGGACTGTGGCCATGTTGGCGCGATGGTGACGATGTCGTGGTCTATTGCGAACAGACCGAAGCGCATATCCGCCTGCCATTCCTTCGCCAGCAAATCGCCAAGCGCGAGGGCAAGGCCAATATGTGCCTGGCCGATTTTATCAGCCGCGATGGCGACTGGATTGGCGGCTTTGCAGTCACGACCGGCCACGGTATCGGGACGCATCTGGCGCAGTTCAAGGCCAACATCGACGATTATTCGGATATCATGCTCAAGGCCTTGGCCGACCGCTTGGCCGAAGCCTTCGCAGAACGTATGCACGAGCATGTCCGCAAGTTATTGTGGGGTTATGCCCCCGACGAGCAGTTCACGATGGAAGCGCTGAACCGCGAAGAATATCGTGGTATTCGTCCTGCGCCGGGTTATCCCGCCTGTCCGGACCATAGTCTGAAACCCATCCTGTTTGACCTGCTCGACGCCACGCATAAGACGGGCATTACGCTGACCGAAAGCTTTGCGATGCTTCCGACCGCTGCAGTTAGCGGGTTCTATTTCGGCCACCCGCAGTCCGAATATTTCGGTGTGGCTCGAATCGGTGAGGATCAGGTCGCGGATTATGCAGCGCGGCGCGGGCTGGAGCTGGACCGGGCGCGGCAACATCTGCGTCCAAACCTCAACGAATAAGTACGCTGTTGTCCCCCAAAGGGACGGCGGGTTTCAGCGTTGGTTAATCGGCTGGATAGATAGCAGATGGCTGGCCTAGAATGGCGGCAACATAAACCGGGACAAAAGCCCATGAAGAATATCTCGCTCGTCCTTACCACCGCTTTGTATGCCACTGCCGCTTCGGCTCAGTCCGGCGCGCCTTTCCAGAGCGCCGAAACTGGTCGGAATTATGCTAATTTGCAACAGGCGGTGGACTCGATTGGCGAGGGCGAGGGCACGATTATCATTGCGCCGGGCAGCTATCGCCAATGCGCCATCCAAAAATCTGGTGTGGTTGCCTTCCGCGCGTCGGTTCCCGGCCAAACGGTTTTTGACGGAACGACCTGCGAAGGCAAAGCCGCGCTCGTTCTGCGTGGCGAGGCGGCAAGTATCGACGGCATCATCTTCCAGAATATGCGCGTTCCGGACGCCAATGGTGCTGGCATCCGCCTTGAAAAGGGCGACCTCACGGTAACCCGCGCCATTTTCCGCAACAGCGAGCAGGGCATTTTGACCGCCGAGGACAAATCAGGCTCGATCAAAATCGACCGCTCGACTTTCTCCGGACTTGGTCGATGCGACCGCGGATTGAGTTGCGCGCATAGCATCTACATCGGCGATTACGGCTCGCTGACGGTAACCAACAGTCGCTTTGAACGCGGCAATGGCGGCCATTATGTCAAAAGCCGTGCCGCCCGCGTGTCGATTACCGACAATGCCTTTGACGATACCAGAGGCCGCGAAACCAATTATATGATCGACCTACCCGGCGGTGCGGTCGGCCAGATCGCGCGTAATGTGTTCGTTCAAGGCGCGTCAAAGGAAAATTACAGCGCCTTCATTACCGTCGCCCCCGAAGGCCGGGTCAACACCAGCGCAGGCCTCGCGATAAGCGCCAACGAAGCTAGTATCGCGCCGGGGGTAGAGCGCGAAACGGTGTTTCTGGCAGACTGGTCAGGCGACGGGATCGCGCTGGGCGCTAACCGGTTGGGGCGGGGGTTGAAACCGTTCGAGCGACGGCAGCCTTAGATTTACCGCCCCTGCGCGCGCCATCTGCGAACTACCCGCTCCAATATCTCGGCTTCGCCGCCGGTTTCTTGCCAGAGCTGGCTGAACAGCGGATCTTCCGATGCGGGACGTTTTTCTTCTTCGAGATTGTCGAGCGCGACGCGGATCGGGATGCTGACACCTTCGCCGCAGATGATGCATTCGCGGTTACGCAAGGCGGGGATGGAATCGAGGAAGCCGCGCGCGCCTTCGGGCATGGCGGCGCGGACGAAGGCCTGGTCGCGGTCGTTGTTGAGGCGCATCGAAATAATCGTGCCGCATTGCGACAGCACGCCTTCGGCCAGATCGGACGGACGCTGCGTAATCAGGCCCAAGGAAACGCCATATTTACGGCCTTCCTTGGCAATCCGTTCGAGGATCGAACGCACGGCGCTGGCCTTTGCAACGCGGTCGGATGGAATGTAACGGTGCGCCTCTTCGCAGACGAGCAATATCGGCCGCTGCGGTTCGTTGCGCGACCAGATTGCGTAATCGAATACGAGGCGAGAAAGCACCGCAACCACGGTCGAGGTAATATCCGAAGGCACGCCTGAAACATCAATGATCGAGATCGGTTTGCCGCCCGATGGCAGGCGGAAAATCTTGCCGACAAAATCGGCCATTGTGTCGCCAACGAGCATCCCCGAAAACATGAAATTATAGCGCGGGTCGGCCTTCAGTTCCTCGATCTTGCCTTTGAGGCGCATGAACGGCGCGCTGTTGGTGGCCTTGTCGAGCTTGCCCATCTCGGTCTGGATGATGTTGGTCAGGTCCGACAGCAGATAGGGTATCGGCGCATCGACGGTCAGCTTGCCAATGCTTTCGGCGATGCGGTTTTTCGAGCGTGCCTGCAGCAGGCACCGCGCAAGGATGTCGCTGTCGATCTGTTTATCGTCGCCATTGGACGTCACGAACACTTCGACATGCTCGGCGAAGTTCATCATCCAATAGGGCATGGCGAGGTTGTTGACGTCGAACAACGCGCCATTGTGCTTGAACGCCGCGGAATATTCGCCGTGCGGGTCGATCATCACGATATGGCCTTCAGGCGCGATATCGCAGATTTTGTGCAGGATGAGTGCCGCGCTGGTCGATTTACCCGTACCGGTCGATCCCAAAAGCGCGAAATGCTTGCCGAGCATGGCGTCAACATAGAGTGCGCCGCGAATGTCTTTGGTCGGAAATACCGTGCCGATTTCGACATGCGCGCGAGAATCGGCGGCATAGACCTGCTTCATGTCGGGGCTGGAGACGGCATATACTTCGCTGCCCGGGACCGGATAGCGCGTGACACCGCGGCGGAAATTGTAGATTTTGCCGGTAAGCCTTTCCTCATCGCCTTCGCCGAGGAAGTCGACGGCAGCGAGGATCGCGCCATGTTCTGCAGTATGCAGCTTCTGCGTGCGGATGCTGGCAAGCAGCCAGGTGTTGCCGACGCGAATCTTGATCTGGCTACCGACCTGGCCCGCCATGGCAATGCTTGGATCGCTATGGCTAACCAGTTCGTGCAGCACCTGCGCGTCCAGAGTTACCTGGGATCCGGACCCTGCAATTTCCATCACATAGCCGATATGGTGCAGCGTCGAAGGCGTTGGCGCTGGTGGCGGGGCGGCTGGTTCGGGTGCGCGAATCCCGTGTGAAATGGGAACCGAAGTCAGCGACGCAGCCGATCCGCCACTTTCAACGGGCGTCCCTGAGGAAAATTGGTGATTTCCCGTGATATCCATATTCTTCGACTTTCCCGTTACTTTGAAACCAAAGGCATAGGGCGGACAGGTAAAGAATTATTTACTATCGGGCAGCGCAGATTGCATGATGGTCCTGACCCTAAACCCGCTGGAATATATATCCTGCAAACCAGCCGAGTAGCAGCGAGACCAGAACCGCCATCGTACCGTAAAACAACGAATAATCGCGCGCCAATATCGTAATGAGCTGTTCAAAGCCGGTCTTGCGGACGCGCACTTCGACTTTGTCGTCGGCGACGATGACCCGACCGTTACGGAACAGCAGGGTTTCAGCGGTGTAAGTGCCGACGGGTACGCTCGACGGTACGTAAAGCCGCGCGCGGTAGAGCACCTGGTCGGTGATATCGACGCTATTGCTGTTTTGCCGGAAAAGCCCGTCGCGCTTGTTGAGATCGACGAGTCCGTTCGAAAAGCGTCGCTGCTCCTTCGCATCGACCTCACCGCTGGGCGATAGTTGCAGCTTGTCGAGGCCAAGTTCGTAGATGGCAGCGGTCTTGTCATCGACAATCTTGTCGAGCGGGCGCGAGGAGGCAATCGCGTAATAGGCCGGGACCGAGCGGAAATCGCTACTATCGGCGTTGATCCAGATACCGGCAATCTTCTGCTTTTCGCGTAAGGTGATCGGTCGCGCCGGGCCGCGCAGAACTACGGCGACGTCGATCTGACCTTCGGGCGCGACCCCACGCGGGTAGATAATTGCGCCGAACAATAGCAGCTCGGCACCGGTGAAGCCCGACTGGATGTCGATTTGCCGCTGCGACACATCGGGTACCAGCTTGGGGACGTTTTGCGCAGAGGCTGACACTGGCAGGAGCGTCAGGAGAAGTGCAAAAAGTAATCTCATAGCGCCTGCACCGTGTAAATCTCGTCGGGACGCCAACCCAGACCAAGCGCCATGCGGACGGCAACAAGCAGGACAACTCCGGCAAGCAGTAGCCTGAGATTTTCAGGCCGCATGCGCTGCGCGAGTCGCGCGCCGATCTGTGCACCAATGACGCTGCCGATCAGGAGGAATACGGCAAGCACGATATCGACTGCCTTTGTAGTCAGGCTGTGCATCATCGTTGCGGTCATGGTAACGAACAAGATCTGGAACAGCGATGTGCCGACGACGACCTGCGCGCCCATGCCGAGTAAATAGAGCATCGCGGGCACCATGATGAAGCCGCCGCCGACGCCCAAAAGCATCGTCATGATGCCGGTGATAAAGCCTAGAATGAGCGGTGCCAGAGGTGAAATATACAATCCCGAGCGATAGAAGCGCCAGCGCATCGGCAGGTTGGCTACAAGCGGGTGGTGGCGGCGTTTGGCCGCAGGTACTGGCCGTCCGGCGCGCACCGCGAGCACGCTGCCCAATGCCTCTTTCGCCATCAGCCCGCCGATGCTGCCAAGCATAAGCACATAGAGGATGTTGATGACGGTATCGATCTGGCCGAGCGATTCCAGCAATTCGAATATCGCCGCCCCGGCGGCAGTACCGAGCATCCCGCCGACGACCAGCACTGCGCCCATCTGGAAATCTACTCCGCCACGTTTCATATGCGCGAATACGCCCGAGACGCTTGCGCCTGTGACCTGAGTCGAGGCCGACGCTGCGGCGACCGTAGGCGGGATGCCATAGAAGATGAGCAACGGTGTAGTCAGAAACCCGCCGCCGACACCGAACATTCCCGAAAGCATGCCGACGCCGCCACCCAGCAGGATGATGACCAAGGCATTGACCGACAAATTGGCGATGGGAAGGTAAATATCCATTGCTACCCGAAAACCCTAACGGCATTTCGCGGCAGGATAAAGGCTCCGCCTTAGAAACTGGTGGACAATGTGAGCGCGGGGCCACTCGCGGGTCTCGCATCGCCGGCGATACGGAATCGCCAATCAGCGTTGACGCGCACATTTGCTGGGCCGAGGCGGATTTCGGTGCCAATAGTTGGACCCGCATCTATTCGGAAAATACCGTTTTGGCCGCCGCCCCAGATACCTGCGCCGAGAGTAACCGGCACTTTTCCGACAGTTGTCAATTTGCGTTCTGCACGGCCGGTCATGTCGAAAAAGGTGCCACCGCCTTTGCCTGAAACCAGCCCTCCTTGCGCAAATGCGTCGAGCCGAAAGTCGAGCGGCAAGCTTGCTTGTGATACCCCGCCTGCGACATAGACCGCAAACGCATCCGCCCGGGCGTGGCGAAAGCGGCGCTCGGCGGTCAGCGTGATGGGAATATTGCGCGCTGGCTGCCAACGCAATCCGGCGCCGACTTCACGTTCGTTCGTGTTGCCATGCGCAATTGCGCCGCGTAGCAGTACCGCGATTTGGGTGTCACCGTCCAAGCCGTATGTTCCAACAAAGCCGCTCTGGCTACCGCCATATTGCCCGCCGCCGAGACTGCCGCCGGCCTGTGCGCCATCCCGAAAAAAACTATATGCGTAGACCGACCATGGGCTTTTGCCACTGATAGCGGCCAGCGGTTGCAGCGCCGACGTCAATGGTGACCGAGTGGGAGGCCGTTCAAAATTGCCCACGGAGGGGTCAACTGACGACACTAGCCCACCGCTATCCTGTGCCATTGGCTGAAATTGTCGAGGTGCTGAAACAAAAACATCAATGGCAGTTCGCGATACCGATTGTGTTATTGCGAGAGTGACTGATGCATCGTTAGCGTCAATCTCGGACATCGCTTCCTGAGCAGGATGTGCGATGTTTGCCATCGGTGCAACGTCTTCGGGTAACATCGACAAAAAGCCGACGCGAGCGGCGATCCAGACCGAGCATAATGTTGCGAGAAACCCGAAATGCCGCCCGCGCATTTCAATCGCCTCGCAGTGGGCCGGGAACGGTGTGATGTGCGGTCTTGTCCCAGCGCAGAGGGGCACCAAGACAATGCCGCAAATAGTCCGAACAAGCTCGCCTCGCCGCCATGATCGCGATGATATTGGCAATGATGCTGCGCGGAACCGAGCATAGGGCTTCGAATGGCCCATATAGCGACCAGACGAACGCTGCGCGCACTGCCAGCCGCCATATGAGGAACAGTGCGTTCACCGCCAAAAGCGAGAGCAATGCAGGCGACAGAGGGGAAGGTTTGTGCAGGCCGCGCGCCTCGAAAAGCGCGAGCATCACCGTAAGCACGATGCAAAGATAGGCCATAACCAGCACGATAGCGGCAAATATCGAACGGCGGTCGTGCACCAGCATCCATTTCTGGGCAATGTTGCCTTGCCAGCCGAGGCGATCCCAGCCGGCCAGAGCAATGCCTGTAAGCCAGCGTGTTTTCTGTCGCACGGACGCCGATAGCGTATCGGGGAAACAGGCCCGGGTTCCCGCCAACTGGCCATTGCGGTCAACCAGCCGCGCCATGATCGTTCGCCCGCCCGCGGATCCGAGGCGCAGGCCGAGTTCATAGTCTTCGGTCAAACTGCCCACGTCGAACGGCTTGCCCTCGGCTTGTAGCGCAATTCGCCCAAGCAGGTTCCGGTCAATGGCGCATGCGACTCCGGCTAGGGGCAATGACGCGCCCAGCGCTTCGCGTACCACAAGTGACTTTGCATGCGCTTCGGCAAATTCGTCGCAATAATGCCCGCTGATCCAACGCGACCCGGGCGTTCGAACGGGAATGACCGGCAATTGCACCGCCCCGCCTTTGCCGATGAGCCGGTCGAAAATGGCGAGTTCATCGGCATGAACTGCATCTTCGGCATCATGCAGGATGACGGCTTTGGCCTTGTATCCGCCAGCGATTTCATCCGATAGCAGCGCCTCCCAAAGCCGGTTGAGGCAATCTGCCTTTGTCGATGGACCGGGTTGCCCCACCAGCACCAACCTGACGTTCGAACTGAGCCGTGCAGCCGAGACAACCTTTGCCACCGACGCATTGTCATTGGGATAGCAGCCGACGTAGATTCGGTGCGTGCAGTTACTAGCCGACCAAGCCCGGTTACAATGCTCCAGCATATGACCGATCACTGCGGCCTCGCCCCATGCTGGTATGAATATCGCCAGCAGACCGGGCTGTGTGCTTGCGGGTAATTCATACGTTCGCAACGGTCGCTGCGACCGGTAGTAGGTAGAGCGCCGGTAAAGCCAACGACCAATCCAGATCACATCAATGCAAATGTCGTCGATTGCGCCGATCAGCAACCAGACCGCGCTAAACAGCAGCAGCTCGCGCTGGACAAGTTCGATTGTCGCAAAAAGATCGCTCATGCAGACGCAATTTCCCTACCGGCTGCGCCAGCAGCGCGCCGTCCATCTCAAAAATCTGTCGGAGTTACCGGGGGTCAGCCCCTGCGGGGTGCATCCCGTTCATATCGTCGATCCTTGCGCGTTCCGGCAACCATCACCCACAGGATCGGGATGCTCCAGAAAGACAAAATGGCCTGATACGCTTTGGGCACGATATCGGGAATCCAGATTGTGGCTATATGCGTTGCCACTGCAACCAACTGGAACCCGACCGCCCATATCGGCCAGAAACGGTTGCTGTTCACAGCCAGCGCCGCGAGCAACAGCAGACAACCGCTGTCTACAGCGAACACGGCGTAAGAGGTGCTCGTCCACGTCGGGTTGAGCATTGCCCCCGCTGCCGTAAGCGCGGTTGCAGCCAAGAATATTGCCGATCCCGCTAATCCTGTCCGTCCCCCCGCTATGCTGCCATATGCGGCACAAAGCAGCAGGGCGAAAATGAAACTTCCCTGCAAAACATCCATGCCCGGCCCGTCCTCAGATCGGATTATGAGAACGGGCGCGGGCCTCCAGCATCAGCCGTTTACGACCCGAAGACCCGCTGGCTGGAGCATTGGACCGGGGCCGACGCACCCGAAATTTATCTCCTGCAGGTTGCTGTCACGCTGGGCTATCGCAATTTCGCGATGTGCCATGACAAAGCCCTTACGCGCGTCTACCAGCTTATTGAGACCTGCCGCTACGCCCTCAATCGCGGCCTGTGTCCTCGCCGGAGGCGCATCGGATGTGCGGCAGGTGTCGATCACTGACATTGTCAGAGTCGCCACATCGGCCAGCGCATTATCGATTGCCCGATGTGCCGAACGAATATCGGACGCCAGTTGCTGTGCTGATTTGAAGTCAAAACTCACCACGGAATATCTCCCTGTTGGACCGGACAATGCCGCCAGCCAAGGAGACCTATTCGAACAGTCGCAACGTTCCAGTCAGAACAACGACGACAAAGGCGATCACCAAGGTACTGAAAAAAGCAATGTTCAGTGATTGAACCAAAATTTCCTTTTTCGATAATTCATGTCTTTCCCCACCGAGGGGCGGCACAGATACCAGCGAAGAAAGTCTCTCCAATGCCTGTCCTGCCCGGCCCGGGGGTAAGGTCGAGATATCAGCAAATCCGGCAGTCTCAAGCCGCCCTGTTTCGTATACGAACGGCTCGGATATCACGCCGCGCTCGATCGCCGCGAAAATCTTGGCGGCATCCCTTCGGCTGGCGGCACGTAGCTTGCGACGCGCGGCATCGAGCCGTTGATCGACGGTGAAAGGCGAGATGCCAAGCTTACGGGCAATTTCCTTCGATGTGTGATGGTCGTCGACCAGCCGCAGGCACGCCTTCTGGCCTTCGGTCAACTCGGGGTCTGACGGCATGTTCATTGCCGCTTTCCCATTTCAATTTCCTTTGTCATTCTGGTCCGGTTGACCCCCACCTTTGCCCCCCTTGTTACAATTGGTAGCCGATGCAAAACCAACAAGGCAAGAAATTTGCATTGGAATTCTGGCTATGCTTGCCAGCCTTAATAGCGCGGGCCATAAACGGGGATGATGAAGGAACGCAGTAAACAGGCCAGCGGGCGTTCGACACTGCGCGAGTTCCTCGCCAGCGAAGCAACCGGCGGAGTATTGTTAATGGCGGCGGCGGCGGCGGCAATGCTGGTCGCCAATTCTGCGTGGGGCTTGGACTATTTCCATTTCGTACATGCAGTGATCGGACCCGAGCTTACACCCAAGCTTGGGCCAATGACGGTCCATCTGTGGATCAACGACGGGTTGATGGCGATTTTCTTCTTGTTGGTGGGACTCGAGATCAAGCGCGAATTTGTCGACGGGCATCTGTCGACATGGGCCGACCGGCGGCTTCCGGTGATTGCAGCGGCGGCAGGGATGATTGTGCCGGCGGCAATTTATCTGATGGTCGCAGGAGGAGATTCTGCCCTCGTTCGCGGATGGGCGATACCGGCTGCGACCGATATTGCGTTCGCTATTGGCGTATTGGCGATATTGGGCAGCCGTGCGCCTGCCTCGCTCAAACTGTTTTTGACCACCGTTGCGATTGTCGATGACATGGGCGCGGTTGCGATCATTGCTTTATTTTATACGGCCGAACTCAAGATTACGGCGCTGGTCGCAGCGGCAGTGATTTGGTTTGCGATGATGGCGTTGAACAGGTTGAGGGTGAATGCGCTTTGGCCATATCTGATTCTGGCCGCGCTGCTTTGGTATGCGACCCTGTTGTCCGGTGTTCACGCCACCATCGCAGGGGTAATGGCTGCCTTTGCCATTCCGTTTCGCCGGACGGCGGGTGCACCAGATGCCGAAGATTCGGCGCTGCATCGGTTGGAGCATGCGCTCGCCAAACCTGTCGCGTTTCTTATCGTACCGCTGTTCGGTTTTGCCAATGCCGGCGTTTCACTGGAGGGCGTTGGCCTGTCGTCGCTGGCAGCGCCATTGCCGCTTGGTATCGCGCTGGGTCTGTTTGTAGGCAAGCAACTTGGCATTTTCGGCAGCGTTTGGGCGGCTGTAAAGTTCGGCATCGCAGCACGTCCGAAAGATGCGAGCTGGGCGCAGGTGTATGGCGTGGCGTTGTTGTGCGGCATTGGTTTTACAATGAGCCTGTTCATCGGCGGTCTCGCCTTTACCGATGCGGCGCAGGGTGACGCGGTAAAAATAGGTGTGCTGATGGGGTCGCTGCTGTCGGCGGTCGCGGGATATCTGGTATTGCGAATGGTCGCGCAACAGTCGCCCAAGGCTGGAGAACAGAAATGAAATATCATTATGTACTTGTAGCAGCCGCGCTGTTGGCATCCGGATGCGCCACTACCGGAAGCACCGCCCCTGCGGCGGTGACCGCTGCTCCGGTTATGGCGGTTGGTGACATTGCCAATGCCTATATCAAATTGACGTTGGAGGCGGGCACGCATGAGGCGGAATATGTCGATGCTTATTATGGTCCGGCTAGACTGCAAAAGGCAGCGAAGGCGAATCCGCGCTCGCTTGCTGAGCTGATTGCCGATGCCCGCGCGCTGACGACTGCTGTCGATGCAGCGTTACCGCAAATTTCGAACGAAGCAGATCGGCGCCGTGCGCTGGCGCTGCGTGGTATGCTGGTTGCTGCCGACACCAGGCTGCAGATGCTGCAGGGCAAGAAGTTCAACTTCTATGATGAGGCCAAGGGCCAGTTTGCCACCGTTCCCGATCTTAAACCGCTCGGCGGTTACGATCCGATTCTTGCCAGTCTTGAAAAGCTCATACCCGGCGAAGGCGCGCTGGCGATGCGGGTCGATGCTTTCAACGAGCGTTATGTTATTCCAAAAGACCGCCTGCAAAGCGTGTTCGATGCTGCAATTGCCGAGTGCAAGAAACGAACCGCCAAACATATCAAATTGCCGGATGGCGAGACGTTCACGATGGAATTCGTCACCGGCAAAACCTGGTCTGGCTATAATTATTACAAGGGCAATTACAAAAGCCTGATCCAGATAAACACTGATCTACCGATCCGTATCAGCCGCGCGGTCGATCTGGGGTGCCATGAAGGCTATCCCGGGCATCATGTTCTCAATTTGATGGTCGAGGAGCGGCTGGCTCGTGGCGACAATGGGGGTCGGGGCTGGAACGAATATGAAGTCAACCCGCTCTACAGCCCCACCAGCGTCTTGTCCGAAGGCAGCGCGAATTATGGAATCGATCTGGCCTTCCCCGGCCCGGAGCGATTATCGTTTGAGCGCGATGTGCTCTATCCGCTGGCAGGCCTCGATCCGACGACGGCGGAGGCTTATTGGAAGATGCAGCAAATGACCGACGCACTGTCGGGCGCGCGGTTGACGATTGCGAAGATGTATCTGGACGGCGAGGTGACCCGCGCACAGGCGCTCGATCTGACGCAGAAATATTTGCTGCTGTCGCCCGCTCGTGCTGAACAGTCGGTGGCGTTCACCGATCATTATCGCAGCTATGTGATCAATTATGGCTGGGGTAAGGATCTGGTGCGCGCCTATATCGAACGCGGCAGCCCGGATACCGCGACACGCTGGCGGCGGATGGAGAAAATCTTGAGCGAGCCGACTTTGCCTTCGGATTTGCTACCTTAGGCCAATTCGACCTTCACTGTCTGCGAAATCATGTTCGCCGTACCGAATATCGTCATAAAGCTGATGTCGGTGGCATCGCGGCCGACCGCTATCCGCACCAGATTCTCTTCGGGCGCTAGCCGCGTCGCGTCGACCAGATGCCAGCGGCCATCGAGATAGACTTCTACAACTGCATGGAAGTCAGGCGGATCGATGCCGAGGCCATAAGCCGACACCATGCGCGCAGGGACGTCGGCGGCGCGGGCGAAGGCGATCAACAGATGCGCGAAATCACGGCATACACCGCGGTGCGAAATGAAGGTATCGGTCGCGGTGGATCCGGTCCCTGAAAAGCCCGGTGCATATTCGATATTATCGTAAATCCACTCGGCCATCTGCAGAATTTGGTCGCCCTTGGTCGGGCCGTCAAAGCGGGTGGTCACAAAGTTTTCGTGCTTGTCCGACGGACAATAGCGGCTGGGCATCAGATACTGGATATAGGCAGGCGGCAGATCGGCGTGCGGTACGACGCCGAGGCCTGCGATATTGGTCGGCGCGCGGTCAATCGCGGCGGTCGCGGTGTAGCTGATGTCGATGCGCCCCGTCGCATGCAGCCATGTCCGCCGCCCCAGGCCGTCCATTCCCTCAATGGTGGTGAGCGGAGAGCAATCGCCCTTGACCTTAAGTAAGTCGGTCAGCAGCTTTTGATCATCCATAGGAATAGCCTCAACCGCGAGCAGCACATCGGCAGCCTGCGGCAGGTGGTAGTTGAGAGTGGCGGTAATATAGACGGTCGTGGAGGCGGAGTTCATGCGCGGCCCTTCGGGCATTTGCGGGTGTGGTGCAAGGGGAGTCGCACTTATATGCCTTGCCACTCCAGTTCACCCGGAAGATCAAATGGCGCGTAGTCGACTTGCAACACGCGACGCCGGGCTTTCAAATCAGAAGCAGCAGACGCATGGACTATGGGAGTGGAATAAACCCAGACATCACCAGTCGAAGCAATACACTCCATTGTGGGGTTCCGAGACGCTACAAGTCCCATCTCGCTTTCTCTCAGCTTTCCCATTCGATGAGAACCAAGCGCGATTAGCAGCGGCGCGTTATCGCTCGGAACGTCATCCAGATGAATGCGCGTTGTCACCATATGCTCCGTCATATCGAATGGAGGCTCAACATGCTGCACCCCAGCTTTAATAGACCAAGGCCCGAATCCAGGAACATCGCGCCGTTCCTTTACCGCGATGGTCCTGTCCTGATGCCATCCGAGCGCCCAATTCGTTTCAGCAGACTTATCGAACATAATTGCCCTCACAGGCCGATGCTGCGTGACAACATAGGGTTGTAACACTCGTCCAAAACAACTGTCTGGCGAGAGTAATGCAGCTAACTCCGGGCGTCCATAAATTCTGACGCCTGCCCGGTCATTTGGCAGGTCCATGAGTAAAGCTTCCAGATCAGGCAAAATAGAAAGGGCGGCGCGCTCTAGCCGCACCGCCCCATCTCTTTCGAAATTCAATTCCGCAGACACCGAAATCAGAGCTTGCTAACCAACTCCGGCACTGCCGTGAACAGGTCGGCGACAAGACCGATGTCGGCGACTTGGAAGATCGGCGCATCTTCGTCCTTGTTGATCGCGATGATGACCTTGCTGTCTTTCATACCTGCAAGATGCTGGATCGCGCCGGAGATGCCGACCGCGATATAGATTTCGGGGGCGACGATTTTACCGGTTTGGCCGACCTGATAGTCGTTGGGGACATAGCCTGCGTCAACTGCCGCACGCGATGCGCCGACGCCTGCGCCGAGCTTGTCGGCGAGGGGGAGGATGACATCGCTGAACGTCGCTGCGTCTTTTAGCGCACGACCGCCGGAGACGATGATCTTGGCAGATGTCAGCTCGGGGCGCTCCTGCTTGGCAATCTCGCTGCCGACGAAGCGGGACAGGCCCGCATCGCCGCTACCCGAAACCGCTTCTATGCTCGCCGAACCGCCAGTGGGCTCTGCCTTGGCAAAGGCGGTGCCGCGAACGGTAATGACCTTTTTGGCGTCGGACGACTGCACGGTGGCAATCGCGTTGCCTGCGTAAATTGGGCGGGTGAACGTATCAGCGCTCTCGACGCTGAGGATGTCCGATATCTGCATCACGTCGAGTAACGCGGCGACGCGCGGTGCGATGTTCTTGCCGTGGCTGGTCGCAGGCGCGAGGAACGCGTCGTGCGTGCCCATCAATCCGGCGACCAATGGCGCGACATTTTCGGCGAGCTGATGGGCGTAGGCGGCGTCATCGGCGACATGGACGGTGGCAACGCCAGCGATCTTGGCTGCTTGTTCGGCTACCGCGCCGCAGCCCGAACCGGCGACCAGCAAATGGACTTCGCCCAATTGCGATGCAGCAGTTACCACAGCCAAAGTCGCGTCCTTCATCGACGCATTGTCATGTTCTACATAAACGAGGGTTTTCATGCGGCCACTCCCATTTCCTTGAGTTTTGCGACCAGCGCATCGACGTCGGCAACCTTGATGCCTGCGCTACGCACGGGCGGCTCGCTGACCTTCAATGTTTTGAGGCGCGGTGAGACGTCTACGCCGTAATCGGCGGGCGTCTTGTGCGCCATCGGCTTGGACTTGGCCTTCATGATATTGGGCAGCGACGCATAACGCGGTTCGTTCAGGCGAAGGTCGGTGGTGACGATTGCCGGGGTCTTGAGCGAAACGGTTTCGCTGCCGCCATCGACTTCGCGGGTGACCGAGACGCTGTCGCCAGACACTTCAACCGCGCTGGCAAACGTGCCTTGCGGACGGCCAGTGAGCGCCGCCAGCATCTGGCCAGTCTGGTTGCTGTCATCGTCAATCGCCTGCTTGCCCAAGATAACAAGGCCGGGCTGTTCTTCGTCCATGATCTTGGCAAGGATTTTGGCAACACCCAGTGGCTCGACATCTTCGGCAACCACCAGGATCGCGCGGTCGGCGCCCATGGCGAGTGCGGTGCGCAAAGTTTCTTGCGCCTTTTCAGGACCGACGGAAACCGCAATCACTTCGGTCGCAACGCCCTTTTCGCGCAGGCGCAGCGCTTCTTCGACCGCGATTTCGTCAAACGGGTTCATGCTCATTTTGACATTGGCAAGATCGACACCGGAGCCATCGGGCTTCACCCGCGGCTTCACGTTATAATCGATGACCCGCTTCACAGGGACGATGATCTTCATGGTTCAGTCCTCTTCACCTAATCACGACGAGTGGATGCCCGTCAAAATATGTTGCGCCTATGCTTGACGTTTACGTGAACGTCAAGTGCATTTGCTTATGCCGCTTTGCGAACCTCGGCCACAATCTTTTCTGCAGCATCGCCAAGGTCATTGGCTGAAACGATCGGCAGGCCTGAATTGGCGAGAATGTCCTTGCCTTGTTGAACGTTGGTGCCTTCAAGGCGAACAACGAGCGGCACCGACAGATTCACTTCTTTGGCCGCCGCAACAATACCGTCGGCTATGATGTCGCATTTCATAATGCCGCCGAAGATGTTGACGAGGATGCCCTTTACGGCGGGGTCCTTGAGGATGATCTTGAACGCCGCCGTGACTTTCTCTTTTGATGCGCCGCCGCCGACGTCGAGGAAGTTCGCAGGAAATTCGCCGTTCAGCTTGATGATATCCATCGTCGCCATCGCAAGCCCTGCGCCATTGACCATGCAGCCGATATTGCCGTCGAGCTTGATGTAGGCGAGGTCATATTCGGATGCCTCGACTTCGGCGGGGTCTTCTTCGGTCAGGTCGCGAAGTTCGGCCAGGTCCTTGTGGCGGAACATTGCGTTGCCGTCGAACGCAACCTTGGCGTCGAGCACCAATAGTTCATCGCCGTTCGCTCCTTTGCAGACCGCCAGCGGGTTGATTTCGATCTGCTCGGCATCGGTACCAATGAACGCTGCGTAAAGGCCAGCGAGCACAGTCTGCGCCTGCTTAGCCAGATCGCCGGTGAGGCCGAGCGCCTTGGCAACACTGCGGCCATGATGCGGCATGATACCGGTTGCCGGATCGATGGTGATGGTGTGGATTTTCTCTGGCGTATCATGCGCCACGGTTTCGATGTCCATGCCGCCTTCGGTTGAGGCCACAACCGCGATCCGGCTGGTCGCACGGTCGACGAGCAAAGCAAGGTAGAATTCCTGTTTAATGTCGGCGCCGTCGGTGATGTACAGACGGTTGACCTGCTTGCCAGCATCGCCGGTCTGGATCGTCACCAGCGTATTGCCCAGCATTTCCTTGGCATGGGCTTCAACCTCATCGAGATTGAACGCCAAACGAACGCCGCCTTTGGCATCCGGACCCAATTCCTTGAACTTGCCCTTACCACGGCCACCGGCGTGGATTTGGGATTTCACCACATATAACGGGCCGGGGAGTTGCTTTGCGGCGGCAACGGCTTCCTCGACGCTGAGCGCCGCGATACCGGCAGGAACGGCCACGCCAAATTTTGCCAGCAATTCCTTGGCCTGATATTCATGGATATTCATGGGAGAAAAGCGTCCTTGATATGGGAAAGTCGCTGGTCGCTAAAGCACAGACCAAGTCCGAATGGAAGGCTTTGGCTTCAAGTTTTATTGAGCATCGACAAAGCCACATTTCGCCAATTCCGAACGAAGGTTACAGGCATCGGTGAAATGGTGCGCGACAAAGCCGTTGGCGCGGGCAGCCACGACATTGTCGTGATTGTCGTCGATGAAAATAGCCTCGCCGGGTTTCAGGCGAAAGCGCTGGAGCGCGAGCGCGTAAATCGCTGGGTCGGGTTTCATCATCTTCTCGGTGCCGGACACGATGATATCGCCAAAATGATCGAATATCGGCTGGGTCGGGCGGAACATATCCCAAAACTCTGCACCGAAATTGGTGATCGCGAACAGCGGGACGCCGCGACCGGCAAGTTCGGCAACAATTTCGAGTGAACCGACAACCGGCCCGGGAATCGTTTCGTTAAACCGGGTCGCATAGGCCTCAATCAGGGCAGCATGCTCGGGAAATTCAGCAACGCGTTCGGGCACCATCTCAGAAAGGGCGCGGCCAGCGTCATGCTGGAAGTGCCACTGCGGTGTGATGACGTTCGTGACGAACCACTCCAGCTCTTCCGGATCGTCGATCAATTTGGCAAATAGATGCCGCAAATCCCATTCGTACAGCACCTTGCCGACATCGAATACGACGGTTGTAATCTTCTGGTTCATTTTCCCGCAATCCAGACGCAAAAAACCGCCCGCGAAATATCCGGGGCGGTCTTTCCAATTTCAGTTTGCTGTCTCAGTTTGATGACAGCATATGCGATCAATCAGCAGCGCCTAAATTAACCTTGGCGTGCCTTGAAGCGCGGCTGGGTTTTGTTGATGACATAGGTCCGGCCACGGCGGCGAATCACGCGGTTATCGCGGTGGCGGCCCTTTAGGGACTTGAGAGAATTGACGACTTTCATCGGATTTACCCGTCTTTTTGTTAGCTAAAGCTTGAATTGAAGGCGCGCTCCTATGGGCGCAGGCGGTCAAAGTCAAGCGCGAAGCCTGCGTTTTTACGATTCAGTCGCGATACATCACTTGCCAACATATAAGCGCGGCGTAAGGATATGGGTATGACCAACATATACCGACTTTTGCCATTATTGATGCTGGCATCGTTATCTGCCTGCGTTGTTCCGACCGGACCGGTCGAAGTCACGCGCTTCAACCGGGCTGCCGACGGCGTGGGTTACGGTACCGGCAGTTATTCAGTCGAGGTTGCAGGCGATTCGGCTGCCGGGCAGGGTCTGGCTGCGTCCCCCTATCTTGCGGCCGTCGCCCGCGAAATGCAGCGGGTTGGCTATATCGACAAGGTCGGCGGCGGATCGGATGTCACCGCCGAAGTGCGCGTCAGTACAGAGCGATTCGAGGCCGAACGCAGCTCGCCAGTCTCCGTCGGCGTGGGCGGTTCGACGGGTAGTTACGGTTCGGGCGTCGGTCTTGGCGTGGGCATAAATCTCGGCGGCGGTCCGAAGGCTCAGGTCGAAACCACGCTCGCGGTCCGAATCGTGCGGCGCAGCGACAATCTGGTGATCTTCGAAGGCAAGGCCGTGCAGGCCGCGAAGGCAGGCTCGCCAGCCGCGCAGCCGGGAATTGCTGCATCAAAATTGGCATCGGCGATGTTTAAGGACTTCCCCGGCGTATCAGGTGAGACTATCCGCGTTCCGTAATTTAAGGAACGCAAATGCCAATCACTGACATCAACGCTGCCTTCGACAGCGGCAATATCATCGTCCACGCCATCGATGGCGCAACCGCGAACCTTGCCATCCGCAAGGATAAGGATTCTGAATTCGCGCAATGGTTCCACTTCCGCGTCGCCTGCACGGCGGGTGAGGAAATCACGTTGCGGATCACAGGCCTTGAAGCCAGCGCCTATCCCGGCGGCTGGCCCGATTACCGCGCCTGCGTGTCCGAAGACCGGGATTATTGGGGCCGCGCCGACAGCAGCTATGATAAAAGCGAAGACGGCGGCACGCTGACCATAAGCTACACGCCTGCCAGCGACATCGTCTGGTTCGCCTATTTCGCGCCTTACTCGATGGAGCGCCATCACGACGTCGTTGCCGACACCGCAAGCTGCGAGGGCGTGACCTATCGCTGTCTCGGCCATAGCCTTGAAGGTCAGCCGATCGATTGCCTCGAAATGGGCAGCGGCGATATTCAAGTGTGGCTCTATGCCCGCCAGCATCCGGGCGAGACGCAGGCCGAATATTGGATGGAAGGTGCGCTCGACATGCTCACCGATATGAGCAATCCGCATACACGAGTGCTGCTCGAAAAATGCCGCCTGCATATCGTGCCGAACTGCAATCCGGACGGCAGTTGCCGCGGGCATTTGCGCACCAATTTCTTGGGCGTGAACCTCAACCGCGAATGGGCCGAGCCGAGCGCGGACAAGAGCCCCGAAGTTTTAGGCATCCGCAATGCGATGGACGTAACAGGCGTCCACTGGGCGATGGATATCCACGGCGACGAAGCGATTCCCGCCGCTTTCATGGCAGGATTCGAAGGCATCCCGTCCTGGACCGACGATCAGGGCGAGCGTTATAACACCTTCATCAGCCGCCTCGCGGCACGCACACCCGATTTCCAGACAAAGCTGGGTTACGCCAAGGCGGGACCGGGCAAAGCGAACCTTACCATGTCCACCAACCAACTCGCCGAGCGTTTCGGACCGTCGCACGGCTGCGTGTCGATGACCCTCGAAATGCCCTATAAGGACACGGTCCACGGTAATGATCCCGACCAAGGCTGGTCGCCGGAGCGGTGTATGCTGCTGGCGCGCGAGTGCCTAGCGACGTTGGCGGAGATGGTTTGAGCGATGTCGATGCGGATCGTCGAGGATGATCTCAGCGGAATTGAAATCCGCGCGCTGCTCGAAACGCATTTTGCCGGGATGCTGGCAAATTCGCCTGAGGGGAGTTGTCATTTTCTCGACTTTGACGGCCTGAATGCGCCCGACGTGACCTTCTGGTCGATCTGGGAAAGCGAGAACCTCGCGGGCTGCGGGGCGCTTAAGGAACTCGACGCCGAGCATGGTGAGATCAAGTCGATGCGGACGCATGCCGATCATCTGCGTAAAGGTGTGGGCGCGATGATGCTGACGCATATCATTTCAGAGGGACGCGAGCGGGGGTATCGGCGGTTGAGTTTGGAGACTGGTTCGGTAGAGGCATTTGTTCCGGCGCTGGCGTTATATGAGGCGCATGGCTTTGAATATTGCCCACCCTTTGGCGATTATGTCGAAGACCCGTTCAGCCGGTTTATGACATTGGCGATCTGACCAACTTGCGTTAGGGCGCTGCGCAATCAGCGAAGGAAATCTTATGCCCAAACTCATCCTTATCCGCCACGGCCAGTCGCAGTGGAATCTGGAAAACCGTTTTACCGGCTGGTGGGATGTGGATGTGACCGAGAAAGGCGCGGCAGAGGCTTGGGCGGCGGGCGACCTGATGAAAGCAAAAGGCATCGCGCCCGACATCGCCTTTACCAGCGTGCAGACGCGCGCGATCAAGACGCTCAATCTCGCGCTTGAGGCTATGGGGCGATTGTGGGTGCCGGTGACCAAGGACTGGCAGTTGAATGAACGCCATTATGGCGGGCTGACCGGGTTGGACAAGGCCGAGACAGCAGCGAAGCATGGTGACGAACAGGTCAAGATCTGGCGTCGCAGCTTCGACATTCCGCCGCCGCCGCTTGAGACAGGATCGCCTTACGACCTGTCATCCGACCCGCGCTACGCAGGAATTGCGATACCGAATACCGAGAGCCTGAAAGACACCATCGCGCGCGTGCTGCCTTATTGGGAAAGTGCAATTGTGCCCGAGTTGAAGGCGGGCAAGACGGTGCTGATCTCGGCGCACGGCAACAGCCTGCGGGCACTGGTCAAACATCTGTCGGGCATTTCGGACGAGGATATTACCGGCCTGGAAATCCCGACGGGACAGCCGATTGTCTATGAATTAAACGACGCGCTGAATGGCGAGCGTTATTATCTTTCTGAGCGTTAAGTAAGCGGGCCGATGCCCTTGGCTTGCTTGGCCGCATACATCGAACGGTCGGCACGCAGCAACAATTCGGATGGCTTGATCCCGGGTTCGATCGGCGTAAAGCCTGCCGAAATGCTCGGCTTCAGGGTTGCACCCGCATGATCGATGCTTAGTTTGCCGATCACCTTGGCGATACGTTCGGCCTTTCCGGCGAGTTCGGCCTCGGGGATGTTATCGAGCAACATCGCAAATTCATCGCCACCGATGCGCGCTACCAGGTCAGATCGGCGCACGGCGCCCAATAAGCCCTTGGCAATTGCCATCAGCAGCATATCACCAACCTGATGACCGAGCGTATCGTTGACGGTTTTGAGGTTATCGACATCAATGAACAGTAAGCCATATTCGCCGCCATAGCGATGCGTGCGCCAGCACCAACGGTCAAGCTCTTCCATGAAGTGGCGGCGGTTGAACAAGGGCGTCAGCGTATCGCAAGCCACAAGTCGCTCAAGCTCCGCAATGCGCGCCTTTAGCTGGTTATTCTCGCGTTCGAGCGCAGACATTCCCCCTGCTGCGCCCGACGCGGACAATTTGTCCGCTTGGTTGTTCAATACCTGTCCCCGATAATTCATGCGACCCGGGGTATCTTGTGTTATGACGCCTCTCAACCAGCTTTCCCATAGAAAAGCAAGAGTTTACAACATGCAGGCCTAGAAAACGGTTGTTGTAACGCTGCACTATTCGGAATTGCGGTTCGAAGGTGCGCACGCTAAGAGCGTTTGCTTCTCATATCCGGGGGATGGCCGTTGAGTGAAGCAGCACCGATAGTCGGGATCATCATGGGCAGCCGCTCCGACTGGGAGACGATGCGCGAGGCGTCGGCGACGCTCGCCGCGTTGCATGTGCCGCACGAATGCAAGGTTGTCTCGGCGCATCGCACGCCTGACCGGCTCTATGAATATGCCAAGGGTGCAGCGGATCGGGGACTAAAATGCATTATTGCAGGGGCAGGCGGTGCTGCGCATTTGCCGGGCATGGCGGCGTCGATGACGCGGTTACCGGTGCTGGGCGTACCGATGCAGTCGAAGGCATTGGACGGCATGGATAGTCTGCTGTCGATCGTGCAGATGCCTGCGGGAATTCCGGTTGGCACATTGGCCATTGGCAAAGCGGGTGCAATCAACGCGGCCTTGCTCGCGGCAGCGATGCTAGCGAACAATGACGCCGATCTGGCTGCGCGTTTGGAAGCGTGGCGCGCCGAACAAACTGCTTCAGTGGCAGAGACCCCCGAATGACGGCTTTACCTCCGGGTTCGACGATTGGCATATTGGGCGGCGGGCAATTGGGACGGATGCTGGCGATGGCGGCGGCGCAATTGGGCTATCGTTGTCATGTCTATGCGCCTGCCGGGGACAATGTCGCCTGCGATGTCGCGGCGCACAGCACGATTGCCGCTTATGACGACCTGGTTGCGCTCAAGGCCTTTGCGACAGCGTGCGACGTGGTTACATTCGAGTTCGAGAATGTCCCCGTGACGCCGCTCAAGTCGATAGCGCGCGAAGTGCCGATCCATCCGCCGATCAAGGCGCTCGAGGTTGCGCAGGACCGGGTCGACGAAAAGGAATTCGTCCGGCGATTGGGCGGCAAGACCGCCAATTTCGCGGTCGCGCGTAGCGAGATCGAGATTGAAGATGCGGTCGCTGCAGTAGGCACTCCTACCATCCTCAAAACCATCCGCATGGGCTACGACGGTAAGGGCCAGATTCGGGTTACCAGCAAAAGCGAACTTGCCAGTGCGTGGCGGCGGGCTGGCGGGCAGCCGCTGATTGCAGAGGCCATGGTACGTTTTGACGCCGAATTTTCGGTTATCCTGGTGCGCGGTGCTGATGGCGAGATCCGATACTGGGATTCCCCACGCAACGCACACGAGGATGGCATATTGGCTACCTCATCGCTCCCCGCCGGACCTTTGATCGAAAGCCAGCAGGTCGCGGCGCGCAAAATGGCCGCGGCAGTCGCTGGCGCGCTCGACTATGTCGGAGTGTTTACGGCGGAATTTTTTGCAAGCAGCGAAGGACCGTTGTTCAACGAAATTGCGCCGCGCGTTCACAATAGCGGGCACTGGACCATTGAAGGCGCCGAAACTAGCCAGTTCGAAAACCATATTCGCGCGATTTGCGGACTTCCGCTCGGTAGCACCGCAACGGTGGCCGAACGCGTCGAGATGCAGAATCTGATCGGCAAAGATGGCGAGCGGTATTTGCAGCTGCTCGGCGATCCCGCTGCCAATGTGCATCTCTACGGCAAAGCGGAAGCGCGTGCCGGACGGAAAATCGGCCACGTAACCCGTCTTTATCGATAGTTGCCGGTTTACGGCCTCAAAATTACAAGGCAAAGCGAGGGATATGAATCATCCCGAAATTATCCTTGTCCTCGCCCGTGCCGCCAATGGAATTATCGGGAGGGACGGCGGGATGCCCTGGCATATCCCCGCCGACCTGCGCCATTTCAAACAAATCACCAAGGGCCGCCCAATGATCATGGGACGCAAGACCTTCGACAGTCTGCCGGGCTTGCTCGACGGGCGGCGGCATATCGTGTTGACCCGCGAGACTGGTTGGGAAGAAGAGGGCGCTGAGGTCGCACGCTCGGCGGAGGAAGCCTTGAAGCTTGCCAATGGCCCGCATGTTTGCGTTATTGGCGGAACGGAAATCTTCAAACTTTTCTTACCGATTGCCGACCGAATCGAGCTGACCGAAATCGCGAGTAAGCCGGAAGGCGACACGTCAATGCCGGCTTTCGACAAGTCAGAGTGGCAGGAAACGGCGCGCGAAAGCCACCCAGCCGAGGGCAAGGTTCCGGCGCATGATTTCGTCACATTGGTGCGCCGCGTCTAGAAAATAAGGGGGAGGGGATATGCGCAAAAGGGTCTGGATTCCGCTGGCGTTGGTCGGTGTTGCCGCCATCGGCTTTTTCGGTTTTGCGCCGGGCTATGTTGAAAGCTCGATGAATGTCATCGATGGCAAGCCGTTGATTAAGTTCAGTGAGCAGGCGATAAAGCTGCACGGGACACTTACGATTGTCGATCTGCACAGCGACACCCTGATGTGGAACCGTGATTTAAATGTTCGCGCTTCGCGCGGGCACATGGACCTGCCAAGGTTGCAAAACGGCTTTGTCGCTTTGCAACTTTTTTCCTCGGTAACAAAGACACCCAAAGACCAGAATTATGATGGGAATGGATCTGACACCGACAATATCACTTTGCTGACGGTGGCGCAGTTGCAGCCGGTTAAGACTTGGCGCTCGCTGGTTGAACGGTCGCTCTATCACGCGAAAAAGCGAGATGATGCCGTTGCGCGTTCGGGTGGATTTTTGAAAGCAGTCGACAGCCCTGATCAAATCGAAACTTTGCTCGCTTCCCGGCGGAAGGATATGCGCAACGTTGGCGCAATGCTGACAATCGAAGGTCTGCACAATCTCGAAGGCAAAGCCGCCAATCTCGATCGGCTCTACAACGCAGGTTTCCGCATGGCGGGCCTCACGCATTTCTTCGACAATGAGCTTGGCGGGTCGATGCATGGGCTGAAAAAGGGCGGGCTTACTCCATTCGGACGCGACATCGTGCGGCGGATGGAGGCGAAGGGGATGATCGTCGATATTGCCCACCTTAGCCACACCGGCGTTGCCGAAGTACTGGCGATGGCACGGCGTCCCGTCGTTTCCAGCCATGGCGGCGTGCAGGCGACGTGCAAGGTCAACCGTAACCTGACCGACGATGAAATCAGGGGAGTTGCAAAAACCGGCGGCGTCATCGGGATCGGCTATTGGGAAGGCGCGGTGTGCTCGACCGATCCTCGTGCTGCCGCCAAGGCGATGAAGCATGTCCGCGATCTGGTCGGCATTGCCCATGTCGCGCTGGGTTCGGATTATGACGGCGCGACCACCGTGCGGTTCGACACCTCGCAGCTCACACAGGTCACGCAGGCGTTGCTTGATGAAGGCTTTACCGAAGCAGAAATACGCGCTGTGATGGGCGAAAATGCGCTGCGCGTCATCCGCGCGGGGCTGGTGCCGATGGCCGAGACTTCCGCCGCGAAATGACCATTCCCCGCCTCCACGCAACCGAACGGATACCCGACGCCTTGCGCGGCGCCGTCGTGGCGCTGGGCAATTTCGATGGCTTTCACCTCGGCCATCAGGCGGTGGCGGGCGAAGCTATCGCTCAAGCCAAGGCGGCGGGTAAACCGGCAATCATCGCAACCTTTGACCCGCATCCGGTGCGATTCTTTGCGCCGCAAGCACCGTGGTTCCGGCTGACGACACTGGACCAGCGGCAACGCCTGTTTGAGGACGCAGGGGCGGATGCTATGCTGGTGTTCGAATTCGATGCCAGCCTGGCCGCGACTACGGCGGAGGATTTTATCACCAAATTGCTGGTCGAGCGGCTCGGTATTTCGGCGGTGGTGACCGGCGAGGATTTTACCTTCGGCCAGAAACGCGGCGGGAATGTTGGCGTGCTGCGCGATCTGGGACCGTTGCATGGTTTAGCTTCCACCGCGATTGGACCTGTGACCGACGAAGGCGGGATAATATCCTCCAGCCGAATCCGTGATGCATTGCAGGCGGGCGATTGCAAAACCGCAACCCGCCTCCTCACCCGCCCTTTCGCGGTAGAGGGTTTCGTTCAGCATGGCGACAAGAATGGACGGCTCTTGGGCTTTCCCACCGCCAATATCGACATGGGCCATTATCTCCGCCCGCGTTACGGCATTTATGCGGTGAAGGGGCGGTTGGCAGACGGGCGCGTGCTTGATGGGGCCGCAAATCTCGGGATTCGGCCAAGTTTCGATCCGCCCAAGGAATTGCTCGAACCCCATTTCTTCGACTTTGCCGAAGATCTTTACGATCAGACTGTTGAAGTCGAATTCCACGCCTTCATTCGCGGCGAGGAAAAGTTTGACAGCATGGACGCCCTGATGGCGCAGATGCAGGCGGATTGCGAGCAGGCGCGTGGCATATTGGCGGGCGCATGACATTCACACGCAACCAAACCATATTGCTGTTGTTCTTCGCATCTTTGTTTTTCGGCTTCACCTTGTTTCAGGCCAGCTGGCTCGCTGATAAGCCGGTGGGTAAGCCAAAGCTCATCGCCGATCATGCGGCGGAGCCCGTGCGCGATACGGCGGGCTGCGTTGCGAGTGCCAACAGGGGCTATGGCGGGGTCGCGGTTGGCGCGGACATCGGGGCGTTACAGGCGGCGGCTGGGCAGCAGGCGGATGCTATAAGAGTCACTACCGAAGCCGCCGGTGGTGTTCTGGTGGTTGCGCGGCAGTTCGATAGCAAGTGCACCGCCGATCAAGCTCGTCCGCACTCGACTATTGCCGAAGCTGTTGCAGGCTTAACCCGGCCGGAACTCTTTTGGCATGTGAAAGACGTAGGCGCTGCTAGGCAGTTGGTCGCGAGTTTGCCTGTACCCGCTATTGATGTGCTGGACCGCAACGTAATTATAGGCGATGACTCTGCTGTTAGATTTATCCGAAGCCTTCGGCCCAGTCATCGCACCTTTTCGGTTTCTGGCGCACGCAAATGCGCCTCCGACTACCGCCTATCGGGCATATGGGGCAGCGTCCCCGCATCTTGCCGGAACGGCTTTATGCTCCTGACGCTGGACGACATCGGATTCACGCTCTGGGGCTGGCCCAACCGCTTCCTTGCGCGGATGAAGGGTGCAGGTGTCCGCGTCATCATCGCTCAGGATGTAGTTGACGGGCAAATCAAGGGCCTGGCCGACGTCAATCAATATGGCGACATAGCAAACAGCTATAATGGCTATATCTGGGTCGATAATATCGAGGACTTGGGGCCCGCGTTGCGGCGGTGAACCTTCTCCCATCGTGAGAGGGGTTAGAAGGCCTTTATCCCCCGCGCTTTATCCTCTAAGCGCCTTCGCAACATGACCGAACCAGTTGATTATCGCGACACCGTTTTCCTGCCGAAAACAGATTTCCCCATGAAGGCCGGGCTTCCGCAGAAGGAGCCGGGTATATTGGCGCGCTGGCAGCAAATGGACCTATATGCGGAACTTCGCAACCGCCGCCGCGGGCGGGAGAAGTTCATCCTGCATGACGGCCCGCCTTATGCCAATGGCGATATGCATATCGGCCATGCGCTCAATCATATCCTGAAGGACATGGTGGTCCGCACGCAGAGCCTGCTGGGCAAGGACGCGCCTTATGTGCCCGGTTGGGATTGCCACGGCCTGCCCATCGAGTGGAAGGTCGAGGAGCAATATCGCAAGAAAAAGCTCAACAAGGACGAAGTGCCCGCCGTCGAATTCCGCGCCGAATGCCGCGCTTATGCGCAAGGCTGGGTCGATACGCAGCGCGAGCAACTGAAGCGGCTGGGTATCAATGGCGATTGGGACAATCCCTATCTGACGATGGATTTTCAGGCCGAGGCGACGATTGTTTCGGAGCTGCTGAAATTCGCGGAAAGCGGCCAGCTCTATCGCGGCGCCAAGCCGGTGATGTGGTCGCCGGTCGAAAAGACCGCCTTGGCCGAAGCCGAGATCGAATACGAGGATATCGTCTCGACCCAGATCGATGTTGCTTTCGAGATACTCGAAAGCCCCATCCCCGAACTGGTCGGCGCGCATGCTGTGATCTGGACGACGACGCCCTGGACGATTCCGGTCAATCAGGCTTTGGCTTATGGGCCTGATGTTACGTACTACCTTTTCAAAGCCAATGACGATCGAGATTACGTCGTCGCTTTCGATTTGCTTAAAGCATTTATGGGCCGAACAGGGTTAGGCTTTCGTCCTAACGCAGCGTTGCCCGATTTGAACGACTTCAAAGCGGTTATCGAACACACTCTGAGCCTTTGCTTCAAAGGCTCCGACCTAGCGGGAACCATCGTCCGCCACCCGATGCACGCACTTGGCGGCTTCTTTGCCAAGCCGCGTCCGATGCTGGCTGGCGATTTCGTTACCACCGACAGCGGCACCGGGCTGGTCCATATGTCGCCCGATCATGGCGAGGATGATTTCGACCTGTGCAAGGCGAACGGCATCGATCCGGTCTTCGCGGTCGAAGGCGACGGCAAATATCGCGCTGACTGGCTCTGGCTGGGCGGTGAAGGCAGCGTCATCAACCCCAAATTCAACGCGCCCGACGGGCCGATCTGTACCGCGCTGAGTGAGGCGGGCGGGTTGCTCGCCGCGTCGGCGGATTACAAGCACAGCTATCCGCATAGCTGGCGGTCGAAGGCGAAGGTCATCTATCGCTGCACGCCGCAATGGTTTGTGTCGATGGATCGACCACTAAGCCCCGTCACCCCAGCAGAAGCTGGGGTCTCAGGCGGCAATGAGCCAACGCCAGAGATACCAGCTTTCGCTGGTATGACGTTAAGAGAGACTGCGATGCAAGCCATCTCGGACACCCGCTTCATCCCCGAAAAGGGCCGCAACCGGCTGTCGTCGATGGTCGAGGGCCGCCCCGACTGGGTACTCAGCCGCCAGCGGGCATGGGGCGTGCCGATTACGCTGTTCGTGAAAAAGGGAACGAACCAGTATCTCAATGACGCAGCCGTCAACGCACGCATCATCGCGGGCGTTCGCGAAAATGGCGTCGATGGCTGGTCCGACGAACGTGCAGCTGAATATCTGGGGAGCGACTATGCGCTCGCCGATTATGAGCGAGTCACCGACATTCTCGATGTCTGGTTCGATTCGGGCTGCACGCATGTGTTCACGCTCGAAAGCGGGCGCTGGCCTGATCTGGTATGGCCCGCCGACCTCTACCTCGAAGGCAGCGACCAGCATCGCGGCTGGTTCCAGTCGAGCCTGCTGCAAAGCTGCGGCACGCGCGGCCGGGCGCCTTACAACGCGGTGCTGACCCACGGCTTCACCATGGACCAAAAGGGCATGAAAATGTCCAAGTCGCTCGGCAATACGATCAACCCGCTCGACCTGATGCGCGACAGCGGTGCGGATATCTTGCGGCTTTGGGCGCTGACCGTGGACTTCACCGAGGACCACCGGATCGGCAAGGAAATCCTGCAAGGCGTGTCCGATCAGTATCGCAAATTGCGCAACACCTTCCGCTATCTATTGGGCGCGCTCGACGGCTTTTCGGATGCGGAAAAGGTCGCGGTCACCGATATGCCCGAGCTGGAGCGCTATATGCTCCATTTGCTCGCCGATATGGATGCGAAGCTGAAGGTCGCCGTGAATGACTTCGACTTCAACAGCTATGTTCGCCTGCTGACCGATTTCGCCAATGAAGACCTTTCGGCCTTCTTCTTCGATATCCGCAAGGATTGTCTGTACTGCGATGCGCCCACCGATCCGAAGCGGATGGCGTACCGGAGGGTTTTAGACATATTGTTCCACGCATTAGTGAGATACGCCGCACCGGTGCTGGTGTTCACCAGCGAAGAGGTGTGGCAGACGCGTTTCGGCGCGGATGCGGACAGCGTGCATTTCTCGGATTGGCCCGAGGTTGATGCGGGTTGGACGAGCCATGACCTGTCAGCGAAATGGGCTCAACTTCGCGAGCTGCGTAGTTCGGTGACAGAAGCAATCGAACCAATGCGCCGCGAAAAAATCGTCGGTTCAAGTCTTCAAGTGGAAGTTTCGGTCCCAGACATCAATGCGATATTGTCCGATTATCGCGACGATGATTTGGCTGAGTTGTTTATCACGTCGACCGCTAAACCTGTTGCCGGATTGAATAGTCCTGAAATTCACCCAACCACCAACCACAAATGCGGTCGCTGCTGGCGGCATCTTCCAGAGGTTGTCGAAGACGGCGCGCTGTGCAACAGGTGCGACACAGTCGTAAACGGAACTCTATGACCATCGCTCCCAACCCCAAATTCCGCCTGCAGGGCATCATGCTCGCGAGCCTCGTTTTCATCGCCGACCAGATCGTCAAATATGTGATGCTCGGACCGTTGCAACTGCAAAGCCGCGGCGTCATTCATATCATCTCGTTCTTCGACCTGCGCTATGCCGAAAATCGCGGCGTTTCGATGAGCTTCCTTACGGCCGACAGTGACGCCGAGCGCTGGGCGCTCGTCGCGCTCACCGCCGTCATAGCGGGTGGCGTGTTTGTCTGGATGTGGCGCGAGAAATTGCGCGGGGACATATTGGCGCTTTCGCTGGTACTCGGCGGCGCGTTCGGCAATATCGTCGACCGCGTGCGCTATGGCTATGTAGTCGATTATGCCGACCTTCATTTCGGTGCATTCCGGCCATTCTACATCTTCAACCTCGCCGACGCCTGCATCACCATCGGCGTGCTGATATTGCTTGCCCGCGCCTTCCTGATGCGCGAAAAGGAGCCCGTTCAGGAACCCGCAAGCAGCGCGGAAATATCGGAGAGAGCATGAAGCGGAAATTGATACTGGCGGCGATTGCAATCGCGGCACTCTCGGGCTGTGGCTCGACAGGCATACTCGACCGCGAGCGGCCCGATGAATTTGCCGTGACTCGTGCCAAGCCAATCGAAGTGCCTAAGGAATTCACACTTCCCGCGCCCACCCCCGACGCGCCGCGCCCGCAGGATGGCGATACCAAGCAACTGGTGCTCGACGCGATGTTCGGTGTTACCGCTCCGGCGCCCAAGCAATAGAATCGGACTGCAGATGACGAAGAAACAGATTTTGGCCGCCTCGGCTATCGGCTCGATGGTCCTGCTTTCGGGCTGCGCTTCTGCGGGTAATGTCGGCCAGCAATTGTGGGACTGGGATATTCGCGGCCAGCAGGCAGCGGCCCCTGCAACCGGCCGCGCCGCGCCTTTGGTCGTTCCTCCCGATTTCGCGCTCGAACCGACCGCCGCAACCGCCGTTCGGGCGACCGATGGTGGTCAGGAACAGGTGCTTGAGGCGCTGTTTGGCGGAATTGCCCCTCGTTCAGCCGCAGAGCGCGCGATTTCCGGCACACCGGGTAGCGCCGAAATGGGCATCCGCTCATCGGTTGGCGACCCGCAGACCGTTACGGTGAATAAGGGTAGCATCACCCGCGACATCATCGCCGCCCCCGAAGGCGACGGCCAGACCGCTCAGGCGGTTATTCCGGGCTGAATCGGCGGGCGCGAGTTTAAGCCCGCACGCTCGCTTCCTCCACGCCCGCGCTGTTGTGGCGTAGCGCCTTTAGCACGGTTTCGACAATCTGCGGGGCGTTGAGACCCGCCTCGTCATATTGCTTTTGCGGGCTGTCGTGATCCTGGAACATATCGGGCAGGCGCATCGTGCGGATTTTGAGGCCGGTGTCCATCAGGCCAAGGTCGCTCGCCAGTGTCAGTACATGCGCGCCGAGGCCGCCGATGGCAGCCTCCTCAACCGTGACGACGACTTCGTGCGTGGCGATCAGGTGGCGGATCATGTTCTCGTCGAGCGGTTTGGCAAAGCGCAGGTCGGCGACGGTTGTGCTAAGGCCCTTGGCGTCGAGCGTATCGGCGGCTTTCTGCGCTTCGGCCAGTCTCGTGCCGAGCGACAGGATCGCAACCTTCTTGCCTTCGCGGACAATCCGGCCTTTGCCGATTTCCAGCGCTACCGGAACATCGGGCATCGCGACGCCAGTGCCGTTACCGCGCGGATAGCGGAAGGCAATCGGCCCGCTGTCATGGAGCGCGGCGGTGTAGGTCATGTGGACCAGTTCGGCCTCGTCGGCCGGCGACATCACCACCATATTGGGTAGCGTCGCAAGATAAGTGATATCGAACGATCCTGCATGGGTCGCGCCGTCGGCGCCAACCAGCCCCGCCCGGTCGATGGCGAACCGTACGGGCAGATTCTGGATCGCGACATCATGCACGACCTGGTCATAAGCGCGTTGCAGAAATGTCGAGTAGATCGCACAGAAAGGCCGCATCCCTTGCGCCGCGAGCCCAGCTGCAAAGGTCACGCCATGCTGTTCGGCAATGCCGACATCAAACGCACGGTCAGGGTGCGCGGCGGCGAATTTATCGACGCCGGTGCCACCGGGCATGGCGGCGGTGATTGCGCAGATTCGCGGGTCTGTGTCGGCAAGCTTAGCCAGAGTTTCCCCGAAAACATTCTGGTATGCGGGCGGGCCGCCGCCGGGCCCCTTGTCCTGCTTGCCGGTAATTACGTCGAATTTGGTGACGCCATGATATTTGTCGTCGGCAGCCTCGGCAAAGGCATAACCCTTGCCCTTTTGCGTGACGACATGGATCAGCACCGGCCCCTCGGCATTGTCTCGCACGTTTTCCAATACTGGGATTAGCTGGTCCAGATTGTGGCCGTCGATCGGACCGACATAATAGAAGCCAAGTTCCTCGAACAACGTCCCGCCCATCGCCATGCCGCGGGCATATTCCTCGGCCTTTTGCGCCGCGCTGTAGATTCGGCGCGACAGCCGCTTGGCGACTTTGCTGGCAAAGCTGCGCAAGCCCAGATACTCGCTCGATGATACCAAGCGTGACAGATAGGCGGAGAGGCCCCCGACCGGCGGCGCAATCGACATATCGTTATCGTTGAGGATGACCACCAGCCGGTTGCCAGCGGCTTGCGCGTTGTTCATTGCTTCATAGGCCATCCCGGCGCTCATCGCACCGTCGCCGATGACCGCTATCGCCTTGCCGGGTTTGCCCGCCATCTTGTTGGCGACGGCAAAGCCCAATGCCGCGCTTATCGAGGTCGAACTATGTGCGGCACCGAACGGATCATATTCGCTCTCGCTGCGTTTGGTGAAGCCAGACAGGCCGCCGCCAGTGCGTAACGTGCGAATCCGGTCACGGCGTCCAGTCAATATCTTGTGCGGATAGCATTGGTGACCAACATCCCAGATCAGCCGATCTTCAGGTGTGTTGAACACATAATGGATCGCAGTGGTCAGCTCGACAACGCCCAAGCCTGCGCCAAGATGGCCGCCAGTTACGGAAACGGCGGATATGGTCTCGGCGCGGAGTTCGTCGGCAAGCTGGCGGAGCTGCGACACTTGTAACTGTCGGAGGTCGGCTGGCACTTTAACCGTGTCAAGCAACGGCGTGTCTGGCGTATTGGTCATCCCGTCAGCTTTAACGGGTAAATTCAGGCCTGTCAGTCAATATTCGTCAGTCACAATCCGCACATTTGCCGCGCACCTCGATTACCGGGCGAACCTGCGCAAATCCGGCATGTTCGGCGGCAGCGCGAACATTGTTCGACAATTTGTCGTCATCGATATGCGTCGCGGTGCCGCACGTATCGCAAATCAGGAAGATGCAGTCGTGCAGGCATCCCGGGTGCGAATTGGCGACATATGCGTTCGCGCTCTCTACACGGCGCGCAAGGTTGGTGGACACGAACAGGTCGAGGATCCTGTATACGCTGTTGGGCGCAACGCGCTTGCCGCGCTTCTGTGACACGAGGTCGGCAATGTCATAGGCCGATGCGGGCTTTTCGAACGTCGCCAGCACTGAAAAGATATCGGAGCGCATCTCCGTCCATTGCTCGCCTGCATCGGTCAGCGCGGCCTGTGCCGCCTCGGCCAATGCGGTACCGCCGTGTTCGTGGTGATGATGTGCTGCCATGACCTGAATTTAGGCGCTCGGGGCCGCATAAGCAAGCGCAGGGTCTAATCGGGCGTGAATATCAGCTTGGGGCCATTGTCGGTCATCGCTTCTGCCGCATCGGAAAAGGGCAGTACCCGGTGCGTGACATGCTCCGGATGCAGCTTACCGCATGCGATGCAGTGCATCACTTGCGGAAGCCATTTACTTGCGCTGGCTCGGCTGGTGTGGAAAGTTAGGCCTTTGTAATAAGCGTGAGTCAGCGGCAAGGGTGTTGTGTCCCCCAAGTGCATCGCGACACTGGTAACGACGCCATTGGGCTTGCACGACCGGATGGCGAAGGCGAGCGCATCCGTCGTCCCCGCAGCCTCGACGACAATTTCGAACTGGTCGGTCGGCTCACGTCCATTTTTGAGCGCGAGTAATGCGGTTTCTGCCCCCATCGCCGAAGCACGGTCACGGTTGGCTGGGTTATCATCCAGATAGAGCACGCGGCCCGCTCCAAGGGCTGCCGCTGCACCTGCCGCGTAAAGTCCTACGCTTTGTGCAAGTCCGCCGACCACCAGTACCGAAGCCCCCGGATATTCGGCGAGCTGGGGCGCGACGGCGCGCCAACCGTCGGGGATATTGTCGGCTGCGCTGGCCGCGGTGACGGGATCGACGCCTTCTGGCAATGGTACCAGCATGAAATCGGCGTAAGGCACGCGGATCGCGTCCGACAGCGCGCCGCCATATTCGACTCGCCCCCCGCCGAGGCCAAAGGCCGAATAAGGCGGAACCGCTTCGCACGAGGCGGTGAATCCTCGCTGGCATGATGCGCATTGCCCGCAACTGATCTGGAACGGCACCACAACGCGCTGCCCGGGAACCACACCGGCCGTGTCGCCTGCATCGACAACTTCGCCAACCATCTCATGGCCGAACGCAAATGGCCCCGGGAATGGGACAAAACCGGTGGCGATGTACAAATCAAGGTCACAACGCGCTACTGCGAGTGGGCGGACGACCGCATCAGTCGCCGACTGGATTACGGGATAAGCGACGTCATGCCATTCGAACGTGCCGGGCTTGATGAAGGTGAGCTGCTGCATCATTTGGCCGAATTGTCGATCTGAACTGGTGCGTCGAAATAATTGAGCTGCGGCTCGCTGCCATAGTTTGCTCTGGCCTTTGCACGCCAGGCATCACTAAACCATGCCTCTGCAGAGGCGCGGTCTTTCCATAGATACATGCCGCCAAAGCTGTCGCCATTGGCTATGAAATATTTGCGGATGAGGCCCGGGATTTTCTCAAAGACCGGCACGGCTTGTTTGAAGCCGCCATCCAGCATCGGGCGGGTGATGCCAGGCGGCGTCTTGATCGTGACAATGGCGGCTACCGGCGTTTCGGCAGGCTTGTCTTGGGCAAGTGCCGGTGCGGCGCAGGCAAGCGAGGTGAATCCGGCGAGTGTGATTGCAGCGGAACGGAACATCGGCAGTCTCCTTTTCATGACTTCAATCTCGTGCATTGCATGCGCAATTAAAATGCGCGATATTGCAAATCAGATGTCCGTTTTTGCAAAACATGCTCGATCCGCAAGACCTTGACGACCTGATCGCTATTTGGCGCGCAGGCTCGCTGAGCGCAGCGGCGAAGCGGCGTGGCGTGGCGATATCGACCATCTCGCGGCGGATTGAGGCGCTGGAAATTGCGTTGAAATTGCGGCTGGTTGACCGGCAGGCCAAAGGCACAAATCTGACCCGCCATGGCGAAGAAATTGCCAAGGCTGCTGAACCAATGGCCGAGCAACTGGCGCGGGTTTCGCGACTAGCCGATGGTTTGCGCAGCGAAGGCGGAACTTTGCCCGTTCGATTGTCCGCGACCGAATTTGTGATTTCGGACGTGCTGGCACCGGCACTGCCAGCCTTATGGGCGAAAGGCGGGGATTTTCCGGTACATCTGCAATCTCAGGGCGATGTCGTCAGCCTCGCGGCACGTGACGCCGATTTGGCGGTGCGGATGTCGCGGCCCGAAGGCGCCAGTCTGATTATCCGCAAATTGCCGACACTCCATCTCGGCTTTTTTGCCTCAATCGATTACATCGGCGATCGCGATCCGGACCAACTCGATTTGGCGCGCGAGAAACTGCTAACCTATGATGACAGCTATGGTCGGTTGCCTGAACTCGACTGGCTGCAAAGCCTTGGCCTGCACACGTCGGTCGCGATGCGGACGGGGAGTACGCGAGGCCTGATGACGGCGGCGCTTTCCGGCGCAGGGATTGCGCTACTGCCCAAGGCGATAGCACGGCGCGAGGAGTCGTTGATCGAAATCGCAACAGCCAGCAATCCAGCGCCCCGAACTCCGTGGCTTATCGTCCACCGTGATTTACGAAGCCAGCCATCGATCCGGATGGTGCATCAGTGGGTATTGGAAACCTTCGCGGCGCTGGTGCGAAGTTAGTTTGACGCGCGGTGATTGAGGTCATGGCCGAGCGCCAGAACGCCGACACCTAGTATCGTCCAAAGAATTTCGGTACCGCTATGTGGCAATGTTAACGCGCCCGCCATAATGCCGATGCCCAGTGCACCGATGGCGGCGGGCATGATGAAGCCGTGGTCCCACAGTCCCTTGCCGAGCGCCAAAATGCCAAAGATAATGGCGAAAAACAGGCCGATCTCATGAACCGCTGGATCGACCAACACGCCACCTGCCGACGCAAGAAATACCAATACCACCGTCGTCGCCAGGCAATGCACAAGGCACAGGCCAGCAATGCTCAAACCGAGCCCGTCCCAGCGCCATTTTGTCCACACTTGCGTCATTGTGCTGGCGATATGGCATGATTCGTCGCACGTTACAACATTACATTTGAAGCTTGTGGCTCTGGCAACCGCTCTGCGTGGCCTTTGACGTTGGACTTTCGCGGCGGGATAGCTTGCCGCAGCCTTGTTAGCGTGAACCTGACAGAGCAGCACCAGCGGCTGCAACAGTCCTTGCCACATCTTCGGCGTTTGTGTTCCAGCCGCACACGCTGATCCGCATTACGCGCTCGTTGTCCCAGCTGCCACCGCTGACAAAAGCTTCGCCGCTGGCATTGATTGCTGAAATGACAGTGTCGCTGATGTTGCTGCCGTCGTTCGCACTAAAGCGAATAAGGCCTTGATTCATTGTCGGTCGGGCGATGCCGGTCGCGCCTTCAAAATGGATTATACCTTCGTAAATGGCGGTCGCATGATCGCAGCACCGTTCGATCATCGCGGCAAGCCCATCACGGCCGAGCTCCATTAGCGCCGCCAGCGCTGGAAGAGCGCGTGCACGGCGCGACCATTCCGGTGTAAAATCCATCGGATCGCGGACTGATCCGCCGCTTGTCAAATAGGCTGCGGTCATACGCATCGCCGCGCTGTGGGATACCGGATCTCGGGTAATCGCCATCCCGCAGTCATACGGCGTGTTCAGCCATTTATGCCCGTCGGTGGCCCAGCTGTCGGCGAGTTCCACCCCCGCGACCAATGGCGCCAGTCGTGGACTTGCATTAGCCCACAGGCCAAACGCACCGTCAATATGAACCCACGCCCCCGCTGCCTGAGCAATCGGGCATAGGCCCAAAAAATCGTCACACGCGCCGATGTTCAGGTCACCAGCATTGAGAATGACAATCGTCGGAGCATCGGGCGCTTGTGCCAGCGCCGCACGCAGCGCATCGAGTGAGACTTGACCCGGAAAGTCTCCGCCTAGCGGTACGATGCATTCGCTACCCAATCCGAGCAGGCGCAACGCACGTGTGACAGAAGAATGATGGTGGGCGTTGGCAAGCACGCGAATGACAGGCGCGCCCTGAAGGCCCTTTGCCTCGACGTCCCAGCCCTTTCCTGCCAGCACAGAATGACGTGCAGCTGCGAGCGCGGTCGCATGCGCCATCTGGCATCCGGTGACAAAGGCATAGCTAGCGTCGGCTGGAAGCCTGAGGGCTTCCAGCAGGAACTGACCTGCCAATTCTTCAAGAACTGCACCGGCGGGGCTGGTCGAGGCAAGCACTGCATTCTGGTCCCACGCAGAGCACATCATGTCGGTGGCAAGCGCAGCTGGCAGTGCGCCGCCCTTTACCCATGCAAAAAAACGACCCCCAGCATTGCCGGTCAATCCTGACTCTGCCGCCTGGGCAATTGCGCGAACGACTTCTTTTGCCGGTATCCCATTCTCGGGAAGACTTGTTGGCAGCGAGGCGCGCATCTCCGCGGGCGTCCCGCGTGAGGCAACCGGGCGCGTGTCGAGCGATGCGAGGTACCGGCGAGCTTCGGCAAAGGCAATATCGAGCGTATCCATAAGGCTACGTAACGACTCACTTTCTTGTTGGCATCCCAATTCTTGCGTTCAAAATTCGAACGCCGGTTTTCCAGCAGGCTGAATTTCTTGCAACTGAGACATCCCGAATAGCAACACGGCGACACCATGTTGTACTTGCCAGCGGCTGCGACCCTGCGCATATCGCCGCGCATGGATACTACGCTCAATTCTGACCAAGGACTTTCAGTCACCGCCCCACGTCCCGAGGCGTTAATCCGCTGGCTGATGGTCGTGGCCTGTCTGGTGTTCGCGATGGTCGTCGTCGGTGGGATCACGCGGCTTACTGAATCAGGGCTGTCGATCACCGAATGGAAGCTGATTGCGGGGGCCCTGCCGCCGCTCAACGAGGCAGCTTGGGCGTCCGAGTTCGAAAAATACAAGCAAATTCCAGAATATACGCAGATCAACGGCCCGGCTGGGATGACGCTGGCTGAGTTCAAATTCATCTATTTTTGGGAATGGGCGCATCGCTTGCTGGGCCGTGTGATCGGTCTCGCATTTGCGTTGCCGCTTGTCTGGTTTTGGGCAAAGCAGGCCATTCCTAAAGGCTACAAGCCGCGTCTGTTGGCACTGCTGGCCCTCGGCGGATTGCAGGGGACGTTTGGCTGGTGGATGGTGTCATCAGGCCTCTCGGCGCGGACCGATGTCAGCCATTACCGGCTGGCGGTGCATCTTTTGACCGCGTTGTTCATATTGGGCGGACTGGTGTGGACGGCGCTCGATCTGAAGGTGCTGGCGAAAAATCCGGTTGCAAAACCGGCAAAGCTTACCGGATTTTCGGCGGTTGTGATTGCGATATTGTTCATTCAATTGCTTTTCGGCGCATGGGTAGCAGGTCTAAATGCCGGTTATGTTTCAAACAGTTGGCCGCTGATGAACGACCGATTTGTGCCCGACGGCATAGATATGGCGAAGGGCACATTATATGCGCTCGTCAACGATCCATTCTTAACCCATTTTGTGCACCGTTGGTGGGCATGGGTTGCGGTAATAGCACTTATCATGCTTGCCCGTCGGACCAGACAAAAGGGGGTGCGTTCTGCATCGCTTGCCATTCACAGCGCCTTTGGCGTGCAGATTTTGCTGGGCATCGCCACGGTGATGACCGGTGTGAACATTGTGCTTGCGGTGTCGCATCAGGCGGTAGGTGCCTTGCTGGTCGCCTCGACGGTCTGGGGCGCGCATGTGTTGGGACGTCAATATGGCGAATGACGTCGCATTGATTTACGCAGTTTTTCCGACTGCGGGCGAGGGGCATGATGTCTGCCGCAAATTATTGCAGGAACGCCTGATCGCCTGCGCCAACCGGTTACCGATGATCATTTCGCATTTCTGCTGGGAAGGCGAGATCGAGGCGAAGGAAGAACATCCGGTAATCTTCAAAACCAGCCCAGCCAAAGCCGACGCGGCGATGAAGCGGATCGCGGCGCTGCATCGCTATGAAGTGCCGGCAATTATCCGGCTGTCGAGCGAGTCAGCTTACAAGCCCTTTGCCGATTGGGTGGCGGCGGAAACTGCATAATCGCACGACGGTATTATTATACCCGTCGCAAAACCCGTGCTTTTGCTTGACTATCGGGCACTTCATCGCCATTGGCACCGCTTCGCGTGCGGTGTCGGCAACGATTCTGCGCAATTATCCAAATTCGAAAGGTTCGATTAGCGATGAAAACGCTATCTAGAGTTACGAAATCGATCCGTCCCCAAGACGTCGAGAAATCGTGGATCCTCATTGATGCAGAAGGTCTTGTCGTTGGCCGTGTTGCCAGCCTCATTGCCAACATCCTGCGTGGCAAAACCAAGCCAAGCTACACCCCGCACGTCGATTGCGGCGACCATGTCGTCGTCATCAATGCCGACAAGGTGAAATTCACTGGCAAGAAGCTGACCGACAAGGTCTATTATCGCCACACCGGCTATATCGGCGGCATCAAGGCGATCACTGCAGGCAAAGTGCTTGATGGCAAATTCCCTGAGCGCGTACTTGAAAAGGCAGTAGAGCGCATGGTTCCACGTGGACCGTTGGGCCGTGCGCAAATGCGTGCACTGCATCTCTACAATGGCACCGAACATCCGCATGACGGTCAACAGCCAAAGCTGCTCGACGTCGCTTCCATGAACCGCAAGAACAAGGTGGGTGCATAATGTCCGAAACCGCTAATTCACTCGCCGATCTCGAAACGCTGGGCGCCGACGTACAGGCACCGGCCCAGATCGCTGCGGTTATCCGCGAACAGGAAATCGATGCGCAGGGCCGCGCTTATGCCACCGGCCGCCGCAAGGATGCCGTTGCCCGCGTCTGGCTGAAGCCCGGCACCGGCAAGATCGTCGTCAACGGTCGCGACCAGGAAGTGTATTTCGCACGCCCATCGCTTCGCCTCGTTATCAACCAGCCGTTCGGCATCACCGAGCGTATCGGCCAATATGATGTGATTGCTACCGTCAAGGGCGGCGGTCTTTCGGGTCAGGCCGGCGCAGTCAAGCATGGCATCGCGCAGGCGTTGTCGAAATACGAACCCACGCTGCGCAGCGCGGTCAAGGCCGAAGGCTTCCTGACCCGCGACAGCCGCGTCGTCGAGCGTAAGAAATACGGCAAGGCAAAGGCGCGCAAGAGCTTCCAGTTCTCGAAGCGTTAAAATTCATCTTGCATGGGATGGTCAAACATCCCGGCTTGCTAGGGAAGGGCGGCTCCGACGGGGGCCGCCTTTTTTCATTGTGCATGAGGGGTTTGGCAGGCAGATGGTACGGATGATCAAATATATTGTGCTCGCGTTGCTTGTGGCCGTCGTTGCGTTCGGTGGCTGGTTCTGGATGAAGACTGATCCGCAAAAGCTCGACTTTGTCGACAGGGTCGTCCCCGGCAAAGCCGAATATAATGGCGCGCCAACAGTCGGCATCGCTTATGGCGAGGACGAACGGCAAAAGCTCGATATCTATGTCCCTCAAGCAAAATCAGACAAACCCTATCCTGTGCTTGTGTTTTTCCATGGCGGCGCGTGGCGCGATGGCGAGCGTGACGGCTATGGCTTTTTGGGACGCGCCTTTGCAGCGCGCGGTATTGTCACGGTAGTTGCCGATTATCGCAAAACGCCAAAGGCGCGCTTTCCGGCCTTTGTCGAGGATAGCGCAGCCGCCCTTGCGTGGGTGAATGCCAATATCGCAAAGCATCAGGGCAACGCAGACCAGATGTTCGTTATGGGCCATAGCGCAGGCGCACATATCGCGATGCTGACTGCGCTCGATGAAAAATGGTTGGCGGCAAAGGGCCGTGATACCAGCATTATTAAAGGCGTGATCGGACTGGCCGGGCCTTATGACTTTCTGCCGCTGACGACTGATTCGTCGAAAATCGCTTTGGGACATTGGCCCGACCTTACCGAAACCCAGCCGATCACTTATGCCCGTGCCGACGCGCCATCATTGCTCCTGCTCACAGGCGATACCGACACAGTCGTAAAGCCGCGCAACAGCCAAAGGCTGGCGGCCCGGATGCTGGAAATAGGCGGTAAGCAGCAATTGAAAATCTACCCCGGCGTCGATCATGCCGACATCGTAATGGCAATAGCGCGTCCCTTTCGGACCAAGGCACCGGTTATTGCCGATGTGACAGAGTTCATAATGGCGCAATAGCCGCACGCCGCATGGTTAACGACTGATTTACCCTTATTGGCTATGCCCGATGGTGTATTAATTATCATCGGACCATTTCATGAGCGAATTGCGCCATTTGAAGGACATGTTAGCCTTTTTCACCGACCTTAAAGGTGAGTTGGCAATTCTGCGTCGTTCGGCCCAAGCGGAAAATCGCGATCTCATGGTTGCGCAGCTGCGTGCGGCCGGACAGTCGCACGCTGCGGTGTTTATTTCCGGTGTGTTGACGATGTGGCCGGCGCTTGCAATTCTCTGGTTTGGCGGCGCGAACCCCCAATATGCGCAATATGCAACTCCGTTATACACCATTGCCGCGATTGTCGGCTATCGTGTCCATGTTCGCGTTAAAAATTATGTAGCCGAATTAGACCCTGACGGCCGACATCTCTTGTTCCTGCGCCGCTTGTTCATCCTGCAGGTATCGATTGAAGCATTCAGCTGGGTGCTGCTGCTGGCCGATGTTTGGGCTTATCACGAGGATATCGGTCTCGTCGTTGCTGCCGCAATGACCTTTGGCATGATTGCCATCGGCGCTTTGATTTATCTGTGTCTGCCGGCTGCCATGGTAATGTGGCTGACCATATTGACCATCGGTGGGTCAATCGCTGCAACCTACTCCGGAATGACGATGCCATGGTATTTCTATGCGGGAATTGCGCTGTTCGGGGTGTCTTTGCATCGCATCGCTATGATGCAGTGGCGTTCCTTCATGCAATCGCTGGACAATGCGCAGATCTTTGCGCGGACGCAGGAAAAATTCTTTGCAGACGAACAGGAGCGGCTGGAAGCATTGGAGGCCGAACGGCGCAACACAAACACCGCGCGCAATGAAGAGCGTAAACGCGCCGATCAGGAACAGCGTCAGGCGATGGCTGCGCTCGCCAGCGAGTTCGAAAATTCGGTGCATGCAATTATCGATGTCATGGAATCGGCAGTACGCGCAGTTGGCGAATCGTCGCAGCAACTCGCTGCCATCGGCACCCAGACGCGTGAACGCACTGACGCCATGGCGGATATGGCGTCAAATATGAGCGGAGCGATCCATATGGTTGCCGCCGCCGCGCGGCAGCTAAGCGATTCCTCAGATGCAATTTCAAGCCAAGTGCACGATCAGGTTACTGCCTCGGAAGCCGCCACTGCCAGCAGCAAGCAAGGCAGTGGCGTCATGGCGCATCTGGCAGGAGAAGCTGAAAAGGTGGGTGAAATCGCGGCGATGATCCAAGATGTGGCGGGCAAAACGAACTTGCTGGCGCTCAATGCGACGATCGAGGCAGCGCGCGCAGGCGAAGCAGGCCGAGGTTTTGCGGTTGTTGCGCAGGAAGTGAAAAGCCTCGCCAACCAGACACATGGCGCGATTGGCTCGGTGACCGAGACCGTGACGACGATCAAGGACCAAATGGACAATGCCGCGCGCATGGTCGGTTCGGTCGCGCACAAAATGGGTCAAGTGCAACAAGGGGCGAACAACATCGCAGTGGCTATTACGCAGCAGCAGGCAGCCACAAGGGACATTAGCAGTCACGCCGAACATGCGGCACAGGACGCCGAGCATGTCCGCGAATTCAGCAAGGAAGTGAATGTCGCGGCAGTGCAGGTCGGCGAGGTTGCAGACGAAATGCAGCAGGTCATGACCGGCCTCGAAAGCCGCGCGGCTGCTTTGCGCGAAGCAAGCCGGAACTTCCTCGACCGGTTGCGCGCCGCTTAGATCCATATCCTAGGCCAGCGTACTGGTCACCAGTCTGATTTTCGCCGCGATCCGCTCTATGTCTGCGGTAAATCGTTCGACCAGCCGGTCGGCATCGAGCCCGATCATTTCGAAAATCTGCGGAGCCGAGAGCGAAAGCCGCAACGTCGGTGCCCACTCGCCGTCATCATGCTTCAGGCATTTAACGGGCTGGCCCAGATGGCAAATTTCCGAAGCGATCAATTTGTCACGCGCGTCGGAAAACATGTCGGACATGTCGGTGTAAAGCCCGCGATAAACCTCTCGTGCCTGCTCTACGCTGAGCGGTTGCCGCGTGGTCGGGACAGGATCGGTTAGTTCGATGACATAGAGCATTTTGCGGTCGAGCGGATGCACAGGCTGGTTGCCGTCGAGATGGTCGCCCGCTGCCGGGTCGTGCGCTGCCCCCTCGATCAGGCGAAACGGCATTGCCCCTGCCAGCGTCCGCATTGCGGTGCCGAATGCGACGATCACAGCATCCACTCGCTCCATTGGCATGGCGAGCAGGCGTTCAAGTTCGAATAAACCGGCTTCGAGCCGCAGCAGCAATCCGAAATTGGTGCGAGCGGGCAAAATGGCGTCGGTGTCGGCCCAGCCCGTCGGCATGTCGCCGCGCGCAAAGAAATGCGCGAGGCCGTCTGGCGCGGCGGTCCCCGATTTCATCCGCGCTGAAAGCCTGGCAGGAATCAAGGCCCACGCACTGAACGGAGGACCGCCGATGAATTTGGAACCTGTAAGAAATATGCTCGCACCGCGCGAGAGATAAGAATCGATGGTATCTGGCGATATCCGGCCCTGACAGGCATCGACCACCAGATCGATCGCATCTTTATGGGCGTCGAGTAGGCGGTCGATAGCCTTCAAAGTTGGCGTGATTATCCCGGTCTTCGAGCGATGGATGATATGTACCAATGGCCTACCACCTTCGGCAATCACTGTGCTTGCGGCATCGAGCAGCATGGCCGCATATTCTTCATCGCTGCGAACGGGGCCGTCGTCGGTCCGCGTTTTCAGCGTCTCGACCAAAATGACATCTGGCCCGAAGCCGGGAAGATGCGCGCCCTTTTCGACTTCAAGCCCGAGCGCGGTCCGGCCCGCAAAATATTGCCCGGCTTGCGAGAACAGGCAGCCGCTGCCAACCTCGTCGACCTCGACGACAATGTTGGTAACCTTCTGACCGCTTTGTAACGCGAGTGCGAGTGCGAGATATTCGAGGTCGGTCCCCGAAGCCCCGAACGCCACATCGACATTCGCAGCCAGGCCATAAACGCGCCGGATACGGCTGCGTGCGTTGCGCAGGAAACGGGTATAGGCGGCGTCCTCGCTCTCACCATCGGCCACCGCTAGCCGCAACTGGTGGTGAACCGCATGGGCGTGGGCGTAGGCGGGCGCGGAAATCGAACTGGCGGTGGACGACGAATAGCTGATCGCGCGGATAGGCTCCGGCGCGCAACCGTAACTGTTGAGGCCGCTTTGTTCGTCGAGCGTAATGCGGTCGTCGCCGCCCGCGCTCATCAAAACCGCCGTTGGCAGATCAAGCAACGATGTTTCGGCGTCAGCCATTCAAACCCTCCTGCTGGCGATATCGCCTAAGTACTGCCATAATGCAGCACTATCGCCCGCGCATACACAAAACAGCTAAGAGGCCAAAGCCCCCATGCCTATCGAAACAATTTCGCCGCCGACCAAATTGATGATCCCCGCGCGATACCGCGACACGATCAAATTGCTGTTCATCGCCAAACATGCGCTGGGCGACGGGACGCGCGACAAGGTCGATGGCGACCATGCGGTCTATCATCGCGAAGTGCGCGACGTGTTGGAAGGCATGGGGCTGAACGTAACGGCAGCCAACAGTCCCGAAATATTGTTCACGAAGCCTGATGTCGATTTCGTCTTTTCGCTGCTTAATCGTGGCGGGTATTTGAACAGCGAATTGATGATGCCGGTCCTGTGCACGCGCCTGGGCATCCCCTATCTTGGCGCAACGCCGATCGTGCGGGGTCTTTCGGACGACAAGCATCTGATGAAAATGGCGGCGCGGGCCCGCGGGGTGCCAACGGCGGATTCCGCGATTTTTAGGAGGCATGCGCCGATTGATCCAATTACCGATTGGTCGGCCGATCGCTATGTGGTCAAGCCCAATGCCTCTTCGGCAAGCTGGGGTGTATCGGCCGAAAGCGATTGGTCGGGTGTTAAAAAAGCCGTCGAAGCGTTGCACGCAGAAGGCCATGACGCGCTGGTCGAACCGTTCCTGTCTGGCATTGATGTGGAGCTGCCGGTGATCGGTGGACGCAAGGTGCAGTTCTTGCCGCTGATGCGCTTTGACCATGACACCGAAGTACTTCGGACCTATGCCGAGAAACGCGGATTTGAGGCTTCGGAAGCAAAATTGGTGCAGGAAACCGACCCATCGTTTATCGCCAAGGTACAGGAACTCACCCGCAAGCTGCTGCCCGAATTATGGCCGTTCGATTACGGGCGTTTCGAGTTTCGGCTTAACCCGGCGACGGGCGAGATCAACTTCCTAGAGGTCAATTTGCAGTGCAACATCTGGTCACAGAGGGTGATCGGAAAAGCAGCCGTGATTGCTGGATGGACCTATCCCGAATTGCTCGAAACCATATTGGCCGGCGCAATGGCGCGGCAGGGAGTTATCGAGCTCGACGACCAAAATTGGTAAGCGCCTAGCGCCCCATCTTCTTTTGTCGCCGACGCTGTACCGAAGACCCGATCCCCATCGCCTCGCGATATTTGGCGACCGTACGACGCGCGATATCAAAGCCCTTGGCGTTCAGCAAATCGACCAGCGTGTCGTCGGACAGTATTTTTGCGCCTTCCCCATCAATCAGTGCCTTGATGTGGCTCTTCACCGCTTCGGCAGAGGCACCATCACCATCCGCAGACTGAACGCCTGACGAGAAAAAATATTTAAGATCGAACAACCCGCGTGCGCAGTGCAGATATTTGTTGCTGGTGACGCGGCTGACCGTGGATTCGTGCATCTCGATAGCATCGGCAACCTGCCGCAATGTCAGCGGACGTAAATGCGCGACACCGCCACGAAAGAAGCCATCCTGCTGTTTGACGATTTCGGTCGCGACCTTGACGATGGTGCGCTGCCGCTGGTCCATCGCCTTGATTAGCCAGTTGGCGTCGGCCATGCAGTCGGAAAGCCACGCCTTTGTCGTCTTGTCCTGCCCCAGTTCGGCGACATAGCTGCGGTTGATCAGCAGGCGTGGTAAGTTCGCGCTGTTCAGCTCAATGGCCCATCCGTTCCCTCGCGAAGTGACGAAAATGTCGGGGGTGACGGCGATGCTGTCTTCGCTTTCGAAACGGCAGCCCGGTTTGGGATCATAGCTGCGCAGCTCGATCATCATGTCGCGCAAATCTTCGTCGTCGACGCGGCACATGCGTTTCAACTGGTCGAATGCACCCTTGGCGACGAGGTCGAGATTGTCGATCAGGCGCGCCATGCAGGGGTCGTAGCGGTCGGCTTCTTTGGCCTGAAGCGCGAGGCATTCGGACAGGTCACGCGCGCCGACGCCAGTGGGGTCGAAACGCTGCACCTCGGCAAGCGCGGACTCCATATCGGCCATCGACACCCCCAACCGGTGTGCCATGGCAAGCAGGTCTTCGCCGAGATAGCCGGTGGGTTCGATCTGCTCGATAATTTGCTGGACGAGGAAAAGGGTGCGCCCCGAAAGCGAACTGCCCGCCTGCGCCATCAAATGGTCGCGCAACGATATATCGGGCGCGGCAAAGCTATCGAAGTCGGGGCCTTCACCGCTGAATTCGGACGACATGCCGTTGCCCGATATTCCTAACATTCCGTCCGCGCCGCCGACGCTGTCCGACGCGCTGTCGTGGTGGAAGGTTTCGGCGGTAAAATCGACATCCAGTGCTTCGCTGGCTGCGGCGTCACTGCCGTTCAGCACATCCCCGCTGTCACGCTCGCCGCTCTGGGTGGAGGGTAAAGCCGCGAATTCTTCGGGAAAGGTTTCCGACTCTGGCTCGCTGGCGCCGTTTTCAAGCAGTGGATTGCGCTCGATCTCTTCGGCAATAAAGGCTTCAATTTCCATTGACGACAAGGCAAGCAGCTTGATCGCCTGCTGCAATTGCGGCGTCATGACCAGCGACTGGCTTTGGCGAAGATCGAGGCGGGGGGCTAATGCCATGAAATTACGTTTCCGCCGCGGACTCCATCACATCGCAAAACTTTCGCCGAGATACAGCCGCCGGACATTGGGGTCGGCGACCAGCGCCTCGGGCGAGCCCGCAAACAGCACCTGTCCTCCATAAATGATGCAGGCACGGTCGACGATATCGAGCGTTTCGCGGACATTGTGATCGGTAATCAGGACGCCGATATTGCGTGTCTTGAGGTCTTTGACCAGATCGCGGATATCCGAGATCGAAATCGGGTCGATGCCGGCAAAAGGTTCGTCGAGCAACATGATCGAGGGATTCGCCGCGAGTGCACGGGCAATCTCGCACCTGCGCCGCTCGCCGCCCGACAGCGCCATTGCGGGGGCCGAGCGCAGGCGGGTGAGGCCGAATTCGTCGAGCAATTGTTCGAGGCGGGCCTCGCGCGCACCAGGTTCTGGCTCGGCAAGCTCGAGCACTGAGCTGATATTCTGCTCGACCGTCATGCCGCGAAAGATCGAGGTTTCCTGAGGCAAATAGCCCAGACCGAGAATGGCGCGGCGATACATCGGCAGGCCGGTAATGTCCGCGCCGTCGAGCGTGATACGACCGCTATCGGGTTTCACTAGCCCCATGATCGAATAGAAGCACGTCGTCTTGCCCGCGCCATTAGGGCCGAGCAGGCCGACAACCTCGCCCTTCGCCACCGACAGTGAAACGTCGGTCAGCACCGCGCGCTTGTCATAGCTTTTGGCGATCGAGACCACGCCGAGGCCGGAGTTCATGCCCTCTTCGGTTATGGCGCTCGCCACCGGGCGTTCTGCTGTAATGCTGTCCATTTCAAATCGCCCGCTTATGTCTGTTGTTACACTTGATAGCTAATGACTTGCCCAGCAACATGCAATTGGCATGATTCATGCGTGTCCGTTTTGGTGCAGCTTTTGCGGTGAACTAGTTCTTGCGCTGCGGCACGGTAAAGGTGCCTTTGACCCGGCCACCCGAGTTGGTCACGCCCGGCGCGCCGCCGCCGTTGATCGTGGAGCGGCCTGAGTTCAGATCGATCACGAGACGCCCGCCGCTGAGCTTGTTTGCCCCTTGTGTAAGGTTGACCCCGCCGATCAGCGTGATGAGGTTCGCGTTAAGATCATAAATGGCCGAGCTGCTCGTGGCGCGCAGATCGTCCTTGGTGATGATGACGCCGCCCGTTGCATCGAGCCGGTTGACATCGATGCCGCCGCCGCTGGTGTAGGCCGCCGTCACGCGGTTGGCCTTCATCGTCAGCCCCGCCTGGGTAGCGGTCACGCCGCCTGTCAGTAGGACGCGGTCTGCACGGTCCTGCAACTCCAAGGCACCAGCGTCGAAATTGACCGGAGCGTTGCTATTATGGTTGCGAATGGTTTGTGCGGGCGATGCCGAAGAAACCAGTGCTACCGCGATAATCGCTGCCGACAGGCCGAGGGAAAAGGGGCGTTTTATCATCGCTGCCTCACTTAATCGCATTCTGGTCGATACGCAAATGAACCCCGCCATCGAGTCGAACGACGCGGGTTTCAAGGTCGGCGCTGAGCCGACCTGCGGTAAAAGTGCCGACCTTGGTGCGCCCGCTGACCGGACCGAAACTCTTCATCGACTTGTCCTTTAACGACACCTCGACATTGCTCGCGACCATGCCAAAATCGGGCGATTCGAACACCAGTGGCCCCGTGACGCGCATTGTTTCCTTGGCCAAATTGTAATTGCCGCGCTGCGCCAATATCGATGCTGGCCCGTCGTTAAGCAATATGCGCGCCGAAAGTGCCGTCATGTCGAGGCTCGCGTCCGCAGAGGTTTTTTGCACTGCACTGCCTGCCCGCAACGAAAAGGCCCGCCCATTGCTATCCTCGCCGCGATACAGCGCCTCGGTCAGCCGCATCCGCTCTCTCGACAGGCTGACCTCGTCCTTGTCGAGCACGAAGCTCAATTCCTGTGTGCCGGTAAAGGGGCTGAACGCCAGCACCGCGAGCAGCACGCCGATGATGCTCGGCAAGACAACCCGCATCGACCGGATCAGCCGGTCGTGCCGACCGCCGGGCATAGCCCAAAGCTGCCTTTGATTGCGTTCAAGATCGGCTTGTTGGGACATGATGTGAGGATAAACCCGATCGAACCTTAACTGTGCCCGAATATATCGATTTCCGGCCAACCCGCCAGATCGAGGTCGGCGCGGTGCGGCAGGAAGTCGAAACAGGCCTGCGCCAGATGCGTGCGGCCCTCACGTTCGAGCCGTTCGACAAACTGCGCGTGCAGTCGGTGCAGATAGCGCACGTCGCTTGCAGCATAATCCTTTTGCGCCTCGGACAAGGTCGGCCCGCCCCAGTCGCTCGACTGCTGCTGCTTGGAAATGTCGGTGGCAAGCATTTCCTTGACCAACTCCTTCAGCCCATGCCGGTCGGTATAGGTACGCGTCAAACGCGAAGCGATCTTGGTGCAGAAAACGGGCGTTGCCACCACATTCAGATAATGCGAAATCGCCGCCAGATCGAATCGCGCGAAATGGAAGAGCTTGAGCCGCGCCGGATCGGCAAGCACGCTACGCAAATTGGGCGCCGCGTAGTCGCTATCGGGGCCAAAACGAATTAAATGCTCGTCGCCCTTGCCGTCTGAAATCTGCAACAGGCAAAGCCGGTCACGCGGCGTGATCAGGCCCATGGTTTCGGTATCGACTGCAACTGGCCCATCGGCCAAAACGCCAGCGGGCAGGTCTTCTTCATGCAAAAATACGCTCATGCACGGCCCTTGCCCCAACAAGGCCGCCAAGGCAAACGAAAGTGCAGTCTGTTATCACCGTTACACCGCGCAATATTTGCTATCGCGTAACCTTTTATTGCGATATAGCTGGGGCTTGTGCGACCACCGACGGTCGCGCTTGTGATATGCAGAACTGCCGCCCTTGGCTGCGTATATTAGGTTGTTTGGGGCGATGAGAAGGCAAGTAAGTAGTTATGGGTTTTGATCGCAAGCGTGCCGGCAAGGGCCGGGACAAAAGAGACGGTTTTGGTGATGAAAGCTACGACGGCTACCGCGCACCATCCCCCTACCAAGGCGGTGGCGGCAGCAGCTATGGCGGCGGCGGTGGCGGAAGCTACGGCGGCGGTTCGGGCGGCGGTGGCGGTGGTGGAGGCGGCTTCGGTGCGCCACGCCGCGGCCCAGGCGGCCCCCCTATGCCAGCGCAGGTAATCGGCTCGGGCAAGGGAATAGTCAAATTTTTCAATGGGCAAAAGGGCTTCGGCTTCATTCAGGTCGATGATCGTCCCGATGATGTTTTCGTGCATATCAGCGCGGTCGAACAGGCAGGCCTAACCGGTCTTGCCGAAGGTCAGCCGCTCGAATTCACGCTGGTCGAACGTGGCGGCAAGGTATCAGCAACCGACATCGTCATCGACGGCGAACCGATGGCTGTTACTGCACCTGCACCGCGCAATGACCGTCCAGAGCGGGGCGGTTTTGACCGTGGCCCTCGTGAAGGCGGCGGCGGCTTCCGTGGCGGCGACCGTGATTCGGCACCGCGCGCTCCGCAGCGCGAATCGACAGGCGAGCGGGCCAACGGTACCGTGAAATTCTTCAACGACATGAAGGGTTTTGGTTTCGTGCAGCGCGACGATGGCGGCGAAGATGTGTTCGTGCACATCTCTGCGCTTGAGCGTTCGGGCATGGGTCAGGTGACTCAAGGCGACCGTTTGGCCTTTGACATCGAAATCGACCGTCGTGGCAAATATTCGGCAACGAACCTAAGCGCGCTTTCCGAATAAGCGAGTTTCAGGAGTCAAAAGGGCGGGTGGAGCACAACGCTTCGCCCGCCTTTTTCACGCAAGTCCAAAGGCCTGTAGCGCCATCCATATACCCCAACCGAGCAGCAACCCGCCCGATATCCAGCGGATGGGTTTCAGCGGCACGATCTGCGCCAGTCGCTCGCGCAGGATCACTGCCGGGATGGTCGCCGCCATAATCCCGGCAAAGCCGCCGACTGCCGCCATCGGCCAAAATGGCGTGCGCGCGCTTTGGGCGGCGATGATGAACTGGCTCTTGTCGCCAAATTCGAGTATGAACAGGCCAAGGAAGGCGGTAACGAACGCGGGAGTCTTCCACCCCGTCAAGGGATCGACCACCCGCCGCCACATCAGCATACCCGTGCCTGCAAAGATATAAGCCAACCCCGCAAATAGCTTGAGCGGAGCCTCGCTGATCCACTCGTCAATCACCGAGCCGCCCGCCGCCGAGATCGTACAATTGAGCAAGGTCGCACACGCCAGCCCCGCCAGCACTGCGCCATTTTTGTGATAGCGCAACGCCAAAGCCGCCGCCAAAATCTGCGTGCGGTCGCCCATTTCGGCGAGGAAAACCGACAGAAAAGTGGAAAGAAGCGCGTCCATGTGGAACGCCCTAGCACATAGCGCTTAAAAATGAATCAGTTCGGCAGCCGCACCGCGACTGATGCCAGCAAGGACTGCGTTACCGCCGGGCTTAACTGCGAACAGCCAATCGCGTCGCCCAAAATGCCGTTGAAGCTCGAAATCACCGAATCGGCCCCGCCGGATTCGATAACTCGGCTCATCGATGCTTCGAACACACTGGCGATTTCGGCAACTGCGGCGAAATGATGCGCGATGGCGGTCTGGCGGATCGCCTCCAGCCGGACAAGGAATTGTAGCGGGTTGGTGTCGAACGATGTTAGTCGCAACGCCTCCAAAAGGTCGCTGAGTTCCGCGCGAATCAGCATTTGCCGATCATGATCCATATCCATGGCAATGCCCCATGCCCGTTGTTCCAGACCGGTGTGCGCCAACATGGTTAATAAAAGGTGAAGGGGTAGCTACCGCCAGCCATACAACCGTAGTCCTGATCAGCAATCGCAAAGCGATTGCGTCCGTCGAAGGACGCCTATCCGCCAAGCAATGCGCCATGCCGGGAAGCGCCCTTCGACTTTCGCCAGCGCTTGCGCGATGACGGCTCAGGGCTACGGTATGGAATGAAAAGGCGCTAAAATGCGACTCAATGCTTGACTTTATGACCCCAAACCAGCAAAGGCGCGCGTCTGTGAATGGGCCAGCGCTTGTCGCCACCCGTTTTTAACGAAATTCGAACTCGAAGGAATGGGCCATGGCGAAGCCAGCCACGATCAAGATCAAGCTCGTCAGCACCGCTGACACCGGCTTTTTCTATGTGACCAAGAAAAACCCGCGCAACATCACCGAAAAGATGACGTTCCGCAAATACGACCCCGTTGTGCGCAAGCATGTCGAGTTCAAGGAAGCCAAAATCAAGTAAGCTCCGCGCTGCTTGAATACGGTATCGATCAGGGCGCTTCGGGCGCCCTTTTTGATTCGTGAGTTTGGAGATTAATGACAGCCAAATCAGCCCTTAACGCTTACGATTTTTGGGTTGTTCAATGTTTAGCGATTCGGATATCGACCAACGTCCGCCTGTCCAAGATAGCTTCGCAGTCTTATAAACTGTCTTGGTCCAATACCTTACTGTGAACCGACAAATGACGACGATATTGTCGCTGGGCAGTGGGTCACCGCACAGAATGTCGGAAACCTTCTTTATTCGTTCCGAATGAATCAGAAGGATACTGTCGGGGTCTTTTTGGCTTTCGAATTGAGTTATTTCCATGACGATTGCGTCGTCCTCGGCTTTGACAGCTTTCAGCATATCGTTCCGGTTTGGACAGGCTTCGGGATTTGCGCAGCCGCTTGCAGCAGCCAGTAGTAATATAGCAAGCATGTATTATCCTCATCAGAAACTCACCCAACAATCCCCCGCACCGCCTCCAGAAACTTCATCACCGACACCGGCTTCGACAGATAACCGCGCGCGCCTGCTGCCCTGATCCGTTCCTCGTCGCCTTTGCCGGCATAGGCCGTTACCGCCAGCACCGGGATCGCGGCCAAGGCGGCGTCCTTTTGCATCGCCTCGATCAGGTCGATGCCGCTGACATGCGGTAACTGGATGTCCATGATAACAAGGTCGGGCGCGAACATCCGCGCCTGTTCCAGCGCCACCCGCCCGTCGCGCACGCCCTCGACCGTGAACTGGTGCGCGCGCAAAAGGTCGGTGAACAGCTTGAGGTTCAGCTCATTATCCTCAACGATCATCACCTTTTTCGTCATTACCGCTCTTTTCCCGCTTTGCGTTCGCTTGTGGCTTCGCTTAAGCGAAAGCCATGCATGAAACAAATGGCAAGTTGGACGCGTCTGGCCTCGCACTCGAAGCATTCGTTTGGGCGCTAGCCGATGAAAAGCGCGCCGAGCGTTTATTGTCGCTCACTGGGCTTACGCCCGAAGGCCTGCGCGCTAGTATAACCGAGCGCGTGACGCAGGCGGCGATCCTGTCCTTTCTCGAAGCCTATGAACCCGACTTGATCGCTTGCGCGGAAAGCATCGGAGTTCGGCCCACATCGTTGGTGAACGCGCGGCTGGAGTTGGAGGCATGAGCAGGCCGCTCCTCATTTCCGACTGCGACGAAGTGTTGCTCCACATGATCGTGCCGTTCCGCGACTGGCTGGGCGAAGGGCATCATATCGATTTCGACCTCGTCCATGGCGACTGGGGC
>JANNQI010000018.1:0-2145 GCA_031400695.1 Sphingomonadales bacterium | reverse complement strand
CGGGCTGTTCCTGACCCAGCCACGACAAGCTGCGGTCAGAGTGACCGAGACTGCGAGCGACGCTGCAATTTAGTTTCACTGACTTTGGAGAAATGGTGCACCCGGAGCGATTCGAACGCCCGGCCCTCAGATTCGTAGTCTGATGCTCTATCCAGCTGAGCTACGGGTGCACTGGAGCGCCGCTATTAGAAGGGGATTACAACGGGCGCAACCCCTTTTCTAACCTTTCGCCAAGGCCGCCTGCGCCGCTGCCAATCGGGCGATGGGAACGCGATATGGCGAGGCGCTGACATAATCGAGGCCAATGCTTTCACAAAAGGCAATCGATGCCGGATCACCGCCATGTTCGCCGCAGATGCCGAGTTTGATATCGGGTCGTGTAGCACGGCCCTTGGTTGCAGCGATTTCGATCAGCTGGCCGACGCCTTCGACATCGAGGCTGACGAACGGGTCGCGGGCATAAATGCCCTTGTCGACATAATGCGTCAGGAAGCGCGCGGCGTCATCGCGCGATACGCCCAGCGTGGTTTGCGTGAGGTCGTTGGTACCGAAACTAAAGAACGCGCCTACCTCGGCGATTTCGTCAGCCATCAAAGCGGCGCGGGGGAGTTCGATCATGGTACCGACCAGATATTCGATGCGCTTGCCCTGTTCGGCAAAGACAGCCTCAGCCGCCGTGTCGACCACGTCCTTCATCAGTTCAAGCTCGCGGCGCGTTCCGACCAGCGGAATCATGATTTCGGGCACGGGTGCGACCGCAAGGCTGCACGCCGCTTCGAATATCGCCCGCGCCTGCATTTCATAGATTTCAGGATAAGTGACACCCAAGCGGCAACCGCGATGGCCGAGCATCGGGTTCACCTCATGCAATTCGGCTGCGCGCTGTTTCAGCACTTCGATGCCGACCCCAGCCGCTTCCGCGACATCGGCGAATTCTGACTCTTCGTGCGGTAAAAATTCATGTAATGGCGGATCGAGCAGGCGGATCGTGACGGGTAATCCGGCCATCACTTCGAAGATTGCCGCAAAGTCCTTGCGCTGTTCGGGCAGCAATTTGTCGAGCGCGGCGCGGCGGCCCTTTTCGTCGTCGGCCAGGATCATCTGGCGCACGGCGGTAATGCGCGCAGCATCAAAGAACATATGTTCGGTGCGGCACAAGCCAATGCCTTCCGCGCCGAAATCACGTGCAGTTTGCGCATCTAACGGGGTTTCGGCGTTGGCGCGCACTTTCATCCGGCGGCCTGCATCGGCCCAGACCATGAGCGTGCCGAAGTCGCCGACCAGTTCGGGCTGCAAGGTGGGCACAGCCCCTGCCATCACTTCGCCACTGGTACCGTCGATGGTGATGATATCGCCCTCGCCCAAATGCCGGTTGCCGATGCGTAAGGTCTTGGCCTTGGCATCGATGATGAGTGTGCCTGCGCCAGAAACGCATGGCCGCCCCATGCCGCGCGCGACGACCGCTGCGTGGCTGGTCATCCCGCCGCGTGCGGTCAGGATGCCCTTGGCCGCGTGCATGCCGTGAATATCTTCAGGCGAGGTTTCGATGCGAACCAATATGACCGCTTCGCCCATGGCGTCATGCTGTTCTGCCGTATCGGCATCGAACACGATCTTGCCCGATGCCGCACCGGGAGATGCGGGCAGGCCGCTCGTCAGCACATCGCGTGTAGCATTGGGGTCGAGCGTCGGGTGCAGCAACTGGTCGAGTGCCATCGGATCGACGCGAAGCACCGCCTCTTGCCTGGTAATCATTCCTGCTTCGGCCATATCGACCGCAATCTTCAGCGCCGCCTTCGCGGTGCGCTTGCCCGAACGGGTTTGCAGCATCCACAGCTTCTCGCGCTCTACCGTGAACTCGATATCCTGCATGTCGCGATAATGGGTTTCGAGGATGTTGAAAACGTTCGCGAGTTCTCCGTAAACTTCGGGCATCGCTTCTTCCATCGACAGCGGCTTGGCCCCTGCCCGTTCGCGCGCGGTCTTCGTCAGATATTGCGGTGTGCGGATACCTGCAACGACATCTTCGCCCTGCGCATTGATGAGGAACTCGCCATAATAAGCGTTCTCGCCGGTCGCGGGATCACGGGTAAAAGCCACGCCGGTCGCCGACGTATCGCCCATATTCCCGAACACCATCGCCTG
>JANNQI010000017.1:0-55684 GCA_031400695.1 Sphingomonadales bacterium | reverse complement strand
AAAACCGGGCCTTTGGCGCGAAGCCGCCCCCAGCGCAGATGGAATGGATTCAAGGTCGGGACGGACCTTGGCGCAACCCGAAAGACCGGGTTCAAGGGGCACCAAGCAACATTTAGTGCTATGACAGAGGACAGGGCAAATCCTGATGAACACCAACAACAACCGGCCACAGAATAACAACAACCGCCGTCGCGGTCGCAACAATAATAATAACAACAACAACCGGCAGCAGAGTAACAACCGCAGCGGTTTCGATTACAACAACAGCATCGACAACCGGGCGCGCGGCAACGCAGCGCAAATGCTGGAAAAATACAAGAAGCTGGCGCAGGATGCACAGTTCAACGGCGATCGGGTGAACGCCGAATATCACCTGCAATTCGCCGACCATTATTTCCGCGTTCTCGCCGATTTCCGCGGCCGTCAGGAAGCGCGTACCGAACAGCAGGGCGAACGCCGACCGCGCGAAGATCGTGACGACTGGCAGAATGACGATCGTTCGCAGGGCTTTTACGAGCAGGGTTCGAACGAAGGCGCTGAAGCCGAGTCGGAAACCACAGACGATTCCGCCAGCAACGATCGGGACGATCGCCAACCGCAGCGAACGACTAGCAACGAAGACCGCCGTCCGCGACACAATGATCGGCCAGAACGCTCTGGTAACGAACGCTCAGGCAACGAACGTAGCGGCAACCGCGCCCCACGTCGTCACCATAGCGAAGAGACTGACGAAGCGCCTTCAGGTCTTGACCTTGCGGTACTTCCACCCTCGATTGCGCTTGCCAGTAACGACGACGTCGAGGCTGAATCCCCCAAGCCGGCCCGTAAGCCACGCGCGCGTCGACCAAAGTCGGCGAATGACGAGGACGTTGTGACCGCAGCGGAATAAGCTTCGGAAATAACGTACCGGTTCCATTAATGTTGTGGCAATGAGCGCCAAACTAATCCATCCCATGTAATATTGTTACAGGGGAGAACTGCCATGCGTCGTTTGCTGCTACTCGGGTTAGGAGGCGCACTCGCGGTTCCAGTTCTTGCCCAGACCACCGCGCCCACCAGCGTTGCCGTCCCCGGCGAAGCCACCGCGCAAGGCGATATCGCAGTCACCATCTACCAGAATGGGCAGAGCCTGGTGCAGGACACAAGGCGAATGAACCTGCCCGGCGGTCGATCCAAGCAGGAATTCCCCGACGTCTCCGCGCAAATTCGCGCGGAAACGGTCACGCTGACCGGCCCCGGCATTGGCATAGTCGAGCAGAATTTCGACTATGACCTGCTGACCCCAGCCAAGCTCATGGAAAAGGCCGTCGGGCAGACCATAACGCTGCTGCGTACCAACCCCGCCACCGGCGCGGAAACGCGGGTGCGTGCCAAGGTGCTTGCAGCCAATGGCGGAGTTGTGCTGCAGATTGGCGATACCATTGAGGTGCTGCGCGACGACGGCCTACCCGTCCGCGTCATTTTCGACAAGGTGCCGCCCAATTTGCGCGCACGCCCGACGCTTTCGGTGACGTTGGAATCGAAGGGCGGCGTGACGCCGACGACGCTGACATATCTGACCCCTGGCCTTGGCTGGACATCGGATTATGTCACTTTGTTCGACGATGCCAAGCAGACCATCGATGTGCAGGGCTGGGTCACGCTGACCAACAATACCGGCACCGATTATACCAACGCGGATGTCCTGCTAGTGGCAGGTAACCCCAATCAGGGTGGTGGGCGGCGCAATTTCCAGACGCCGTATAACCCCTCCACTGGCACTATTGACGAGGCCGGGACCGAGAGTAACGACCGAGAGCGGCTGGGCGATTATTATCTCTACCCGCTGGCCGAGCGGACCACGATATCCAATGCCCAACAAAAACAGGTCAGCTTCCTCGACGTTAAAGCCGCGCCAGCACGCAGCACGTATGAATTCAACAATGGCTGGCTCGCCACCAACGAAGCCGCAAGCGCCGCGTCGGTGCTCAAATTCTCAACCTCGCGCGGCGGCGGATTGGGTGACCAGCTGCCCTCCGGAACCATGCGCGTCTATATGCGCGACAAGCGCGGCGATCCGCAATTCATCGGCGAAAGCGTCATCGAAGCGACGCCGATGGGCAGCGCCATGTCGATCCGCACGGGCGAAGCATTTGATGTGAAGGTCAAGACGGTCGTTGAAGAACGCACGCGCATATCCTCCAGCCGCTGGAAAACCAGGATGCGTTACGAGATTACCAACGCGCGCAATAACGCCATCACTGTCGATTTGGGGCAGAACGGCCTGTGGGGCGATGTCCGCATCACCGAGCAGTCCCTCGAAGGCAAACGCATCTCCGCCGACCGGGTAGAATGGAATGTGCCGGTGCCTGCCAACGGCAAGGCGACAGTGACCGCGACTTTCGATAGCCGGTATTGAACCGATGCGCGGGCTGACCGCCCTTATAACGATATCCATTGCGTCGCCCCTCGCGGCGCAGACGGTCGTGGTGTCCCCCGAACCCGAGGCCGTGTCGCTCACCGTCTATCGCGGACAGAAATACGGCAATGCGCCCATCGACCCCAACTGGCCAACCGGCTACGCATTGGTAACCGAGACGCGTACCGTGACCATCCCAGCGGGGACGAGCGTCGTCCGCTTCGAAGGCGTCGCCGAAGGCATGTTCCCCGAAAGCGCCATTGTCACTGGCTTGCCGAAGGGCGTAAAGGAAAAGAACCGCGACGCGCGCCTGCTATCGCCGCTGGGGCTCGTCGATGCCTATCTGAAGCGCGAAGTGACAATTACCCGCACCAGCAAAGCGACCGGCGTCGCCCGCGAATATCCTGCATTCATCACCTCTGCCCCGGGGGGCGCAGTGATCCTACAAACCGGCGACGGCTATGAGGCGCTGCACTGCACCGGCCTTCCCGAACGCATGGGTTTTGACAAAGTGCCCGCCAATCTGTCGGCCAAACCCACGCTATCGGTCGTCACGCAAAGCGACAAACCGACCACTGCCAAACTGACGTTGACCTATATGGCCGCTGGCTTCGACTGGCAGGCGAATTATGTCGCGCAGGTGCAAGAGCGCAGCGCCGATGGCAAAGGCAAGGTCGATATGTTTGCCTGGCTGACGCTGGCCAATGGCGGCAACCAGAGCTTTGTCAATGCCAACACGATGGCGATTGCGGGCGAACCGAACCGGGTAAGGCGTGGCGCGCAAGCAAGGCCTATGGGCGGCGCGCTCAACCTCAAATGCTGGCCAACGCAGCGTACGCATCAGGTGCCTTACCGGCAGGGTTATTACCCAGCCCCACCACCTCCGCCGCCTGCGCCGATGGCTATGTATCTCGAAGGCGAGGCCGACAGCATCGTCGTGACCGCGCAGAAATTGGGCCGCGCCGACATGGCGATGGCCGCCCCAATCGCGGTCGTTGTTGCCGAGCAAGAGGATCTTGGCGACCTCAAACTGTACCGCATTCCTGAACCTGTCACCGTCAACGCCAAGGGCCAAAAGCAGGTCGCGATGCTCGTCAAACCCGGCGCGGCGTTCGAGCATTATTACGCCGCCAATGTGAACACCAACGGCGGTGAAAGCCAGCCGATGACGCTGATGCTGCGCGGCGAAAACAAGATCGAAAAAGGCCTCGGCCTCCCCATGCCGCAGGGTCAGGTTATGATCTTTGAAAATAGCAGCTACGGCCCGCTGCTCGCCGGACAGGCCAGCCTGAAAGATCGTGCCATCGGCGAAGAGGTCGAAATGGCAGTCGGACAGTCGAGCGACGTGCGGATGCAGGTGACGCAGATGTCGGAGAAATCGCGGCTGCAACGCTGGAAAGTCGAAATCACCAACGCGCGAAACTCGCCGGTCAATGTCGAGGTCGAAATCCCTTACGAACTTCGAGGTAACCCCAAGAATATGCCCAAGATCGACGGCGTGCCTACGTGGAAAGCGACAGTCGCGGCAAATGGCGAGGCGGTGTTGTTTTATGAGGTGAAGCTGGAGCGGGATTAGCGCACAAGGTTTCATCCGAAGCGTCGGATGTTTCAACTTCCGCTCACAAAACAGTCATATAGGTAACGCCTACAGCGTTGCGATACCTGCCGTTCGTTCAGATCAAATTTTCCAGCTGCCTACGACTGGTTCTGTGGACCAGATCAGGGGGCATCAATGCCCGTTTCTGGGTGGAAAGCGGAAGTCACAGTTCAGCGGCGATTTGAAGAAGTGCCTTAGATGAATTCCCCGTTTGCGAATGCTTCGGCCATCGCAAATTTTTTGATCTTGCCCGAGCCGGTTAGGGGAAACTCGTTCACCCATATCCAATAAGCGGGCGTCTTCTGTGGCGATAGTTGCTTGCGCACATAGGCTTTAAGTTCAGCCGGATCAGGGGCGTCGATGCCCTCGGCCTTGCGCATAAAGCAAGCGACTTGCTCTCCCCATTTCTTGTCAGGCACGCCAACAACCGCGACTTCGGCGACAGCAGGATGTTCGATCATGGTGTTTTCGATCTCGGCAGGGAAAAGGTTCTCGCCGCCGCGAATAATCATTTCCTTCACCCGTCCGGTAATCTTCAGATACCCACGCGAGTCCATGGTTCCCAGGTCACCCGAATGCAGCCAGCCTTCGGAATCGATGGTTGCGGCGGTTGCTTCGGGATTGTCGTTATAACCCGCCATGACGCTATAGCCCCGGACGCAAATCTCGCCTTGGGTGTCTAGCGGGCAAACTGAATTGTCGCCGACATCGCGAATCGACACCTCCATATGCGCCAATGGCTGGCCAATTGTCTGGGTGCGATCTATGTCATTATCGTGGTGCCAGCCCATGGTGATCAATGGAGATGCTTCTGTTTGGCCGTAGACAACCTGGACCGGTGCGCCGAACACTTCTTCTGCATTGCGGGCCAATTCCGGCGAGACCAACGCCCCGCCACTCATCAGCGCTTTGGCCCCGGACATTTTGCGGCCTGAGCGCCGAATTTCCTCAATCATCATCACCAGCATAGTCGGGACACCGCCGACAAATTCCGGCTGCTCTCGTTCGAGAACTTCAACGACCATGACCGGATCGAAAAACGGAAAGATCCCCATAGTTCCGCCAATGGCAAGACCTGCAAATATCTGCACGGATGCGGACGCGTGAAACAGGGGCACCACTACGATTTCCTGCTCGCCGGGTTCGAACCCCCAGCGGGCGAACATGTCAGCGCCGTTCTGCAAAACGGCACCTTGCTTGAGCAGTACGCCTTTCGGAAATCCAGTGGTGCCCGAGGTGTATTGGATCTGAAGAATATGGCCGGGCGTTGTTTGACGCAGACTGCCCGGCACATCGCAAGCGTAAAGGGCGTCTAGGTCCGTGAATTCAATAATGGTTGTGACCGAGGTGAGATCGCCGCAGGCTTCATCAATAATCGGACTGAGCGGTGTGCCGCGTGCGTCCGGCCCATGGTAGATCGCTTCCGCACCCGACTGCTCGACCACATAGCGTAGCTCTCGCGGAACATAGGCAGGATTGACAGTGACAATCGTTAGTCCCGCAAGCGCAGCAGCGAACTGCGTGAGCACCCATTCGGGGCAATTCGTGGCATAGATCGCGATTCTGGCACCGGGCGCATGACGAGCAGCGAGAACGCGTCCCAGCTTTGCGCAATCGCGCTCCAGATCCGCAAAGGTCCACTCCCTACCAATCTGGCCATCCGGCAGCACTTCGCGCAATGCCTTTTCATCTGGGCGCGTTTGTGCCTGTTCACGTATCAGACCTGCGATAGTCATTTCGCGGAACGGCGTATCCGCCTGCGCAGGAAAATAGCTTTCAGTTAGCGAGACCTCGTACATTTGCACCTCTCTTGCGACCCTTCCGAGGAAGACTAACTGAAAAGATAGTTCTGACAATAGCCTGTCACAGACGCTGCAAACCCAATGTCTGCGTTTGGGTCGTGAGCGGCCATCCACTTCCGATGAGGTCGGCGCGGCAGCAATTCGCGTCACTGCGTTCAATACACCTGCGTAGATCGCGGCACCCCGCCAGATCTCGAATCGCTACGCCGGACGCCAGACGCGATACTCAACAGCGAGGCCTGAGGAAATGCGACCTTCTCCTATGAAGAAGGTGGTGTTGAGCCAACTATACCGAGCGTCGCCCGTCTCGAATCTCGGGTTGGTATAGAAGTGTTGGTCTGTGAACTCGGTCCCAATCTGCTTTTCGATCGCATTTTGGACGGTCGCGTTCATCTCAAGCAGACCGACGTACTGCACGTAGAGAAAGGCCCCATCGTGGGTTTCGACTTGCGCGCGAACGTCTACCCGCAGGTAGCCGTCGGGTCCGATCAGTGCCCACTCACCGCCTCCGAGCACAGTTCCGCTCAGGCGGTCGCCGACAACATCGCCACCGTTCAGTTCGTAGTACATCCTCGTGCCGATAGGACCTGCTCCAATCGGGACCGGTGGTTTCAAAGTCGCTCTGAAAGTGAACTCATGAACGAGGTCCATTCCGCATCTCCTTTCGCTTTTTTGCATCAGTTGCACCCGTTTGGACTGTGCGCCGCAAAAAGCAAGCGATCTGCCATCATCGGTGATTTCCTTCCGGGCAGTCCCTGGAAAAATGAGGGAGCTGAACGAATGTCGGGAAACGGGCGACCGGCAAATCGGCTTGAACGTCAGACTTTGGGTCGTGTCCTGACAGTCCGATTTGGGTGAAAATAATCCGAAACCCGCAGTTCTGGACTCTCCAACAAAGCTGCCATCAAGCATATGTACCTAAAATGTTCTTGCAATGTAGGATTTCGTTTGATGTAAGCTAGGGATGGAAAAGAAACTCAGACAACCCCTTCGCTCGGGCGAGACTATCGCCCCTTCATTCACGCCCGTGCCGATGCAGCGCAACAGGCATGATGGCTGGACGCTTGAGCGGCAGTTGGCGTTTATCGAGGTGCTAAGTGTCACCGGGCAGGTCGCGGAGGCTTGCCGCGCCGTCGGGATGTCGCGCAAGTCGGCCTATAAGCTACTTGACCGGCCGGGTTCGGACAGCTTTGCGGCGGCTTGGGGCGTTTCGCTCATGTCCGGACAGCAGCGGATGCTCGACCAGTTGATGGAGCGCGCGGTGGGCGGCGTCACCACGATTATCGTCAGGCGCGGCGGCGCGGTGGAGATCGGGCATGGACCAGATGGCCGGTTGATGGCCGGGTTCCTGAAATCGCCCCGGCCCGGGGAGGACCGGTTCAGGGGCGGGAGTCCTTCCAAAGGTGACCTAAGGTAACAGCTGGGGGGATGGGTACATGTGGAACTTTGTCACCTTAGGCTTCCGGCAAAGCCCTCGGCTTATGCTCTTCGTCGAGTGCGACGAAGGTGAACAGCCCCTCAGTCACCTTTACGTCGTGCTGGCCGCGCGCGCGCGTGGCGATGACTTCGACGCGGATGCCCATCGAGGTGCGGCCGCGCCGCTCAAGACTTGCGTAGACCGAAATGATGTCCCGCAACAGGATCGGCGCGATGAACTCCATCTTTTCGATGGCAACCGTCGCGCATGCGCCTCGGGCAATCCGCCCGGCCAATATCCCGCCTGCCTGATCCATCACGCCCAATACCCATCCGCCGAAGATGTGGCCGTTGGCGTTGATATCTGCGGGGCCGGGGACGACGCGCAAGATTGGGTCATTGCGTTTGGGTAGGTTGCGGATGCCTTCAGTCACGGTCCACCTCATCTGCAAATGGGTCATCTATTGCCTCGTCATGACCCGAACCGCTCGACAGGAACACCAGCCCCATCAACCCGGTAGCCAGCAACAGCATTGCCGTAATCCCGCCTGCAGTTGCGATATAAAAATGGATCGAGATCATACCGTACTGGCTGTAAAATATCCCAAGGACCGTTGCGGTCGCCAATATCGTGAAGGCAAACATCCAGCGCATCAGCCGCCAGTAGCGACTCCATGCAAAGCCGCTATATTCTGGTTCATCGAGACGAGAGGGACGAGTCATTTCTTTGCGAAGCGCGCTTTATGCTATAAAGTCAATCCGGGGAAGACGAGAGGAGAGCGCGATGACGATAGCAGCAATATTGAGCGGGCGTGACGGCGATGTGTGGACCGCGCTGCCACATGAAAGCGTTGGCGAAGTGGTCACCCGCCTCGCCGAGAATCGCATCGGCGCGCTGCCCGTGGTCGACGATGGCGCGGTAGTTGGAATCTTTTCCGAACGCGATATCGTTTACGGCATCGCTAGATACGGCTCGGCGTTTCTCGCTAAATCCGTCGGCGAGACGATGACCTCGCCTGCAATCACCGTCACCGGCGACACGCAAATCCTGTCTGCGCTATCGATGATGACCAAACGCCGAATCCGCCATTTGCCGGTGGTCGAGGACAATCGGCTAACCGGATTTGTTTCAATCGGCGACCTCGTCAAACACCGCATAGAAAAGATCGAAGCCGAGGCTGCTGCGATGCGCGATTATATCAGCATGGCCTGAACGCTTGCGCCTCGCGCGATTTGTTCTTATTATGTTCTAATAACCCGAGTCGAGGAGCCTCCCCATGTCCAAGATCGATTTCTACACCAACCCAATGTCGCGCGGGCAAATCGCGCGTTGGGCATTGCATGAGGCCGGTGCGGAGTATGAGCAGCATCTGCTCGATTATGGTACGACGATGAAGGCACCCGAGTATCTGGTCATCAACCCGATGGGCAAAGTTCCGGCGATTGTCCATAACGGCAAGGTCGTGACCGAATGCGCCGCAATCTGCGCCTATCTGGCTGACGTTTTTCCAGAAGCGGGATTGCAGCCGACGCCGAATGAACGTGCCGATTATTATCGCTGGATGTTTTTTTCTGCCGGGCCTGTTGAGGCAGCAATCACTAATCAAATGCTAGGGGTGGAAGTACCGTTAGAGCGCGAAATGTCGGCTGGCTACGGCAATTATGATCATGTGGTCGCTGCGCTTATAAGTGCTCTGTCGGGCAAAGATTTCATTTGCGGAAGCCGCTTCAACGCCGCCGACATTTATGTCGGCTCACAGGTCGATTGGGGCTTGCAGTTCAAGACGCTGCCATCCAACCCGACCTTCGAAGCCTATGCCGAACGGCTCCGCCAACGCGATGCCTACCAAGCATCCAAAGCGATTGACGGTGCGCTGATTGCGGCAGCGCAAGACCCTGCTTAACAACAGGCATATCGAGGCTTGGCAGGCCTTATTGGAGCGTTAGGGTTAAGCGGAAATTTACGTTGTTCTCCTAGCATTGGCCGATGCGGAGCGCATTCCTTCTTCCCGGCCGGGCATTACTTGGATTTCTGGTGTTGATCGGCGCCATGCTGCTCGTCGTTTCGCCAGCTGCGGCGCAAAGCACAAAGCTCGAAACCTGCATCCTTAAGGCACAACCTCAGGACAGGGTCGAACAAATGCTGTTTCGGGCCGGCAGCTTCGATTGTGTCAGCAGCCAAAGCCAGCTTGAACCCGGCAGCTACTGGGTCAGGATGAATGTCCCACAATCCCCCCGCGTTGAAAGCAAGGGACTTATTTTTCGAACCGCCAGCCTTTGGGACAATGGCTTCGAATTATGGGCGGTGCATCGAAATGGCCAGATTGAGCATTACCACCCTTTCGAAAAACAGAGCATCAGCCCGATGCGCCTTGGTGCAACAATCGTCGTGCCGTTACGCAGTAACGAGACGCCCGTCGAATTGCTTATTGCCAAGGTAGAGAGCAGCGGCGCGATCCGCGGCGTAATGCTCGAATCGCAACTATCCTCCAGCGAGTCTGCAATCACCTACGAAATGATTATGGCGATGCTTTACGCCGGCTTTTCAGGTTTGTGTATCGCACTTCTGGTATACAATGCCGCCCTCTGGCATGCGATGCGCGAGCGGTTTTTGCTGGCTTATTGCGCAATGCTAATCGCGACGCTCGCCTACGGCATTTTTACATCGGGCGCCCCGCATTATTTCGCGCCAGAACTTTCAGGCACCGATCGCCTGCGCTTTACCACCCCTTTGCTTGCATACACCGCGAGCACTGCACTAATCTTCATTCGCTATTTTTTTGAAAATGCGCATGTGCCCAAATGGCTGGTCCGGGTCACTTATGCGCAGGCCGCCATAATGGCAATTTTTGCGACGGCTTACGCGCTTTTTGCCCCGTGGCAGATAAAGCAGCTCGACCTGATTTATGTTTGCGGGTTCATTCCGGTGCCGGTGCTGTTTGGCTGCTATGTCAGTACGGCATGGAGGCACAAGGATCCGTTTCTTGGATATTTCCTGCTTGCGTGGAGCGGGCCTGCCATCTCTGCGGCGCTAAGAATACTGCATGGCTTTGACATATTGCCTTATCATATCCTGATTGAAAACAGCACGCTGTTCGGTCTCGCCTTTGAGGCGCTCGTAAGTTCGCTGGCTATCGGCCTTCGGGTCCGGCTTTTAGCGCAAGCGCGCGACCGCGCCGAAATTGCCGAGGCCCATGCCATGTCGATGGCTGATACCGACCCGCTGACCGCCCTTTTGAACCGCCGCGCCTTTTTACGCTGCATCATGGAACGGAACAGCAACTGGACATTATTGCTGCTCGACATCGACCATTTCAAGCGCGTCAATGACAGTCTCGGTCACGCAGGTGGAGACGAAGCAATCGTGCAATTTGCGCGCGCGCTTGAGAAAAAAATGCCCAATGGCGCGCTTCTCGCGCGAATGGGCGGTGAAGAATTTGCGATCGCCTATCGCGGTGACATGATGCTGATAGAACCCGACGAACTTCTAGCGCAAATTAGGAAAATCGACCTGCGCGACGGCTACCGGATTACCGCCAGCATGGGCATAGCCAACCGGATCGTCGGCAGCGACGACGACTGGAAAATTCTCTACCGCGCTGCGGACATGGCGCTTTACCGGGCAAAATCCGGCGGGCGCGACCGCTTCATTTTCACCCAACCCCAAACACAAGCAGCCTAGCCGGGCTTGACAGAGGTCGAGCTCGCTGCGGGAGTTGGCGTCGGAGACGGGGGCAATTGCTGCGTATTGGTCGGCTGCAGCGGCGCATAGACCGGACGCGGCGCATGTTTCATGTTCCATTCGGCCAAGTTGCGCTCATATTGCACATAGGCATCGTAGAAACGGATGAAGATGCCATCGAGATCGGTTAGTCCGCCGATAGCATATTCGGGCAATGCCTCCTTTGGTACCAAATTGCCTTCGCGAACCTTTCCGAGCGCCGTATCGCAATATTCCGCGCGTACCGGTGGCAGCGCGAAATAGTTATACAGGTCAGTCATCTTGGTATCGCGCACCCGCAAACCGTTCTTGCCCGGAAAGCGTTTCACATATTCGCGATCAACTGTCTTGCTGGTCTTGGACAGCAGGACCTTATGCGTCACGATGAACTTGTTATATTCGGTCGCGATCTGGCCCCAGACTGGTCCCTGGCAATTAAGCGCGGCGACGTTTAGCGCCGAACGAAAATGCCAGATTTGCTCGTCACGGCTAAGCCCGCGATTGGGCGTTACGCGGACCCCGTCCAATCCAACCGGCGGAATCGACATCGACAGCGCTGCACCGCTGGGTGGAACCGGCATGGGCGGCGGAGGTGGCGGGGGTGGGGGGACATAGATGGGTGGAGGAGCAACCTTGACCGGCGGGGGCGGCGCGCAAGCGGCAACCGCCGTTATGAATATAATCGCAGCTAAGTTTCTGACGCCCGGACGCATCTATATTCTCTCCAATATCACTGGTCTCGTTCCAACAGGATTTTGCCACGAAAGAAAAGGCCTGTTCGCCAAAACCCCAAAGAAAATGGCCCAGTGGTTTCCCACCGGGCCATATTGTGAAGTTTAAGCTTAACGTAGGGTGACTTTTAGTCACGATTTCCCATGAAGCTCAGCAGGAACTGGAACATATTGATGAAGTCCAGATAGAGGTTCAGCGCGCCCATGATTGCGGCCTTACCGATAAAGTCCGAATCCGACCCGCGCAGTTGCAGATAGGTATTCTTGATCATCTGCGTGTCATAGACGGTCAGGCCAGCAAAGATCAGAACGCCAACACCGCTGACGACCCATTGCAATGTGCTCGACTGGAACCAGAGGTTCGCCAGCGACGCCACGATCAGGCCGACGAGGCCCATGATCAGGAACGTTCCCATGCCACTCAGATCCTTCTTCGTGGTGTAACCGACGAGGCTAAGTCCGGCGAAAGCGGCCGCGGTGGCAAAGAAGGTCGTCGCGATCGAATCACCGGTATAAACCAGGAAAATCGTCGACATCGACAAGCCCATCAGGCCGGCGAACGACCAGAAACAGGCCTGCAATGCACCGGTCGAAAGCTTGTTGAGGCCGAAGTTCATCACCAAAATGAGTGCCAGAGGCGACAGAATGATAACCCAACGCAATGCGCCGCCGTTGATCATAACGTTTTGGCCGAATGCGCTTCCTGCAAACAACATCGCAACGATGCCCGTCAGCAACACACCCGACGCCATATAATTATAAACTTTAAGCATGTGCGCGCGAAGCCCGGCATCGATTGCCACTTCGCCGCTACGAAAACCTTCAAGACTTGACGGGGTCCCGGTTACCCGTGGATCGGACCACTGTGCCATGACTTAATTCTCCTCATTAAACGGCACCATAGCCGCACGCCGCTTATATTGGAGGAATTCGTTCCAGATTCAAGTGAAACACGACATCAGCCTATCGATTTTGCGAACGCATGGGCTGCCGCGCTCACTTGCTGCCATGTCGTTTCAAACCCGGCGGCGTCGCCATAATAGGGATCTGCCACGGCCTTGCCTTCATGTCCGGGTAGGTGATCGAGCAGCAAAGACAGGCTGGCTGTGGCGTCCGGGGGCATCAAACCCCGCAAATCAGACAAGTTCGCCTCGTCCATCGCCAATATATGGTCGAAGCGATAAAAGTCGCCGACTGCAAATTGCCGTGCACGCAAATTGCCGATATCGACGCCACCCAGGCGACTAGCGACTTCTCGGGCGCGGGGGTCTGGCGGATGCCCAATGTGCCAGTCGCCGGTTCCGGCTGAATCGATAAACGCGTCGATGCCATCGCGTTCCGCGACTTGTCTCAGCGCTGCTTCGGCAAGCGGAGAGCGACAGATATTGCCAAGACAAACCATCAGGACGGAAATTTTGCGCTCTTTGCTGTTCATCGAAATCCTTGAAGTTGAAAACCAATTCAGGTTGCGCCCGGTTCATGTTCTGCTAGCCATGAAGTAACAAGGCGGCAACAGCCAACGGGAGACGGGCGTGAGTGATTTGGTGCAGAATGGTGACAATGAGGCGTCCGGCGCACCCCTGCCCCAAGCCAGTGGCTATAGCTGGTATGTGCTTTCGGTCCTTGTAGTCGTCTATATCCTGAATTTCATCGATCGGCAGATTCTCAGCATCCTTGCGGTCGATATCAAAGCCGATTTGGGCCTCGACGATTCCGACCTAGGCTTTCTGGGAGGTGCCGCGTTCGCAGTATTCTACGCCTTGTTCGGGATTCCGTTGGGACGACTGGCGGATAATTGGAGCCGTGTGAAGATGCTTTCCATCGGCCTCACCTTATGGTCGCTGATGACGGCATTGTCCGGGTTCGCGCGCAATCAGGTCGAACTGACGTTCGCACGCATGGGTGTGGGGGTTGGAGAAGCGACCGCAAGTCCAACTGCTTATTCTTTGATTTCGGACTATTTCCCGAAAAAGCAGCGCGCAACCGCGCTCGCCATCTATTCGTCTGGACTCTACATTGGCGGTGGCGTTTCACTGTTTATCGGCGCGCTGATCGTACAAGGGTGGAACAAGGTCTATCCCGCTGGCGGACCTATGGGGCTGGTTGGCTGGCAAGCGGCGTTTCTTGCGGTCGGCATTCCCGGGGTGATCGTAGCTTTGTGGGTTGCTTCCTTGCGCGAACCTAAACGGGGCGCGATGGATGGTGTTGCTACCGCGAGCAACCCTGCACCATTCCGTGCTTTTGCCAGCGACTTGTCGATGATCGTCCCGCCGTTCACTCTGTGGGGCGCATGGAAACGCGGCCCCGTTGCATTGGTAATAAATATCCTGACTGGCGTGGCGCTTGCTGCATTTGCCTGGTCGATGATCGAACTGACCGACAAGCCCTCTACGCCGCATAAGGACGCCCTTCCGCAATGGTCGGCGGTTAGCTTCGGCTATTATGCCGTTTTTTCCTGGGCATCGACGTTGCGCGCCAAGGACCCCGCCACGTTCAAGCTGATCTGGGGAACGCCGGCCTTTATCTGCACGACATTGGGTTATGGCCTTGTTTCCCTCGCCGCCTATGCGCTGGCCTTTTGGTCGGCGCCCTATGCCGAAACCGTGTTGAAGCTTCCCAAAGCGGAACTGGCGTTCATTCTGGGCGCGAATGGTGCTTTAAGCGGTTTTATCGGCGTTATCATCGGCGGACGCGTTGCGGACGCGCTTCGCGACAAAAATCCGGCAGGCCGCATATTGGTGGTAATCTTCGGTGTCGTTGCTCCGGTCATTCCCATCTGGATTGGGTTCACTACGGAAAACGGTACGCTGTTTTATGGCATGCAGTTCATGGCCGGCATGTTCGGCGCAGCTGCGCTAGGTGCAGCTGCAGCTACCACCCAAGACCTTGTGCTGCCTCGGATGCGTGGAACCGCAACTGCTGCATTCTTCCTTGGCACTACACTCGTGGGTCTTTCATTCGGGCCTTATATGGTAGGTCAGATTTCCGACCTTACCGGCACTATCGTCAACGGGAAATTGGTCGGTGATCTGCGAACAGGCATATTGTCGCTGATTGGCGTTGCGCCGATTGCATTGGCCCTTTTAATAGCAGCTTACCGGATGCTCCCGACTGCCGAGCGCACGATTGCGGATCGCGCCCGCGCCGCCGGTGAGCCCGTTTAATCGCACGATTAAATTCTGCTTGACGTTAGCGTCAGCATGCTGCCATTGACCGGTCAAATTCTTTAAGGAGAGATTCCATGTCGCTCGATGTCATTCCACGCAGCGCGTACAACGAAGACCATGAAGCATTCCGCCAGTCGGTCCGCCAGTTCCTGTTGAAGGAAGTCGCGCCCAACGCGAAGCAGTGGCAGGAAGACGGCATCGTCCCCAAATCGATCTGGCCCAAGGCTGGCGAAGTCGGCATGCTTTGTCCCACGGTGCCGGAAGAATATGGTGGGCTGGGTCTCGATTTCGGCTACAACGCCATCGTTGACGAGGAAAGCGCTTATTATGGCGGCGCGGCCACCGGCTTCTCGCTGCAATCGGACATCGTGTGCAACTACATCATGTCCTACGGCAGCGAGGAGCAGAAGAAGCACTGGCTCCCGCGCCTCGTATCGGGCGAGACGATTACCGCCATCGCGATGACCGAGCCGGGCACCGGTTCCGACCTTCAGGGAATGAAGGCAACGGCGCGCAAGGACGGCAACCATTATGTCATCAACGGCAACAAAACCTATATCACCAACGGGCAGAATGCCGACCTGATCCTGGTCTGCGTAAAAACCGACACGGAAATCCAACCCGCGTGGAAAGGCATGTCGATCGTACTGGTCGAGGGCGACCGCGAAGGTTTTTCGCGCGGACGCAATCTCGACAAGATCGGCATGGACGAAGCCGACACGTCTGAACTGTTCTTCGAAGATGTCCGCGTACCGATGACCAACTGCCTCGGCGAAGAGGGCAAGGGCTTCATCTACCTGATGAGCGAATTGCCGCAGGAGCGGCTCTCGATCGCCGTTTCCGCAATGGCATCAGGCCAGAAGGCGTTCGACGAAACCGTCGAGTTTGCCCGCGACCGCAAGGTATTCGGCAAACCTTTGCTCGATTTCCAAAACACCCGTTTCGTGCTGGCTGACCTCAAGTCAAAATTGCAGGTTGGCTGGGCGCATCTCGATTGGGCTTTGAACCGCCATTACAAGAAAGAATTGACCGCCGAGGAAGGCGCAGCAGCGAAGCTGTGGCACACCGAGCTTCAGTGGGAAATAGTCGACAAATGCCTGCAGCTGCACGGCGGTGCGGGCTATATGAACGAATATCCCATCGCTCGCATGTGGCGCGGCGCGCGCGTGACGCGGATTTTCGGCGGAACCAATGAGATCATGAAAGAACTGATCGGTCGGGGGCTGTAGACCCTAATCCTCCCCATTGACTTGCGATGGGGAGGATAAAAGAAAGAACAACAATGCCCAAACCTCAACCTTGGCAACTCGACCTGGCCAATTACCCGTTCAATCATCGCACCGAAACGCGCTTCGCCGATCTCGACCTGCTCGGCCATATCAACAATGTTTCGATGGCCGGATTATTCGAACATGGTCGCGGGATGTTCAACCACGCCATCGAAGTCGAACGCCGCGCTCCGGGGCAACGTTGGCTGATCGTCAGCGTTGCGCTTGAATATATCGCCGAGGCGCATTTTCCCGAACATGTCGAGATTGCCAGCGGAATCCTGCGCATTGGTAATAGCAGCTGGGACATCGCCTCCGCCGCGTTTCAGAGCGGCGAGTGCAAGGCAACCTGTATCACGACAATTGTGCTGACCGATGCAACCGGCCCCACCGCCTTACCGCAGGATTTGCGTGAGGAATTTGAGCGCTTGCGGGTGAAATCAAACTAATCGGCGAAGTTTGCCGCGCGTTTCTGCATTCCCGCCATCACCGCTTCGATCTGGTTAGGTGTAAGGATGACCCGCGCCTGACGTTCGCTTTCGGCCATCAAGATCGCGTCCTCATCCATATCGGCATATTCGTTGAACAACGCTTTCGCCTCTCGCATAGCTTCAGGATTGCGGTTGACGATCTCGTGCGCGATCGCCATCGCGCGGGCGTGCGGGTTTTCATCGACATAGGTGGCAAAACCCAAGCCCAACGCTTCTGCCCCTGAAAACTCCCGGTTGGTGTAGGTCAGTTCGCGTAACACATCGTCACGCACCAGTCCGCGCCACAAAGCGTAGCCTCCCATGTCGGGGATCAGCCCCCATTTCATCTCCATCACCGCTAACCGCGCGTCGGGTGCTATCACGCGGATGTCCGCGCCGCTGGCGATCTGCAGTCCGCCGCCGAAGCATACACCGTGGACGGCGGCAATCACCGGCATCGGCAATTTGCGCCATAACATCGCCACTTGTTGAAACATATTGGCGTTGCCATGCGTGCGGTCTGTCAGCTTGCCCATGCTCCCGCTGCTGGCATTCGCCCCGCCGCCCGCCATACTCGCCATGTCGAGGCCTGCACAAAAACTGCGTCCCTCGCCCGACAGCACCACGGCGCGAACGCCCTTGATGCCCGAAAGCTCTTCGCCAGCAGCGATTATGCCCTGAAACATCGCCGGGTCGAGTGCATTCATCTTGTCCGCTCGAGTCAGCCGGACATCTGCGACATGGTTCTCAACGGTAATACTCACACGGTCGTTCATGCTTTTTCCTTCAAGGCGAATTCGACGAGAGGCAACTGGTCGTTGCCGAAATACATTCGAGTTTTATCAACAAATATCGTCGGCGAGCCATAGCCGCCACGTTCAATAACCTCCTCGGTATTCGCGCGGAGCAATGCCTTCACTTCGTCGGTTTGCGACTTTGAACGCATGCTTTCGCCATCCAAGCCCACGCCATTAACTACCGCCACCAGCACATCAGGATCGTCCAGATTTTCCTGTCGTCCGAAATAGCTCTCAAATGCGGCTTTGGTAAAATTCCATAATGCTTGCTGGTCGTCTACCAATGCACACGACATCCGCATCGCATTCACGCTTTTTGCCGGATGCCATTGCGACGGAAAGTTCATCTCGACGCCAGCCAACGCCGCCCAGTCCTTCAACACCCGCCAGCTATGTTTCAGCTTGCGATTATCCGTCGCCTCTCGCGCGACATAGACCGACTGGTTTACCGCATTGAATACGCCGCCGACCAAAATGGGCCTGAGCAATGCTTCTGCCCCGGCGCGCTCCAAAACACCCGTTAAATTGGTGAAAGCAAGATAGGTCCACGGGCTCGATAGATCATAGAAAAATTCGATACGCGCTTCGGCCATTTCGCTCTCCAATCATCGCCAAACCATAGCATTGCAACGCGTTTAATGAAGCGGATAAATTTGTTCGCCGTATCATAAGTTATAGTGATTTTGCGCTAATCGGCGAATTTACACAATTGGCCGCATGTATAATGGCGCATTGCCTATCTTAAATTGACTTTAACCATATGCCGTCACAAACACTTGGGTAAATACGGGTTTGTCCGCGTGGATGCGGACTGAGGGGTCATTGATGTTTGAAGGCAAAGATATGGGCTTTGCCAGTGTCGGGATGGGGGGGAGCGTGGCTTTGGCAGACGCGATGACGGCACCCATGCGCCAAACCCCCGAGCGCAACTGGCGCGACCGGTTGGCAGAACTGGATCTTGTTCCCGATCTTGGCGAAGATATCGGCTCGGCCCGCTGGTTCCGTGGCCTTGGTACGCTCACTACACTTAGTGTCCTGGCGCTCGCCCTGCTCCCCGACTTCGGCCCCGTTTATGGCGCGCAACCGCCGCTGCCCACCGAAACCGAATTTGAAGAAGCTCGCGCGCAGATGGTCATGCCGATCGCCTTTGGCAGCGATAGCGGACGGCGAATGGCAGCGACCGACGCCGTAGTCGCTTTGGCGGGAAGTCCGGAGCGCCCGCGCATCGAACTCACTGCAACCTTGGGCCGGGGCGACAGCTTTGCACGCGTGCTGCAACGCGCAGGTGTTGGCGGCGGCGAAGCGAGCAACGTGACCTCGATGGTTTCGGAGGTAACGTCGCTCGGCGAAATCGAACCCGGGACGCTGATCGAAATCGTGCTGGGGCAACGCAGTTCGAAAAACGCGGCACGTCCGCTCGAATCGGTGGCATTTCGTGCCCGTTTCGACCTCAATCTGGCGGTGAGCCGCGAAGGGGGCTCCTTGCGCCTTTCCCGCAAGCCCATATCGGTGGATGAAACCCCGCTGCGTATTCGCGGGACTGTTGGCGAACAGGGAATTTACCGGTCCGCCAGAGCAGCCGGAGCGCCTGCCAGTGCAATTCAGGATTATCTTAAAGTTATAGCCGGGCGCACATCATTATCGTCCATCCGCGCGAGCGACGAATTCGACATAATCGTCGATTACAAACGCGCCGAAACCGGTGAGATCAAAGTTGGCAAGCTAATGTACGCTGGGATCGAGCGCGACGGAAAATCAGCGATCCAGATGCTCAAATGGACCAGCGGCGACAACAGCCAATGGTTCGAGGCATCGGGTATCGGCGAATCCAAAGGTGCGCTCAGTCGGCCCGTTAATGGAGGTGTCACCTCTGGCTTCGGGATGCGGCGTCATCCGATCCTTGGTTATGCACGCATGCACAGCGGCCTCGATTTCAAGGCTGGTTATGGCGCGCCAATTTTTGCGGTCACCGACGGTGTCGTCGCCTACGCCGGACGCAAGGGCGGTTATGGCAATTTCGTGCAGCTAAACCACGGCGGCGGACTTGCCACCGGCTATGGTCATATGAGCCGGATCGCCGCACGTCCGGGAAGCCGCGTGCGGCGCGGTCAGATTATCGGCTATGTCGGCTCGACCGGGCTATCGACGGGGCCGCATCTTCATTATGAACTGTATCGCGGTGGTCGCGCAGTCAATCCGATGTCGGTCAAATTTACCCAGCGCGCGCAGCTTGAAGGCCGCGATCTGTCGCGGTTCAAAGGCCAATTGAGCCGCCTGAAATCGGTCAAGCCCGGTGCGGCGCTGACGCCGATCAAGCCCTCGGGCCGGGTTCAGGAAGAACCGAAGCGTGAAATCGACCGGCTGACCCAGCGCATGGACGTTCGCAACACCCGCGGATAAGCCGTTGAGGTTGTGGCACTGCCTCGCTAAGCAGTGCGCATGAGCAATACACCCAGTTTCCCCAACACCCGCCTACGCCGCAGCCGCGCGACCGGTTGGAGCCGCGCGATGGTGCGCGAAACCGTGCTTACCCCCGCGGACCTGATATGGCCGTTGTTTGTTACCGAAGGTAAAGACGTCGAGGAACCCATCGCCACACTGCCCGGCGTATCGCGTTGGTCAGTCGACCAGATTGTAGTTCGCGCCGCCGAAGCTATCGAACTCGAAATTCCGTGCATTGGCCTGTTTCCCAACACACAGGCCGACCGCCGCAGCGACGATGGGCAGGAAGCACTCAACCCCGACAATTTGATGTGCCGCGCAATCCGCGCGATCAAGGCGGCACATGGCGACAAGATCGGTGTGCTCACCGACGTGGCGTTGGACCCCTATACCGCGCACGGACAGGATGGGCTGGTCGATGATGCCGGCTATGTGCTCAATGACGAAACCGTCGCCGTCCTTGTCGATCAGGCAATCAAACAGGCCGATGCAGGCGCGGACATTATCGCACCAAGCGACATGATGGATGGCCGCATCGGTGCTATCCGCAAGGCGCTTGAAATGAACGGGCACAGCAATGTCCAGATCATGTCCTATGCCGCCAAATATGCCAGTGCATTTTACGGCCCTTTTCGCGATGCAGTTGGTTCGCGCGGCCTGCTGAAGGGTGACAAAAAGGGGTATCAGATGGACCCGGCAAACAGCGACGAGGCGCTGCGCGAAGTTGCGATGGATATCGCCGAGGGCGCGGACAGTGTCATGGTCAAGCCCGGCCTGCCTTATCTCGACATCATTCGCCGCGTGAAAGATGGCTTCGATATCCCTGTCTTCGCCTATCAGGTATCCGGCGAATATGCTATGATCGAGGCCGCAGCAGCGGCAGGCGCAGGCGACCGGGACGCATTGGTGCTGGAAACTCTAATGGCGTTCAAGCGGGCAGGATGCTCGGGAGTATTGACCTATCACGCCGCGCACGCCGCGCGTTTGCTGCGGGATTAAAATGGCAGACATTTCCGGACGCAACAGCCGCACGCTGTTCCTTTTTACCATATTGACTGGTAGTTTCCTGCTCTTCCTCGTCCAGCCGATGATTGCGCGCATGGCATTGCCGCGATTGGGTGGCGCACCCGCGGTGTGGAACAGCGCAATGCTCGTCTATCAGGCGCTGCTATTGGCAGGCTATGCCTATGCGCATCGCTTGGCCAAGGAACCAGCGCGCCGGCAGGCGATCGTACATCTCGCAATGTTTGCCGTCGCCCTGCTTTGGCTGCCCATCGGACTTGCAAACTTCCATCCGCCAGTGGACGGTTCGCCGATATTCTGGGTCCCGTGGCTTCTTATTGCCTCAATCGGACCGCTGTTCTTTGTCGTCGCAGCACAGGCCCCGTTGATGCAGCGCTGGTATGCGCTTTCGGGCAATCAAGGCGAGCCCTATGCGCTCTACGCCGCGTCCAACATAGGCAGTTTTGCCGGTCTGGTTGCCTATCCGCTTATAGTCGAACCCTTTACTGCATTAAACACGCAAAAATGGATTTGGAGCGGCATCTATCTCGCACTGATGGCATTTGTCGGTTTGTGCGCATTACAATTGTGGCGCGCAACGAATGTCTCGGACACAACAGCGGTGGCCAATCCGCCCGTAGAAAAAATCGGCTGGCGTCGACGGGCTTATTGGATTGCCCTAGCCGCCGTGCCGTCCGGCTTGATGCTTTCGACCACTTCGCATCTGACCACTGACCTGATGGCGATGCCGCTTCTCTGGGTTATTCCGCTCGGCATCTACCTGCTCAGCTTTAGCGTCGCCTTTGCCGAAAACCAGCGTCCGGCATACTGGATCAGCCGCTTCGCGCCGCTGGTGCTGGTCGTTACATCCGCATTTGTCTTCATGGTCTGGGGCAAGGCAGCCATTAACGGTCTCGTCGCCAGCCTAAGCTTGTTGTTCGTCGTGGCGGTCGCCTTGCATAATGAAATGTACCGGACCCGCCCCGCACCTAGCGAGCTGACAAGTTTCTACCTGATGATGTCGATAGGCGGCGTTATCGGTGGATTTTTTTGTGCCATCGTTGCGCCGTTGCTGTTCGACTGGACGTGGGAACACCCGATACTGATCTTGGCGGCCGCGTTCCTTCTGCCTAAAATTTCGCTCATTCCACTCGACCGGAACGACAAAAAAATTCCGGTGATAATGATTGCTACGGGATGTATTGCGCTGGCACTCGGCGTGTTCGGTGGTGTGACCGAGCCCGAAAACATTACCTTGACCAAGGTGATTATCGCGGCCGTCGTCATGACGCTGGGCGTGGCGGTCGCCGGTTTTCGCGTCGCTTTCCTGTTGGCGATTGCCGGATTGCTAACCGTCAATGGTGGCTGGCAGAACATTCGTCAGACGCTCGACGGAAACCGCATGCGCAGCTATTTCGGGACTTACACTGTCAATTCTTCGGAAAGCGGTAGGACCCGCTGGCTGATGCACGGAACGACGATGCACGGCATGCAATTGCTCGATGAGCCAACCCGGCCGATCAGTTACTATCCAGCAACTTCGGGCGTCGGCATTGCACTTACAAAAGCACCCGCATTATTCGGCCCGGATGCAAGCGTCGCAGTTGTCGGCCTCGGGACCGGTACATTGTCTTGTTACCGCAAGCCCGGTCAATATTGGCAGTTTTTCGAAATTGACCCTCTTGTCATCGACATAAGCGCTAAGCGGAAAATCTTCTCGTTCCTTGAACGCTGCGCGCCCGATGTGCCAATCACCTTGGGCGATGCACGGCTGACGCTGGCGCAGGTGCCTAAAGGCAAGTTCGACATATTGGCGCTCGATGCGTTTTCGTCGGATTCAATTCCGCTGCATTTGCTGACTAAGGAGGCTTTTGCCACCTACGCCCGCGCGCTCAAACCCGACGGCATTTTGCTGGTCCATATCTCGAACCGATACATCGATCTTAATCCGGTTGTCGCGGCTGAAGCCAAAACCAATGGCTGGTTCGCCGCGTTGCGGCATGACAGCCCGACCGAGGCAATGACCAATCGGGGCGACCGTGCTTCGCAATGGATCGCGCTCAGCCGTGACAAGGCAAAGCTCGCCGAGTTGACCGGCAAGCTGGATGCAAAGAAAAGCGAATATTATGACGCCCACCAGTGGTTGGCGTTAGACCCGCCAGGAAAAACGCGCCCGTGGACCGACGATTATGCCTCGGTCCTGCCGCACCTTTCGCTCTGGAAAATCATATGATTATTACACGGCCGGACGTTTCGATCATAACGCTGAACGGCAAGACACCGCAGATCCACGAAAGTGCCTTCATCGCGCCAGGATGCCGGATCATCGGCGATGTCACCATCGGGCCGGAATCAAGCATTTGGTATAATTGCGTGGTTCGCGCCGAGGTAAACCGCATCGTCATCGGCACGCGTAGTAACATTCAGGATGGCAGCGTGGTCCATTGCGACGGTCCGATGCCGGGGTTCGAGGATGGCTTTCCGACGATCATCGGAGACGATGTGTTGGTCGGGCATAATGTCATGCTGCACGGCTGTATCTTGCACGACCGGGCGTTCGTCGGTCTTTCGGCGATTGTCATGAACGGCGCCGTCATTGAGGGCGACGCGATGCTCGCAGCCGGCGCAATGCTCACACAGGGCAAACGCATCGAAGCGCGGCAGTTATGGGCAGGCTCCCCTGCACGCTTCGTCCGCGATCTCGACGATGCCGCCATCATGGGGATGCGCATGGGCGTCGCGCATTATGTCGAAAACGCAAAGGCGCATATGGCCGCGCTCGCCCCCCGCTAGAATTTAGCGCGGATTGTAAATCGGCCGTTGACCGGCGCTCCAGTCGAGATGTTATTGTTGTTGTGCGCATCGGCAAAATAGGCGGTATCGAACAGATTTTCGACATTCACCTGCAACTGCACCACATCGCTTAAGTCATAATAAAGCGCGGCGTCGAACCGCGTGAATGCCGGAAGCTTCGTTGTCGTTGCCGTTGTCCGGATCGCCGCGAACTGGCTCGATTGGCGGATGATACCAACGCCCGCCGCAAGCCGGTCGGTAAAATCATATCGGTTCCACAGACTAGCCTGATGCTTTGGTACCTGACCCAGACGAACCAGATCATTCCCCGCCAGCGCGGCGTCCTGATAGCTGTAGCCGCCATGCAGCTGCCATTCCGGCGTGATGCGGCCCGCGACCGATAACTCGACCCCTTTGGTGCGTGTCTTACCGACATTGATACTGGCCAGCGGATTAGCAGGATCGGGCGTCGTCGCATTACTGCGATCAAGCTGGAATAGCGCCAGCGTTAGGTTCAAATTCGGCCTGATGTCCCATTTCGCACCGAGCTCGTAATTGGTGAACTTCTCTGGCGCGAGATTTTCTTGGGTGACTGACAGGGCCAGAAATTGGTCGCCCGACCGCGGCAGGAACGATTGGCTGTAGCTACCATAGAGCGAGACATTTTCCTGCGGTTTGAAAATCAGGCCCAGCCGCGGGCTGATCTTGTCATCCTTGCGGGCAAAAGGCCGGTCAATGACCGGGAACAGGTCAACGCCCTGAATATCGAAACTGTCGTACCGCAGCCCTGCTACCACATCGATATGCGCGCCAATGCTGATTTGGTCCTGCACATAGGCAGAGAAAAACTCGACGTCGGATACAGTATTGCGGTTGAGGACGTTGAAGTTAACCGTCGGAAACACCCCGGTCGACAAATTGAAGGTTGAGCTCGAAAGCGTTCCATTTATCCGGCGATTGGCCGATTTCTGATCACCATATTCGACGCCAATCAGAATTTTATGCTCCAAGGGACCAGTGCTCACATCCCAGACCAGATTGCCCTGCGCGATGAAGTTTTCACGCTTCGTGGGGTCGCTATAGGAAGACAGTGCCACCGTGCCATTTTGCGCGGTCGCTGCGCCATTGGCAAACATGTTGACGTAGATTTTGTCATAGTCGCCATATAGCATCGTGCTACTGAAGCTCAGATTATCCGCGATCTGGCCGTCGAGCCGAAGCTTTGCAATGTGCGCTTCAAGTTTGGTCCGGTTGACCCCCGGAACACCGAAAAACTGGTCGCGGTAACCGGAGATTGGACGGTTCGGCTGACCCGCGCCGGTTGCAATCGAAGGAATTCCGCGATCGGTCGTGCGGTCATCATTCACATATTCGTAGGAAAGTCCGAGGTTCCAGTTTTCCCCAAGCTTGAAGGCAACATATGGGTTCCACGCATAACGCTCGCCACCGACAAAGTCGCGGTGGCTGTCGAGATTTTCGTAAACAGCATTAACTCGCACTGCCGCGAAATCATTCAGCGGCGCGTTGAGGTCTGCAGAGAAATCATAGGCCCCAAAGCTATTTATGCTGAAACTGCCTGCATAAAAGGTTTCGGTCTTGGGGGATTTTTGCACGCGGTTGATGATCCCGCCGCCGCCACCGCGCCCGAAGATCAGCGCATATGGGCCCTTCAAGATTTCGACGCGTTCGATGTTATACAGTCCGCGATAATATTGAACATCGTCACGGACGCCATCGAGGAAAAAATCAGCCGTGGTGTTTTGTCCACGCAACGTGATCTGGTCGCGATTGCCCTCGCCCTGACCGACTGTCGTGCCCGGAACATAGCGCAGCACATCGGCGAGCGAATGATGCGACTGATCGTTCAATTGCTCACGAGTTACGACATTAATCGTCTGTGGGATGTCGATCAACGGCGTATCGGTTTTCGTCGCTGTGACCGAATTGGACGCGATATAGCCTTCGCTGGTGCCGGTCACGATAATCGTGCGGCTATCATCATTCGCACCGTCGAGTGCCGCGTCGTCGGCATAGGCCGGGATTGAGTGAATTGCGGTGCAGGCTAATGCGATGAGTGAAGAAGATGCAAGACGCACGGATTACCCTTTTTTCTAAATGAGAATGATTCTCAATCCCTTATTGCGGCTCTATTGCGACTCGTTCTCATATGCAAATGCTTAAAGCGTCATTCGCGAGAAGTTTTTTGCAACCTGCCGTCAACACAGATAAAACAAGCTCATGAAAGCAACCATCTGGCACAATCCGGACTGCGGCACCTCGCGCAAGACGCTGGCAATTCTGCAGGAAACGCCCGGGGTCGAACTGACCGTTGTGGAATATCGCAAGCAACCATTCGAACGCGTCAAGCTTGAGCAGCTATTCCGTGACGCTGGCCTTTCCCCGTGCGAGGCTTTGCGTACGCGCGGTTCACCTGCTGAAGAACTGGGATTGATTGGCGGCGCGGCAGATGAAGCGATACTCGACGCAATGGTACAGCACCCGATGCTGGTCGAACGCCCATTTGTCGAAACCGACAAAGGTGTCCGGTTGTGCCGGCCTCAGGACAAAGTGCTGGAAATCCTCTAGCAGCCCTTAAGCTACATGGCGTTGTGGGTGGTTAAAAAGAGCGAGGCTGTCAGCAAACAGCATTGGCCGCCCGAAGTAATAGCCCTGGATCTTCGTGCAGCCGAGTAACTGGATCATAGCCAGTTCGGCCTCGGTCTCGACGCCCTCGGCAGTGGTTGCGATGTTCAAGCTATCGGCGAGCGCCACCACAGCGCGAATGATGGCAAGGCTTTCGGCCTTATTTTTCGCCGCACCTTGGACGAAGCTGCGATCGACTTTGATCGTGTCGAATCGCGCGTTACGCAAATAGCCCAGCGATGAGTACCCCGTGCCGAAATCGTCTAGCGACAATTTGATGCCCAAGCCGCGCAGTCGGTCGAGCACCTGCACAGCTAATGTGCCATCTCGCAAAAAGATGCTCTCGGTCACCTCGAGTTCAAGCCGCCAGGCTGGCATACCGCTGTCGTGCAAAGCCGAAATCACCGTCTCGACAAAGTTCGTGCTCGTTAATTGATCGACCGAGATATTCACCGCTACCCTTGCCGATTCGGGCCAGCTCATTGCATCCTTGCATGCCTTGCGGAGGACGAAATCACCGATTGGGACAATGAGCCGCGCATCCTCTGCAACCGGTATGAATTTGGCAGGCGACACATTGCCGAACTTGGGATTATTCCAGCGAACGAGCGCCTCGAACCCGACCAGTGCATGATCTTCACTGGCATTCACCACTGGCTGATATTCGACATGTAGTTGCTCACGCTCAAGCGCGTTACGCAATTCAAACTCCATCAGCCGCTTTTCTTCCGCATTGGCATGGAGTTTGTGCTGATAGCCATGATGCGTATTGCCGCCCTGATCTTTTGATCGATACAATGCCAGGTCGGCGCTACGCATCAGCAGTTCCACGGTACGGCCATCGGCCGGCCCCAAAGCGCTCCCAACACTCGCGCCGATGTAAAGCGTGTTCTGGTCGACCTCATAAGGCCGCGACAGACTATCGATGATACGACGGGCAAGCGTCGCCAGATACTTGCCATCGCCTGCATCCTTGACGACAACCGCAAACTCATCGCCGCCAAGACGACCGCATAAATCATTGTCGGTCACGATAAGCTGCAAACGACGCGCCACTTGGGCAAGAAGTCGGTCACCTACCGGATGCCCCAGAGTATCGTTGACCGCCTTGAATCGGTCCAGATCGATCATCAGGAACCCGCATTTTCGGCGCCATTTTTCGGCCTCGATCAGGGCTTCGGCCAAAGTCTCAGTCAACTGCAAACGGTTTGGCAAACCGGTCAACGTGTCGAAGCGAGCGAGATGCGATATCTTGTCCGCGGACTCGCGCTGTTCAGTGACATCCGAACCGACCCCGCGGAATCCGAGGAAGCTTCCGTCTTCGGCGTTACGGGGCGACGCCGACAATTCCCACCAGCGCGTGATGCCCTTGATCGTTACAGGTACTATCAAGTTACTAAAAGATTCGCGCCGTTTCAGGCGGTCGGCAAGGTCGTGGAGCGCGTCAGGATACTGGCCCTTTTCCCAGGCATCGCCAGCGATCAATTTCAAAAGCGGCTGTCCTTCGATAGCCTTTGCCTCTTCGCCCAACGCGTAAGCGAAGCGCGGCGACACGTGTGTCGCGCAACGGGTTGTGTCGGTCTGCCATAACCAGTCGGCCCCGCTATCCTCGAATTCACGCAGCAGCAAGCTCACCGTTTCGGATTTTTCCTGGACTATGCTGTTGGCGACCTCGAACAAGATCTGCGCCCTTGCCGAGCGCAGACACGCCATGACGAGAAGTGCACCGATACCCATCGCCGCCACCGCAAGATAATAGCCGCCATGATAAATAAAACCAAACGAAGCGCACAGACTGGTAATGCCGATGAATATCGTCGCGGCCATAGGCGCCGTCGGCAACAGCAGCGATGCATAAACCATCATACCCAGCACGATCGACCAAAGACCGAGCGTCTCCATAATGGTCCCGCTTGCGCCAAGAAAGCCGAATGCCGATCCCCACATCGTTGCAGTTATTGCCGAGTGGGTATTGAGCCGCTTCACATCTTCACGGTTGATCTGCGGGCGGTCCCATACCCATTTCGTGCCAAACTGGTGAAACGAAAAAAGATGAAACGAACTGAACAGCGCCGCCCAGCTTATAGTTGCCCAAACTGGCGCAACATCGCGATAAAGCAATATCGCCATGATCGCGCAAACAAGATTGAGCGCAACCCGCAACGTCGTCCTCTTGCGCATCGTTCGTGCCTGGATAGCACGCATGATATCGCCGTCCAGCCCGACCGGCTCGGCAAGACCCAGCAGGGCCTTGAACGAGAGTTCGTTGGGTAGTTCGAGGTACACGTCTTTTTTAATCACCCGCCATATCTAACGGCGGAACCTTACCCAAAGGTAATCAGACCACTCGAAAAGTGCCGAATTGATATAAAAAATTCAAGCTATATCAAGGATTGCAAGGCTTTACCGGATATTAACCATCGGAGCTTTGCAAAGCATTGCAAAGCCATTTTCAGGCCGCAATCGCGTATGGCTGTATTTCGCCCGACAGATAAAGGTTACGCGCTTTCGCCCGGCTCATCTTGCCCGAGCTGGTGCGCGGCAACGTCCGCGGCGGAACCAGCTCAACGACACAGTTCATACCTGTGACCGAGCGTACCTTGTCGCGGATTTGCTCGCGCAGTTTGGCGCGTTCCGCCTCGTCGGTTGTGCGGCACTGGACGAGCACCGCAGGGCTTTCTTCGCCGCCGGGCGTGGTCACCGAAAATGCCGCGATATCGCCTGCTTTGAATCCCGGCAATTGTTCCACCGCCCATTCGATATCCTGCGGCCAGTGGTTCTTGCCGTTGATAATGATCATATCCTTGGCGCGGCCTACGATGTAAATATAACCGTTTGAAAGATATCCCATATCGCCCGTGTCGAGCCAGCCATCGACCAGACAAGCGTCGGTCGATTCTTTGTCGCGGAAATATTCCTTCATCAGTGATGGGCCGGTGCACCAAACCTTGCCGATGGTCTTGTCGGGAAGCGAGCGGCGGTTTTCGTCGCGGATCTCGATCGTCATATCCTTGACCGCTTTGCCGCAATTGACAATCGCGCGGTAGCGGACCGGACGGTCGGGTGCGCCTGGATGGCCGGTAAGTTCGGTTTCTTCGACCAGTTCCACCTGTATGCCTTCGCCCGGCGGCATGATCGATACCGCTAGCGTTGTTTCGGCCAAGCCATAGCTCGGCAGGAACGATGACGCCTTGAACCCTGCATCACCGAAAGCATCGACGAATGCCTGCATCACATCGGGCCGGATCATATCCGCGCCATTTCCGGCCAGCCGCCATTTCGACAAGTCGAAGCGGTCGTTGACGTGGCTCTGGCTCGAAATGCGGCGCGCACATATATCATAGCCAAAAGTCGGCGAGTAGCTGATGACCGTGCCATCGGCGGCGCTGATCACGTCGAGCCACGCCAGCGGACGGCGCGCGAAATCTTCGGTTTTCATATAATCGGTCGATACCTGGTTGGCGACCGGGGACAGGAAACAGCCCACAAGGCCCATGTCATGATACCAGGGAAGCCACGATACGCAGCGGTCGCTTTCGGTGACTTCCATGCCATGCGAATGCGCCGACAGATTGTTGAGCAACGCCTTGTGCGTAACCGCCACACCATGCGGGAAACGGGTCGAACCGCTTGAATATTGCAGATAGCAAATCTCGTCGGTGTGCGCTTCGGGCAAATCGGATTTGAGAGCGATGCGATCGCCAAAACTTTCCCAGTCGATGCCTTGGACTCCGCAATTGGTAGCGGCTTCACCGGCCATTTCGGCAAGTTCGGCAGGATAGAACAGGATTTTGGGGTCGCAGCTTTTCAGCTGCACCGTCAATTGATCGACATAGCTTTCCTTACCGCCAAACGACGTCGGCAAAGGCAAAGGCACCGGCCACGCTCCGGCATAGATGCAGCCGAAAAACAGCGCCGCAAAATCAGTTCCAGTTTCAGCGACCAGCGCGATCCGGTCGTCCTTGCAGATGCCGTGGCTTATCAGCCTGTACGCCATTTTGAGCGCATCGTCGCGCATCTCGGAATAAGGGTATGGACGCGCCAATGCGCCGCGCATATCATGAAAATTCAGCCCGCGCTTGCCGGAGGCGGCATAATCAAGGGCTTCGCCCAAGGTGGCAAAATCGGAAAAACGGCGTGGCAGGCTATCCTGCGTCGGCGTCGAAACGAGTTCGCTCATATACTATCCCTAGCTATACAGGGCTGAGGCCCATGTTACATTTTTGTTATGGTGGGGGTTTAGCCCTCGATACCAGTTCAAAATTCGACCCGACTGTGGCAAGAATAGGGCGTGAAAAATGCCCGTCCCGACAAGAAACCGCCACCGCCCCTGAATGACGAGCGTTTGCGCGGGTTGGCGCTGCATTATGTCGGCAAATATGCGACGACGCAGGCAAAGCTTGGCGCTTACCTTACACGCAAAATCCGTGAGCGCGGCTGGGATGGCGAGCGCCGGACCGACGTCGCCGCTCTGGTCGAACAATTTGCCGAATTGGGCTATATCAACGACGCCCAATTCGCCGAGGCGCGCAGCCGTGCCTTTGTCCGGCGCGGTTATGGCGAACGAAGGTTGAACGAAGACTTGCGCGCTGGCGGCATTGGCGATGCAGACGCCGTCCCTGCAAAAGAGCATATGGCGGAGAGCATATTCGTAGCGGCAGAAAACTTCGCCCGCCGCAAGCGTTTGGGGCCGTTTGCTAATGAAGCCGCACCGCCCGAAAAACGACAGAAGCAACTGCATGCGTTCTTGCGCGCAGGGCACAGTTTCGAGATTGCCAGACGGTTCGTCAATGCAGACCCGGGGGAATTTTTGGAAGAGGATTGAAGGCCTGTGACACGCCAAACGGTTCCTGTCTTGCTGTTCCGCAACTAGACTTTCTAAGCTCGCTTCGCTAAAAGATATGAGATGGGCGACGCCAATGGAGGTCGCAATAATCAACAATGGGCCGCAACATTTTGCTTTTTTGGGAGAGAGAATATGTCTGCGTCCGAATTAGACATGGATAAATTACACGCGTTCGTTGGCAAGATGCTCGGCGATCTGGGCGGGGCATTTAGCGTGCCGACAGTGCGGATTGGCATCCGGCTTGGGCTGTTCGATGCATTGGCGCAAGGTCCGGCGACTTCGGAGCAGCTTGCAGCCAAGACAGGTCTTGCCGAACGCTATGTGCGCGAGTGGGTGATGGCGCAGGCGTGTAGCGGTTATCTAGACATTGACGCTGAAACCGATTCGTTCAGCCTGTCTCCAGAGGCGGCAATGGTGTTCTCGGTGAAGGACAGCCCTGTTTATCTGGCGGGTGCGTTCGATCTGGTTGCAGCGATGATAGAGTCCGAATCCAAGGTTGAGGCCGCCTTCCGTAGCGGCGAAGGCGTCGGATGGGGCGAAAGCGGCGGCTGCCTGTTCTGCGCGGTCGGCGCGTTTTTCCGGCCGGGCTATGTCAACAATATTGTCCAATCGTGGATACCAGCGCTTGATGGCATCGAAGCCAGACTCGCCACCGGCGGGCGCGTCGCCGACATCGGCTGCGGCGTTGGCTTTTCGACTTTGCTTATGGCCAAGGCATTCCCGCAGTCCGAATTTATCGGCTATGATTTTCACGCGCCCTCAATCGAAGACGCGCGCAAACACGCCGCCGAACATGGCCTTGAGGGCCGGGTCCGCTTCGAGGTTGCACGCGCAAAGGACATTAGCGACGGCGAGTTCGACCTAATTACGGCCTTCGACTGCCTGCACGATATGGGCGACCCTGAAGGTTGCGCGCGGCACTTGCATGGATGTTTGAAAGCGGACGGCAGCTGGCTAATCTGCGAGCCCATCGCGGCCGATAAACCAAGCGACAATGTCGGCAGCCCGGTCAGCCGCCTCTATTACAACGCCTCGACGATGATCTGCGTTCCTACCTCGCTCGACCAAGAAATCGGCGCGGCGCTGGGCGCACAGGCAGGAGAAGCAAAACTGACCGAGGTGCTTAAGTCGGCGGGATTCGGTTCGGTGCGGCGCGCGACCGAGGGGCCTTTCAATATGATATTGGAGGCTAGGCGTTAGGCACGGGCCTTCTCAATCATAGACCCGATCCGCCGTCGCCACTGCTTCGGATGCACGCAGCGCCGAAATAATCCGCATAAGGTGCGGCAGATCGTGGACCTCGAGATCAACCTCGAAGGTATGAAACTCCACATCGCGCGCCGTCATGCGCAGGTTTATGATATTGGCCTTGTGATAGCCGAATATCCCGGCGATTTCGCCCAGCGTTCCGGGACGGTTGTGGATGATGACGCGCAGCCGTGCCGATGCGCCCTCGCTGCCCTGCCCCCAGCTTAGATCGACCCAGTCGGCATCGACACCGCTGGCGAGGCGGTCGCATTCGATGGTGTGGACCTCGACCGGCTGGCTAGGCAGACGCAATCCTACGATGCGGTCGCCGGGGATTGGGTGGCAGCAATCGCCGAGATGATAACCAACCCCAGGCGTCAAGCCGCGGATCGAGATTGCGCGTTCCTGGCTGGGAAAATCGCCTTCGACGCCATCAACGTCAAAGCCAGGCACCAGCGCCTCCATCAACGCGCGGTCGCCAATCTTGCCCGCGCCTATACGGTGCATCAGTTCCTCGTCATCCTCGAGCTTTAATCGCTTAACCGCCGCGTCGAGTGCCTTCTTGCCGATCTTCCCCGGCATCCGCCCCGCGATATCCTCGTAAAGCTTTCGACCAATAGCGACCAGTTCATCGCGTTCTCTGTGGCGCACATGGCGCCGGATCGCGGCGCGCGCCTTGCCGGTGGTCACGAAATTCAGCCAAGTAGGCTGCGGCTCCTGCGCCTTTGACTTCAGGATTTCGACCATATCGCCATTGTTGAGCTGCGTGCGCAGCGGCACATGGCGTCCATTGACCTTCCCTCCCACGGTCTTGTCGCCAAGGTCGGTGTGGACTGCATAAGCGAAATCAACGACGGTCGAACCCTTTGGCAGCTGATGCAATGCGCCCTTGGGGGTGAAGGCGAAGATACGGTCCTGATACATCGCCATCCGCGTATTTTCGAGGACGTCCTCGGCATCATGGCTGGTTTCGAGAATTTCGATGAGGTCGCGCAGCCATCCCGCCTGCCCGTCGGGCTTGTCGTCTTGTTTATACGCCCAATGCGCGGCGAAACCATATTCGGATGAGCGGTGCATGTCGGCGCTGCGTATTTGCACCTCGACCCGCATATTCTTCGCGAACATAATCGTCGTGTGTATCGATTTATAGCCGTTGCGCTTTGGCGTCGAGATAAAATCCTTGAACCGCCCGGGCACCATCTGCCAACGGCGGTGCAGCACGCCCAGCGCGCGGTAGCAATCCTCCTCGGTCTCGGTAATCACGCGAAAGGCGTTGATATCGGTCAGTTGTTCGAAGGCGACGTGGCGTTCCTGCATCTTCTTCCAGATCGAAAATGGATGCTTTTCGCGGCCCGATATTTTGATCTTCAGCCCCGCCTGTTCCATCTCCCAGCCAATCGTCTGGTTGATCTGCTCGATCTCGACGTCTGCCTTTTCGCGAATCTGCTTCAGACGGCCAGTGATCGTCGCATATGCTTCGGGCTCAAGCTGCTGGAAGGCAAGCATCTGCATCTCGCGCATATATTCATACATGCCGATCCGTTCGGCGAGCGGCGCGTAGATATCCATCGTCTCCTTGGCGATGCGGCGGCGCTTTTCAGGGCTTTTGATAAAATGCAGCGTCCGCATATTGTGCAGCCGGTCAGCAAGCTTGACCAAAAGCACGCGGATATCGTCCGAAATCGCGAGCAGGAATTTGCGCAAATTCTCCGCTGCGCGCTCATCTTCGGTTTGCGCCTCGATCTTCGACAGCTTGGTGACCCCGTCCACCAGCCGCGCAACCTCCGGCCCAAACCGCGCCTCGACATCCTCAATGGACGTCAGCGTATCCTCCACCGTGTCATGGAGCAACGCGGTGATGATCGTGTCTTCATCCATTTTGAGGTCGGTCATCAAACCCGCAACCTCAACTGGATGGCTGAAATAAGGGTCGCCCGAAGCTCGCTTCTGCGCGCCATGCATCTGGACGGTATAGACATAGGCGCGGTTCAGCCGGTCCTCATCGACATCGGGCGTATACGCGCGCACCCGCTCCACCAGTTCATATTGCCTCATCATATTTTGCAAGATGTGGGATTTACGCTGCGATGCAACAGGAAAATGGATTTGGAACCGATAAACAAAAACGCCGGAAGGATTTCCTTCCGGCGCCAAGGGGTTTCGGCTCTCTGTCGCCAAAAGCTTGGCGATGGAGGTAAGGGGGGAGAGAGGAGCCGAAAAATCCTGTGCGAATAACTTAATTCTTCGCGATCACTTCCTTTTTGTAGCCGTTGCAGGCAGCAAGTTCATCGGCGGTGAAGACGCGGTCGCCAGCCGAGAAGGCCGAAACTGCGCCGAATTCACGCGCGATGCTGATGCACATATTCTTAGGTGCGGTCGATGCCAACGGCGCGCGGCAGGCGGTGCCTTCGCACTTCACGAATACGCTGCGTAGCAATTCCTGCTTGGAAGCGGCAGGCTGCGCCAGTTCTACCTGGTAATAGGGGCCTTTGGCTGTGGCGGCTTGAGCTTGGGTGGAGACGCCGACCAGGAGCGTGGTGCTCAAAACAGCGGCAACGGCAAGGGTGCCCAGACGGGCAGAAACTTGGGAGAGGGTCATAATCTTATTCCTTTTTAGCTTTGCTAAGTCTGCAAAACGCTGGCCGGAACTTTTGCGCCTTTACCTTCGTTTTGCGCCTCTGGAAAACCAGTTGCGAATCACTACCTATTAGATTAGGTTTCTAGTTGCAACTTAAAACTGATATTGAGTTGATTTTTTTTGCACAGGGTCGCAGGCTGTACCCGAGAGGACGCGAAATGGGTGAATTACGAGAGTCGTTGCAGGATATTGCGGAATGTGGGCTGCCCAATGCTTTGGAGGCAATGGGCGAACGATGGTCGTTCATGATCCTGCGCGCGGCATTTAACGGGGTACGCCATTTCGAGGAGTTCCTCTCTGAAATCGGTATAGCGCGCAACATCCTTGCCAACCGGCTTACGCGCCTGACTGAAAGCGGCATCCTCCACCGCACCCCTTGCCCCGACGACCGGCGCAAGGTCGAATATCGACTGACCGAAAAGGGCCTCGAACTATTGCCGGTGATGATCGCGTTGCGTCAGTGGGGCGAGAAATTCGGCACCGGGGTTCCCTCAAACCCCGTCCTTGTCGACGAGCGCGACCGCCAGCCGATCCTGCCTGTGACCATCCGCAGCCACGACGACCGCGTGCTCGGTCATATGGACCTGTGTTGGATGAACTCGTCAGATATCAAGCCGATCAGCAACGGTGCCAACGCCGAACATGACCACCGGGTCAGGAAGTTAAGCGCCATTTGAGTCGCCCTATTGACACTGCCGAAAGCAGGCATTGAAATTTTGTTGCGAATCTGTTACACTGACGTCAACAGGTCAAAAATGACCGACGTTTGCAATGGCCATCCGGCCCGCAGATGTTCTTGGCGCAAGGGACGAACAATATAGTCTTATGGGCACGATTGTTGCCGACAAAGCTAATTTCTCCCGAATAATCAGAAAGGTCGTAATATGACGTCCAACGCGGCGATGTTTGATGTAGGCGATTATGTGGTTTACCCGAAGCATGGGGTTGGCCGCGTTATCGAACTGCAGGATTCCGAAATTGCCGGCATGCAGCTTCAGCTTTACGTGCTGCGCTTCGAAAAGGAAAAGATGACCCTTCGCGTACCTTTCAACAAGGCCGAAGGCGTCGGGATGCGCAAGCTGTCGAGCGACAAGACGCTCAAGGAAGCGATGCATACGCTGACCGGCAAGCCACGGGTGAAGCGCACCATGTGGTCGCGCCGCGCGCAGGAATATGAAGCGAAGATCAACTCCGGTGACCTGGTGTCGATTGCCGAAGTGACCCGCGACCTGTTCCGCCCCGACGATCAGCCCGAGCAGAGCTATTCCGAACGGCAGATTTTCGAAGCGGCATCGAGCCGCCTCGCACGCGAACTCGCCGCAATGGAAAAGACTGACGAAAAGGCCGCATTGGCGAAGATTCTGGTCATCCTGAACGAAGCCGCGCCGCAATATTACGAAAAAGCCGAGTAACAAGTTTCCTTACCGGAAAATCTGAAGGGCGCTCCATTGGGGCGCCCTTTTTTTGCTGGATACCGCCGAACGCCCTAGCTGACACTTTGCCGATTCACGCGTAGAACACAACGATGGCCAAAGTGACTATCTGGTATGACGGCGCTTGCCCGCTCTGCACCCGCGAGATTGCACTTATGCGGCGGCTCGACTGGCGGAAGGCCATCGATTATCGCGATGTCTCACCACCCGAAGCGATTTGCCCGCTGGACCGGCAAATGTTGCTCTCGCGCTTCCATGCCAGCGAAAACGGCGTGATGCTGTCAGGGGCGGCGGCCTTTGCCGCAATGTGGCGCGCCATCCCATTGTTGAAGCCGCTTGGGTGGGCGGCGCGCAATCCGGTTTTTCTTGGGTTGCTTGAGCGGCTCTATATCGGATTTCTTGGCATCAGACCGCGTCTTCAGAAAGCTCTGGCCAACCGATAATCTCCGGCGACTAACGCGCCCCGGGCATCATCCGCTGAAGCGTATCATCCTTCACGACATAGTGATGGAACCAGGCGGCGATAGTGTGCAGGCCGATTAGATAATAGCCAACGGTGCCAAAGGTCTCATGGATTTCCTTGATTTGTCCTGCGAACGCCTTGTTTGGCCCGACCAAGGCGGGCAACTCGAGCCCGAAAAACGGAATAGGCTTGCCCGACGCGCTGAGGATCAGCCAGCCGCCAATAGGCATTCCAATCATCAATGCGTACAAGCCAAAATGCGTGACTTTGGCGAGCAGGTTCTGCCATTTTGGCGGTTGGGGCGAAATCGGCGGTGTACCGCCGGTCACGCGAGCAAATATCCGCACCAGCACCAGCACGAACACCGACAACCCCAACATGAAATGCCACATCTTGAAGCCTTCCCGAATATCGCTGCCCTTCGGGTAGAATTCACGAAGCTCGATACACGCGTAAACTGCGGCAATAAGCAGGAGCATCAGCCAGTGCAGCGAAATAGATAGCGATGAATAACGCGAACGTGGTGCAGCCCTTGCCATATAAAGTCTCCTTGAGCAGGATGGGCCCTACCCATTTATCACGCATCGACATTGTCATAGATCAAAATCACAGGGAAGGCCTCAGAATAGCCCGGTTATCGAGCCGTCGGCATCAATGCCAATCCCTTCGGCGGCGGGAATTTTCGGAAGACCCGGCATCGTCATTATTTCCCCGCAGACAGCAACGACAAAACCGGCACCGGCCGATAACCGCACTTCACGCACAGGCACGATATGGCCGGTGGGTGCGCCAAGCGCGGTTGGATCGGTCGAAAAACTATACTGCGTTTTCGCCATGCAGACCGGCAGATGGCCATAGCCTGCTTTCTCCCAATCGGCGAGCTGGCGCAGTACGCTGGGTTCCGCAACCGCCGCTGATGCGCGATAGATCCGGGTGGCGATGATATTCATTTTATCGAAGAGCGTTTCATGGTGGTCATAAATCGGCGCGAACTGGGCCGTGTTACTATCCGCCAAAGCTGCAACTTCATGCGCTAACTCCTCGGCGCCTTGGCCGCCATCGGCCCAATGATGGCAGACGATTGCTTTGCACCCATGCTGCGCGGCCACCGCCCGAATGGCGGCAATCTCCGCATCGGTATCGGTCGTGAAATGGTTGACTGCCACGACCGCTGGAACGCCGAACTGGCGAATATTTTCGATATGGCGAACGAGGTTGACCGAACCCCGTTGCACGGCTTCGACGTCCTCGGATGCTAAGTTTGTCTTGCTCACACCGCCATTCATTTTCAGCGCACGAACTGTCGCAACGATCACCACTGCGCTCGGGGCCAAGCCGCTTTGACGGCATTTGATGTCGAAGAATTTCTCCGCCCCCAAATCCGCGCCAAAGCCCGCTTCGGTAACGACATAATCGCCTAGCGAGAGCGCGGTCCTGGTTGCAATCACCGAGTTACAGCCATGCGCAATGTTTGCAAACGGCCCACCGTGCAAAATCGCCGGATTCCCCTCCAGCGTCTGGACAAGATTGGGCTTTATGGCTTCCGCGAGCAACACCGTCATTGCACCATCAGCTTTCAGGTCACGCGCGGTAACCGGCTTGCGGTCACGGGTATAGCCGATGACAATACGGCCCAGACGTTGCTCCAAATCAGCTATATCGGTGGCAAGGCAGAAGATTGCCATCACTTCGGATGCAACCGTGATGTCAAATCCACTTTCGCGGGGATAGCCATTCGCCACCCCGCCGATCGACTGAACAATGTCCCGCAGCGCGCGATCGTTGACGTCCATTACCCGCCGCCAGACTATCCGGCGCACATCAATATCGAGCGCATTACCCCAATGGATATGATTATCGATCATCGCTGCCAGCAAATTATGCGCGGCTGTTATCGCATGGAAATCACCGGTGAAATGCAGGTTGATATCCGCCATCGGCGCAACTTGCGCATAGCCGCCACCGGTCGCGCCGCCCTTGGTGCCGAAGCACGGACCAAGCGACGGTTCGCGCAATGCAAGCACCGTCTTGCGACCGGTGCGATTGAGCGCATCGGCTAGGCCAACCGATGTCGTGGTTTTGCCCTCTCCAGCTGGCGTCGGGTTGATGGCGGTAACTAGAATTAGCTTGCCGTCGGACGTCTGACCGTTTGAGGCAGAAATGTTCAGCTTGGCTTTGTATCGACCGTAAGGTTCCAGGTCCTCATCTGCGAGTCCTATTTTGCCAGCGATTTCCTGGATTGGCCGCAGGCTTGCTGCATTCGAAATTTCGATATCGGTCCTCATAAGGCCGTTCTAGCCAGATGCGAGGTTTGATAGCAAGTGCCGCTCAGAGGGCTAAAAACTTCATGCTTGCGCCTCATCTGTTATCACTGTATTATGTCTACAATACACAAGGAGTGCGACCTCATGAAATCCCCTCTTATTCTTCTCCCCCTAGCCGCGCTGGGGCTTTCGGCCTGCAGCCTTAGCGTCGATGCCGAGGACAAGCGCATTACGTCCGATGGCAAGACTATCTCCACCACCGCCGCGACGACGGGTTCCTTCACGAAAATCGAGGCGGTCGGGCCGGACAATATTGTCTTTGTCACCGGCGACGCTTTCAGCATCAAAGCGGAGGGCGATGCGGATGCGGTCGCCAAATTGCGCTATGCGATGGACAATGGCACGATCATCATCGGCCGCGAGAAAGGCAAATGGTGGGGCAAAGACAGCCAGAGCGTGACGGTTACCGTGACCGCGCCAACGCTGACCGCCGCCTCGCTCGTCGGATCGGGCGACTTTACCGCTGACAGGATGGCAGGCGACAGCATCTCGGTCGAACTCGCCGGATCGGGTGACGCCAATATTCGCGACGTCACGGGCAAAAGCTTTAAGGGCGAGCTTGCGGGGACGGGCGATGTCAGCCTTGCCGGCAAGGTCGAGCGCGCCGAATTTTCGGTCGCCGGCACTGGTGATATTGATGCCACCAAACTCGCCACCGTCGATGCAGAGGTGTCGATTGCCGGAACCGGCGATGTCCGCCTGAGCGCCACCGGTACCGTCGATGCCAGCATAGCAGGGACCGGCGACATCAGCGTCACTGGCGGCGCGAAATGCAAGACATCGAGCATCGGGTCGGGTAAGATCAATTGCGGATGAGCGAAGGCGCGCGCGCGTGAGCAACTGGTGGGACCGCCATGTCGTGCCGCGGCTGATCGGCTGTGCGTGCCGACAACCTGCGGTGATGAAAACGCGCGCGAAAATCGTGCCGCTAGCGTCAGGAGATGTGCTGGAACTGGGCTGCGGCGGGGCGGCGAATTTGCAATATTATGACTGGTATAAGGTCAAGCGGCTGTCGGGTGTCGATCCCTCACCCGAATTGCTCGATCGCGCGCAGGCCGAGCTGGCCGCTGCGGGGCGCAACGCCAATTTTGTAGCGGGGGTGGCCGAGGCTCTGCCTTTCGCCAGCAGCAGTTTCGACACCGTGGTGACGACCTTCACCCTCTGTTCGGTGCAGGACCCGGTGGCGGCGCTGTCCGAAGCAAAGCGCGTGTTGAGGCCCGGCGGGCGGCTGCTGTTTGTCGAGCATGGGCTCTCGCCAGACGCCGCGCCCGCCAAGTGGCAAGGCCGGATCGAGCCGATGTGGAAACATATCGCGGGTGGTTGCCATTTGACGCGGCCGGTAACGCGCGCCATATCCTCCGCAGGCTTTGCGTGCGACGCGCCGCACGGCCATTATATGAAGAGGACACCGAAATGGCTGGGCTGGGTCGAATATGGCGAGGCACGATTGGCGTCGTAGTTCTTGCGACGCTGACAGGCGCAGCGGTCGCTCAGGCGAATAAGCAAATCGAACGCAAATTGCTCGTGGCTAGTTTCGAGAATATCCAGGTGATCGGTAACATGAATGTCATCGTCACCACTGGAAAATCGCCCTCCGCCATCGCCAGCGGCGACAAGCGGATGCTTGAATCTTTGAAGCTTGAACGCGTCGGCACGACATTGCGTGTTCGGTTACAAGACATCATCAACAACAACAAAGGCGTGCCTATTTCCGCGCCGTTGAATGTCCGTCTGACTACGCAGGGGATAAAGGACATCACGTTGAGCGGCAATGGTACCCTGACGGTATCGGAGGTAAAGCAGCCGACAATGGTGCGTATGCTGTTGGCTGGAAACGGATCGATAACGATTGGGCGGTTGGTCACGGACCAGTTTTCGGCAACAATTGATGGCAATGGCAAGATTGATCTTGGCGGCGGCGTGGTGCGCGATGCGCGGGTGACTATCGACGGTACGGGCGGTTTTGAAGGCGCAAAGGTAGCAACGCGCAAGCTGCGACTTGAGCATATCGGCAATGCCATTTCGACCGCGACCGTCGAGGAGCAGACCGATATTTTCAACGACGGCACTGGCAACATCACTATCGGCGGCAAAGGCACCTGCTTCATCAAGAAAGCCGGTTCCGCCGCGATCAACTGCGCGAAGATCGATAGCGGAGGTAAGAAATGAGACTGCGTCGTGCGGAAATTATGGCCGCGTTCGCGTTCGTATTGCTAGCTGGCTGCACGGTTCCGGCCAATGGCGGCAGCAAGGCAGTGGGGGGCTGTGTTGCCGGTGCGAACAAGGGAGAGTCAGGGGCCGGGCTTAAGCAGGTGACGTTGTGCGTGACGAGCAAGGCTAAGACCCATGCCTTCACTGTCGAGGTCGCGGGCAGCGTTATGGACCAGGCCAAGGGCCTGATGTTCCGCACCGAGTTGGCAGACAATGCGGGCATGATCTTTCTCTTTCCCGAGCCGAAGCCTGCAAGTTTCTGGATGAAGAACACTGTCATCCCACTCGACATTATTTTCGTGCGACCCAACGGTACAATCGAGAGTATAGCGGAGAACACCATTCCTTACTCCACCGATCCCGTTGCCTCGGGCGAAGTCGTCGGTGCAGTGTTGGAATTGCGCGGCGGATTGACGGCGGAACTCGGCATAGAAGCGGGTGATAAGGTCACTTGGCGCGGCAAATAGGGATTGCACGCAGGGCAGCTTCGCCCTAATCGCTGCGCCATGGGAATCCTCGGAAAAATCTTCACCTGGTGGGACGGCGCCACCGTCGGCACCGCGCTCTATAGTTGGCGCAAGGGGAAGGCATTCGGCGAAGATGCCGAGGGTAACACATATTTCCAAAGCGCCGACGGCAAGCGCCGATGGGTCATTTACAATGGTGCAAACGACGCCAGCCGGGTGTCGCCCGACTGGCATGGCTGGCTGCACGGCACGCATGACGGACAGCCCGAGGATTACCTGCCGCCGGTACGCGGGTTTGAGGCCGAGGCGCTGCCGAACCTGACCGGAACCGCTGGTGCCTATCGTCCTGCGGGCGCAATCGAGCGCGGCGGACGGCGCGCGCGCGCGACTGGCGATTATGAGGCATGGAGCCCAGACGCCGCATGAAACTGGCACGCGGCCTGTTGCTGCTGCCCTTGCTGGCAACGCTGGGCGCATGTGATATGCTGGGCGATAACAAGGAAGTCGAACTGGCTCCGGAAAAAGCGGGCAAGGCACAGCCGACCAACGACAAGATCGCCGCCGCTACGGGCGACGAGATCGGCACACCGATGGCTGAACGCGTCGCGGTCTTGGGCCTGCTCAACAAACGCAATGGCCAGACCCGCGATATCGAGCTGAAACCCGGTGAGGCGATCCGCTTGGGCAAGGTTGTTGTTCGATTGAGGGCCTGCGAGAAAACCGCGCCTTGGGAAACCTATCCCGACCAAGGCGCTTTCGTCCAGTTGCTGGTCAACGAACGCCCGCCCGGTACGACCGAGGCCGAACGCTGGCGCAGCGTATTCTCGGGCTGGTTGTTCAAGGAAAATCCCGCCGCGAATGTGGTCGAGCACCCGATTTATGACGTGTGGGTTAAAGCTTGCAAGATGAGCTTCCCGGGGGAGGAGGAAGCGGTCGAGGAGAAGTCCGAAGGCAACGCGCCCGCGGCCAAGGCACCGTCCAAAGCACCCCAGTCGCCCGCGCCTGCCGCCCCTGCCGATAAAGAAGGCGATGGCGAGAACACGACCGAGGCTTGATAATCTAGGCCCAGCGCGGCTTCCAAGCGCACCAGATAGTCCTCCTGGGAAATTTCAATTGCGCCCAGGCTAGCCAGATGGTCGGTCATGAACTGACAATCGAGCAACTCGAATCCGCCGATCTTCATCCGCGCCACAAGCCAAGCTAGTGCAACCTTCGATGCGTCGGTTGCGCGCGAAAACATGCTCTCGCCGAAAAACGCCCTGCCCATCGCCATGCCGTACAATCCGCCGAGCAGTTCCCCGTCCAGCCAGCATTCGACGCTGTGCGCGTGGCCCATCCGGCGGAGTTCGCAAAACGCGTCCTCTATATCGGGATTGATCCACGTATCGCGCCGGTCATCACGTGATTCCGCGCAGGTCGAGATAACCTGCGGAAAAGCAGTGTCAGAAGTCACCTTGAAGCGATCTTGCCTTATGGTTTTGGCAAGCGACTTAGAAAGCCGGAACCCATCAAGAGGCAGAATCGCCCGCTGCTCGGGTTCGATCCAGAATGTATCGGGGTCATCACGCGCATCTGACATCGGGAAAATGCCATTGGCGTAGGCGCGCATGAGCAGGTCGAGGTCGATTGCCATTCCATATGTCCTATCTCGAATTGCGCGCAGCGTTGCAATGGCCTATAGTCAACAAAACCGCCCCGGTAGCGACCTGCGCCGCCGGGGTTCATTATTTGCTACAAAGACAGGGACCGCACATGACCCGCCGCCGCAAGATCTACGAAGGCAAGGCCAAGATCCTTTATGAAGGTCCCGAACCCGGCACCTTGATCCAATATTTCAAGGACGACGCGACCGCGTTCAATGCCCAGAAAAAGGGCACGATTGCGGGCAAGGGCGTAATCAACAACCGAGTTTCGGAGCATGTGTTTACGCGGCTGTCGCATATCGGCATCCCCACCCACTTCATTCGCCGCCTCAACATGCGCGAGCAATTGATTCGGCAGGTCGAAATCGTTCCTATCGAAGTCATCGTTCGCAACGTCGCGGCGGGATCGCTGTCGAAGCGTCTCGGTATCGAAGAAGGCACGCCATTGCCGCACACGCTTCTTGAATATTGCTACAAGGACGACGCGCTAGGTGATCCGCTGGTCGCCGAAGAGCATATCGCCTGCTTCGGCTGGGCGACGCAGGAGGAAATGCAGGACATTTCCTCGATGGCGATTCGAATCAACGATTTCATGTGCGGCATGTTCGCCGCAATCGGCATCCGCCTGATCGACTTTAAAATTGAGTTTGGCCGCCTCTTCGATGGTGATTTTTCGCGGATCATATTGGCTGACGAAATCAGCCCCGACGGATGCCGCTTATGGGACATCGAAACCGGTGAAAAGCTCGATAAGGACCGCTTTCGTCGCGATTTGGGCGGTGAAGCCGAAGCCTATCAGGAGGTCGCGCGGCGCCTTGGTCTGATGCCCGAAGAAACCGAAGGCGCGGTGCTCGACATGGTCAGCCACCGGCTGCGCAAGGGCAAATAAGTAGCGGTGAAACGAAGCGCGGTTATCGGCGGAATTTTTGCGGCGCTGCTGGCTCTCGGAAGTCCTGCTAACGCCAATAAGGCACCTGCGGGTGCCGAGCGCACCGCGCCGTGGAATGCGGAAACTTCGGACCTCCAGCCCGACACGAGCATCGTCTACGGCAAGCTGCCCAATGGTCTGCGCTACGCTATCCGCCCAAACCAGCGACCGCAGAATCAGGTCATCGTGCGCATGGCTCTAGATTTCGGATCGGCGGTCGAGGCGGATGACGAGCAAGGCCTCGCCCACTTCATTGAGCATATGGCGTTCAACGGAACGACCAATGTGCCCGAGGGCGAGATGGTCAAGATGCTGGAACGGCTCGGCCTGTCCTTTGGAGCGGACACCAACGCCTCAACCGGTTACACGCAAACACAGTATAAGCTAGATCTTCCCAAGGCGGACCCTGCGCTGATTGAACGCGCGCTGTTTCTGATGCGCGAAACCGCAAGTGAAGTCCTATTCAACCCGCAAGCCGTGAACCGAGAACGCGGTGTAGTGATCGCAGAGAAACGTGACCGCGAGAATTTCGGATTCCAGAGCAATCGCGCCGCGAACAACCTGTTTTATCCCGGCACCTATTTAGCAACGCGCTATCCTATCGGTCAGCAAAATATATTGGAAACCGCGCCAGCAGAACGGATCAAGGCGCTGTATCGGAAATATTATCGCCCAGACCGAGCGCAGATCATCGTTGTCGGCCCGGTCGATGTCGCAGCAATCGAACGCGAAATTATAGCCAAATTCTCCAGCTGGAAAAATGAAGGCCCAGCACTTGGCGATATCGACCAATGCTCCATCGATACCGGCAGGCCTGCCACTGCCACCAGCTTTACGCATCCAAAAATCGGCGAAGCGGTCGGTGTGCAACAGCTTATCACCGACGAAAAGCGGCCCGACACCACCGACCGCGCGGCTATCGAACTAAAAATGCAGATTGCCTCGAGCATCATCTCGCAGCGCATGAGCCGCCGTTCGCGTGAGGCAGACATGCCTTTCCTCGGCGGCGGCACGAGTTTCAGTCTGAACCTTTGCGACCGATATGCGCGCATCGGGTTTGGCGCAGCGGGCAAAGACGGGAGCTGGAAAGAGGTGCTACCTTTTGCCGAGCAAATCGTCAGACAAGCCACCGAATACGGCTTCAGTCAGGCCGAGATCGACGAACAGGTCAAGCGATTGGACTCTGCTTACGAAAATGCCGCGAAAGGCGAGGCAACTCAGCCAAGCCAAGCCATCGCCAATGCACTGGCTGGCCTTGACCACGATGTCCTGAATTCCGCCGTCTATCGGCAAATATTATGGCGGCAGCTTCGACCATTTATGACAAAGCAGGCCATCGACGGCGAATTTGCCAAATGGTTCGGGCAACTTGAACGGCCGTTGATATTCCTGACCAAAAAAGATGCCGAAGCCGTTGCATCGGACCGATTGCTTGCCCAATATCAGGCGAGCCGTGCCGTGGCCGTGGCCGCGCCTGTAGCGCGCGATGAAAAGGCGTTTGCCTATACTGATTTCGGTCCGGTAGGAACTATCGCAGAGGACAGTCAAATCACCGATCTGGGTATTCGGACCATCCGCTTTGCCAATGGCGTGTTGCTAAACCTTAAAAAAACCGACTTCGAAGACAACCGTATCCGTTATTCGCTGCGGATCGATGGCGGCGATCTCTATTTCGGCAAGGATAAAGCCCCGCTCGCGCGGCTGATGTCGGGCGCCTACGTATCGGGCGGCTTGCAAGCGCACGACATAGAAGATTTGCGCTCGCTGCTCGCCGGGACGACTGTGTCCGCAGGCTTTGGCGTTGCCGACAATTATTTCGGCAGCAGCGGCGCGGTGGCCCCCGTCGACCTCCAACGACAGTTGCAGGTGATGGCAGCCTATACCAGATACCCGGCCTATTCGACCAACGCCCTGCGACTGTTCCGCCGTCCGCTTCCCGAAGCCTATTCCCGGCTGGATGCGACGCCGGGTTCTGCGCTTGGCGTTGTCGCACCCCGTATCATGACCGACAATGATCCGCGCTTCACCCTGGAGCCGCTTGAAACGATAAGTTCTGTCGATTTTGAAATGCTAAAGGTGGCATTAGGTGACGCTCTGGAGAAAAACCGGTTAGAAATCGCGCTGGTCGGCGACATCGATGAGGAAGTGGCAATTGCAACTGTCGCGCGGACTTTTGGTGCTCTCCCGCCCCGTGATACGGGAGGCCGCGATTATTCCGCAGCCCGCCAAAGCAGCTGGGCCACCGCCAGCGGCAATTTCGACATTCCGCACAAGGGTGAGGCCAACCAGCTCGGTTGGCGGCGGGTGTGGACGACGACCGACGACAGTGACCAGAAAATCGCGCAAGGCATGGACCTGTTGGCGCGGATGGTAACATTGCGGCTGACCGACGAATTACGCGAAAAACTCGGCGCGACCTATGGCGGCGGCGCGAATTCGAGCATGTCCAATATCTACCCGGGTCGGGGCAGCTTTTCGATCTCGACCAATGGGGACCCAAAAGACTTGTCGGCCATTGAATCCGCCGTTGACGGCATCATCGCCGAGCTGCTCGCTGCACCTGCCGACGCGGACCTTTTCGAACGCGCGCGAAAACCCGTGCTCGAAAGCTACACTGACTGGCGCAAACGCAACGATACATGGATTGGCGTTGCCGCCGAAGCGCAGACCAATCCGGAACGGCTGGAACGTTTCCGTCGTAGCGAGGAGCTATTCAAATCGGTCACGCGAAATTATGTTTGGGAGCTGGTGAAAAAATGGCTTGGCCAACCTGCACAATTTACTTTCCGTGCGTTACCTGAGGAGATTATTGCAACGAAGGCCGGGTCGCCGGTTGCAGCACGCTGATATCAGCCCTTTGTCTTGTAACCTGCGACAATGCCAAGAATGAAAGCGATAAACAGCCCGAGCTGCACCTCGTCATTGGGTAAGCCGCTCCAGCCCAGCATCTCGTGGCCGAACGCGAATAGCCCGATAAACATTGCAGTTGCCAAACCAACCATAAGGGTCCTCCGAAAGGCAATATCGCCGCCACGAACCAACTGTGGTGAACGGACATAAACCCGTTAACATCAAGGCCGAATTGCCAAACAGGGTTAAAATATGCTTACCCCCTTGTTTCATTTTAGGTGCATTCTATAGGAAGCCATCGGCCAGCAGCACAGGTGAACGAATGAAAACCCGCGTCTTTGTAACACTCAAGAACGGCGTGCTGGACCCGCAGGGTAAAGCGATTCATCACGCGCTGGAAGGTCTCGGTTTTGCCGGTGTCAATGATGTCCGCGCAGGACGGTTGATTGAGATCGACCACGAACCCGGCGTTTCAAAGTCGGATCTTGAGGCGATGTGCATGAAATTGCTTGCCAATATGGTCATCGAGAATTTCGAAATCGAGCAGGCCGCCTGATATGCGCGCGGCGGTTATCCAGTTTCCCGGATCGAACTGCGACCGCGATATGGCTGTTGCCATCCGTGAAATTATGTGCGCGGAAACCAGTCTTGTCTGGCACCGCGAAAGCGAGCTGCCACAAGGTCTTGACCTGATCGCTATTCCCGGCGGATTTTCCTACGGCGACTATCTGCGCTCGGGTGCGATGGCGGCGCGCTCACCAGTCATGCAGGCGGTGGTCGACGCTGCCGGGCGCGGGGTTCCGGTACTGGGCGTGTGCAACGGCTTCCAGATCCTGACCGAGGCGGGTTTGCTGCCCGGCGCCCTCATGCGGAACGCAGGAATCCGCTTCGTTTGCCGCACGGTAAAGCTGACGGTCGAGAACAGCCAGTCGATTTTCACCAGTCAGTATGATTCGGGCGAGGCAATCAGCATTCCGGTCGCGCACCATGACGGCAATTATTTCGCCGACGACGTGACGCTGGACAGGCTGGAAGGTGAAGGTCGCGTGGCGTTTCGTTATGCAGAAAATGTCAACGGTTCGGCCCGCAATATTGCCGGTCTGCTGAACGATGCGGGCAATGTCCTTGGCATGATGCCGCACCCCGAACGCATGATCGGCGCAGTGCACGGTGGGTCAGACGGGCGCAGGCTGTTCGAAGGATTGATCCGCGAGCTCGCCTGATATTTCCGCTTCTCGGGCGGGCTCTTTCTTGCGCGGCGGAAACAGAAAACGCCCGAGTATCAATATCAGGGTCGGCCAAAGCATCGTATTATAGAGATCATGGACAGCAGCCTCGATCGTCGCCTCACCCGGCGCCGTTCCTCTCAAGTCCGCATATTCGTTGAATAGTTCGGCTATGAGGACGATCAGCCAGCACCAGATGCTATCGGGACGGCGGCGCAGGACAATCGCCGAAACGAACAGGATCAGTATCGACCCGTGAACATGCATCGCATCGTTGGTCAGCCCGACAAATTCAACCAGCCGCATTTTATAGCCGATCCATGTTTCGGCCAGTATCTGCAATCTTTCCTGCATCTCAAACCTTGGTCTTGAAGGGGGTAAAATCTGTACCCTCGTCGAATATATCGACGCCTTCCTTGCGTTTCAGCCAGTTGACCACCGCATATGTCACCGGGGTCAAAACCACTTCCCAGACTACTTTCAAAAGCCAGTTGGTAATCATTACTGTAATGACCTGCGAATTGCTCCACACCCCCCAAAAGGCGAGCGGGTAGAAAATCACGCTATCCACCCCCTGTCCGACGACCGTCGAACCGATGGTGCGCGACCACAGATGCCTGCCGCCGGTCCAGATTTTCATCCGCGCCATGACATAGCTGTTGACGAATTCGCCCGCCCAGAAGGCAGTGACCGAGGCAAATACAATGCGCCAAACCTGCCCAAAAACGCTTTCATAGGCGGCCTGGCCTTCCCAGCCCGCCGCGGGCGGTAATGCAACAACGACCCAGCTCATGAAAGCCATGAACACTAGGCTCGCAAATCCGGCCCAAATGACGCGACGAGCACGGGCATACCCATAAACCTCGGTCAGCACATCACCGATGACATAGCCCAATGGGAAGAACAGAATGCCGGCACCGAATATAAAACCGCCCACATCGGCCAGCTTCGCAGCGCCAATCAGGTTTGAGAGCAACAAGATGGCGACGAAAGCCGCCATGACGAAATCATAATAACGGAACTGCCGACCGCTTACGGCGCTGGCGCTTTCGGTGACTATAGGGGCATCTTGCATGCGCGAACGCATAACGACCTTTGCAGTTCGGCGCAAAGCCGTTATTGGCAAACGCAGCGCGCGCCCTTAGCTCAGCTGGATAGAGCGCGAGACTTCTAATCTTGAGGCCACAGGTTCGACTCCTGTAGGGCGCGCCACGCAGTCCTTAAAATCACACTTATCCAGAGACTTTTGATGCACAGCGTCGAAGGCGGCGGACTTCCGCGCGCTTTGGCCGGCGCAAAATTTGAGTAGACGCCAGATTGGTATGAAGCCCCACCGTGAATTCTAGTGGGAGTTCGCCCGACAACGGATGTCGGGTATCGCCGTCCGGCCTAGCTTTTAAGAAACAGCTCGGCCACGGCATCTAGGATCGCGACAGCATCGAGACGATAGTTATTGTAGAGGTCAGGCAAATCTCCGGTCTGACCGAAACGGTCCGTGCCGAGCGGACTTACCCGCATGCCGTGGACGCTGCCCAGCCAAGACAGCGCGCTGGGCGACCCATCAATCACAGTCACAATTCCCGCGTCGGGTGACAAAACCGACAGTAAATTTTCGATATGGCATGGCTCGGAACTTGTGCCTGTCCAGCGCGCGGATTTACGAGATGACCAATCACGATGCAGCACATCCGGCGAGGTGACATTCAAAACACCCAAACCCTGAATATCATCCAGCAATTGTTCGTATGCTGCCAGTACTTCGGGCACGACGACACCGGTAAATGCGATGGCGGCCTCAGCTCCCGGTGCCGGTGGACGCAACCAATATCCGCCCTTTAACGCATCAGCCTCCCAATCATCGTTGCTTCGCTCGGTCTGCTCGATCTGACGGGTGCTCAATCGCAGATATACCGAACTGCCATCGGGTTTTTGCAGATGCTCGAACGCCCACCGCATAAACAAGGCGACTTCATCGGCATAAGCCGGTTCGAAATAAGCGAGGCTGGGCTGGCCCATGCCGATCAGCGGCGTGTTGATCGACTGGTGCGCGCCGCCTTCCGGTCCCAAGGTCAGCCCCGAAGGTGTTCCGACGAGCAGGAAACGCGCGTCGGAGTAGCAACCATAATTCAGCGCATCCAGTCCGCGGGCGATAAACGGATCATAAACAGTCCCGACCGGAATCAAGCGCGTGCCGAAATGTGGTGCAGCAAGGCCTAGCGACGCAAGCAACAGGAAAAAGTTATTCTCGGCGATGCCCAGTTCGATATGCTGCCCGGCGGCATGTGCTGCCCATTTTTGCGCCGATGGGATCTTGGCGTCGCGGAAAATATCAGCCACGTCGGACCGGCGAAATAACCCGCGTTGGTTCACGAAGCCGCCAAGATTGGTGGTCTGTGTGACGTCGGGTGCAGTGGTGACAATACGGTCCGCCAACGCTTCGTTCGATTTGGCAAGATCGAGCAGCACATGGCCAAAAGCCGCCTGCGTCGATTGGACTTCGCCCTGCGGTACCGGCAGACGCGCGGGCACGGATACCGAAGGCGGGGTCGATTCAGCAGGCTTCTTCGCGAGAACGCTCTTTTGGACAAAGTCCTCGAGTCGGGCCGCGATATTTCCGCCCAAACCCGCAAAGGGTTCCCATTCCTGCCCTGCTTCAACCCCCATCGATATGCGCAGTTGCTCGATCTGCCCCGGGTTCATCATTCCCGAATGATTGTCCTTATGCCCGGCGAGCGGCAAGCCGTAGCCTTTTACAGTGTAAGCAATAAACAGCGTCGGCCGCTCGTCATCGGCGCTGTCGAAGGCCTCCATGAGCGTAGCAATGCAATGCCCGCCCAAATTGGTCATCAGAGCCGCTAGGCCATCGTCGTCGAAACTGTCGAGCAGCTTTTTCACATTGGCCTTGTTGCCAATGTCGGCAATCAAGCGCGCACGCCAGGCAGCACCGCCCTGATAGGTGAGCACTGCAAATTCCGCATTGGGGCAATTTTCGATCCAGTCCTCAAGAGATTTCCCGCCCGGCCGCGCGAATGCGGCACGCTGCAATTTGCCGTGCTTCAAGGTGACAACGCGCCAGCCGCAGGTTTCGAATATATCGTCGAAGCGCCTGAACATCCGGTCGGCCGTTGTACTATCGAGCGACTGGCGATTGTAATCGACCACCCACCAGCAATTGCGGATATCGTGCTTGTAGCCCTCAATCAGGCATTCGTAGATATTGCCTTCATCCAGCTCCGCGTCGCCCATCAACGAAATCATCCGGCCCGCATCGGCCTCGGCCATCGAACCATGTGCAATGAGATAATCCTGAACGAGGCTGGAAAAGGCCGTGATGGCGACGCCCAGCCCGACCGAGCCGGTCGAAAAATCGACAGGGATTTTGTCTTTGGTCCGCGAGGGGTAGCTTTGGGCCCCACCCAAAGCACGGAATTTCTGCAGTTGCTCCAGCGTTTGATTGCCGAGCAAATAATGTATGGCGTGCAACACCGGACCTGCATGCGGTTTAACCGAAACCTTGTCCTGCGGTCGCAATGCGTGAAAATATAATGCCGCCATGATCGCCGTCATTGACGCACAACTGGCCTGATGACCGCCTACCTTGAGGCCATCGCGCTTTTCCCGGAGATGGTTGGCGTTATGGACAATCCATGCAGACAGCCAGCGGAGCCGTGAATCGAGTGCTTCTATTGTCGCAATTTTCTCTTCGCGGGCGTCGGTTAGCATGGTCGCCATTTTTTACTTCTTACTCCCCATTGGTGAAAAGCATCGCTGCCATGAACTCCAATGTCCCTGCAAATCCTCCAATCAACAAGCAAAAATTACCGCAGATCCATTCAATATTTTTCAAATTCCGGTCGCGTAAGCCAGAACTGCTTCGCCAGCCGTCATTTACAAACCCGCCGTTTCAACGCTAGTGCCAGTTTAAACGAGGGGGACGGAAAAATGGAAGCAAACATCGCCGCATCGCAGGCCGATAACGGACCAAATGAACTCAGCCGATCGTTGAAATCGCGCCATGTCTCGATGATCACATTTGGCGGGATTATTGGCGCAGGGCTTTTCGTCGGTTCGTCCACCGCGATTGGCAATATCGGTCCTGCGGCGGTGCTTAGCTACGCGTTGGCAGGGTTTCTCGTACTGCTCGTGATGCGGATGATCGCAGAAATGTCGATTGCCATCCCCGGCGTTCAAACCTTTCCCGATTTCGCCCGGCAGGGTGTTGGCGATTGGGCCGGCTATATGGTTGGCTGGCTTTACTGGTATTTTTGGGTGGTTGTAATCGCTATCGAGGCGATTGCCGGGGCGAAGATCATCAACGGTTGGTATCCGATGCTGGAAATTTGGCAGATCGGCGTGGTGCTGATGGCTGTATTGACGGCGGTGAACCTGATGTCAGCCAAATCCTATGGCGAATTCGAATTCTGGTTCGCTTCGACAAAGGTTGTAGCGATAATCGTCTTCATTCTTGTCGCAGGTGCCTACGCAACCGGCCTGACCTCTCCCGCCGGGCCGACCTTTTCCAATTTGACGGCTCATGGTGGTTTTGCTCCTGCAGGAGTTGCTGCGATATTTGCCGGAGTCGCAACGACGATCTTTTCGCTATGCGGTGCCGAAATCGCAACGCTGGCAGCGGCGGAATCCGAGGAAGGATCGAAAACGATCGCGCGGATGACGATTTCCGTGTCGGCGAGAATCCTGATCTTCTTCGTGCTATCAATCTTCCTGATCGTGTCAGTCGTGCCATGGACCGAGATCGAAGCCGGGACTTCGCCCTTTGCTCATGCGCTTCGGCAGATGGGATATCCGGGCGCCGACCTTATCATGGAGGCGATCATATTGGTCGCCGTGCTGTCCTGCCTCAATTCGGGAATATATATCACCTCGCGTGCAATGTTCGGGCTGGCACGAAACGGCGACGCACCGCAATCGTGCGTTCGGCTAAGCAAGGCGCGCGTTCCCGCGCGCGCCATTTTGATCGCCAGCCTTTTCAGCTATTTCGCCCTCGCGGCTTCGATTCTCTCGCCTGACCGCGTGTTCAACTTTCTTGTAACCTCATCAGGCGCGATCATGCTGTTTATCTATATGCTGGTTGCATTTGCACAGCTTCGGCTGCGCGCAAAATTCGAAGCCGAAGCGCCCGAACGGTTGCAGGTAAAAATGTGGCTCTATCCCTATGGCACATGGTTTGCGATACTCGGCATGGGCGGCGTACTGGTGATGATGGGGTTGTCTCCGACAAGTTCAAAGGAATTATGGGCCAGTGTAATCGTGACGGTCGCGTTCCTGATTGGCTATTGGGCAAAACAGAGGTTTGCCAAGAGCCAGTAGATCGAGCAAAATTTTCCGGTGGCAACAATCTTTTCAATCGAGAAGAATGACCCCCACAATGCATAAGCGTCCGAAGCCAGTTGCTGGAGCGAAATGATGAAACTTGAAAACGACCCCCTAGCCGCGTTCTGGATGCCGTTCACCGCGAACCGGGCATTCAAGGCGACCCCGCGACAGCTAAAATCCGCCAAGGACATGCATTATACCAGCGATGACGGGCGGCAGATATTAGATGGCACAGCGGGGCTATGGGCTGTGAACGCGGGCCATTGTCGCGCGCCGATTGTCGAAGCCATCCAGAAAACGGCGGCCGAGCTGGATTATGCGCCGCCATTCCAATTAGGTCACCCGCTCGCTTTCGAACTCGCGTCGCGTATCGCCGCAATCATGCCTGAAGGGCTGGACCGGATATTTTTTACCAATTCGGGTTCTGAATCGGTCGATACCGCGCTGAAGATTGCGTTGGCCTATCAACGGTCCATAGGCCAAGGGACGCGCACCCGTCTGATCGGGCGGGAACGCGGCTATAACGGTGTGGGTTTTGGCGGCATTTCGGTAGGCGGGATCGTCAACAACCGCCGCCAGTTTGGTACGTTGCTGACCGGCGTCGATCATCTGCCGCACACCCACAATATGGAGCATAATGCCTTCACCAAGGGGCGTCCGGAATGGGGCGGGCATCTGGCTGATAATCTGGAGGCTATTATTGCGCTCCATGGTGCCGAGACCATCGCTGCAGTGATTGTCGAGCCAATGGCGGGATCAACCGGGGTGCTGGTGCCGCCGACCGGTTACCTCGAAAAACTGCGCGCAATTACCAAGAAGCACGGCATCGTCCTGATCTTCGACGAAGTCATCACCGCGTTCGGTCGCGTCGGTGGTGCGACGGCATCGGGCACATTGGGCGTCACGCCCGACATCATCACCATGGCCAAGGGCCTGACCAATGCCGCCGTTCCGATGGGCGCAGTCGCGGTTAGCCGTCATATCCATGATGGCGTGGTCGAGGGCGGGCCGGACGGCATCGAACTGTTCCACGGCTACACTTATTCAGGCCACCCACTCGCTGCGGCTGCCGGTTTGGCGACGCTCGATTTGTATAAATCGGAGGGCATTTTCGAACACGCCTCAAGCCTGCACGGCTATTGGCAAGAAGCCGTCCATAGCCTGAAGGGCAAACTCCATGTCATCGACATCCGCAATATGGGTATTGTCGCCGCCATCGAACTCGAGCCTCATACAGGCGGTGTCGGCAAACGGGGTATGCAGCTGTTCCACAAATGCTTCGACAACGGACTTTTGGTTCGCGCCACGGGGGACATCATCGCGCTGTCGCCGCCGTTGATATTGGAAAAAGCGCACATCGACGAAATGGTCGGTCGAATTGCGGAACTGGTGGATACGGTCGACTAAAGCGTGAGCACAATCTTGCCCACATGGCGCTTGGTCAGAAAGGCCTCCTGCGCCGCGACAATCGCTGCCAGTGGATAGGTTGCCGAGACCAACGGCCTGATCTCGCCACGTTCGATGTACCCGATGAGGTTTGCGAACACCTCCGGATCGAGCACGGTGCAACCTAGAAGTCGCAAATCTTTGAGATACAACGTCCGAAGGTCAAGGTCGACAATGGGTCCGGAAATAGCGCCGGCCACGCCGTATCGCCCACCACGTTTGAGGGCATTGAGGATAGCGCCAAACTGCGCGCCGCCGACGATGTCGACTGCGGCATCGAAATATTCGTTGCCGAACTCCGCCATTAAATCCACATCCCGGGCGACGACACGGGTAGCGCCCAAAGCAAGCACGGCGTCTGCTTTGTCAGCACTCGCCAT
>JANNQI010000016.1:0-13192 GCA_031400695.1 Sphingomonadales bacterium | reverse complement strand
TCCCGGAATGCCGCCAAAGCCGATCTGGAAAAGCTGGAACCAGTCACCTTTTTTGTCATTTCCCGAATAGAACAGGTGCGGACTTGAAGAAAAACCGGCCGCATTCAGGAATTCCGGTGTTTTTTGGCCGAGCAGCCCACCTAGAATATCGAAAATGCGGCCCAGCGCATGGGTGCGACCCGAGAGCGCTGCAGGGAATTTGGGTTTGAGGAGCGAACCTTCGGGGATCCGCACGTCGATGAGATCGTAAAAGCCGTCGTTGAACAGGATTTGCGGATCAAAGACCATGATCATGTAGATGCCGAAGAACATCTTGAACATGTTTTCGTTGAGGAAAAAGTTGATTGAAGCCTGACTTTGGGGATCGGTTCCGGCAAAATCGAGCACGACCTTTTCGCCTTCGCGCCACATCGTGCATTTGATCTTGTAGGGGCCAGCGCCCATGCCGTCGTCGCAGATATAGTCTTCGAAGCTGACCGGTTGTTCGCCGATGGCCATGGCAATCAGCGACTTCATCGCTCGGTGATTGCGCGCCAACAACTCTTGCGTTGCTGAGATATAGACATCATCGCCGAAGCGCGCTGCCATTTCGATAACGCGGCGTGCGGCGACGCGGCACGAGGCGATGAGCGCGTTCAAATCGGCCTGACACCAATCGGGCTTGCGCGTCTGGTGCATGACGAGCTTCATCAGGTCGTCATTATATTCGCCCTTTTTCCAAATCTTTACCGGTGGAATGCGGACACCTTCTTCGAAAATCGAACGGGCGTTGATTGGCATCGAGCCCACAACCTTGCCGCCAATGTCGGACTGATGCCCAAACATCGAGGTATAGGCGATCAAGCGCCCATCCTTAAACACTGGCAAAAGCACAAGCCAGTCGTTCGAATGGCTAACTGCGCCTGCGCATGAATACGGGTCAGATAGAAGGATCATGTCGCCATCTTCGAGAGTACCGTCCCAGTTATCGAGAAAGCCGCCGATGAAGCTGCCGAACTGACCGACGATCATCTTGCCGGTGTGATCGGCAATCAGCGGGAAAGCGTCGCCCTGTTCGCGGATGCCGGGTGACATCGCAGTGCGAACCAGCGTCGCGTCCATCTCGATTCGCGCGTTGCGCAGAGCATTCTCTATGATGTCGAGCGTAACCGGGTCGATGGCAACTTTGTTGAATGGGGTGGAATTTGTTTCGATGATTACGGCGGGCATGTCGTTCGCCTCCTCAAGCCAGATTGATCAGGATGTTGCCGACCTTGTCGACCGTCGCGACGCAGCCGGTTTCGATGAGCGTGGTCGAATCCATTTCCACCACAATCGCTGGACCCGAAATGAAGTCGCCTTGCCGGAGTTTCGAGCGGTCATAGATGATGGCGGCTTGCTCCCTGCCGTCCATCCACAAAACATGATCGCGCATTTTCGCGGCGACAGGGTTTCCGTCGCCCTTCGGCAGTTCAGCCGCCGGAAGATCGAGCGACTGGCCTAATGCGACAGCACGCAGGTTTACGATCTCGTGCGGCGTATCCATGTTGAAGGTGAAGAGGCGTAAATGTTCTTCGTCAAAGCGTTCCAATATGCCCGCCACGCCGTCGCGTTCGAGCACGTCAGGGGTGATGGTCAGCGGCACCTCGAATGCCTGTCCGGCGTAGCGGACATCGATTTCAAACTCGCTGCTAATGTCCGCATCGCTGATACCGTCCGACCGCAATTCGGCGCGTGTCTGGTCGGCCATTTCTTTGAGGATGCCGACAAGCTCTGCAGCATCGGTTGTGGTTGCCAAGCGCGAAAAGCTGCGTGCTGTTTCGGTTCGCATTCGGGTCGTCGCATCACCCAGCGCGCATAACACGCCGGGGGAAACAGGCGATACCGCTGGCCAGCTTCCCATCAGCCGTGCGACCGCGTTGACATGCAACGGCCCAGCGCCTCCAAATCCCATCAATGCGAAGTGGCGAGGGTCATAGCCTTGCTGGACCGAGATCATCCGCAACGCGCCGAACATATTCTCGTTCACAATGTCGATAATCCCGCGCGCCGCAGCCATCAGGTCGATACCAAGCGCACCGGCGATGGTTTGTACTGCTTTTTTTGCGCCTTCGCGATCAAGCTGAAAACTGCCACCAAGAAGGTTTTCCGGCAGGTAACCCAGCACGACGTTGGCATCGGTCACCGTTGGTGCCTCGCCGCCTTTACCATAAGCGACCGGCCCGGGCACAGCGCCTGCCGATTGCGGCCCCACGCGCAGTGCTTTTGTAAGCTCGGGAACATAAGCAATCGAACCGCCGCCCGCGCCGACTGTCTTCACATCAAGCGATGAGGCACGCACCGCCAAATGGCCCACCTCGGTCGTACGCACCCGGCGCGGTTCCAGATTTTCGATGAGGGCGACGTCGGTCGACGTCCCGCCGACATCGAGCGTCAGGATATTCCTGATCCCTGCGTTTTTGCCCACCCACAGCGCACCGGTTACCCCGCCAGCAGGACCGGACATAAGGATATTGACCGGATGCTCTTCGGCTTTTTCCGCAGACATCAGGCCGCCGTCGGAACGCAGGAGCGAGAGCTTGCCAGTAAAGCCCGAGTCCGCCAGCTTGCTTCGCAGGTTGGAGACATATTTCCCTACGACCGGACGTACGGCTGCGTTGGCGACGGTCGTGAGCGTCCGCTCATACTCCTGCATTTCGGGCAATACTTCGTGGCTGAGCGATATCGGCACTTCGGGCATAATCTCGCGCGCGAGTTCGCCAACGCGCTTTTCATGCGCGCCGTTGGTGTACGCGTTCATGAAACTGACGGTGATGGCCTCAACGCCCTTATCTTTAAGCTGCGTCAAAGCCGCGCGCGCCGAGCTTTCATCAAGCGGTCGGACTTCTTCGCCTTGCGCGTTCATCCGCCCACCAACGGTCACTGTGTCCTCCAGCGCTGCCAGCGGCGTGGGTTTCGGCCAGATAATCCACGCCGCCAGACCGCCGGGCACATAAGACCGGGCAATCTGCATGATATCGCGATAGCCCTCTGTGACGATCAGGCCCACGCGCGCGCCTTTGCCCTCCAGCACAGCATTGGTGGCGACCGTGGTGCCATGCAGGAAATATTCGATATCCTTTTGATCGACCCCGGCATTGGCGCAAATTGCGGTTACGCCGTTCAGTATCCCTTCGCTGCTGTCGTGCGGGGTGGATGGGGTTTTGTGTCGCCAGAATGCGCCATTTTCGGTGTTGAACAGCAACAGATCGGTAAAAGTCCCGCCTACATCAACACCCAACCGATACCCCATTTTTATCTCCTCAAGCTGCCTTCGGGAATGGCGGCGATTGCGCCACCATGCCTGGCAGTTTCCGTCCCATGATGCCCGATAGCCAGTTGCTGGCTTCGACGAGTTTTTCCAAATCCATGCCAGTACCGATGCCAGCCCGTTCGAGCATGTAGACCACATCTTCACTTGGCACGTTACCCGCCGCACCCGGCGCGAACGGGCAACCGCCCAACCCGCCCAGCGAAGCATCAACCACGCTTGCGCCAGCCATGACTGCGGCCCACACATTCGCTAAGCCGGTGTTGCGCGTGTTATGGAAATGAACACGTACCGGCAGCGGGCTGACCGCCTCGCGGACGCGTTCGACCAGCCGTGCGACATGCGCCGGATTGGCAACGCCTATGGTGTCGGCCAGCGCAATTTCGACGGGCCAGGCGTCGGCAAGCTGTTTGGCGATTTCGATAACGCGGTCCTCCGCGACTTCGCCCTCAAACGGACAACCAAAGGATGCGGCGATCGTGGCTTGTGCGGTCAGGTCGGCGGCATTGGCGCGTTTGATGATGTCCGATGCGATGCTCACCGACTCGGCGCTGGTCTGCCCCTGATTGGCCATCGCAAAGCTGTCGGTCGAAACAACCACCGCGCCTAATTGATTTATCCGGCCTGTCGTCATCGCCCGCTCGGCGCCGCGCATGTTCATGACGAGGCCAATGTAGGTGACGTCGCTTCGGTCAGGCAAGCGCGCACAAACGTCCTCGGCATCGGCCATTTGCGGAACTTTGTCGGGATTAACAAAACTCGTCACTTCGATGCGGCGCGCGCCAGCGTCGATCGCGCGGTTGATAAGCGCCAGCTTGTTCAGCGTCGAAACCAGAATCTTCTCATTCTGCAGTCCGTCACGCGGGCCGACTTCGACGAATTCTATGCTGGCGGATGCGGTCATGACTCGGCTTTTGCCATATTTGTATACAAAATCAACCGGCCTTATGTGGAGGCCTCATGCAGCAACCTCATTCAGGGGCTGATCCGCCCCCTTCTTGTGCGCTTCTGCATAAGCGTGAAAGGCGCGGCGGATATGACCGGTCATTACGGCTGCCGCCCAATCGCCGTCGCGGTGGTCAAATGCGGCCAGCAACTCGTCATGTTCATGATGTGAGCGCATCAGGTTCTCAAGGTCATATTGCAATGCGGTGCGCATGACGACGGGCTGCTCAATCACTTGGGCGAGCATGCCCGTTAGACGGTCTGAAGCCGCCGCTTCCAGGATAATCATGTGAAACTGCCGGTTGTGGTCGAGAAACCTGGGAACATCAGGCGTTTCGGCGGAGATAGCCTGTTTTATTCCAGTGTTATGCATCCGCAGCCGGGCGATCTGGTCCCAAGAAATACGCCCCGCCGCGCGTCTTGCTGCGTGCGATTCAAGCATGGCGCGCAACTGGAAGGCTTCCTCCAGATCGTCAAGCGACCAGTCAGCGACAAAACTGCGCTGTGATTCGTTGCGCCGGATGAAAAGCTCCGCCTCCAGCCGCCGCAACGCATCACGCACGGGTGTCCGCGAGACCCCGCAAAGCTCGGCCAGCGCCTCTTCGCGTATCTGGACGCCGGGTTGTAATTCACCGGATAATATCATGCTGCGGATATGGCTATAGGCGCGATCCGATGCGCGGGACATAGGTGCAATGCTCCTCTTGACGAATGCACTTTGTATACAATAAGCTGACGACAAAGCAATAAATGCTAAATCAGGGAGTTTAGTAACATGCGTATCATCAAAAGTGCACTGCTCACGTCCATCGCAGCCGGCGCGCTGTTCCCAACAACTGCTTTTGCGCAGGATGCGGAGGAGGCGGTAGCAAGCGACGAAATCATCGTCACCGCGCGGCGGCAGAACGAACGGTTAATCGACGTTCCGGCGTCAGTGTCGGTGCTTGATGCGGATTCGCTGGCGAAAACCGGCGCGGACAATGCGCAAGGCTTTGCGCAACTCACTCCCGGTGTGACCATTGTCACCGGCACTGCAGAAGCTGGCGATACCCAGATTAACATTCGCGGCATCAACGGCGCACGTGATGCGGAAAGTTCGGTCGCTTTGGTTGTCGACGGCATATTGAAGACCAACACCGCGCAACTCAACCAGACCCAAGGGACGCTTCGCCAGATTGAAATATTGAAAGGCCCGCAAGGCGCCATTTATGGTCGCAACGCTGCCGCAGGCGCCATCGTCATTTCAACGGTAAAGCCGGGCGATACGCTCGAAGGCGCGGTCAAATTCAGCTACGCCAATGAAAAGACGATTGAAGGCACGGCCTATATCGCCGCGCCGCTTGGTGAAAATGCTGGTTTCGTCCTATCGGGCAATTACCGCACCACCGACGGTTTTTACCGGAACCTGTTCCTCGACCGCAAAGTCGTTGACGATCAGGAAGTTTACTCAATCGATGGTCGCTTCATGGCGCAGTTGGGTGACGACACCAACATCGATCTGAAAGCACGCTATTCAAAGCTTTCCGGCGCGTCGATCAACTTCAACTCGGTCTTTCATATCGAGGCCTTTGGCGGCGCTTTTTTCGAGGATGTCGACGATCATCCGCTGCGTTATTACGGCAATATCCGCCCCACCAACGACCAACGTTCGATCGATTTTTCAGCTAAGCTAGAGCATGATTTTGGTTCGACCAGACTGACGGCGTGGGCGCTCTATTCCGATGTAGATCAGAGCCTTACCGCCGATGGTACCTCGGCAGATTTTGCCCGCTATATTTCCGTATTCACACCTGGCGGACCCGCTGCGAACCCGACAAATCTTGCGGTAGCAAATCAGTGCTTTGCAACGACAGCAGGCCTCACCGGTTTTCCTGTCAACGCGCCGGGCTTCATTGGCCAGATCCCAGTCCCCTTTATCTTCGCGCCTGCGACCGGTTCTACCTTTGGTGCCTACAGCCCGACCACCTGCGATGGTACGCAGTTGCAAATTCGGAACCAGAAGGACATCAGCGGTGAAATCCGGCTGGCATCCAACGGCGACGGCCCGCTCGACTGGCAATTGGGCGTTTACGGCCTCCGCATTGACCGTTCTGTCGGCGTCAGTCTCGGGGCTGATCTGGGCCAGGGTGTCAGCAGGGAGCTTTACAACGCACCGGGGTCTAGCAACCCCACTTCACAGCTATTCTCCGACAAGTTCAAAACCGATGTTTACGCCGCTTTCGGCTCGGTCGATTATGCGATGTCCGACCAGTTCAAGGCAGGCGTCGCGCTACGCTACGATGTCGAGGACCGGAGCACCTCCAACCTAGTCCCGAATGTGTTCGACCCCATCACCGGCGCCAAAATCAATCCCGGCCTGCCCGCCACAGGCAGCATCGCCGACAAGTCGGCAAGCTTTAAGCAGCTGCAACCAAAGGTAACGCTGAGCTTCACGCCGAATAGCTCGACCAACATTTACGCCAACTGGGGCATCGGCTTCAAATCGGGCGGTTTTAACAATACCGGATCGTCCGCGTTGGTGAATGCGAACTTCAATATCCCTGCCATCGGTGCGGGCGTGACCATCAACGATCAATTCCGTAAGGAACGGTCGAGCGCGTTCGAGGCGGGCATCAAGGGTTCGCTGTTCGACAACCGAGTCACCTTTGATCTGGCCGGCTATTACACCCGAATTTCCGACATGCAGTTCTTCGAATTTTTCGTGGGCTCATTCGGCCTGTTGCGCGTGGTGTCCAACATCGACAAGGTCGAGGTGAAGGGCGTCGAGTTTAACACCACCGCTAAAATCGTCGACGGCTGGAAGATTTTCGGCTCGGTCAACCTGACCGATAGCGAGATCAAGAAAAACGCATCGCGGCCCTACACCGTTGGTAACAAATCGCCTTATACGGCGGATTACACGATTAACCTTGGTAGCCAAATTGATGCGCCGCTGAACGACAGCATCGATCTTGTGATGCGCGCTGATTATCGCATCACCGGCCCGACATGGTTCCACACCGTTCAGGACCAAACCCGGGCGACTATTTTCAGCCAGCTACTGCCGATATCGGCACTCGCGCTTCCCGGCTTTGTTGGCAACGCGAATTACAGCGTCGCCAAGCGCAACGCTTTTGGCGTGCTCAACCTGCGTTTCGGCCTAGAGGGTGAAAACTGGAACTTGACCGCATTTGCCGATAACATGCTCGACCGGAAATATATCAATGAAGCGATACCGGCGATTGAGTTCGGCGGATCGTTCATTTCACCCGGCGCGCGCCGCCTAATCGGACTAGAACTAGGTTACAAATTCTAGCAACATTTCGGTAAAAGCTAGGGTATGAAATGGAGGAGCGTATTACTGTCTGAAAGATCAGAAGAATACGCTCCACTCCTTGTTGTTGGCATACTGCTGTCCTAATCGGCACCAGTGGGCCCTGCTATTGTAGTTCGGGCAGGCTCCACTCGATAGGTGTCTGGCCGTGGCTTTCCAAGAATGCGTTACATTGCGAGAAATGTTTGCAGCCGAGGAACCCGTTATGCGCAGAAAGCGGCGAGGGGTGCGCGGCTTTCAGGACGAGGTGGCGCGAGGCATCAACGATGGCTCCTTTTTTTTGTGCATAACTGCCCCACAGCATGAACACTACCGGTTCGGCCTTTTCATTTACCAGCCGGACCACTGCGTCGGTAAAGCGTTCCCACCCCCTTTGACTGTGCGATGCCGCTTTGGCCATTTCGACGGTCAGCACGCTGTTGAGCAAAAGCACGCCTTGCTGCGCCCAATGCTCGAGAAAGCCATGGCGTGGGCGGCGGAGGCCGAGATCGCTCTCGAGTTCCTTGTAAATGTTGAGAAGGCTTGGTGGCGGGCGAACGCCGGGTTTAACGCTGAAGCAAAGTCCGTGCGCTTGGCCTGGGCCATGATAAGGGTCTTGCCCCAAAATCACCACGCGCACCTTGTCGAGCGGGGTCAGGTCGAGCGCGCGAAACCACTCATTGCCTTTAGGATAGATCGTCTTACCCGCCGCTTTCTCTGACATCAGAAAGGCTTTTAGCGCCGCCATGTAATCCGAATTGAACTCGGGCAGCAGTGGCGTTTTCCAGCTTTCGTGTAACGCGATTTCGCTCATTCGGCCTTGGGCGGCGCGGCCAATAGCGCACCCCATGCTTCAGCCTCTTTCTTGCTGGCCGGACCCAACAATTCCATCGCGTGGCGGAGGCGTTCGCGGATTATGTCGCGGCCCAGATGGACAATCGCATCGAACAGAGGGACGCCTTGCGGTTGTCCGGTGATTGCGATGTACATCGGGCGGATGACGTCTTTCAGCTTGGCTTCGAGCACTTCGGCGGTACGGCGTAAAGTGGCTTCGACTCCGTCCTTGTTCCATTCGATGAGAGCATCGAACTGCTGCAATGCCAGCGTGTAAGCGGCGCGTTGCTCGTCTTGGTCAATCTTGACGCCATCGCGCAGCGCTTCGGCGGTCATGCCATCGAGGCGGTTCATGAAGAACATGCCAACAAGACCGCCGAGGTCGGACAATTTGGTGATTCGCGCCTGCGCCATTTCGGCGATGGGGGTCAGATATTCGTCGTTCAGCGCCCAAGCTTTGATCGCATCGAGAAACTGCGTCGTGTCCAGCTCCTCGCGCAAATAGCGGCCGTTGAGCCAGTCGAGCTTCGACGTGTCGAACACCGGACCGCCAAGCGAGATGTTATGCACGTCGAACCCGTCGATTAAATCCTGCAATGAAGTCTTCTCGTCCTCTTCGCTGGCCGATTTGATGAACAGCCCGAGGAAATTCTGCATCGCTTGCGGCAGGTACCCTGCACGCTGGTAAAACAGGATTGAGGTCGGGTTCTTGCGCTTTGAAAGTTTCGATTTGTCGGCGTTACGCAGCAGTGGCAGGTGCGTGAGCACTGGCGGTTGCCAGCCGAAATATTGATAGAGCAACAGATGTTTGGGCGCTGACGAAATCCACTCCTCGCCGCGCATCACATGGGTGATGCCCATCAGATGATCGTCGACCACATTCGCGAGGTGATAGGTCGGAAGGCCGTCCGATTTCATCAGCACCTGCATATCGACGACCGCATATTCGAACTCAATCTCGCCGCGGAGCGTGTCGTGAACAACGCATTTGCCTGTCGTCGGGATTTTCATGCGAACGACGTGGCTGACACCTTCCGCATCAAGTTTTTCGCGATCAGCATCGGTCAATGCGAGGCACGTGCCGTCATATTTGGGCGGTTGCTTCGCGGCAATCTGGTGCCGCCGCATATCGGTCAGTTTTTCCGATGTGCAATAGCATTTGAAGGCATGGCCATCGGCAAGCAAACGGTCGCAATGTTCGGTATAAATCGCGCTGCGTTCCGACTGGCGATAAGGGCCATGTGGGCCGCCGACGTCGGGGCCTTCGTCCCAGCTAAGGCCAAGCCATTTAAGCGATTCAAGGATCATCCGCTCCGACTGCGGGGTTGATCGCGCCTGATCGGTATCCTCGATGCGCAGCAGGAATTCGCCACCATGTTTTTTGGCAAAACAATAGTTGATAAGCGCGATATATGCGGTGCCGACATGGGGGTCGCCGGTGGGGGAAGGGGCGACGCGGGTACGAACTGTCATGGGAAACAAATGCCTTTGGTTTGAATTAGTGGCGCTCTATCAAGCTGCAACGGCATTGTCATCTTTCCGGTGCAGTCGGGCATCAGCAAATTGAAGGAACTACGTCATGCATTTCACCCGCCGCCAGTTTGGTTTTGGCCTCGGCAGTATTGCCTTTGCCGGACTTGCCGCGCGTTCGATTGCGCAGGCGCCGGTTGCAGGGATGAACGAGGTGCAGGGATATGGTGCGTTGGTCCGCGATCCCAACAACCTGATCGATCTGCCCAAGGGCTTTGACTACCGCGTGATCTCGCGCCTCGGCAATATCATGGACGATGGCTTCCTCGTCCCCAACTCGGCCGATGGCATGGGCGCGTTCGATTTGGGCAAGGGCAAGGTGGCTTTAGTCCGCAATCATGAATTGAGCGTTGGTGACCAATCAGTTGGTCCGTTCTCCAGCGCCGTTTCCAAAGATTTCATCACCTACGACCGCATGGCCGATGACAAATCGATGCCGCTGCCCGGCGGCACCACGACGTTAATTTACGACATGAAGACCGGCCAGCGCGAGGCTGAATGGCTCAGTCTTTCGGGGACGATCCGCAACTGTTCGGGAGGGATTACCCCTTGGGGTAGTTGGCTGACATGTGAGGAAAATATGACCAGGGCCGGCAATGGTGTCGGCAAAGATCATGGTTATATCTTCGAAGTGCCGGCCGCGCACAGAGGTCTGGTGACGCCCGTGCCTTTGAAAGCGATGGGCCGTTTCAATCACGAAGCCGCCTGTGTCGATCCGCGCACCGGCATCGCCTATCTGACCGAAGATCGCGGCGACAGTCTGCTCTATCGCTTCATTCCGAACGAAAAAGGACAGCTTGCCAAGGGCGGACGTTTGGAAGCGTTGGCCTTTGTCGAGGCTGACATACGGGACACGCGCAACTGGACCGAGGTGCAGGTGAGCAAGGGCAAGCAATATCGCGTCAGATGGGTTCCGCTGTCGGATCCCGAAAGCCCCAATGATGATTTGCGCAAGCAAGGCGCAGCTAAGGGCGCGGCGCTGTTTGCACGCGGCGAGGGCATATTCTGGGGCAAGGGCGAACTCTTCTTTGCCTGCACCAACGGCGGTGCGGCGAAATATGGCCAGATTTTTCGCTATGTCCCGGCGGTCAAAGAGGGCTTTTCTGGCGAGACGGACGCGCCCGGGATGATCGACTTATTCATGGAATCGACCAATCCGGCATTCTACAATTATGGCGACAATCTGTGTGCCATGCCTAACGGTCATCTGCTGGTGTGCGAGGATCAATATACCGATATATCCGACAATCATCTGCGCGGCGTCGATGGTAAAGGCCGGACCTACATGATTGCCAAAAGCCGCGTGCAGACCGAGTTTGCCGGCGGCTGCTTCTCGCCTGATGGCTCGACGTTATTCGTCAACATGATGGAGCCTACGATGACTCTGGCGATCAGGGGCCCGTGGGGTAGGGTAAAGTCTGCCTAGCGTAACGCTGCGAACAGGCGTAGCGACCGCGGTTCATGTCGCATAGTTACCCACGCCTGTTGTCACTTGGTACCGCCTTGCCGCCCCACCGCATTACGCAGGCGCAGGTGCTTGACATTTTAGCGCAGGCCAAAGGCAAAGCGTTGCCCCCGCGGATGGCTGAAATACTGGGCAATACCGGCATCGAGCAACGCCATATCGCTATGCCGCCCGAGTATTATTTTGGTGAGCGTTCTTGGGCGGATCGGGCTCGGGTCTACGAAGATACTTCCGCCGATTTGTTCAGGACAGCGGCTGGGCAGGCGCTGGATCGGGCGGGGCTGACGGCTGCCGATATCGGCCAGATTGTCTATGTCTCCACCACCGGCACGATGACGCCCAGTCTACCGAGCCGGATGATTGCCGCGGTAGGTTTTGCGCCGCATACGCGCTGCGTACCGCTGTTCGGCTATGGCTGTGCTGGCGGGGTGATTGGTCTAGGGGTGGCTGCAGATCTCTATCGCGCGTCGCCCGATAAACCCGTGCTGCTGGTAAGTCTCGAGCTCTGCAGCATCGCCTACGACCATGCGCGGATGGACAAGAAGGATATGGTCGCGCTCGCGCTGTTCGCCGATGGCTGCGCGGCGGCGGTGATTGGGGCGGGGGAAGGACCTGCACTGTCGACCTTCGCCAGCCATGTCTGGCCCGATACGCTCGAAATGATGGGCTGGGAGATTGGCGATACTGGCTTCGATCTGGTGTTGGCGCGCGATATTCCATTGTTCGTGAACAGCCACTTTGCGCCGGTCTGCGATGCTTTTCTGGCGAAGCAGGGCTTGGCCAAATCCGACATGGCCGAACCCGCCTGTCATCCCGGCGGAGGGCGCGTCGTCGATGCATTGGCCCAGTATTTTGGCGATGATCTCGCGGCAACGCGCGCGGTGCTGCGCCAAAATGGCAATATGAGTTCACCAACGGTGCTGTTCGTGCTTGAGGCGCTGCTGGCGGCGGGGCCGATGACCAAACCGACCTTGATAACCGCGCTCGGCCCTGGCTTCGTCGGCGCGATGGGGGTGCTCAAGCCATGAGCATTTTTGATTGGCCGATCTGGGCGCAGGTCGTCTTTGCCTATGTCGTCATCCAGCGGCTGGCCGAACTCGCCTATGCTAACGCTAACACCCGCCGCTTGCTGGCCGAGGGTGGACGCGAATATGGGGCGGAGCATTATCCTTTATTCATCGTCCTGCACGGCGGCTGGCTGATTTCCATCGCGTTATTTGCCAAACCAACAATACAGCCTGACCTGCTGCTCCTCAACGGCTTCATCGCCACCCAGACCTTCCGTTTCTGGACGCTTGCCAGTATCGGCCGCTGGTGGACCACCCGCATCATCAGCGCCCCGCATTTCCCAAGAGTGAAGCGCGGGCCGTATCGATTCATCAGGCACCCTAATTACGCGCTGGTGGTGGTCGAAATCGCGCTGCTCCCGTTGCTCCTCGGCGCGCCCGCAATGGCGCTGACTTTTTCGGTCTTGAACGCGGCTTTGCTATGGTGGCGGATCAGGGTGGAGAATATTGTGCTGGGCGAGCGTCACGGCACCCCTTGACCCCCGCCCCTTCCCCCGCTAATGGCGCGCCTTCCCGGGGGTGGAGTCCGATTCTCCGCACCCAACGGAAAAACTCAAAATAGCAGCACATTATGTGTCAGGTCGGGTGGACCAAAGGCTGAGCCTCCACCGCAAACACGCCTTGCCACCTAAAGTAACCGCTTAACAAAGGTGAAGATATGCCAACGATTAACCAGCTGGTCCGCAAGGGCCGGACCCCGCAGAAGACCAAGTCGAAGGTCCCTGCGATGGAGCAAAACCCGCAAAAGCGCGGCGTTTGCACCCGCGTTT
>JANNQI010000015.1:0-17230 GCA_031400695.1 Sphingomonadales bacterium | reverse complement strand
GAACTAGGATCGACGTGTGTTCAAAAGCATTGTTTTTGCCCGGCATGAATAAGCCGTGAAATGGTTCACAACCAATAGGTGCAAACGATAACGAAGCACTTGCTCTCGCAGCGTAATTTTGGGCCTCACGGTCTGAACTTACACTAAAAGAACGCGGCTGGACTGGCCGGGCAACAGAATAGTTACGGCGGCCCGGGGGGCGCCGAGCAACAGAAGCTCCCCACTCAAGCCTTTTCAGGAAAAGTGGGAACGGGTTTTCCGGTTAAAAAATGCATTAGCAAAGACGCGCCGAGCAACAGAATCCTCCGGACTCAATCCACCCCGAAAGCGCGCTGAAACTCGATGGCTTCGAGCATCTTGGATGCCGCAATGAATACCGCGACTGTGCACAACACGAAAAACACTTTCCCGACATTGCCCGGATATTGGAGCATATAATCCTTGCCCCGCTCCGCCGCGCCCAGTCCTAGGGCGTAGGTGATAAGAAAGACCTCTAATTTGGTCTTGATCGTGAACAGGCGCGCGATTTTTTTCATAGTTAAGGTAATCAATAGCAATGCCTGTGCCAGTTTAGCAAATGCTGGGCTGACAATGGTTAACGCAATGCGGCTTTGTAAAGGATTTCGACGGTCAGCGAAGCTCGATCAGTCCACAGGTGTCGAGCAAGGCTGACCGGGCCTTTTGAACCTGTGCGATTAACGACGCATCCCCTAATTGTTCCGGCGCAATGCTCTCGGGCCAATGTGCGGCAATCACCCCTGCAATCGAGTCTAGTTTTGGCTCATCCGCAATGAACCTTTGGTCGACAGTCGCCTGGTCAGCCACGACGCGCAGCCGCAAACATGCCGGACCGCCGCCATTGGCCATCGACTGGCGGACATCGACAGGAACCAGACGCCTGATCGGACCGTTGCCCGCCACCATTTCGCTCAACCAGCCCCAGACGCGCCCGTTGGCCTGCGCCTCGCTTGGCAGGATCAGCGCCATGCCGCCATCGGGCAGGGTCACGAGCTGCGCGTTAAACAAATAGCTCTGGATAGCATCGGCAAGGTTCACGCGGTCGGCGGGCACGATGACGATTTCCGCCTCGGGCATCAGCCGTTTGATGTCCGCATAGGTGGCTTCGGGAAATTCGAACGCCTGTTCGTGCGTAAACAGCACCCGTTCGTTGGCGACCGCGACGACATCATTGTGGAACGCGCCGGCTGCGATTGCGATTTCGGATTGTTGCACGAACAAGGTCCTAGCGGGGTCAAGGCAGTGAGCGCGTGCAATGGCCTTGGATGATTCGATTTGTTGCCGCGCAGGAAAGGGACCGCCTGCTTTGCCGTAGACAAAAATCTCAATACCAGCCTCACCATGCGAAAGGCAAAGCCGCATGAAATTGGCGGCGCCCTCGTCGCCAAAAGGCGGTGGGACTGGCGGATGCACGGCGAAAACATTCTCATCGGCAAAGGCCAGCTTCAACTGAGCCAGCGTCCCGTACCATTCATGACTGCGGTGTGCCATCGTCAGCAGGTTGGCTGCCGAAAGGTGGCAGCGTCCGTCGGCGGTATCTGGTGCCGGTGACACGGTCGCGGCGTTGGCAGCCCACATTGCCGAAGCGGAAAAAGCCGCAGCGCGGATATGCGGCTCTGCGTTTTCCATGTCGGTTGCAAGGCCAGCAAGCCAAGCCGTATTGGGGCGATCCAACGGCATGAAAAATCCCTGAGCCAGCCCAAGCCGCAGATTGGCGCGCATCTTCTCGACGCCTTGCAGCGCCGCCGCGCGCGGTTGCGATACTGCGCCTGCATTGCTTGACGATGCGATATTGCCGAGGCTTAGCCCCGCATAATTATGGCTTGGCCCGATGATTCCGTCGAAATTTATTTCCCGAAGCACTTTTTACCACCTCGCCACATGCGTTATTGTGTCGCCAACCGACAGGCCGAGCGTTGCCGCGCTCACTTCGTCGATCGCTAAACCGCCGTCGCGTTGCAGGGTCCATCCATAAGCCGCCTTGAAATCTTGCAATCGCCCGACGGTGATCAGCTTTTTGTCGCCACCCAGCTGTTCGCCCAGTTGCGCGCTGATTTCGACCACCTCGACGTCCTGCGCCTCGCGGATGCTTCGAATCTGGTCGGTACGCGCGGTCATGGTTGGGCCGCCATCGAAAATATCGACATAGCTTTCCCAGGCAAAGCCTTCGTTCTCCAGCATCCGCATCGCCGCTCGGCCCGATGGGTGCGGCACGCCGATGACCGCCTTCGCACTTTCGGGAAGCATTGCGATATAGACGGGGTGCTTGGGCATCAGGTCGGCGATGAACTGGTTGCCATGCTTGGCATTGAATTCGTCGGCGTCCTGAAAATTCATGCCAAAGAAGCGCCCAGCAACACCATCCCAGAATGGTGAACCACCAGCTTCGTCGATGACGCCGCGCAATTCGGCAATTGTCCGCTCGGCAAAACGTTCGCGGTGGTTACGGATGAACAGGTAACGGCTGCGCGCGATCAACATGCCAAGCCCGCCCGCGCGTTCGCCGGGATGCAGAAATAGCCCGCCGACTTCGGTGGTGCCTTCGAGGTCGGTCGAAAGGTTCAAGATGTCGGCGCGGAAAGTACGGCCTAGTTCCTCGCTATGTTGGGTCAGCGCACCGATGCGATAGCTATAGAAGGGCCATTTCTGGCCGACCAGGCCGAAAATCTGGCACGTTCCGCGTACTTCGCCGGTCGCAACATTTTGCAGCACAAACACATAAAGATCATCAACCACTTCGCCGCCGGCGCTTTCAAATGCAGCTGCCGAACGCTCAAGCTTAGCCGACAGTGCCTTGCGATCGGGCGGCAGGTTGGTGAAGCCGCCGCCAGTGCGTTTCGCCATTTCATAAAGCGGTTGGAGATCGTCCGTTTTCGCCGGACGGATGATGAAACTCATAAGGCTCCTTTAGCGGCGATGCGCATAATGGTAAGTGCCGACAGCCGAGCGCGCTCGACCAGGCTTTCGGTAATAAGGAATTCATCAGCGCTATGGATGCTGCCTCCTCGCACACCCATCGTATCAACGACTGGGACCCCGCAGGCCGCGATATTGTTGCCATCGCACACGCCGCCGGTGGATTTCCAAGCGACTTCAATGCCGAGGTCGGCTCCGCAAGTCTTGACCAGGCCAAAAAGCTTTGCTGCGCCTTCATCGATCGGTTTGGGCGGCCTGCCAAAGCTACCGTGAAGGTGGGCGGACACACCATGCTCGCGCTCGATTGCTGCGACAATGCTGCGCAGCAATATTTCGGTCTCGATGACGATCTGCGGCGTCTTGGGCCGGAAATTGACGCGTAGTACGGCGTGATCAGGCACAACATTATTGGGACTGCCGCCTTCGATCCTCGCCGGATTTACCGACAAACCTTCGCGGGTGAGCGACTTCAACCGCAAAGCCAGATCGGCTGCTGCGAGTAAGGCGTTCCGGCCATCGTCCGGATTGCGCCCGGCATGGGCGCTTTTGCCAGTAAAGATGATCGAAAAATTGCCGCTGCCCGCGCGTTCGCCTGCAAGCGTGCCGTCGGGGAGCGCGGGTTCATAGGTCAATGCCGCCAACTTGCCTTTCGCCAGTTCTGCAATCAGCGGCGCAGAGGAAGGCGAGCCAACTTCTTCGTCGCTGTTAATCATCACTTGATAACCGACATGGTTGAAATCGGGCGTGCCTTCCGCCGCTGCGAGAGCAGCAAGCATCACCGAAATCCCGCCTTTCATATCCGCTACGCCCGGCCCGTTCAGGATGCCTTCCTCCAGCCAACGCTGCTCCTGAAAGCTGTGATCGGCAGCAAAAACGGTGTCCATATGGCCGGTAAACAGCAACTGTGTCGGCGCATCGGGACGGACGGTCAAGACTAGGTGGCTGCCGTGTTCAACCGTCTCAATTACCCCGTCGGAGCGGACGCGCTCGACTGGTGTGGAGGCAACAAGCTCGGCAGCGCCCGGCAATTTCGCAAAGCAATCGGCGAGCATCCCAGCCGTTGATTTGAGGCCTGCTAGATTGCCCGACCCGCTGTTCGTCGCGGCCCAGTGCTGCACCTGCGCGAGCATCGGATCATGCTCGATCCGTTCGAGCGCGGCGCGTTCATGGGAAGGCAGATTGTGCATACACCGCCCTTAGCCGCGCGAACTGCGAAGCGCCACCCCCAAGCGAAACGCTAGCCGAGCTTACGGGCGAGGTCGCACCATTCGGCAATGGCGACCGTTTCAGGCCTTCGGTCGGGCGCGATTCCGGTCGCGTTCAGTGCGTCCAGCGCGCCAAGTACAGCTTTCAAACTTTGCCGCAACATTTTACGCCGCTGGCCAAATGCAGCGGCTGTCAGTTTTTCTAACGTCGCCATACGCACACCGTCGGGAGCGGTTGAGGGAGTGATATGCACGACCGCCGACATCACTTTTGGCGGCGGGGTAAACGCCGATCGATGAACCGGCATCGCAATTTTTGCGGTTGCGCGCCACTGTGCCAATATCGCCAAACGCCCATAGGCGTCGGTTCCAGCTGCGGCGACGATGCGGTCGGCAACTTCGCGCTGGAACATAAGGGTTAGCGATAGCCACTCGGGCGGCCATTCATCACCACTAAGCCATCCCACAGCTAATGCCGTGCCTACATTGTAGGGCAGGTTTGAAACGATATGGAAGGGCGCGCCGATTTCCTTCGCGGGATCAATTTTCAGCGCATCGCCCTCGATAATATGAAGCTGTCCGGGAAATGCTTCAGACAGTTCGTTCAGGGCTGGCAGACATCGCCGGTCACGCTCGACCGCAAGGACATTCGCCCCTGCGCGCAACAATGCCCGGGTTAACCCACCGGGGCCGGGGCCGACTTCGTAAACGTTCTGGCCCTTGAGATTTCCGGGGATAGCGGCAATGCGGTCGAGCAATTGTTCGTCAAACAGGAAATTCTGCCCAAGTGCCTTGCTCGCAGAGAGGCCATGCCGCGCGATGACTTCGCGTAACGGCGGCAAGGTCATGCTGGACATTTGGCGTCGGCTGCGATCCGGTTCAAAGCCGCCATCTCGGCCATGCGGATGGCGGCAATCATCGAATCGGGTGACGCTTTGTTCTGTCCGGCGATACCGAACGCTGTGCCATGATCGGGCGAGGTGCGCACCACGGGCAGGCCGAGCGTGATGTTCACAGCCTCGAAAAAATAGAGCGTCTTCAAAGGAATAAGCGCCTGATCGTGATACGCACAAACCGCTGCGTCATAATGCGATCGCGCCTCAGCGTGGAACATCGTGTCTGCCGGCAACGGCCCAATAATATTATAACCTTCGGCGCGGATATGCTCGATGGCCGGACCGAACAGGTCGATTTCTTCTCGCCCCATATTGCCGGATTCGCCAGCGTGCGGATTAAAGCCAGCCACTGCGAGCCGTGGATTTTCGATACCGAAGTTGCGCTGCAATCCCTTGGCGGTGGCCCGCAGGCGCTGGCGAATGAGGCGCGGTTCGAGCTTTCCTGCGACCGATGCTAGCGGAATATGGGTCGTCATCGGTACCACGCGCAAATCCGGACCGGCGAGCATCATGATGGCATGGTTGCGCGACACGCCACATCGTTCGGCGATAAATTCCGTCTGTCCCGGATGCGTAAAACCCACCGCGTAAAGCTGCGATTTCGATACCGGTCCGGTCACTAGACCCGCTGCGACATTGTTTCGAGCAAAGCCAACCGCCAGTTCTAGTGCCTGATAGGCGCAATGCGCGCCATCAAGATCGGGGTTGCCGGGAACGACGCTTACGCAATCATGGATGTGCAACACCGGCAAGGCTTTGTCGAAAAGCGCTGCCGCCTCCGATGGGTCACTAATCCGCTGCGTCGGTCCCGCCCAATGAGGCGCGAAACTGCCAATGTCACCAATGGCAAAGAACGGCGACAGCTTCTCCTGCTCGCGTCTTTCCCAAGATTTGCCGATTATTTCCGGACCGATGCCCGCTGGATCGCCGCTCGACACTGCCAGTGGCAAGGTCAAATGGCTTTCCATGGATTAGTTATACTCGATGACGGCGTCGCGGCGAAGATCACGCAGGTAAATACGCGCGCGCTTGTTGACGCGTTCTTCCTCAAGCCGCGACATGATTTCATCGAAGGATTCGGAAGAAGCCTCCTGCGGCGCATCGCGACCACATAGTACGAATACACGCACGCCGTCTTGAAGCGAACCATATGGCGGGGTCGACTGGCCGACCTGCAATTCGAGCATCACCTGTTGCAGGGGCGCTGGCAAGTCACGGATCTTGATACCGTCGCGGTTGACAACATCTGCACCCAGCGTCCGCGCCATCTCGTCGGCGGCGCCGCAACCGCTGATTTTGCGGGTTTCCTCGGCAAACTTTTGTACCATCGGCGTTACCTGCGCTTCGGTCGTGCCGGAAGGGAAGTTAATCGCCACCTGCTTTAGACTCAGCACGGAGTCACGTGGATCGGAAGTTGCGACCTGGCGTTTGTCGATCAATAAAAGGATCGAAACACCGCCGGGCGACGGCACTGCAATCACTTCGTTGGGTCCCATGCCTTCGGCGGCTGTCGCAAGCGAGGGCGGCAATTGAGCTAGCGAAAGCCAGCCCAGGTCGCCGCCAACTGAAGCGGTCGATGCTTCGGAAAACTGCCGTGCATAAGCGACAAAATTGCCGCCCTGACGCAACTGATCCATTATCTTCTTGGCATTTTCGGCAACTGCCGCCTGATTTTCCGGCGTGGCCGACAGATAAATTTCACCCAGCCGATATTCGGTCGTACCCTTGGTTGCCTTGATGCGCTCGATGATCGCATTGACCTCGTCATCGCTGACATTGGCCGATGGACGGACGTTGCGCGACAACAAGCGACTCCAAGACAATTCGCCTTTGATCTGGCGCTTCAGTGTCGCAACCGAGGAGCCAATGGAGATCAGGTACTTCTCGACTTCTGCGGCAGGACGGTTGAAATTCTGCTGAGCAACGCGGTCGAAATACTGGTTTACTTCCTCGTCCTTGACCTCGATTTCATTTGCCGCCGCTTCCTGGATTTGGAGAGTTTCATCTATCAAATTGGTCAAAATCTGGGCGCGGAAACGGGCTACTTCTTCGTCGGGCAACTTGTTGTTGTTTGCCGCGACGATGAGCGCAAGACGATGGTCAATATCGGTGCCGGTGATGATTTCACCATTTACCTGCGCAGTGGCGCGACGAAGGTTCGGATCGTTCTTGCCAAACAATTGCTGCCCGTCTGGAATATCGAGGCGCGCCGCAGGCGCTGTTTCGTCGGTAACGGTTTGCGCAACCAATGGAGTCAGCGCTGTGGCAGTCGCCAGCACGGCAGCAATGGAAAGGCGCTTGGAAAACTTCATCGATTATGATCCAGTATCTAGGTCAATTGAACGGTGGGAATAGTAAGACCGTGCTGAACAGCAGATGAGCAGCACCAACCATGTCCCCCAATACGGTGAACGCCTTACACACCCAAGTTACGAAATGCCAGACGGAAGAGGAAGCTGTTGCCGCGCTGCGAGTCTCCCACTGGCTGATAGTCGCGTCGCCATGTCAGGCTGAGCGAAAGGCAGTCATCGTCGTAGGCGACGCCGAGACGATGGCGGATTGGGTCGAAACCGTCGGAGATCGATGTGGGGTCTTCGGTTGCGTCGGTCAAATCAATGATTGTCGAGCCAAAAACCGACCAGTAACGTGCGACACGGACGCGGCCGGCAAGCCGGATTTCCTCGCGATCGTTCAAATCTTCGACCGTTGGGCCGATATTGCGGTTTAGCTTCAGATAGCCTGCCTGCAAATAGGTGCTGCGTGATCCGATGGTGGCGTCGAACTCGTTGCGGCGGATAGCCAAGCTGTCTTTGTCGAGTCGAAATCGGTGGGTCAGCTTGACGAAGTCCTTAAAACGGAATTCGCTGCGCCCGACGATATCCGAGACCTTGTCCGAAAGCCCGGTACCATCGGGAAAGATCGAAGCACGGTTCGACAGGCGGTAGCTTTGGCCGACAGTGACGTCGGCAGTGATATTGTCGCGCCGCAAGGCCCAGTCAAAACCGTAGGTGATTCGGTAATCGTCTTCGAACCGGTCATATCCCGGGAAACGGTTCAGCGCGAACAGGTTGCTGTCTTCCAGATCCACCGCGCGCGAATCTTCGTTCGGAACGCGTAGGTTAGATATCGATGGCGCCGCCACCAGCTGTACGCGCGGCGTGAAAATTTGTGTGCCGCCCAAGGCTTTCCCGACAAACGGCCATTTTACGTCTGCAGCAGCCGCAAAAATTCCCCGTCCTTGCCAGCCCTTATCTCCGCGATAGATGATGGTCGTCGTGCTCGCATTTTCGTCGCTATGATAGATGTCGCCGCGACCGAGCATCGTGAAGGTTACTTCCTGACCCAATCCGGTCAGCGTGCGCAAATCCCATCGCGCCGAAGCAAAGGCGCGTTGCGTATCCTGCCCGTTCGTGCGACCGATGGCGAGGCTGTTTGCCTGCAACTGGATCTTGCCGCCGAGCAATGGGTCGTCCAGCCGCAACCGATAGTCGATTTCCGGAAGCGCAATCGGTGCAAGACCCTGCCGGTCGCCAGTACGCAGCGTCTGCACCGCCCATCCAGCGAGCGAGAAATAGCTGTCATCGCCAATTCGTTCGGCCGCAAAGGTCGAACGCAAGCGATCGTCGCGGCTGATATCATAGCGGCGAAGAAAGGTACGGTCCGACGCGTACCGGCCCGAAGCGGAAACGGACCAATAAGGATCAAGCTGGAATCGGCCCGCACCTTCCAGATATCCGCGAAACACGTTGCTGCCCGTCGGAATGACAGCGCCACTCGTGCTAATGCGGTTGCTGTAGGTGCCATATGCGGTGAATTCTAGTGCGCCTTTTTTCTCGAGAGTTCGGAAGTTGACTTTACCCAGAGGTGCGGCGCCAGAAAAGGCGGTGATGGAACCGGTCAAATCGCGGTTCTGCGCCATCCGCCAATAATAGCTTTGCTCGACCTCAACGCCGTTATTGCGCGAAAAGCCGACACTTGGCACGAGAAAGCCGCTCCCCGCCTTTGAGTCCACAGGATGAGACAGAAACGGCAGCGGAATGATGGGTAGGCCGAACAGTTCGATCCGTGCGCCCTGATATTTTACACGTTTTTTGGCTGGATCGTAAACAACCTTGACCGCTTTAACTTCCCAACTCGGCTTTTTCGGACAGCCATTGGGATTTTCGACCTTGCAGGCGGTGTAGGCCGCATAATCGAGGCTATATATGCCGTCCTTGCGGGTCCCGCGTTTTGCCGCCAGTCGACTTTCATCGGCCAGCACCACCAGCAGGTTTTCGACGATGCCGTCTTTCAGGCTGTCGGTAACAATGAATGTGTCGGCGTAGGCAACATCGCCCTCGGGCCCTACCGCTCGAACGGAGCCGTTGGCCGTGACTTCGCCGCTGGTGCGGTTCCATATGACATTGTCGGCACGCATCGTGTAGCCATCGCGGTTGACGATGACATCGCCCTTGGCGGTGACGATTTCAGTGTTCGAATCATATTCGACGACTGCGGCGGAAAAGCCGATCTGGTCGCCGCTCGTGGGCTGGACGTCACTCTCGGTAGGCGCGGTGGGGATCTCCGGGACTTGCTGGCTAACATCCTGCGCCAATGCCATTTGTGGCAGCGCTGCGCAGCCAAGAAACAATGCAATCAAAAAAGGACGAGGGGAAACTGGGGGCAAGGCGGGGATATCCATCAAATCAGAACCACCCTTATCGCCCCTATCCTTTGTGGTCCAGCACCTTGCGGTATGCGCCTTTACGGGCGCTTAACAAAGCGAGAAGCGGTTCGTTCCGACATAATCTTTTGCTTTAACCGGTCACCTAAATGCGCCTATAGAGCGCGCTGCGTTAATAAACCGACAGCGGAAAGGCTGACCCATTTCATGAAGATCGATTTCGCCGCAGCACGCCCCGAAGCAGCCGACGTGCTGGCTTTCATCGTTACCAAAAGCAGCTTCGAGACTTTCGAATTCCCGCTCGAAAAGGCCCAGATGGTGCGCGACACCGCCAAATTGGCGCGGTTCAAGGGGGATGCCGGACAAAGCTTCCTGCTGATCGCCGAAGAAGGCGGCAAGCTGGTGCGGATCGTGCTGCTGGGCGTCGTCGAGGGCGATGTGGGCGATTACCAGAAAGCTGGCGGCGAGATTGTTGCCAAGGTGCAAACTTCGGGTGCGAAGCATATCGCTATTCACGGTGGAAACCTATCAGCGAAGGCAGCCGCAGAGGCGGCTTATGGCGCAACCTTGCGCAACTGGCGGATGGACAAATATCGCACCAAGCTGGCCGAAACGTCGAAGCCTACGGTCGAGGCGCTGACCGTGGTCGGCGCGCCGGTCGAGACAGCGGATTTGTGGACCAGCTACCAAGCGATCGCGGATGGTGTGGCTCTGACCAAGGAACTGGTGACCGAGCCTGCGAATATCATCTACCCCGAAAGCTTCGTCGAACGCTGCCTACATTTGAAGGAATTGGGCGTCGAAATCACTGTTCTCGACGACAAGCAGATGGCCGAACTCGGCATGGGCGCGCTGCTCGGCGTTGCGCAGGGTTCTCGCAAACCAGCGCGAATGCTGGTAATGAAATGGGATGGCACCGGCGGCAAGCAAGAACGTCCTGTCGCTCTGGTCGGCAAAGGCGTCACCTTTGACACCGGCGGCATTTCGATCAAGCCCGCCGCCGGCATGGAAGATATGAAGTGGGACATGGGCGGCGCGGGTGCGGTTGCAGGCACAATGAAGGCGCTCGCGGGACGCAAGGCCAAGGCGCATGTGGTCGGCGTGTGCGGACTGGTTGAAAATATGCCTGACGGTAACGCACAACGTCCGGGCGATATCGTCACCTCAATGTCGGGCCAGACCATCGAAGTGCTCAACACCGATGCCGAAGGGCGGCTGGTTCTGTGCGATGCGCTACACTGGGTCCAGGAAAACTATAATCCCGAATATGTTGTGGACCTTGCAACGTTGACCGGTGCGATCATCATTTCGCTGGGCAATGAGCATGCCGGGCTGTTTTCGAACAGTGACGAGCTTTCGGACAAGCTGACCGCAGCCGGCAAGGCATCGGGAGACCTGCTCTGGCGCTTCCCGTTGTCCAAGGGCTACGATAAACTGATTGATAGCCCGATTGCCGACATGAAGAACATCGGTGCGCGCGGTGCGGGATCGATTACCGCCGCGCAGTTCCTGCAGCGCTTCATCAAAGACGGCGTCAAATGGGCGCATCTCGATATCGCAGGGACCGTTTGGGCCGATAAGGCCGGGCCGGTCTGGGACAAGGGTGCCACCGGATTTGGCGTACGTTTGCTCGACCGTTTTGTGGCCGATAACTTCGAAAGCTAATCGAAGCCGGTGCAGGTCGATTTCTACCAGCTGACCCGCGATCCAGCCGAAAAAGTGCTGCCCCCCATTGCCCAGCGCGTGCTGGACGGTGGTGGGCGGTTGCTGGCGGTAAGCGGCGATGCGGCGCAACTGGAGGCGATTTCGGCTGCGCTCTGGAATGCCAAGCCGGCCAGTTTTCTGGCTCACGGCACGGCAGGCGAGGCGGATGACAGTGTTCAACCGATCCTTCTTTCGAGCGAAACCAAAGCCGCTAACGCTGCAAAATTCGTCGCCCTAGCCGATGGCGTTTGGCGCGACGAGGCGCTCCAGTTCGATCGCGTGTTTTACCTGTTCCCGCCAAGCCACACTGACAATGCCCGCGCCGCCTGGCGCGCGTTGGGCGAGAACCCCGATATCGAACGCCGCTATTGGAAACAGGACGGCGGAAAATGGGTGCAGGGGCCTTAAAGCTCCGATATGACGTGCGGTGAAGGAGAAAGACTATGCGACACCTTATCCCCTTGGCTGCAATTCTGGCGCTCGCTGCATGTGGCAGCAATGACGAAACTACCACCGTCACCACAGCGGATGGTGAAGAGATCAAAATCACCTCCGATACCGATAAAAACAACGAAAGCGGCACGATTACCTTCGAAGGCAAGGACGGCGAGGGCAAGATCACCTTCGGCGACGCTGCGGCGAAAGAAGGGCTACCGCTTGGACTGCCAGTCTATCCCGGAGGCGAGGTCAAAGGCGCGTTCATGGGCGGCAGCGACAAGGACGGCACGGGCGGAGGCATGGCAACTGTGCTGACCAAAGATTCGCCCGCAAAGGTTATCGGTTTTTACAAGAGCGAGGCCGAAAAGCGCGGGTTCAAGATCAACACGCAGTCGACCAGCACATCGGACAAGGGCGAAACGGCAAACTTTTCGGCCAAAGGCGATAATGACGCGACTTTGGTCGTGACCGCGACGCCGAACGAAGGCGGCGGCACCGCGGCGGTGATCGTGGGCGGCGGCAAGAACTAGCTTCGGGGCAATAGTGAACGGTCTTGCCATGCTGCACCGCAGCGGCTAGAGGCGCGCGCAATTCATCACCCCCAAATAATGGAGCTTCCCATGGCGGTTACCCGCACCTTTTCGATCATCAAGCCCGACGCAACCCGCCGCAACCTGACCGGAGCGGTCACCAAGATGCTGGAAGAAACAGGCCTGCGCGTCGTCGCCTCAAAGCGCATCCACATGACCCGCGAACAGGCCGAAGGTTTCTACGCTGTCCACAAGGAACGCCCGTTCTTCGGCGAACTGGTCGATTTCATGATCAGCGGCCCGGTCGTTGTCCAGGTCCTCGAAGGCGAAGACGCGATGCAGCGCAACCGCGACATCATGGGATCGACTAACCCTGCGAACGCCGAGCCCGGCACGATCCGCAAGGAACTGGCCGAAAGCATCGAAGCGAACAGCGTCCACGGTTCGGACAGCGATGAGAATGCCGCGATTGAGATCGCCTATTTCTTCAAGCCGGAAGAGATTGTTGGGTAACCTGCTTTAGCCGGAATAGATTATTCCACCGTTGCTGGCAGCGCATCAACTGGCCCTTCAAATGCAATGAAAAGCGTGCAAGGCGTAATGCTGATACACGTCCCACGATGCGCAAGACCGGCGGGTCCGAAGGCATAGTCGCCGGGATCGAGCGTGGACGGTCCTGCGCCGTCATATTGAACGCGGAGTTTGCCGCTTACCAAGATCATTCGTTCGGCTGAGGTGTGGCGATGATGGGGAAGATTATACCCCGGCCCGACGCGCAGAAATACGTCGGCATTGGGCTTTGCCGGGTCGCCGTGCAACACTGAGATCGCGCATTCGCCGGGGAAGATGGGCGGACATGGCCCCCAAGCCAATGCGCTATCGGTGGCCTTTTTTGCTAGCGGTGGTTCAGTGTTGCTTTGGGCGAATACAGCGGCGGTTAGCGTTATTGCTGCGGCGATTGTGGATAGAGATTTCAATTTCATTGTCAGCCTCCAATCTCGTTAATGCAATTGCTTTATTACCTTCGACCCGCCGAATGTCAAAACTCCCCCGCCACATCGATCAGCTTCGTCAACTTCTTCGGCGCCACCGCCAGCCAGCTTTTCGCCAGCCATTCGCCGATATGGTCCCAGTCGGTGTCACCCAGATCGAGCCTGATGCCGATCCAGCCGTCGCCGAAATAGGCGGGGCGGTAGTAGCGGTCTTCGTCGCTATCGATTAGCATCGCCTGCTCCTCCGCGCCGCTGATTTTCACGAGCAACGCGGTCTTGCCGTCGCCGTGGTGGTCGACCGAGACATAGGCGAATTTCTTGCCGCCGATGATGCCGAAGCAGGGCATGCCGTGCGATTGCGTCTCTTCGGCCTCGGGCTGCGCCACTGCGCGTTCGCGGACCATCGAGACGAGCCATTCGGGATTGGTGTCGCGCGCGACATATTCGGCGAGAATCTTCGGGTATAGCTGATGCTCCGCTAGCTTCACCCGCTCAGCCAAAGTGTCCGACGTGTCATCGGGCAAAATCGCCACCTGCATCTGGCCAAGCACCGGCCCGTCATCAAGCTCCGCGGTTACCAGATGCACACTGCACCCACTGTGACTGTCGCCGGCATCAATCGCGTGCTTATGCGTGTGCAGGCCTTTGTATTTCGGCAGCAACGACGGATGGACATTAAGCATCCGCCCCTCCCATTTCTGCACAAACGGCTCGCTCAGTATCCGCATATAGCCAGCGAGCGCGACATGGGTGGCTCCGGCATGGACAATCCGGTCGTGCATCATCGCGTCGTGGACGGCGCGGTCGAGATGTTTGTGCGGCTGTGAAAAGGTTACGATGCCCTCTGCAGCGGCGAGTTTCAGGCCTTCGGCGTCGGGGTTGTTGCTGGCGACGAGGATGATTTCGTAGGGGCAAGCGGCATGCTTGGCGGCGTAGAGCAGGGCGGCCATATTAGTGCCTGTGCCGGAGATAAGGACGGCGACTTTGGCCTTAGCCATTGTGCGTGGCCGTCCAATTGCTCTGCGCGCTCCAAGTCTCCACGCTGCCCGATACCGTGCAGCCCTTCTCGCCAGCCGCAATATGGCCGATGCCGTGCACTACCTCACCCGCCGCCTCTAGCGCCCCCGTCACGTCGGCCACATCGTCTTCCGCAACTGCAACCACCATGCCCACGCCGCAGTTAAATGTCCGCGCCATTTCTTCAGGCTCTATATTGCCCTGCGCCTGCAGGAACGCCATCAGGCGCGGCTGCTCCCACGCGTCGGCATCGACGTGCGCATGCAGGCCTGCGGGCAAAACACGCGGGATATTCTCAAGCAACCCACCGCCAGTGATATGCGCCATCGCGTGGATTTTTCCGGTGCGGACCAGAGGCAGCAACGACTTCACATAAATGCGCGTTGGCGTCATCAACGCATCGATCAGGATGACATTCTGGTCGAACAATGCTGGCCGGTCTAACTTCCACCCCTTGTCCGCCGCCAATCGCCGTACCAGCGAAAATCCGTTCGAATGGATCCCCGACGAGGCCAGCCCCAACAGCACATCGCCATCGGCAATCTTGTCCGCCGTCAGCACCTGATTGCGCTCTACCGCACCCACACAGAAACCGGCGAGGTCATAATCGCCATCCGTATACATGCCCGGCATTTCCGCTGTCTCGCCGCCGATCAACGCACATCCGGCGAGTTTGCATCCCTCGGCGATGCTGGCGACCACGGCGGTTGCAACGTCGAGGTCGAGTTTGCCGCTGGCATAATAATCGAGGAAGAATAACGGCTCTGCGCCTTGCACGATCAAATCGTTCACGCACATAGCGACCAGATCGATACCAACACCCTCATGCCGCCCCGATTCGATGGCTAGTTTCAGCTTCGTGCCGACACCGTCATTCGCCGCGACCAGCAGCGGATCGGTAAAGCCCGCTGCCTTCAGATCGAAGAAACCGCCGAACCCGCCCAAATCGGCATCCGCGCCTGCCCGCCGTGTCGCTTTGGCCAGCGGCGCAATCGCGCGCACCAACGCGTTGCCTGCGTCAATTGAAACGCCCGCTTTGGCGTAGGTATAGGGTTCGTCGGGATTCTGTTTTGCGTCCATTTACCGCCGTTAGCGAGAACAGGGTTGGAATTCCACGCCTATGTCGCCTAAAGGTTGCCACGATGACAAAATCTGGCGGGAAATGGTTCAAGATTGCGGCGATTGGCCTGCCCTTGGCGCTGATCACGGGCGGGATCGTGATCGCCCAAATTGAAGGCCCGAAGCGCGGGATTAACCCGATTGCCAGCAATGGCGATTTCGAAGTTACCAATGTTTCTGTGAACGTGACAGGTGATAATGCACAAGAGGCCCGGCAAAAGGGCTGGGAAGAGGCGCAGCGGCTGGCGTGGACCGCACTTTGGCGCAAGACGCATGGCAACGCCGGTACGCAATTGTCTGATTCGACGCTCGACGGAATTGTCGCAGCGATTGTCGTCGAAGAAGAACAGATCGGCCCGCGCCGTTATGTCGCGAAGCTGGGTGTGTTGTTTGATCGGGCGCGGGCAGGGCAATTGCTGGGCGTCAGCGGCGTCGTCCGCCGGTCGGCTCCATTGCTGTTGATGCCGATCACGTACTCGGCGGGCGCGCCGACATTGTTCGAGCAGCGCACGTCGTGGCAGCGCAGCTGGGCGAAGTTCCGCACCGCTGACAGTCGCATCGATTATGTGCGCCCAAGCGGCGCAGGCGGCGAATCGCTGTTGCTCAACGCAGGCCAAGTTGACCGCCGCAGCCGCGGCTGGTGGCGCACGATACTCGACCAGTTCGGCGCAGCAGATGTCATCATTCCGATTGCGCGGATCGAGCGGCTGTGGCCCGGCGGCCCAGTCGTCGGCCGCTTTTCGGCGCGTTACGGACCGGATAACAAATTCCTTGGTTCGTTCACGCTGCGCACTGCCAACAGCACCGGAATCCCGGGAATGATGGATCAAGCAGTCGTGCGCATGGACCAACTGTTTCAGTCGGCGCTCGCCAGCGGGCGTTTGCGCGCCGATGCCTCGCTCGTGCTTGAAGAAGCGGTGGTCGAGGACGAGGAGTTGGAAACCGAAGCGGAGGAGACGCCAATTGAAGGCGAGCTTGATCCAAATATCGAGGCCCCGGTGGTGCAGTCACTCGATGATGTTGTTAATTCGATCATTCCTGAGGCATCGCCACCTCGCGAGACTCCTGCGACCCCTCCGCCCGCCCAACAGCCACGGCCGTGAGCGCCTGTCGCTGACCCGATGCGCCAGATTGCGTTGCCCTTGGACGAACTGCGCGGCGGTGCTTCGTCCAGCCTGATCATAACACCATCAAACGCCACCGCTTTTGCAGGCTTAGGCAGCGCAGCGAGTTGGCCTAAAAGCTGTGCTATCCTGACTGGTCCGGCGCGGTCGGGGAAAAGTCTGATGGCGCGCTATTTTTCAGGGCACGGCGGGACCGTGATAGACGATGCCGAGAGCAATTCGGCTGAAACATTGTTCAACGCCTGGAACCGCACACAGGAGAGCAAAGCGCCGTTGTTGCTGATTTCGCGCTGGCGCCCTGCGGATTGGAATATTGCGCTGCCCGATTTGCAGTCACGGCTCGGTGCGGCGTTGTTACTCGAAATATCACCGCCTGATGACGAGATGGTCGAGCAGTTGTTACAAAAACAGTTGTCAGATCGCGGCGCTGCTATCAGCATCGATGCGCTGAGCTATGTGAAGCGCCGTATTGAGCGGAGCTATGCCGCAATCGAAAGTTTTGCCCGCAATGCCAATGCGCTGGCGATGGCAGAAAATGCGCCGGTCAACCTGGCGCTGGTGAAGAAGATACTCGAAATCTAGCCGCAATTGACCTGCGTAATGATCAT
>JANNQI010000014.1:0-120283 GCA_031400695.1 Sphingomonadales bacterium | reverse complement strand
ATCGTTCAGGGTGGCTCCACCATCGCCTCGCTTGCCGAGCGCGTCTTGGGCCGCACCACGGCAGAAGACATCATGGGTCTTGATGGCAAGGTTATGTTCCCGTCGGGCACGTTGCTTGACGAGCCGATGGTTGCCGCAATGGAAGAAACCGGCATTCAGGCCCTCAAGATCCGCTCGCCGCTGGTGTGCGAATCCAAGGTCGGCGTGTGCGGAACTTGCTATGGCCGTGACCTCGCGCGCGGAACGCCGGTCAACATCGGTGAAGCTGTCGGCGTTATCGCTGCGCAGTCCATCGGTGAGCCCGGCACCCAGCTGACCATGCGTACCTTCCACATCGGCGGTGCAGCGCAGCTCAACGAACAGTCCAACCTCGATGCAACCGCATCGGGTAAGGTCATGTACCGTGATCTGCCAAGCATTATCGACAAGCGTAAGAAGCGTTTGGCTATGGCCCGTAACGGCGAGCTGATCATCGTCGACAAGGATGGCCGCGAGATGGAAATCCACCGTCTGCCTTATGGTGCAACGCTGGCATTTGCTGACGGTGCGGACGTCAATGTCGGTGACCGCCTGGCTGAATGGGACCCGTTCACCATGCCGATCATCACCGAAAAATCGGGTATCGTGAAATATCAGGACCTGATCGACGGCAAGACCTTGTCCGAGCAAACCGACGAAGCAACCGGCATCGCCCAACGCGTTGTCACGGAAGACCGTGCGGGCAGCCGCACCAAGAAGGAGGACCTTCGTCCGCGCCTTACGCTGCTCGACGAACAGACCGATGAAGCGGCACGGTATCTTCTGGGTGTCGGCACGATGCTGTCGGTCGAAGACGGTGCAGAGGTTCAGGCAGGCGACGTTCTCGCCCGTGTGACCCGCGAATCCGCCAAGACCCGCGACATCACCGGCGGTCTGCCGCGCGTTGCCGAATTGTTCGAAGCGCGTATTCCGAAGGACAACTCGATCATTGCCAAGATTTCGGGCCGTGTCGAATTCGTCCGTGATTATAAAGCGAAGCGCAAGATCGCGATCGTCCCGGAAGAAGGCGACCGGATTGAATATCTGATCCAGAAGTCCAAGGTGCTCGACGTGCAGGAAGGCGATTTCGTCCGCAAGGGCGATAACCTGATTGCAGGTTCGCCGAACCCGCATGACATCCTTGAGGTCATGGGCATCGAAGCGCTGGCCGAATATCTGGTTGCCGAAATTCAGGAAGTGTACCGTCTGCAGGGCGTGAAGATCAACGACAAGCACATCGAAACGATTGTTCGCCAGATGCTGCAGAAAGTTGAAATCACCTTTGGCGGCGATACTACGCTCTTGCCCGGCGAACAGGTCGACCGTGAAGAAATGGACGCAATCAACGCAAAGCTGACCAAGGGCCAGGCGCATGCAACGGGTAACCCCGTGCTGCTTGGCATTACTAAGGCATCGTTGCAGACGCGTTCGTTCATCTCGGCCGCGTCGTTCCAGGAAACCACCCGCGTGCTGACGCAGGCAGCGGTTGAGGGCAAGAAAGACATCCTGACCGGCCTGAAGGAAAACGTGATTGTCGGACGGCTTATCCCGGCGGGTACTGGTTCAGCCATGAACCGCATGCGGATCGCCGCCACCAGCCGCGACGTCGCGCTGCGCGCCCAGTACAAGAAGCTGCAAGAAAGCCTGATTGCGCCCGAAACGGCGGAAGAAGAGCATGCAGCCGAACTGGCGCAAGGCCCCGAAGCCGCGATTGGCGACGATGTGCTGGCAAAGGTTATCGCCGATGACCTGACCACCGAGGACGCGGCAATGGACGATGTTATCGAGATCGGCAGCGAGGAAGAATAAGACTTTTTCGCTAAGGTCTGAGAACTAAACAAAAACCCGCCGGGAGTGATCTTGGCGGTTTTTTTGTTTCATTACGCCAAAGCGTGCACATTCTACTCGGGCGGGAATAAGAACTTGGCAACGGCAAATGCCGCTATAGCGCCACTTAATTGCGCGATGATAAAGCCGCCGACATTTGATGGTGCGATCCCTGCGAAGCTATCCGACAGGCTGCGTGCAACGGTAATAGCGGGGTTTGCGAAGCTGGTAGATGATGTGAACCAGTATGCCGCGGTGATGTAGAGCGCGACGCTCGCTGGAATGACGCTGGGACGGTGGCGGGCGGTTGCCAAAATCGTAGTAACAAGCCCAAAGGTGGCAATAAACTCGCCCGTCCATTGGCCGATCCCAGTCCGGAGCTTATCGGAAAATTGCAGAATGGGCAGATCGAACATCAGGTGCGCCGCCCACACGCCAACCAATCCTGCGGCCAGTTGAATAACGACATAAGCGAGCAGTGATTGCGCCGTTATCTCCTTTCGTAACCACATCACAAGACTGACCGCCGGGTTGAAATGTGCCCCAGAAATCGGTCCCAGCATTGCGATCAGGACGAAAAGCATTGCGCCTGTCGCCATTGTATTGCCAAGCAGCGCAACCGCGACATTGCCGTCTGCCAACCGCTCAGCCATTATGCCTGAGCCGACTACCGTTGCGAACAGGAAGAAGCTACCGAGCGCTTCAGCGGCCAGCTTTGCTCTCATACGGTAGCCTTGATGGTCGCGCCCTCGCCTTCGCCGATTTGGCGCAGCTTTGATTTCAGCGCCATGTCGTCAACGGCATCGATCGGCAGCGCCAGAAACAGATCGATGCGGCGTTGAAGATAGCGGAGCGCGGTCATGAATGCTTCTCGCTGGCCTTCGCCATCGACTGCTGCGGGGTCTTCGATACCCCAATGCGCGGTCATCGGGTGGCCGGGCCATATCGGACAGGTTTCGCCCGCTGCATTGTCGCAGACGGTGAAGATGAAATCGAACACAGGCGCACCGGGTGCTGAAAATTCATCCCAGCTTTTGGAGCGGTATCCGCTGGTGTCAAAGCCCAGTCCGTTCAGCACCGACAGCGCCATCGGATGCACAGTGCCTTTGGGAAAGCTGCCAGCGCTAAACGCCCTGAAACGCCCTTCGCCATATTTGCCCAACAACGCCTCGGCCAAAATCGAACGTGCGGAATTGCCCGTGCACAGGAACAGCACATTGTAGATGCGGTCAGTCATGTCGGCCTCAGCAGCATGCGTTGGATAGATCAGGCTTTATCGGCGCTTCGGGTGTGCAGCACGCCCCTGCCGCCGCGTTATCCGACACTAGTTTTTCAAGCTCGGGATTGTCGCCGTAGACCGTCGCCTCGCCATTCGTCAGGAACGCTTCCCACATAATGCCGTCCGGGTCGGCGATCCAGCTTTTTTCGGATTTGGCGTAGCAGCAGGTCGTGGCGCCTTCTTCGAATACGGGGCCGTTGGTGGCTTTCAGGCGGCCATAGACCTCAGTAAGTTCGTCGCTGTTTTCAACCTGGACACCGAGATGTTCAATGCCGCGCTTTACGCCTTCCTTGGTGGAAATAGCAAAGTTGACTCGCGGATCGTCGAGCATCCATTTGGCGTAGTCGGGTTTGATGACGCTTGGCTCCACGCCAAATAGACCCGAATAAAACGCGACTGAGCGGTCGAGATTTTCGACCCCCATATGGACATGAAAACGCTTCATGCGACATTCCTCTCTTCTGAAATTGAACAGATGGCATCCGGCGCACAGTTGGCACCAGCGCAGCAATTTTCCATGAGATAGCCCATTAGGCCATTCATCGCGCCATAGTCCGCCGAGTAGATCAGCGACCGCCCCTGACGTCTTTGAATAATCAAACCTGCGTTGGTGAGCTGGGCCAAATGGAAAGATAGCGATGAGTTTGGCAATTGCAGTGCTTCAGCCAATGCCCCCGCTGACAAACCATCCGCCCCAGCCTGCACAAGTGCACGGAACGCCGCCAGCCTATGTTCCTGCGCCAGCGCGCCAAGTGCGCGGATTATGGTGTCTGCTTGCATCGGTTCATCCTCTAACGATTCGATAATCGTGGAAATATCGAATCGTTAGAGGATGTCAATCGTCAATTCCATAATTATGGAATTGATTTAACCACAGACGAATTTCCATAACCGCTAGCCATCCCCCATCCCCCTCAATATACGTGCAAACTCGACAACGGGGAAAAAGCGGGATGATATGCTGACGACCATAAGTTCATGGGTGAAGCGGCATCGTGTCTGGTCGGCGATTATCGTGCTGGTGCTGCTGTTCGTCCTGTACCGCGTGCTCCGCCCTACCCCGCATGACTATGAATATATCAGCGAAACGGTGACGCGCGGCGAGGTGGTGCGCAAGGTTTCGGCGAGTGGCAAGGTTCGCGCGCTCAACACGATCAAGGTCGGCACCGAAGTTTCGGGTCAGGTCACCAAAGTCTATGTCGATTTCAACTCGCCGGTGAAGGCGGGGCAAATCCTTGCCGAGATCGATCCGACCCGCGTTCGGGCGCGGGTTCAGCAGTCCGAGGCGCAGGTCGCGCTTGCCCGTGCCGGTCTGCAACAGACGGTCGCCAATGTCGCCCGCGCGCGGTCGGATCTTGAGATTCAGGAACGCGATTTTGCCCGGCAACGGGCACTGTCGGAACGCGGCTTTGTGTCAAAGGCAGGTCTCGACATTGCGCAAAGCAAACTCAACAGCGCGCGCAACGCGTTGCAGGTCGCGCTGGCGCAAACGCAAAGTGGCAATGCGCAGATCAGTCAGGGCACCGCCGAACTTTCCTCGGCGCGGCTGGACCTCAACCGCACGGTCATCGTCGCGCCTGCCAGCGGTGTCATTATCAACAAGCTGGTCGAACCCGGCACCACCGTCGCCGCCAGTTTCCAGACGCCCAATCTGTTCGAAATCGCCGCCGACACCACCAAGATGCAGGTCGAGGCGTCGGTTGACGAGGCGGATATCGGCCAGATCGTCGAAGGCCAGAATGTAACCTTCACCGTCGACAGCTACCCCGATACTATCTTCCGCGCGAAAGTGCGTCAGGTCCGCAAGGCTCCGGTCGAAACGCAAAATGTCGTCAGCTATCTGGTGATAATCGACGTCGATAATCTCGACGGCAAATTGCTTCCCGGCATGACGGCCAATGTGGAAATCATTACCGGAGCAAAGGCCAACGTTCTGCGCGTGCCAACCAACGCGCTGCGCTTCCGCCCCAAGGTTGCTGATCGCGGCGAAACCGCGAAGGAAAAGCCAGCAGCACCCGGTAAAAAGGAAACACCGCGCCCGTCGCTTTATCTTGCGGCGGCGGACGCCTATCGGCCGAGCAAGAAGCAGGTCGGTATCGGCCTGCAAGGCGATGAATATACCGAGGTCACGTCGGGCATCAAAGTCGGCGACAAGATACTCGTTCGCACTAAATCGCTGAAACCAAAAGCAGAGACTGACGAACCGGACGAAGATGACAGCGCTGCTTGAAACACATGATCTGGTCAAAGATTATGTGATCGGCGGCGAAACGGTGCATGCGGTCAACCGCGTGTCGCTGTCCATCCAGCGCGGCGAGTTCGTTGCGATCATGGGCGCCAGCGGCTCGGGTAAATCGACGTTTATGAACATGATTGGCTGTCTCGACGTGCCGACGTCGGGGGCGTTGCTCCTCGATGGTATCGATACCAAGACGCTCGACAGCGACGAACTGGCCGAAATCCGCAACCGCAAAATTGGCTTTGTATTCCAGCAGTTCAACCTACTCGCCCGCACCAGTGCGCTTGATAACGTCGCGGTGCCGTTGATTTATCGCGGGCTGGGGTACACCGAGCGGCGCGAGCGGGCACAAGCCAAGCTGGAGGCGATGGGGCTTGGCGACAGGCTGCTGAACACGCCCGCCAAGCTGTCGGGCGGCCAACAACAGCGCGTCGCCATCGCTCGCGCGCTCGTCACAGACCCACTGATAGTGCTAGCCGACGAACCAACCGGCGCGCTCGATACGCAAACCTCGCTCGATATCATGGGGATTTTCCAAAAGCTCAACGACGACGGCATTACGCTCATTGTTGTCACCCACGAACCCGATATCGCCGAATATGCGGCGCGGCGCATCGTTTTTCGCGACGGGCAAGTAATTGAAGACGCCCCCGTCAAATCGCGCCGCCGGGCGGTCGCAGCATGAGCGTCCTAAACTCAATCGCCGGTTGGGGCGTCAATGTCTCCATCGCAATGACCGCTTTGCGCACCAATTTGATGCGTTCGATCCTGACCACCTTGGGCGTGATGATTGGGGTATTCTCGGTCATATTGGCCGTGGCGGTCGGCAATGGCGCGAAGGTCTCGGTCAACCAGCAAATCGCAACGCTTGGCTCCAACATGGCCATCGTCGTGCCAGAACCCGACAGCGGCAATAGCGGCCCGCGCCGTCCTAGCGACCGTGGCAGGCTGACCGAACGCGATGGCCAGGCAATTCTGAGGCAGGTTCCCGGGGTTAACGCCGTCGCACCGCAGATCCGTAATAGCGTGCAGGCGGTGACGTCGGGCCGCAGCGCAACGACGCAGGCGATCGGTGCCACGCCCGAATATGGAACAATCTCGAACGTAACCACCTCCGATGGCCGGTTCCTGACGCAAGGCGATGTCGGCTCCGCCGGGCGGGTGGCAGTCATCGGGCAGACCGTTGCCGACAAATTATTTGCCGACATCAGCCCGGCCGGCCAGATCGTGCGCATCAACCGCGTGTCCTTTACGGTTATCGGCGTGCTGGAAAGCAAGGGCAGCAATCTGGGCAATGACAATGACGACCAGATCGTCGTGCCAATCACGACCCTGCGTCAGCGTCTATCGACCGCCGCGACACAAGGGCCTGACGACGTCACTTTGTTGTTTGTCGGCTTTGAGGACGAAGATTCGCTGCTTGCCGGACAGAAGGAAATCAAAAGGTTGCTGCGCGACCGCTACCGCGTGCCAAAGGGCAAGATCAATCCTTTCACCGTCCGCACAACCACCGAAATCGCCGAAACCACTGGTGAGGTAACGCAGATATTTCAAGCAGTGCTGGTCGCTATCGCCTCCATTTCGCTGCTCGTTGGCGGCATCGGCATCATGAACATCATGCTGGTCAGCGTTACCGAACGTACGCGTGAGATCGGGCTGCGTATGGCGCTCGGCGCAAAGCGAAGCGATATCCGGAACCAGTTTCTGGTCGAGGCCGCGGTATTGTGCATCATCGGCGGGGCCATAGGCCTGATACTGGCGATGGTCGCGGCTGCCGTCTTCCAAAAGGTCGCTGACTTCCCCGCACCCGTCGGCTGGGATACCGCGATTATGTCAGTCGCGTTTTCAGCCGTTATCGGGCTATTGTTCGGCGGCTACCCCGCCATCCGCGCCTCGCGCCTGTCGCCGATTGAAGCGCTGCGCAGCGAATAGCCTAGAATTTACCCGACAAGGTGAGCTGGATCACCGGGTCGAGATAGCGCCTGCGATTGACGATTTGCGTGACCGTCCCACTCGCCCGCGTGCCCGAGTAAATGAACCGGTCGCGGCCAAAATCGGGTACGCTGATGTATTGCAGGCGCAATGTGCCAAGTTTGAACTTCGAATATTCGACGAACAGCCTTGTCCGCACGCCCTCTTTCTGGCGGCGAAATTCGTTCAGGAAATAGCCGTTGTTGGCTTCCTGCACATTGGCGGTCACCCCGTAAACAAAGCCGCTGCCCGCAATATCGTGGCGCAACGCCCATTCCTGATGCCAAAGCGGGCGGTTCGACATCCGGCGGTTCAGCCCGGTAACCGGGTCGGTCACGCGGCTGCCGTGATAATGGCCGGTATATTTGACTTCGATGCCGGTTATTCCGGCGGGCTTGGTCAGCCAGTCGAAGGGGAGCGTAATTTCAAGCTCGCCATTCCACCTTTTGCTGTTGCCGATATTGCCTGCGCCATCGAACTGCGCCGTGATGTTGCCTTGTGCATCGCGCAAAGTGACCGGCACAAGGTCCTGTGTATCACTCACAAACTGATATTCGCCCTTGAACTGTATGCTGCCGCGTTCAAGGAATTTGTGCCGGATCAAAGCCGACAAGGACGTCACCTTTTCGGGAACAAGGTCAGCATTGCCGGCATCGACCTGATTGCCCAGCGCGACGTCAATCGAGGTCGCGAATTCGCCAAAGTTTAGCTGCGCCACCTGACGGTCAGCGCGAAACTCCAGCGTAGTTTGCGGGTCCACGGTCCAAGTCGCAATCGCGCGCGGCTTGATGAATTTGAAGCTGCGTGCCGCACTGCTATCGCCCGACAGTGTCAGTTTCGAAAACTCTGCAACGACGCCTGCTTCGATTTTCCATTGCGGGCTAACGCTCCACACGTCCGTCACGAATGGTTCGATGCGCGTTTCCTCTACCAGCACATCGGACGGCGGAAAGGCGGTGACCGTGCCGCCAACCGTGCTGGCCGCAGAAAAGCGAGCGTCGAGCCGGTTATAGGCAACTTCACCGCCGAACTGGATCGCATGGCCCGATATGCCGGTCCAGTCATTCTGGATGCGCCCGACGGCTTCGGCGGGCTTGTTGCGGCTGCGTGTTTCGAAAAAAGTCACTGGTTGCCCGGTGCGCATCGCTTCGATGGTGGAATCATTGCTTTCGGTTCCGGCGCGATACAGGCCGATGATTTTGGTTGTCAGCTTTGGCCCGACCCCGAATTCGAGATCGCCGCCGATTTCATAATTGATGTCGCTTACCGGTCCGCCGCGTAGCAGCACCTCATCACCGGTATCCACGCCAGACGCATCGGAATACTCGCCCATCCGGTGATCGAATCCGTCGCTCCACCTCATCTGACCCTTCAAGTTGACCTTGGCACCGCCGATGCGCGTCTTGATTGCCCCGCCAATCGCAGCCTGATCATAACCGCCCTTGCCACGATAATAGCGCCGTTCGGTCAGCGCGCCGCTCGCCGTCTTGAAATCCTCCGGGCCAAAGCCATAGAGCCGTTCGGAATAAGACGAAAAATTCAACTCATAACTCGTGTCGCCCCGGCGCAATGTTGCCGATGCGTTGGCCGATGGCCGAAAGCCATAACGATGCCCGAACACCAGATTGCCTTCATACGTGCCGCTAACCTTGGCTGACACCTTGCGAACGACATTGACCACTTGGCCTTGGCCCTGCGTTTCGGAATCGGCCCCGGCCTGCTCGGTCAGTTCGACATATTCAACTTCGCTCGCCGGAATTCGCGACAGGATTGTAAAGATATCATCGGATTTGGATGACGGACGGTCGCCGTCAATCAGCACATTACCTGCATTTTCGCCAAAGCCGCGACGGCCTTCGTAGCCTGCGATTGAAAAGCCGGGAATGCGGTTCACCATGTCCAGAGCGGTAACGGGTACGAAGGCCACAAAAAAATCGGCACGGAACTGGCGCTTGCCATTAGCAGATACATCCGCGGCAGGCGTTGGGGCCGCATCTTCTGCATTAAGCGCTGACGAAAAACAGAGGGTAGCCGCACCAGCGAATAATAGTGCAGACTTACAGCGAAACATGGACATCGAACCTCCCGACCGGACCTGCGCATGTTGCGCATCAATCCGCTGGAGCTACGATTACAAGCGTAGACAGAAATCCGGTATTGCCGTTCGACCAACGAACCGCGCATTCGACCAAATGCAAATGGGCAACCAAATCAGCTGTTTGTCGAATCCTGACGGTAGTTGGCAGACGCCTGTGAGGGTTAAAAGGCCGACTAAATCGGCCGGTCCTGTTCGACCTCGATCTGCTCGTTCAGCTGCGCGGCCTTGGCACACGCGTCTTCATTGCCATCCGCACATTTTTCCCGGGCCTTGTCGCGTTGCCGGGCGAGCTTGCCCAAGCCCTCTTCGCGCTTGCGCAACTCGCGTCCGCGCTTTTCGTCCGATTCCGACTGGCTGGTGGTAAGCACATCAGCGGTTTTCGAAACGATCTTGACCGGCGCGGTCACGACGTCCTTTACGATCGAAACGCAACCGGACAGCAAAACCGCCGAACTTAAAACCAGCAAATATCGCATAAATGCTCCCAATCCCGAATGTCGCCGCAGTGTTATGGCAGATTTGATGAGCCTGCGCTGAATGTCATTTCTTCAACGGAGCAAATTCAACGCAATCGCGCGTACTTCGTCGGCCATATCAGGCCGCTCGAGCGCCACAGCCAGATTGGCTTCGATATAGCCAACCTTTGAACCACAATCGTAACGTTTTCCGTCAAAGGTAACGGCGTGAAACGGCTGCTTACCGATCATTTGGGCCATTGCGTCGGTCAGCTGGATTTCACCGCCCGCGCCTTTCCCTTGGCTTTCCAGCACACGCATCACGTCGGGCTGCAAAATATAGCGGCCAGAGATAATCAGGTTCGAAGGCGCATCTTCGGCTTTGGGCTTTTCAACGAGCCCAAGCACTTCGGTGACCGCACCGTCACGTTCGCCCGGTGCAATCACACCATAGCTCGAAACCTTGTCGTGCGGCACTTCGAGCACGCTGATGATGTTACCGCCGAGCCGGTGATAGGCATCGACCATCTGTTTCATGCAGCCGGGCGAGCCGTGCATGAATTCATCGGGCAGGAAAATGGCGAATGGTTCGTCGCCCACAATATCGCGTGCGCACCAGATGGCGTGGCCCAGCCCCAATGGCTCCTGTTGCCGGACATACGCGCAGTTGCCAGGGCCAAGCCGGGTCGGCTCAAGCACAGACAAATCCTTGCCGCGCTCCGACATTGTTTTTTCGAGCTCGTAAGCAATATCGAAATGGTCTTCGATCGCACTCTTGCCGCGACCCGTGACGAAGATCATCTGCTCGATACCTGCCTCGCGCGCTTCATCGACCGCATATTGGATCAGCGGGCGGTCGACGATCGGCAGCATTTCCTTCGGAATTGCCTTGGTCGCGGGAAGAAAGCGGGTGCCAAGTCCAGCAACCGGAAAAACGGCCTTGCGAATGCGTTTGTGCGTCATGGTCGCCGCTATCGCATCAAGCCAACCGCTCGGCAAACCCCTTTTTCAGCTTGGCGAGCTTTGGCGGGATAACGGCTAGACAATAGGGATTGCGCTGACCTTCGCCGTCCCAATATTCCTGATGATAATCTTCCGCGGGATACCAGGTTGCGGGGCCTTCTATGGTGGTGACAATCGGCGCCGGCCAATCGGCGGCGGCGCGTTCGATGCCTGCCTGTGCTTCTGCATGCTGGGCATCGTCGAGCGGGAAAATGGCCGATCGATATTGCGTGCCGATGTCATTGCCCTGGCGATTCAATTGCGTCGGGTCGTGCGTCGCGAAATGAATGTCTAGCAGGTCGGCGTAGCTGATAACTTCCGGATCGAAATGGATTTTGATTGCCTCAGCATGGCCGGTGCTGCCGCTGCATACCTGCTTGTAGGTCGGGTCAACCACGCTGCCACCGATATAGCCGCTTTCGACGCTGCTCACGCCCTTAAGCTGGCCGAACACCGCCTCGGTGCACCAAAAACAGCCACCGGCAAAAATCGCTTCTTCATGTGGCATGGGAGATTCCTTGTTCGTTGTTGGGCGGCGCCGCCTTTTTGGCTTCATCGCCGCGCACCACCAGCAGGTACATGGCTGGCGTCACTATACGTGATAGCAGGGTCGAAGAAATCAACCCCCCGATAAGCACAATCGCAAGCGGACCATAAAGGCTGCCGCCGAACAGCGCCAAGGGCATAAGGCCGCCGATTGCCGTAATTGAGGTAAGCAATACGGGCAGGAAGCGCACCTCGCCTGCCTGTTCGATTGCCTCGCGCAAGGCCATGCCGCGGTCGCGTAGCTGGCTCGTAAAATCGACCAGCAGGATCGAGTTTTTAATCTCAATTCCGATCAACGCGATAAAACCAATGACGGCAAGGAAGGATAGGTTATTGCCGGTTGCCAGCAGCGCAATCAATCCGCCAAAGGTGCCAAGCGGAATGACGCCCGCCACGACGAGAGCTTCCTTGAATCGTCCGAATTCTGCGACCAATATGGCGAATATGCTGAACATCGCGATCAACACAATCGGGCCGAACCCGGCGAATGTATCGTTGATCTTTTCCGCCTCGCCGCCAATCTCGATTGTATAGCCGGGCTTGAGCGGAATATTGTCCATCTTTTTCCGCGCTTCAAGATTGACCTTCGACACCACGGCGCCCTCGTTAAGCTGCGCAGTAATGCTGACATTCCGCTCCAGATTGTAGCGGTAAATCGCCGCCGGTGTAGACTCAAGCGTCGGGTTGGTGATTTCGGCGAGCTGCACAGGCTGACCGCTGCGGTTCGCCACATATACCGATTCCAGCGCGGAAATCGGCTGCGTATCGGCGAGTGGCAATCGAACAACGACCGGGTAGCTGTCGCCTTCGCTGTCCCGGAATGTGCCTGCCCTCTCGCCGGTTAAGGCGAGGCGTATCGCTCGCCGTGGTGCACCTGCAGGCACATCGAGCAAGGCCGCTTTTGCATCGTCTACGCGCACATCGAGATCGACGCGATCAAACGCGACCGGGTTGTTGACATCGCGCGTGCCGGGCGTGTCGCGCAAGGCCTGCTCCATTTTCCCTGCGACCACGCGCAGTTCGTCTTGTTCGGGGCCATAAACGCGGAATTCAACCGGTGCGTTGATTGGTGCGCCATTCTGGAATAGCGTCAATTTGATCCGCGCACCGGGAATTTCATCAAGATTTTTGCGCAGCCGGGAAACCATCGCAAGCGATGCCTTACCTTTCCAATCTTCCATGATTGCAAGGACTTCGCCCTGAGTGGGGTTTTCACCGCGCTGGAAAACATTGTAGAATACTGGCGGGTTATGCGCGCCGACATTCTCCGCGCGGATTTTAATTGCCGGTTCGGTTTTCAATATATCCGATACCAGTTTTACCAGTCTTCCGGTTTCAGCAATGCTCGACCCCTGCTCGGCCTCTACTGAAACGCGGAAATAGGACGTGTCGGCATTGGGGAACAGACTGAAACCCAGAACCGGAACGAGCGCGAAGGCCGCGCAGGTCACCGCCAACGCGCCCCAAACTGTCCTGCGCGGGCGGTCGAGCGCCCAGTGCAACATGGGGTGGTAGAAGCGGTCGATTTTATCCATCAGCCAGCGGAGCAACCGGTTGCCGCCTTGTTCTTCGTGCGGGCTCAATATCCGGCTTGCCAGAAATGGAACGATGGTCAGCGAGACGACCATCGAGGCGGTAATCGTCGCGACAATTGTGCCGATGAAACTTTGCGTAAACTTGCCCGCGCCTTCGGGCAGAAAGAATAACGGGAAAAACGCAAAAACCAGCACGCCGGTCGACCCCATCACCGCCATCGTAATCTCTTTGGTACCATCGATTGCCGCCTCGTCGCGGCCTTTGCCCATCCGCAAATGCCGCGCGATATTCTCGACGACTACGATCGAGTCATCGACCAGAAGTCCCAGCGAAAGAATGAAGCCCGCAACGACAAGCTGGCTGAGGTTGAAGCCCCAGGCCGAAATCGCGAGCAATCCCGAAGCAATCGACAACGGAATCGAAATCATCACGATAATCGATGCCCGCCACCCCAGCGGCAGCAGCGTGAAAAGCACCAGGAACAGCGCGATGCCAAAATCGCGCGCCAGTTCACGCAACCTTTTCGTAATGTCCTTGCTCTGGTCGAACTGCACCACCGCCTTGATATCGGGCGGCAGTAGTTTCTTCTGAACCTCTAATTCTTTTATCAGCAGGTTGCGCAGTTTGGTGGCATCCGTCCCCTGTTTCTGGTTGGCGGTAATGAATATGGCGCGCTTGCCATTATGACTGACCTTCACGCGCTGTTCGGCCGCGCCAAAACGCACATCGGCAACATCGCCGACCCGAAGCAATGTGCCTTCATTGGTACGCAATGGCAGGCTGCGTACTTTTTCAAGGTCACGAAAGGCACCGCCTGCCTCGACATTGAACCGCCGCGCGCCGCTGGTGACGGCACCTGACGGAACGTCTGCGCCACCAGCACGGATAGCGTCGGCAACCGAACTTGCCGGGACCCTCAATGCCGCAAGCCGTCCGGCATCGATCGCCACACTGATTTCTGGTTGCGGCAGCCCATAGATATCTGCCTGACGTACTTCGTTGTAGCGACCCAGAGCCTCGCTGATGTCGCGCGCATATTTCTCCATGCGATACCAGCTCGCGGTGTCGCTGAGCAGCGCGATTTGCAGAATCGAAGTGTTCGTCGTGCGGATTTTTTCGAAGGTCAGGCTCTGCAAGTCGGCAGGCAGGCGGCTGCGGATTGCGGTAATTTCGCGCACCGCATCGTTGAAATATTGATCGGGATCTTCGCCCGCCCAGTCGAATTCTATGCGGATGACGGCGTTACCGTCGCTGCTGGTCGATGCGACATTCTGGACGTCCTCCAGGCCTTGTGCCAGCTCCTCGATAGGCTTGGTGATGGTCTGTTCGACCTCGGCAGCATCGGCGCCCGGTTGCGAAGCCACAATCGACACTACCGGCATCGAAAAATGCGGATCGACCGCTCGTGGCACATTCTGGAACGCCGAAAATCCGAGCGCACAAAGCAATGCGAACAGGACCAGCGTTAGCTGCCACCTGCGGATTGCGACCTCGGCTATGTGCATGGCTTAGCTGGCTGCTTTGATGGCGCGAACCTTCGTTCCGGTGCGCAATTTTTCAAGGCCGGACGTCACGATGATATCACCGGGCTTCAGACCGCCGGAAACAATCACAAATTCGTCGGTCACCCGTTCGATGGCAACATTGCGCGTTTCAACGCGGCTTTTGGCATCGACCACATATACCAGCCCCTCACCTGTCCGCACGCCGAACAGCGCGCTTGCCGGGATTTGCAATGTGCTGCCACTATCGGCCGCGGGCAGCTTTATTGTGGCAGTCCCGATCTGGCCCGAGCGCAATTGCGGGCGGTTTGCCAGGCGGAACTGCACGGAAAATGCGCCGGTCGCCTCATTCGCGCGACCGTCTATCTCGGAAATCGTTGCCGAAATTGGCGTACCATCCAGCGATTCTATCGATATGTCGGCGGCCATGCCCACGCGCAATTTCGACGCGTCGCGGTCGACAATCGGCACGCGAAAGACAAAACCTTCGTCGCCTTCGCCCAATATCAAAGCGGGAGTGCCCGCGGCGATAATCTGGCCGGGTTGCACATTGCGGGTCAGCACGACTCCGCTGGACGGCGCGTAAAGCTGTGCAGTGCCGCTGGCGAAACCGGCTTGTCGAACACGAGCGTCGGCAGATGTCACGGCGGCCTCGGCGGCTTCATAGCGCGCTTTGGTCACCCAGCCATCGGCATAAAGCGAGCGCATCCGGTCGAATTCGGCGCGTGCGCGATTGCGTTCGGCAGTGGCAACGCTGACGTCAGCTCCAACCGATGTAGTATCAAGCGCCGCGAGCAACGCGCCACGCTTCACATAGTCGCCTTCCTCGAACCGGACCGTCGCAACCTTGCCCGCCGTCGTAAAACCCAAAGGCGTTTCGCGGCGATAGCGCACCGTGCCGACGGCATTGATCGTGCGTTGCAGATTTTCCTGCTGGACCGTCACCACCCGAACAGGATGAATTTGATCGGCAGCGGTTTTGGTGACCGCCTTTTCCTCACCACAGGCGGCCAGCAGCGCGAGGGGTAACAATATGGCTAACAATTTGCTTGATTTAGGCAATTTCTGCCCTCCCCTGCATCGCTCTCCGGTTTGTGATAGGCGAAAGCGGGGCAGGATGAAATAGCATCCTGATATGCAACTTAATTTTTTGCAGGCCGTGACTATTTAACCACCAACCAGCAGCGGCGGCGGAAGCAATCCATTTTGCTTTTCGGTTTTCTGCATCAAGTCGATTTCAGCCTGTATGACTTTGACTCGATTTTTCCATCGCAAATGCGTGCCGTCGGAAAAAATCCCCAAGCCCGTTTTGCGGCCATAGCGTTCGGCAAAGCGAAGCGCGGCAGCGGGGTCGTATCCGGCATTGGCCATCAGCCACACCGATAGCCGATCAGCCTCAATTTCTGTAGCCAGTACCGCCTTCATTCCTGGCTTTGCTTTCAGCCTTTCGCGATGCCCTAGAAGATTGTGCGAAAGCTCGTGCGCGACCGCCGCAGCCAACTCACCATCATCGGGTGTAAAAAGCATAAGGGCTGTCGTCACCCGGACTTGATTACCATCCGCCCCGGCATCAAGCTTGTTACGCGTATCGACCCAGAAATCGGAGGCGCAGACCAATGGCGGGCTGAGTGTCGCGGTTTCAGGCGAAGTTCCCCGCAAAAGTCGAAGCTGCACTGCGCCGCTTTCCGCAAGCGATTGCGCCAATTTATCTTTGGCATCAACAATCCGTTCGTAAGTTGGCCCTTGCTCCGCCCGATCGGGCAAATCTAGGCTGTCGTCGCCAATTGCCTTAACGCCGTCGCCGACTTTGATGCCTGCTGCGTCCGCAGGTCCGCCCTTAACCAAGGCGGCAACCGCGATCGGCTCCGGAAACGCAAATGCAGCAAAGGCCGTATTCGTGTCGGGATATTGCGCGACATCGTGCAGAACCATTGCCGGGTTGCGCGCCTTGCGTTCGCAAAAAGCGGCGTTGGCCGACGCCAGCCGATAACCGATGGTGGCAAGACGCAAATCCTGCTCGACCAATGCGCGATAGGCCGTGGTGTCGGGCGCGCTGGCGGCGGCCAGTAACAGGCCGAACAGCAGTGTCAACAAGCCGCAGCCCTTGCCAGACGGTCGTTGATTGCAACACCGATGCCAGTGTTCGGTATCGGCGCGACCGCGATTGCATTGAGGTCGCTAGCATCGGCCCTATGCAATGCGTCAAACAGCCGCGCGGCGGCCTGTGTCAGATCGGACGAGGCGGACAAATTGTCTTGGCCATTCAATGCGCCAAAGCCGATCAGCCATTCGCCGGGTTCGACGCGTTCAGCGTTCAATCGCAGCGGCTTGGCAGGCGCATAATGACTGGCGAGCTGCCCCGGTGCTTCGATACTTTCGCCCGCAACGGCGATTGGCGGAGAACCTGCAACTGCGGTAATTTCTTCTAGCGTCACCGGACCGGGGCGCAATATTTGCCAACCGATTGCACGGATGGCAACGATAGTTGATTCGAGTCCTGCAGTGCAAGGTCCTCCATCGAGAATGAGTGGTACCGTGCTGCCGAGGCTTGCATGAACATGCTCCGCACGGGTCGGGCTAATCCCGCCGCTTTTGTTCGCCGACGGTGCCGCAAGGTTTAGTCCGCTTTTCACCAGAACGGCCTGCATCACAGCGTGGGCTGGACAGCGGATGGCGATTGTCGGTAGTCCTGCCGTAACCGCTCTCGTCACCGGGGCATCATCGCGCAGTGGCAGCACCAAAGTCATCGGCCCGGGCCAGAACATCTCAGCCAATCGTTCCGCCAGCGGATCGAAAACTGCCAACTTCTCCGCCGCCGCTTTGTTCGGCACATGAACAATCAACGGGTTGAAATCGGGGCGCCCCTTGGCAAAGTAAATTTTAGCGACTGCGTCGGCATTGCTGGCATCGGCGGCGAGGCCGTAAACCGTCTCGGTGGGAATCGCCACGATCTGCCCGCCACGCAACAGGTCGGCGGCGGCGGTAATCGCGGCGTCATCGGCGGGTAGCACCCAGCCTTCACCTAACGTATTTGAGCCGAACATCATTCGTGGCTATAGGCGGTAGCCGACCCACTTTCACAGGATTTTTTATCACTTATGGCATTCACCGCACCCGTCGCAGAGCAACTGTTCGTATTGAAGCATATCACCGGCATCGATGCTCTCGCCGGTCATAACCGCTTTGCCGACGCCACGCCCGATATGGTGCAGGCAATTGTCGAGGGTATTGGCGCGTTCGCCGCCGGAGAGTTTGCGCCGCTAAACCGGATTGGTGATACCGTCGGCGCGCGGTTGGTGGATGGTAAAGTCGTCATGCCTGAAGGGTTTGTGCCTGCTTACAAGGCCTATGTGGCTAACGGCTGGGGTTCGATAAATGCGCCTGCCGATTTTGGCGGTCAAGGGCTGCCATTTTCGTTGGCAACCGTTGCACTCGATTCGCTGGGCGCAGCGAACATGGCATTTGCGCTTTGCCCGATCTTGTCGGTCGGCGCGATCGAGGCAATCAACCATCATGGCTCCGACGCGCAGAAGGCGGCTTTCCTGCCCAAGCTATCCACGGGCGAATGGACCGGGACAATGAACCTGACCGAGCCGCAGGCCGGGTCCGACGTCGGTGCGCTCAAATCGATTGCGACGCCGCGTGGTGACGGCACGTACCAAATACGCGGAACGAAGATTTACATTAGCTTCGGCGACCATGACATGACGGAGAATATCGTGCATCTGGTGCTGGCCCGGACGCCTGATGCGCCTCCCGGGACAAAGGGCATCTCGCTTTTCCTCGTTCCCAAACATCAGGTTGAAGCCGATAGCATTTTAGGTAAAGCGAATGACATCAAGGTTGTATCGATCGAACATAAGATGGGAATTAATGCATCGCCGACATGCGTGCTCGCCTTTGGCGAAGAGGGCGATTGTGTCGGCGAGCTAATCGGTCCCGAATTCGGCGGGATGCGAGCGATGTTCACGATGATGAACAATGCGCGGCTCAACGTAGGTCTGCAAGGCGTCCAGATTGCCGAAGGCGCGACGCAGAAAGCGCTGTGGTTTGCTAGTGAGCGGGTGCAGTCGGCAAAGGCTGGTGGCCCGTCGCGCGATCCTGTCGCGATTATCGAACATCCCGATGTGCGGCGGATGCTGATGCGGATGAAGGCGGGCACGCAGGCAATCCGCGCGCTTCTGTACTACGCCTCGGGCTTCGTAGACCGTGCTGCATTGGGTGAACCCGGCGCACGTGAAATGGTCGATTTGCTGACGCCGCTCGCCAAGACATACGGCACCGACATGGGCAGCGAAATTGCCTCGCTCGGCATTCAAGTACATGGAGGAATGGGCTTCATCGAGGAAACCGGGGCGGCGCAATATTACCGCGATATCCGCATCGCCGCGATTTACGAAGGCACCAACGGCATCCAGGCTGCAGACCTTGTCGGGCGCAAACTCAGCATGGAAGGCGGCGATGTTATCAGGCGGCATTTGCAGGCTATCGCAGCGGATGCCGCTGGACAAACAAGTCTTGAGGCACTGGCTGGCGCGTGCAGCGAGGTCACCGAATATATGCTGTCCGCGAGCATCGATGACCGACTGGCTGGCAGCTACGCTTACACGACGATGATGGCGGTCGCGACCTCGGGCTGGCTGATGCTGAAGCAGTTGCTGGCTGCGCAGGCTGAACTGGCGGCGGACGGCAGCAACGCTTTCCTGAAAACCAAGATCGTGGCGTGTCGTTACTATCTTGACGTGATGGTGCCCGAAGCGATGGCTCTGAAGGGAAGCGCGATGGCTGGATCCGAATTGCTCTACGCGCTGGACGCGCACGGACTCGCCGCTTGAGCGACCAAATCCTCAAACGCATCGCCGATGCGCTCGAACGGATCTCGCCGCCGCCTGCGCCGCCGATGGATATGTCGGCGCATCCGGCCTATCACTGGGACGGGCAAAAGCTCGCCGCAGTGCACGAATTCCGGCCGCTGCCGACTGAGCTGATCGTCGGCGTCGACAGACAAAAGGCCGACCTCATTGAAAACACCCGCCGCCATGCCTCAGGGGCGGCCGCGCATGACGTGTTGCTATGGGGTGCACGCGGCATGGGCAAATCGGCGCTGGTAAAGTCGGTCGTTGCGGCCATGCAGGAGGAAGGCTTTTTCATCGCTTTGGTCGAGGCTGCGGGGGGTCATATCGATAGCTTGCCTAAATTGTTCGAAGAGCTTGCGGTATCAGGGCGGCGCTTCATATTGTTCCTCGACGACATCGCGTTTGACGGCGATGAAACAGGGCCACGTTTGCTGCGATCCTTGCTGGAGGGCGGAGTCGAAGCGCGCCCTAACAATGTCCGGCTCTATGTCACATCGAACCGACGGAATATTGTCGAGCGCACCGTCGGCGAACAGAATGAATCGCTAAACGCCCGCGACAGCATCGATGACAGTCTGGCGTTGGCCGATAGATTTGGACTTAAGCTAGGCTTCCAATATCCTGATCAAGAAGCATTTTTGGAAATGGTTGGCGCTTACGCCGGCCATTTCGATCTCGACTGGGACGAGTCCGACGCGTTAGCCTTCGCACATGGTCGTGGCGGTCGCTCAGGCCGGGTGGCGTGGCACTACACCGTCGAACTTGCAGGCCGCGCGGGGCGTAAGATTTAACTTTTAGCCCTTACCCGCCAGATCACGTTCCCTACATCGTCGCTGACCAGTAGAGATCCGTCCTTGTGCACCGCCAGCATCGTCGGACGGCCCTGCGCGTTTCCTTCTTTGTCAAGGAAACCAGTCAGCACATTCACCGGCTTGCCCAAAGGCTCGCCTTTCGGGAACGCCACGAAGATGACATCATAGCCGGAAGCCGGCTTGCGGTTCCACGACCCGTGCCGAGCGACAAACGCACCGTCGGTCAGTGAAGCGCCAAGCTTTGCCTTATAGCCAAACGCCAGTCCAAGCGGCGCGGTATGTGCGCCCAGTGCGTAGTCGGGCCGCCGTTCATATTCGCGCTTTTCCGGTTTTGGCGGCGACACGCGATGATCGGTAAAGCCGCCCCAATAATGCTGCGGCCAGCCATAATCGGCGCCGAATTCGACCAACGCCAGATAATCGGGAACTAGGTCCGAACCGAGCATATCCCGCTCGTTCACTACCGTCCATAACCGTCCCTGATTGTCCCAGCCCAAGCCCACGGGATTGCGCAGGCCAGACGAAAACGGGATTTTAACATCCTTCGCGATGTCATATTCGAACACCATGGCACGACCGTTTTCAACGTCCATGCCATGTTCGCCGATGTTGCTGTTCGATCCCACCGCGATGTAGATTTTCTTGCCATCGGGCGAGGCTGCCAGATTGCGCGTCCAGTGATTGTTGGGCGCTTTGCCGTTGAGACGGGTCAGCATCTTACCCTCACCCACGATCTTCGTATCACCCTCTTTATAGGGAAACACGAGCAACGCATCGGTGTTGGCAACGAACAGCCGTTCGCCGACGAGCACCATTCCGAACGGCGCATTAAGTCCGGTAATGAATGGCGTCTTCAACTCTGCCTTGCCATCGCCATCGGCATCGCGGAGCAGCGTGATTCGGTTGGCAGACGGTACACCGGCGCCCGCCTTGCCCATCAGCCAGCGCGCGACCATACCTTCCAGACCACCGCCTTCACGCGGCGGCGAATTGGTTTCAGCGACCAGAACATCGCCATTGGGCAGTACATAGACGTTGCGCGGATGATCGAGCCCCTCTGCAAAACGCTCGACGACCAGACCCGGCGCGGCAACCGGCGTTTCGCCTGCCTGCCAGCGATCAACATCGGCGACCTTTATAGTGGGGAAAATCTGTTCGCGCGCATCGGTGATCTGCGGCTTCGGACCGGTCACGGCATCGAGCGGTAATTGCGCAATGTCGGGGCGGGTGATGAACCAGACGCCAATCAACCCCAACGCGATAAAAATGAGCGTGATATTGCGAACGTGCTTCCACATATTCTGGTCCTTACGAGCTACGCTTACGGTCGAATAGCCACACGATTAAGGCAATCGCTGCGCCGATGCCCAGCCCGATAACCATCCCGGCCGAAGGTTGGTCCATGACCACGCCGCCGATGGCGCCCAATAATAGCCCAAAGGCGATGAAGATGCCGCCGGCAAGGCGGGGCGGGCTGTTTTCTGCGTTCGACATGGAAGCCCTTTGCCACCAATCGCCCCGCACCCGCAAGCCCGGGTTTATCCTTAATTTGCGCTAACCAATAGCTTTGACGGAACAGCGACGCGCCGCCGGTACATCGCCAAGCGCAGGCAGGCCAAATTTCACCCGGGCCTGTCTGCCACCCGAGACCAACAGGAAAGCCGCCTCTCTATGTATCTGCCGCTTTATGTCGAACCACGTGATGTCGTTGAAGCCGAAACGCTAATCGACCGGTTCGGTAAAGCCGCAGGTCTGGAGGCGGCTGACCGGGCCGAGGCAAGCCGCAATGTCGGCAACCACCTCAACTTCTGCCGCTGGAGGCAAATCGAACGGTTGATCATCATGCTGAGCGTCGAGACGTCGCTGGGAACGATTCACTAATCAGACGTCATCCTCCAAAGACAGCAAAGACGCATTGCCGCCTGCGCTGGTGGTGTCGGTGCTGGTCGTACGTTCGGCGCAAAAGCGGTAGAGATAATGCGGGCCGCCCGCTTTGGGGCCGGTTCCGGACAGACCTTCGCCTCCGAATGGCTGGCTGCCCACTACCGCACCAATCATCGAACGGTTGATGTAGAGGTTGCCGACGCGCGCCAATGCCTCGACCGCTTCGCTGCTGCGCGCGATTCGGCTGTGCAGGCCCATAGTGAGGCCGAAGCCTTTGGCGTTGATGCGGTTCACCGTGTGTTCGAGCATTCCCGCTTTCCATGTTGCGACATGGACCAGCGGGCCGAAATATTCGGTGTTGAGTTCGTCCAAGTCGTTCAACCGGATGACTGTGGGCGGCACGAACAGTCCTTTAGCTGGAACTGGTATGCTATGGACGATGCGGTCTTTCACGCTCGTCCGATACGCCATCAATTTGTCATAGGATGCCTGGTCGATCACCGGCCCGATGTCAGTCGCCGGATCTGCGGGGTCGCCGACATTCAGCGTATCCATCGCGCCGCTAAGCATTTCGAGAGTATGATCCGCGATATCTTCCTGAAGCAGCAACAGCCGCAGCGCAGAACAGCGTTGCCCAGCCGACTGGAAACCCGAGACAATCACGTCGCGCACGACCTGTTCGGACAGAGCGGTCGAATCGACGATCATTGCATTAAGACCGCCGGTTTCGGCAATCAGCGGCACCAAGGGCCGGTCGTCATCGACGAGCAGGCTACGCGCGATGGCCTTCGCAGTAGGCACCGAGCCGGTGAATACGACGCCGGAGATACGGACGTCTGCGGTGAGCGCGGCCCCAACATCGCCGCCGCCGACCACCAGTTGCAGCGCGGCCTTGGGGATTCCAGCCTGATACGCCAGTTCGACTGCGAACGCAGCAATCGCGGGTGTCTGCGGCGCTGGCTTTGCCAACACGGTATTGCCCGCAACTAAGGCCGCTGCGACCTGCCCTAGAAAAATCGCGAGCGGGAAATTCCACGGCGCAATCGCCACCCACACGCCGCGACCTTCGTGGCGCAGGACGTTGCGCTCGCCCGTTGGCCCGGGCAGTTCGACAGGCAGCAAATCGGTCCGCGCGCGGGCGGCGTAATAGCGGCAGAAATCTATCGCCTCGCGCACTTCGGCGAGCGCGTCGGGGATGGTCTTTTTCGCTTCTTGAACGGCAATCGCCATCAGCTCGCTGCGGTTTTCCTCGAGCAGGTCGGCCAAACGGTCGAGGCAGTCGGCGCGTTCTTCCAGTGGGGTTGCCGCCCAATCGGGGTAGGCACCAAGCGCGGCCGTGATAGCTCTTTCGGCATTTGTGCTTACTTTTCCATCAAGCCTGGCAGGCTTGGCTACCTCGGTGGCGATTTGCGCCAGCACAGCCGCATCATCAAGGTCCATACCGTTGCTGTTAGCCCGTTCCGGTTGAAATAAATTGGCGGGCAAGGCGATTGCCGGGTGGCCCACGCCGCCGACCGCCATGACCTTTTGCACCGGATCGGCGAGCAGTTCTTCTTCGCTCACCGATTGATCGGCAAGCTGGTGCACGAAACTGCTGTTCGCACCATTCTCCAGTAGGCGCCGGACCAGATAGGCCAACAAATCGCGATGCCCGCCGACGGGCGCGTAGGTCCGGCAATGATAGCCTTCGTTGCGCACCAGCCGCTCAAATAGCCCCTCGCCCATGCCGTGCAGCCGCTGGAATTCAAAATCGCGGTTGTCCCCTGCCCATTCAAGCAAGGTCGCGACAGTCAGCGCATTATGCGTCGCGAAAGCCGGGCGGATGTTGGCGGCGGCAAACATATCCTTGGCGCACGCGAGGTATGACACGTCGGTGGCTGGCTTCCGCGTAAACAGAGGAAAATCGGAAAGCCCACGCTCCTGCGCATGTTTGATTTCGCTGTCCCAATAGGCGCCCTTGACCAGCCGGACCTGCATGATCCGCTTGGTCGAGTTGCCGAGCGCGTCGGCCCAGGCAATCGTCGACCGTGCGCGTTTGGAATAGGCCTGCACCGCCATGCCGAGACCGTCCCAGCCGTTCAGGGCGGGGTTGCGGGCGACTGCCTCGATAATATCGAAGCTCATTTCCAGCCGCGCCGCCTCTTCGGCGTCAATTGTCAGTTGCACGCCAAGCGACGCCGCCGAGTGCGCTAGTTCGCGCACCATTCCAGCAAGTTCAGGCACACATTTCGCGGCTTGTGCGGTTTCATAACGCGGGTGCAATGCGGATAGCTTGACCGAGACGCTATGGCCGCGATCAGCCTTTTTGCCGACAGCGGCAATCGCGCCGATATATGCCTCGAAGTAACGTTCCGCGTCCGCCTTGGTGCGTGCCGCTTCCCCAAGCATGTCAAAGCTGGCGGTAAAACCACGATTTTCCTTTGAATCCATACGCTTCATTGCTTCGTCAATGGTCCGGCCCATAACAAATACCTGCCCCATTAACCGCATCGCAGCGCCAACCGCCTGCCGCACGAACGGCTCACCGGCGCGTGCAATCAGCCGCTTCAGGCTGCTATTGCTATCGCCGAGCACCGCCTTTCCCAAAACCAGCCCCCAAGTGGCGCTGTTCACCAGCAGGCTCGACGATTGCCCCTTATGCCCGCGCCAGTCAGCATCCGTCAGCTTGTCCGCAATAAGGAGATCAGCAGTTTCGGGGTCTGGTACACGCAGGAACGCCTCGGCCAGCGAAAGCAAAGCTGTGCCTTCCTCGGTACCGAGACGGTATTCCTGAAGAAACTGGTTTACCCAACTGTCGGTTTGGGCATCTCGTAGATCGGCCAGCAGGCCCCGCGCTTTTTCGATGATCGCGGCGCGTTCGGTATCGTCAACCGTTGCTGCCACAACCAACGGCGCCAACACTTCGGGCTCCGGCTTACGGTAGAAGGGGCTGATGGTAGCGCGGGCGGAATCGAGCGATATGGTCATTCCGAAGCATTGCCGGATATTGCGCGGCCAAACAAGTTACCGATGCAACGAAAAGGCCAGCACCGTTTCCAGTGCTGGCCCACCCCCGAAAGGGGTTCCGTCCGGCGGCAGAGAAGGTTCAGGGACGCCGCCGGTTGGAAACTCAAATTTTAGCGATAGCGACGGTTGCAGTTGCTATCCGACTTGTCGATGGCACGACCGGCCAAGGCACCCACGGCTGCACCGATGATGCTGCCTTCGGTCTTGTTACCGCGACGGGCGACTTCGTTACCGAGCAAGCCGCCAGCTACTGCGCCAATGATCGTGCCGCCGGTGCCGCGATCGCAACGCTGATAATTGTTGCGGTTGTTCTGGTAATAACGATCACCACGGCGATATTCGCGACGGTCATAACGGTCATAGCGATCGCCGCGATCATAGCGGTCATCGTATCTTTCGTAACGGCTATAGCCGTCGTCATAACGACCGCCAGCCATCGCTGGAGTCGCGGTAAAACCGGTTACTGCCGTTGCGGCAAGGACCAGTGCGCCAATGCTGTTCTTAAACTTGGTCATGTTCTTACTCCTTGCTTCTGGCCCGCTGTTTCTCGTCGGAGAAGGAAGTGGGCGGTTTGATTTCCTGTTGATGCTGTTATGAACTGCCGTGATTGAGCCGCGGCTGAATGCGTCGTTATTTTTCGTTCATGTTTGGGGCAGTTTAGATGAACGGTTGTAAATCTAAATGAGTCCTCGGTGGAAACGCATCGCTCTTGTATTGCCGCTTGCCATTGTTGCCGTTGGCGGGGTCCGGACGATTTATCCCAGCGTAAGCCAGAATATCGCGATACAGCCGCTTACGCTCGATCCTGCGCATCCCGGTCCGCGCCGAATAGGGGAACTCATTTTCCTGAAGGCATGGGAATTGCACAGCGACAACGAAGAATTCGGCGGATTTTCGGCGCTTGCCGCATTGCCGAGTGGACGATTTGTCGGAGTGAGCGATGCCGGAACGCTTATCGGGTTCGGTCTAACGAGCGACGACCGCACCGATCGACCGTTCATAGCCCCGCTCCCCGATTCGCGAGGTCCTGCTAGTACTTTTTTGGACCGTGACAGCGAGGGCATGACCTATGACGCGGGGAGCGGACAATTCTGGGTAAGCTATGAAGCGAAACACGCGATTCGTAGATTCTCGAGATCATTTGCGCGGCGCACGGGTTATGTTGCGTTGGCGGGAAAACTCCCGTGGCCGCGAAACAAAGGCGTTGAAGCCCTTACCCGGCTTTCCGATGGCCGCTTCATCGCAATAACCGAAAACCTCGAAGATGGATTGCACGAAGGCTTTTTGTTTTCCGGTGATCCGGTTGAAAGCGGCACCGTAAAATCTGCGTTTGCCTACAGACCGCCGTCGGGATTTCGCGTTACCGAACTATCGACGCTCCCAGACGGAAGGGTCATTGTACTTAACCGCCATGTCGGATTTCCGCGGGGATTTTCGGCAAAGATCGCAATTCTGGAGCCTTCGGCTATTAGTGCGGGCTCAACCGCCGAAGGAAAAGTCATTGCAACGCTGTCGGCCCCGCTCCTGATCGATAATATGGAAGGCATTGCTGTCATCACAGACGGACCGGCTTCGATTATATGGTTGATTTCCGATGATAACTTCAGCGTGTTTCAACGGACGCTACTGATGAAATTTCGTCTCTCGGAACGTGCCCCCAAGAAAAAACCGGAAGCGGTGGCCGCTCCCGGTTTTGAATCTCTTTAACGCAAACCGCCGAAGCAGCGAAGAAATCAGGCCGCAGCCTTTACCTTCTTGGCGATTTCTTTCTTCACCTTGCGGGCGTTGGTCGAGAGCTTCTCGTCCGAAGTCTTCAGCAACCAGTTATCGAGGCCGCCATTATGCTCGACCGAACGCAGACCGTGGGTCGAAACGCGGAACTTATAGCCCTGCTCGAGAGCGTCGGACAACAAGGTCACATTCTGCAGGTTAGGCAGAAACGTGCGCTTCGTCTTGTTGTTGGCGTGGCTCACATTGTTGCCGACCAGACGGCCTTTACCGGTGAGTTCGCAGATGCGCGCCATGATGTGTATCCTGTATAAAATGAGTGTATGCGGAATCACTGACCCGCGAAAGTCGCTGCCCCTAACCCCGAAGCCCCGAAACGTCAAGCCGCTGTGTAGCCAAATGCGCCAATAACCGCTAGCGAGACCCCATGCCGCTGACCAAAGCCCGCGAAATGATGGAAGAAGCGTTGACGCTGGCAAGAGCCACCGCGGCGGCAGGAGAAGTTCCCGTAGGAGCGATTGTCGTCAAGGATGGCACAATCATCGGTCGCGGGTCAAACAGGCCGCTAGAAAGCCATGACCCCACCGCCCACGCAGAAATCATCGCTATGCGCGAAGCAGCAGCGTTTTTAGGGAATGACAGGCTAACCGGCTGCGACCTGTGGGTCACTCTGGAACCGTGCGCGATGTGCGCCGGAGCCATTGCCCATGCTCGAATTGCACGGCTCTATTATGGTGCCGATGACCCGAAAGGCGGCGCAGTGGCGCACGGCCCGAGGCTATTCGATCAGCCAACGGTGCATCATCGGCCAGAGGTATATGCAGGAATCGCGGCGGATGAGGCAGCAGAGTTGCTCAGGCAGTTTTTTGCCGACCGGCGTTAGCGCAAATTTTTCCCGAAGAAGTCGAGCGTCCGCGCCCATGACAATTCCGCAGCGGCTTTGTCGTAGCGCGGGGTCGAGTCATTGTGGAAACCGTGCTGCGTGCCAGGGTAGAAATGCACCTCGAACTTCTTCTGATTCGAGATAAGCGCGGCCTGATACGGAAGCCAGCCAGCATTGATGCGTTCGTCGACCTCGGCATAATGCACGAGCAGCGGGGCCTTGATCGCAAGAACTTCTTCGGCCCTTGGCTGACGACCATAATAAGGCACCGAGGCTCCCATTTCCGGATAGGCGACCGCCAGTGCGTTACACACGCCACCGCCATAGCAGAAACCGACCGCGCCAACCTTGCCGGTACTGTCCTTGTGGTCACGTAAGAACGCGAAACTCGCAAAGAAATCCTCGAGCAATTTGGCGGGATCGAGCTTGGCTTGCAACTCGCGGCCCTTTTCATCATTGCCGGGATAACCGCCAACTGAAGACAATCCATCAGGACCAAGAGCCATATAGCCCGATTTGGCGAGGCGGCGCACCACATCCTCGATATAGGGGTTGAGTCCGCGATTTTCGTGGACAACCAGAACGGCGGGCATTTTGCCCTTTGCCTTGGCTGGCATCGCCATAAGGCCATTGATTGAACCATGGCCTTCGGGACTTGGCACGGTTACTCGCGATGTCACAATTGCGGGATCATCGGCCTTCACCTGCTGCGCGAGCGCATAATCGGGCGCGAGCTGGTTCAGAATCATCAGTCCCGTAATGCCTGCCGCCGCATATTTCCCCGCCTCGCAGATAAATTCGCGCTTGGTCAGCTTGCCGTGCACATAGCCGTCGAAAATTTCGAGAATATAGGGGTGAAAGTCGCTGGCCTTCATGCGGCGCACTGGATCGGCTTCAGACACAATACTCTCCTTCGGTCACGGTCACGTGGATGTTCGCGACTAAATGTTCGCAGGGCAACGATCACACAATAAGGACAATCCCTGTATCAGTGCACGAAGCGGGCAACCACGTCGCGATAGGAGCGGCTGACCTTGACCTGCGCGCCTGATTCAAGCACCAAAAAGCATTCGCCGTTGGTGTGCGGCTTGACCTGGCGCACCTGGTCGAGGTTCACAATGGTGCTGCGATGCACGCGCTGAAAGGTGCGCGGGTCAAGGCGTTTTTCCAGATCCTTCATCGTCTCGCGCAGGATGAGGCTGTTGTCGGCTGTGTAGATGCACATATAGTCGCCCGCCGCATCGATGCGCTCGATGCTCTCGACATCGACACGGAAAATCTGGCCGCGATCCTTGACGTTGATGAGCTTTTCGAACCGCGTCGATGCTGTGACATCGTCATCGAGCGACGCGAGATTATCAGCTGCATTCGGTGCGACTTCGTTAATTACAATGCGCAACCGCTCGAGTTCGTCCGATGTACGGCGGTCCGCAAGACGCCCGCGCACGCGCTCCATCGTGTCCGCAAGGCGGTCGGGCTCAACGGGCTTCATCAAATAATCGATGGCCTGAGCCTCGAATGCCTTAATCGCATGTTCCGAATAAGCGGTCACAAAAACGAATAGCGGCGGGTCGATGTCCATAATGCCTTGCACCACGGAAAATCCGTCGAATCCCGGCATCTGGATGTCGAGAAACACCAAATCGGGTTTGAGCGTCTTGATCTTGCGAATCGCCTCGCGGCCATTGTGACAGGTGGCGACGATCTCGATGTCTTCAAACGCCTGAAGCCGGAGTTCGAGGCCCTGTATCGCCAGTTTCTCGTCATCGACCAATATTGTACGGATACTCATGCGGTTATCATTCCTTGTGATACTGCCCCCGCTTGATTGTTTTCGGCTGCTATAATGCGGCTTTGATAGGGTAGTTCCAGCAAAACCTCAAATCCTCCGCCAGCTTTGATATAATGTTCGAATCGCTGATCGTCGCCATAGGCTTGCGACAACCGCTCTCGCGTGTTCGCCATACCGACGCCTGTAGACAGGCTGTGATCTTGCTGCCCCGGCTGCAACCCCGGCCCTGTATCCGATACGGTAATGCGAACCCTTTGGCCGACGAGTTGAGCGGTGACCGAGATATCCGCGCCTTCCTCCTTTGGCGTCACCGCATATTTAATGGCGTTTTCTACTAGCGGTTGCAGAAGCAGCGACGGCACTAATGCGTTTTCGACTGCGGGATCGATAACGAAATAGGTGCGTAGCCGTTCTTCGAAACGCATTTTTTCGATGTCGAGATAGAGCTTGAGAGTCTCAATTTCTTGAGTCAGCGGCACTTTTGCAGCCGCTTCGTTAATGAGCGTGAAGCGAAGGAATGACGACAGCCGTGACAACATCGCATTGGCCTGCTCGGTCTGTTTGAGCAGCACCAACGTCGAAATACTGTTCAACGTATTGAACAGGAAATGCGGGTTGAGCTGATACCGTAACATCGTTAGCTGCGCGCTGGTCGCCTGCGCTTCCAAGCGTAGCATCTGGTCCTGCTGTTCCTCGGCGCGGACGAAATAGTTGATCGCGTAATAAAGCGCGGACCAAGCCGCGAGCAGCACCAAGTTAATATAAATCGCCGCCAGCCACAATTGCGCAAACGGGGTTTCATCGGCGCCTTCACGGATGGTTTGCAGTACCCAGACGTCGATATAGGCATAACCGATAGTCGCCACCGACACCGCGACCGCAGTGACGCTCCATGTGATGAACGGTCGCTGGTCGATCAAAAAGCGGTAGATGACCGACAGGACCAAAGTAATCGAATAGCCGGTAACAGCCGAAATGAGGATTGGCACGAGGAAGCTGACCGGCTGACCCTGTGCGATCCCCGATGCGGCGCGCAAAATGACCGCGCCCGCCCAACCCGCGCTATGCAGGTTCCAGAATGCGCGGTTCTTGTCGGCAAAAAAGGGTTTATCGGTCAGCTCTAATACGGCCATCAAGACGGTCTAGCCGCATTTTACGCGCGCATGAAGCCCTTGTTTCATGCACGCGTCGTGATAGCATGGTAGCGAGAGGATTAGACCATGGACCATCAAGAAGACCGCGCCACGTTTCATGACATGTCGCAAAGCACGCAGGACGACTGGCAGATCATCATGCGGCACAATATCCCGTTCGCACAAAATGGCGGCAAGCGGATATTGGATCATCTCAAGTTACTCGACGGAGATTTCGGTGGATTTGCCGTGGACCGCCTCACCCACTCGCTCCAAACCGCAACCCGCGCGCATCGCGATGGCCGCGACGAAGAATATGTGGTGATGGCGTTGCTGCACGACATCGGCGACACATTAGGCGCATCCAACCATCCCGATATTGCCGCAGCGATATTAAAGCCGTTCGTGTCGGAAAAGCTCCACTGGATTGTGCAGCATCACGGCATTTTTCAGGGCCATAATTTCTTTCATCATCTGGGGCTGGACCGGGACATGCGCGAGCAATTCCGCGGGCATGAATGGTTTGCCGACACCGAAGAGTTTATCGACAAATATGATTGTCCGGCGTTCGACCCCGATTATGACACGCTGCCACTCGAGTTTTTCGAGCCGATGGTGATGCGGCTGTTCCAATATCCGAAAAACAGCATTTACAAGCGCCCGGTAGAGGCCGAAGCGGCGGCGTAGTCTAAGCTTATTTTGGTATCGCCCTTACATATAGGTCTCAGCCACACAATATGACATGGATCACCGGTCGTCATGCTCGCGCCGGTCGAGGAGAGATATTATGGCTAAAAGCCAAAAGAAAACGAACCGCGAAGTGCGCAAACCAAAGGCCGAAAAGCCCAAAAAGCAAAACGCGTCCAACCCCTCGACCAAAGGCAGCGTAACCGGGTTAATGGCGTCAAAAACCTAACCCCTACGTAACTTCGTTAACGCCCCAAAAGCACCCTCGCCTGCCCTGCAATTTGCGCGAGCATCGCGGGGGTGGGCATGCCGGCCATGCGGGCGCGGTCGACCATCGCCTTGAAGGCACGGACGCGGGCGGCATTGGCTTCGATCCAGCTTTGGGTATCTGCCAGCGGCTTCTTTGCTGCCCGGCGGCGCAGAAAATCCAAACGCATCGCCTGAAAATCGCGCGCCAACCCTGCGACCAGCAAGCGCTCCCACGGATCGTGCGGATCCATTTGCATCGCAGCGCCTTGCGCCCAGGCAATGCCCAAAGCCTCACCGATAGCGGTAAATGCCTGCGTCAAGGCAGAAACATCGCCCTTTTGTGTCGAGGAAAGTGCAGCGAGCCCGATGGCACCGTCGAGCTGCGCCATATGCACCAGCCGGTCGGCAATCTTACGTGGGGCGCCATTGTCCACCAGCCTGATGCCAAAGCTTTCGGTATGGTGCCTGATATCGTCGGGAAGCAGGACCCCCAGTGATGCCGAAAGCTTTTGCAAAACCGGCGCATACATCGCGGTCGCCGCGCTGACATCGCGGTCTTCATGGGCATTGCGGATAATATCTGCCATCTGCGCGCGCGTTTCGACCGCGGTCTGATTGAACAGCATCAGCCGGGTCGATTCGGGCATGTCGGCAGTGTCGATGGCGTGCCAAAGCGACGCCAAATCGTAAATCCGCTCGGCAACCGCAAAGGCGGCCGCGACGTCGCCTAGGCTGCACCCTTCCTCTTCGGCAAGTTCGAATGGGTGAAGCATACCGAGCCGGTTAATCATGCGATTGGCAAGCTTAGTCGCGATTATCTCTTTACGCAGCCGGTGAGCGAGAATGGCTGATTTATGTTTGGCGGCCATCGCTTCGGGGAAGGCCGCAAGCAATTCTCCGTCCATCGACTTGTCAGTGGCCAGCGGCGCCTCTTCAACGCCATCCTGCGCGGCCAGCTTTGCCGTCGAGAGCAGCACGGCGAGTTCAGGCCGGGTCAGTCCCTTGCCCTCGCTGGCACGGCGGAACAGTTCCTCGTTAGGCGCGAGACCTTCAACCACGCGATCAAGCAAACCGCTGGCCTCGAAGGTTTCAATGAGCCGGACATACGCTGGCAAGTCACCAGCGCCACCGGTTTCGGCAATCGACAGCGCCAGCGTCTGCAGCCGGTTATCTTCAAGAACCAGGTGCGCCACCGCATCGGTCATGCTGGCCAGCAGCTTGTTGCGCACCGGCTCCTTCAGACGACCCGCACGCATTTCGGCGTTAAGCGCAATCTTGATATTGACCTCATTATCCGAACAATCGACGCCTGCGCTATTATCGATAAAGTCGGTGTTGATCCGTCCGCCGCGTAGCGCAAAGCCGATGCGGCCTGCTTGCGTAACACCGAGATTTGCGCCTTCGCCAAACACTTGCGCGCGCACGTCCGCGCCGTTGACACGGATGGCGTCATTGCCGGGATCGCCGACGTCGAGATGGCTCTCACTTTTATCTTTGATATAGGTACCGATACCGCCGAACCACATCAGTTGCACCGGAGCTTTAAGAATGGCGGTCATCAATGCCGCAGGTTCAAGCTCTTTGGCATCAATCCCCAGCAACGACCTGATTTCAGAGTTTATTTTAATTATCTTTTCGCTACGCGCGAACACGCCGCCGCCTTTGGAAATCAGCTTTGGATTGTAATCCAGCCAGCTCGAACGTGGCAGGTTGAACAGGCGCTGCCGCTCTTTCCAGCTCGTTGCCGGATCGGGATCGGGATCGAAAAAGATATGACGGTGATCGAATGCTGCGACGACTTTCAACGACTTGGATAGCAACATCCCGTTGCCGAATACATCGCCCGACATGTCCCCTACGCCGGCAACTGTGACGGACTCCTTCTGCACATTGATGCCCATTTCCGCAAAGTGGCGCTGGACCGAGAGCCAGCCGCCCTTTGCCGTGATCCCCATCACTTTATGGTCGTAGCCGACCGAGCCACCACTCGCGAATGCATCGCCCAGCCAGAAATTGCGTTCGAGCGCGATGGCATTGGCGGTGTCGGAGAATGTTGCTGTGCCTTTGTCTGCAGCAACCACGAAATAGGGATCCTGGCCGTCGTGGATCACGACGTCTGCGGGGTGCACGACCTTGTCATTGACGATATTGTCGGTAATCGACAGCAAGGTGCGGATGAAAATCTTGTACGCCTCGGTCCCTTCGGCAAACCAGGCGTCGCGATCGACGCGCATATCGGGCAGGCGCTTTGGATAGAAGCCGCCCTTTGCTCCGGTAGGAACGATCACCGCGTTCTTCACGCGCTGCGCCTTCATCAGGCCGAGAACCTCGGTACGGAAATCGTCGCGGCGGTCGGACCAGCGGAGGCCACCGCGTGCAACCGGACCTGCACGCAGATGGATGCCTTCGACGCGTGGCGAATACACGAACACTTCGCGCCAGGGAAGCGGTGCCGGCAGGCCCGGGACCTTGGAACTATCCATTTTGAAGGCGATTGCCTCGGCTGCCGCTGGCGCAAATGCGTTAGTCCGCAGAGTCGCCTTCACAACCGCCATATAGCGGCGCAGAATGCGGTCTTCTTCGATTGCGGAAACTGCCGAAAGACCATCCTGTATGGCTTTGACATATTTCGCAGATGCTTTTTCCCGTTCGCCGCCGGCAGCCGGATTATGAAGCGCATCGAAAAGCGAAACGATAGCCCGCGTAATTGCGGCGTTGTTAGCCAGCGAAGCAACCACCGTTGCCATGCTGAAATTTGCTCCGGTTTGTCGCAAATACCGATACCATGCACGCAGCCAGATGACGGATTGTGGATCGAGCGCAGCAATGGTGACCAACTGGTTGAATACATCATTCTCGGCATCGCCATCGAGTACTTGGCTAAGCGCGCTTTCCAACACCGATGCCCGTGCCATTACCGTTGCCACAGCTCCGCCACGCAGACGCAGCCGGAAGTCGTGAATATAACTACCATCGCCGAGCGCTGTCGGTGATTCCTCGAGTACGTCGAAACCGAAATTTTCGAGTGCAGGTACGATATCGCTAAGCGGCGTTGCACCACCCTGGCTGTGAACCTTCAACCGCAGATGGTCGCCCCCGGCCGAAAGGCGCGTTATTTTGCTGTGGTCGCGCTCCATCTGCAGCAGACCGATCATGTCACGCGCCGCCTCTTCAGTAGAATAGCTGCTGCGATAATTGGCCGGAAAGAGAGGACCGTAACGCACCATCATTGCTGCCGCGCGCTTTTCATCGGTCAATCGCGCCAGCGCAGCCTCAACGGCTGGCTCCCACCCGCGCACCATGAGTTCGAGCTTGTCGTCGAGCGCCGTCTCATCGATTTTCTGATCGCGATCGGGCAAATCGAGGGTGTAACGGAGCAAAGCAATCCCGCCATCTTCAAGGCTGATTGACCAGCCGAGCAACGCCCCGTCCGTTGACGCCGTCAGCATGTTTTCAACCTGCTTACGCATACCGGTTGAAACATCGTCGCGCGGCAACCAGACGAAAATATAGAGATGCCGCCCCAGTGGCGACCGGATTGCAAGCAATTTGGGCCGTGGCCGGTCGGTAAGCGACATTGCGGTCAGCGTCACCTGCTCCAGTTCAGCCAGTTTCAACGACACCAGCAAATCATGCGGTAACGAGGTCAACACATGGGTCATCGCCTTGCCGGCGTGGCCAGCCGAATCAAAACCGAAACGGTCCATTAGCGTTGCGAGATGCGTGCGCAGAACCGGAATGTGATCGGGGCCGGTTGCCAAGGCCGCGCTTGTCCAAAGGCCTGCCGTAATCGAAAGTCCGGTTATTTCGCCGTCATCGCGCACGGGGACGACAACCAAGTCGAGCTGGACATGACGATGCACGCTGGAAACGCGATTGGATTTCAATACCAGCGGCGCGACCCCGCCGTCTTCAAACCATTTGACGGCCAGTGCAATGCTTTGTTCGGAAAGTATCGGCACATCGCCGACACGCGAAATGCCCAGTCGCTGCGAGCGCGTACCATCATGTGCCAGCTTCTCATGCCCCAACACCGTCATGTTGTTGTCGAGGAACCAATGGACCAGCGCCGCCCCTTCGCCGCTGGGCAGGCTGTCCGCATCCTGTTTCATCGCAGCAAGCATTTTACGCCAGTCTTCGACTGCTCCACGCACATCTCGCAGAACTGCGTGCAGGCCATCCTCCAACGCGCGACGTTCTTTCGCGTCTACCCGGTCAGTTTCGAGATAGATGAAGGATTCGCGCGCAACGTTGGCCTCGCGCTTGCGGCTGACCGATTGCAACACACCCGATGCGTTGCGTACGGTGCTCAGCACGGGATGGATCAAACGCTTCACATTGATGCCGTACGACGCCACCGCGGCCGAAATCGAATCAACCAGAAAGGGCATGTCGTCATTGTTCATGGCAATACGCATCGCCAACCGACCGGTCGGATCGGTAAAGCTGTCGAGAGCCACTGCTGCGACACCCGGCTGGCGCTGATTTGCAAGTTCCAGTGTAAAGCGCGCAGCTTCCTCGCTCGCCTTGGCATCAAAGCCTTCATTCTCGCCGGGCAGCGCGCTTTGGGAGAAAGCGGAAGCCATCGCCTTCATCAGGCTGCCTTCGATTTTTGAGGATGATTTTGACGCTTTGGCGGCGGCCATGCTTGTGCTCCTGAACCCACGACGATTCTGAATCGCCCATATTATATACGGTACGAACCATTGTAATTTTATTTCAACGCTTATGCCGCCGTTCGCTTCGCGACACAAGTAACGTCCGTAACCTGTTGCGAGGATTATGCCGCCTGTGTAGCGTGGTCGAAACGCCTAAAAAGCAAGAGGGAAGATTATGGATAAGCGGCTGACGGTCTACATATTGATCGGGATGATGTTGGGCGTGTTGGTTGGTTACGGCGTCCATGTCGGAATTGCCGCCGATAATGTCTGGTTCGAATATCTGACCAAGACCTTCAAATTGCTGTCCGATATATTCCTCAATCTCATCAAGCTGCTGGTCGCGCCGTTGATTCTTTCAACGATTGTCGTCGGGATTGCGCATATGGGCGACAGTTCGGCACTCGGCCGGATCGGTTTCCGTGCGATTACCTGGTTCATCATCGCCAGTTTCATTTCGATTGGCCTTGGCCTGTTGATGGTCAACATCTTTCAACCCGGTGTTGGCGCGCCAGTGGACAGTATCGCAAACGCCGCGTCGACAATCGGCGAGGTCAAAAAGCTCGATTTCTGGGAATTCATCCTTTCTATCTTCCCGAAAAACGCGCTGGAAGCGCTGGCCACTAACAACATTCTGCAGATATTGGTTTTTGCATTGTTCGCAGGTGTCGCTTTGTCGGCACTCGGCGAAAAGGGTGCGCCGCTGGTGCGCGGGGCTGATGCGCTGGCTGAAATGATGCTGCAGATTACGCATTATGTGATGCGTTACGCGCCTGTCGCGGTGTTCGGCGCGCTGGCAGCCGTTGTGTCGAAAAGCGGCCTTGCTATCCTGGGGACTTACCTCGAATTGGTCACCGAATTCTATATTTCGCTGGCATTGTTGTGGATCATCCTATTGTCCATCGGCGCGATTTTCCTTGGGCGGCGGATATTTACGCTGATCCGCTATATCCGCGAACCGATGCTGATTGCGTTTTCGACAGCGTCATCCGAAGCCGCTTTGCCCAAGCTGTTCGAACAGCTCGACCGCTTTGGCGTACCGCGCCGCATTTCGGGTTTCATGCTGCCACTGGGCTATAGCTTCAATCTCGATGGTTCGATGATGTATATGAGTTTCGCGACGATCTTCATCGCGCAAGCCTATGGCATCGACCTACCGATTGCGACGCAGATCCTGATCCTGCTGACGCTGATGATTTCCTCCAAGGGCGTGGCAGCGGTTCCGCGCGCCTCGTTGGTTGTAATCACCGGCACGCTGGCGATGTTCGATTTGCCAGTGGAGGGCGTCGCGCTCATCCTTGCCATCGACCAGTTCCTCGACATGGGCCGCACCGCGACCAACGTCGTCGGCAACGCGGTGGCGACTTCGGTCATCACCAAATGGGAGGGCATGCTGGAGGTCGAGGAGCCCGATTTCATTGAGCCGCCGCATGCCCCTGCCCATACCGCAGCGGGCGGCAAGGCCGGGCTGGATCTGGCGGAAGATATGGTGACCGACGAACGGTCGACGAAGCTTTAGCTGCCGAGTTTTTGCCCGAGCAATGTGCCCTTGGCGCCTTTGCTGTCGAGCACGAAGCGCATGTTGTGATGCTCCTTGCGCCAGCGGCGGGCAACAACTCGTTCGCCTAGCCGCGCGGCATCGTCGAGCAGCACGCGGCCGCCGGGCTTTAGTCTTGGAAACAAGCTCGCCGCTGCACCGCGCACATGCGGATGGATTGCCCAAGGGGGGCCGTCAACAATTAGCAGATCGATTTGAGCGGGCACGTCGCTCAGTTGATACCAATGCCCGGGCCAGCCAGACGGTGGTGGGCCAAGCGGCGCGTGGCGGATATCGGCGGGAATGCCGTTTTCCGCGATCCATTCCTGCGTGATGGCCGCGAATTGCTCATGCTGGTCATAACTGATGCAATGACCGCCGCCGTTGCGTTGTAGCGCACGGCCAATGATAAAACTCGACGCACCGCAACCGAGTTCGACAACCTGCGCCGGGCGCAACTCCTCAATCGCGCGGACAATATGCCACAAGAAATTCGTGTCGGCTTTCCAGCTACCCAAATTGGGCAAAGCGTCGAGTGGCAGGTCGAGATGATCAAGCAACGCGACCTTGTCGGCCTTGCGCCCGCCGTGCAAGCTGCGCAGCAGCCACGGCCACTGCACCGCACCATAAGCGGTCACCATCGCCCGGTCCCCCAAAGAGAGGTCGAGGCCAATATCGTCAAGCGGCAACAAAGCCGTCGTTTCGCGCGTCGTCATTACATTCTCCAATGACCCTGCGGGCTCAACAGTCAATCAACCATTTATCGGACTGCCCGATTTTCGACACTCTTGGCGCGCTTCTAAGCAAACCATTTGAATTGCCGAATTGGTTCCAATGTTTTGACAATGCTGAAAGATGCGGGATAACGGGAAACAGGAAGAGGAGAGACTGAATGAAGAATCCGGCATTGGCCCGCAGCAGTGGGACAGCCATCACCAATCCCAAAGTGATGCTTTTCATGCTTCTTCTCGTTTACATCCTCAATTTTCTCGACCGTCAAATCATCAACATCCTCGCCGAACCGATCAAGAGCGAACTCGGATTGAGCGATACCCAACTGGGGCTTTTGGCTGGACCGGCTTTTGCCGTTTTTTATGCTGTATTGGGTATTCCCATCGCGCGTTATGCTGACAACGCAAGAACCAACCGGGTCTGGCTGATTTCGGTATGTCTCGCTGTGTGGTCGGCAATGACCGCGATTTGCGGTGTCGCGCAAAATTTCCTTCAATTAGCGTTAGCCCGAATCGGTGTGGGCGTCGGTGAAGCCGGGTGCACGCCCGCCGCGCATTCATTGATTGCCGACACCGTTCCGCCGGAAAAGCGATCATCTGCAATTGCCTTTTTCGGGTTGGGCATTCCGATTGGCGGGCTGCTGGGGCTGATTATCGGCGGCGTGGTCAACGACCAATATGGCTGGCGTATCGCGCTTATGCTGGTTGGCGCGCCCGGCATTCTGCTGGCTCTCGTGCTGCCAATGATTATCCGCGACCCGCGTCGCTGCGCTGATAGCGCGCACTTCAATGCCGCAGATGCGCCTGCAAAAGCCAAATTGTCGATTAAAGATGCGGCGCGCGAAGTCTTTGCGTCCAAGGCATATCTTTATGTATTCATTGCCGCGTCTTTCACTGCCTTCCTCAGCTATGGCAAAGGGCTGTGGACCATCAGTTTCTTTATCAGGTCACACGGACTCTCGACCACCGAAGCCGGACTCGCGATGGCAGTTGCGCTAGGCATATCGGGCATTATCGGAACATGGCTGGGCGGCAAGATGGCCGACGTCTTTGGCAAGCGCGATAAACGCCATATATTGACCCTGCCCGCCATCGGCATGGCTGTCGCAGCGCCTTTGTTATTCGCAGGCTATTGGGCTGAGGATTGGCGCGTTGCCGTCGGATTGCTGATAGTGCCAACCATCCTGAATGCGGCTTATTATGGTCCCGCTTATGGCTGCGTTCAAGGTCTCGTCCGGCCAGAGGCACGCGCAATCGCCGCCTCGCTCGTCGTGTTTGGCCAGAACCTTATTGGTCTTGGCTTGGGTCCATTGCTGTTCGGCGTGCTCTCCGACTGGCTTCAGCCGATGGCAGGTGCCGAAAGCGTCCGTTGGGTACTGTACGGCGCCGCGTGGCTCGGGCTGATCCCCGCCTTCTTCTTCTGGCGCGCAAGCTTGCGGCTTAAGGATGAACTTAAGAGCGGTTAGTCGGCAAAAGGATCGCGTACCAATATTGTGTCCTCACGCTGCGGCGAGGTTGACACCAATGCCACCGGCGTTTCGATTAGTTCCTGCACACGGCTGATATATTTGATCGCCTGCGCAGGCAAATCGGCCCAGCTACGTGCGCCAGCGGTCGTTTCCTGCCAACCGGGCATTTTCTCGTAGATCGGCTCGACCGCGGCTTGTTCGGCGGCGTGAGCGGGAAGGTAATCGTAGACTTTGCCGTTAAGACGATAACCGGTGCAGATTTTGATCGTCTCGAACCCGTCAAGGACGTCGAGTTTGGTTAGCGCAATGCCGGTAACGCCCGAAACGGCGCAGCTTTGGCGCACGATGACCGCATCGAACCAGCCGCAACGACGCTTGCGGCCAGTGACGGTGCCAAATTCATGGCCGCGTTCGCCGAGGCGCTGGCCGGTTTCATCCTCAAGCTCGGTAGGGAACGGGCCGGAGCCGACGCGGGTGGTGTAGGCTTTCACAATACCGAGCACGAAGCCGGCGGCGCTTGGTCCAAGGCCAGAGCCCGAAGCGGCAGTTCCTGAAACCGTGTTCGAGCTGGTAACAAACGGATAGGTGCCGTGGTCGACGTCAAGCAAAACGCCCTGCGCGCCTTCGAACAATATCCGAGCGCCTGCCTTGCGCACCTTGTTCAACCGCTTCCACACCGGCTGCGCATATTCGAGCACGAACGGTGCAATTTCTTTCAGGTCCGCTATCAGACGTTCGCGGTCTACAGGCGGTTCGCCAAAGCCGGCACGCAGCGCATCATGATGTGCACACAAGCGGTCAAGTTGCGCATCCAATGCATCGAGATGGGCCAAATCACATACTCGAATCGCACGACGGCCAACCTTGTCTTCATACGCAGGACCAATGCCGCGTCCGGTGGTGCCGATTTTGCCAGAGCCGGCGGCAGTTTCGCGCAAGCCGTCAAGATCGCGGTGGATGGGTAGGATCAGCGCGCAATTGTCGGCGAGCGCAAAATTCTCAGTGGTGATCGAAACCCCCTGCCCGCGCAGCTTCGCCATCTCGTCACGCAACGCCCAAGGGTCGAGCACGACGCCATTGCCGATAATCGATAGTGTGCCGGTGACGATACCCGAAGGCAACAATGATAATTTATAGACATTCTCGCCCACGACCAGCGTGTGGCCTGCATTATGTCCACCTTGGAATCGAACGACGGCATCGGCGCGTTCGGCCAGCCAGTCGACAATCTTGCCTTTGCCTTCGTCGCCCCATTGTGCGCCGATTACGGTTACATTCGCCATAAGTTCCCCAGAATTCGAGGGCCTTTTTCCGCGCAGAAGGAATTTTTCTGCGAAGGGATTCGCCGTGGCCCCCGTTATGACTATGGATGCTTGACGTCCACCCTAAAGCGTCGATGGAGGCAGAAGATGCGAAAATGGATTTTAGGCAGCGCGGCAATCGCGCTTGTTGCAACCTGTGCGGTGGCACAGCGGCAGAGGCTTCCGGCGGAATGCCGCAAGGAAGTGGTGCAACTATGCGGCATGAACCGGGAAGCTATTCGCGGCTGCTTGGCAGAAAAGGCCGGCCAGCTCTCAGAAAGCTGCCGCAGCGAAATTCGCGAAATGGTTGGGCAACGTGGCGGCGAAGGAAAGGCAACGCGCGCGGCGATTGGCGCGACCGAAATGGCTTATGGCAAGGATTCCCTGCAGAAACTCGATTTCTGGCGGGCTAAATCTACCAATGCACCTCTCGTCATATTCGTCCATGGCGGCGGCTGGAAACGCGGCGACAAAAACAATGCCACCGGCCAGAGCAAGGCACCACATTATTTGACGCAGGGCTATGCCTTTGCCAGCATCAATTACAGGTTGGTTCCCGATGCGACCGTCGAAGAACAGGCGGCGGATGTTGCCGCTTCAGTCGCCTATTTCCGCAAAAACGCACAAGCGTTGGGCATCGATCCCAAACGCATCGTGCTAATGGGCCACAGCGCAGGCGCGCATCTTTCGGCATTGGTCGGCACCGACCCGCAATATCTGCGCGGTGTCGGGCTTGATATGTCGGCACTTTCGGGTGTTATTCCGCTTGATGGCGCGGCTTATGACGTGCCAGATCAGATGAGCGAAAACGCGCGGCTTATGGGTGATACCTATAAACAGGCGTTCGGTACCGATCCGGTTCGGCAAAGAGCTTTGTCACCCTATTTCCAGGCTGCCGCGCCAAACGCCCCGGCCTTTCTGATCTTGCACGTCGAGCGTGAAGACGGCGCGCGGCAATCAGCGTCGCTTGCTGGCGCGCTTCGGAAGAATGGCGTAAGCGTGAAATTGCAGGGCTTTGAAGGCAAGGGCCTGCGCGGGCATGCCGAAATCAACCGCAAGCTTGGTGAAGCGGATTATCCGGCGACGCCATTCGTTGATGCGTGGCTGAAATCAATTTTTAGCGGTTAAACCGGTTCGGCGCGACCATTCGTGAGGACGTAGGCGCAGTTGAGCAAAGTCGCACTATCTTTTTCATCGAGCGCGGCAATAGTCACCCAGCCATCTGCACGCATCTGCGTGGCCTTATCGGGGAGCGTTCCGAGCGGAAGAAAAACCCGTCGGTTTTCGACTTCTTCCGCCGCCACGTCTATCACCGGATCGGGATAAAGCGAAAATCCGGTGGCAACCTCATACGTGCCATCGGGCCGCGCTATGGGATAAGTGCCGCCGCGACCAAGAGCGGCGGTATAGCCCTTGGCAAACAGCGTGAAGCCGAACCAATTCTGATATTCGAAGCTGTGTCGCTCCGTAGGATCGAGCGTAATCGTGGCGCGCCCTGCGACTGATGCGGCGATTGCCTCAAGTCCGGCAATCCGCGAGGCCAATGCACCACCCGCGTCGATTGCGCGCAGTTTTTCGACAGCGTTGGCAAACGGTCCAGTGGCGGCCAGCAAAGGCAAATAGGCGTCCGCCCCGAGCGCACTCAAGCCGCCTGCGTCCTTCATGTCGAGTTCGGAGCGAACGGCGTCGATTTGATCGGGCGCCAATGGCAGTGCCTTCGCGGCCAACGTCTCCACAAGGTCGGGAAGCGTGAAATCTACGGTGATACCCTTTACGCCCGCCGCTTCGAGTGCATCGACGGCCATTCCGACAATTTCCGACGCCGCGGCCACGCTGTCATTCCCAATCAACTCAGCGCCAAGTTGGGTAATCTCGCGCTCGGGCCGCAATTGCCGCGCGCGTAGCCGCAAAATCTGCCCATGATAGCAAAGCCGTAACGGACGCGGGGCATCGGCTATTCGCGTTGTCGCAATCCGACCCACCTGCACGGTAATGTCACCGCGAAGCGCCAGCGTATGGCCGGATACCGGATCGGTAAACCGCAGCAGGCTATTCCGCGTAGCCCCGCCGCTGCGAGCAGACAGACTGCTCTCGAACTCGGCGATGGCAGGTGCGACGCGCGCATAACCGTTCGACGCCATAACATCGAGCATCGCCCGCGCTACCCGCACGGCCGCCTCGGCCTGCGGCGGCAAGCGGTCGCGGAAGCCTTCGGGCAACAGGTCGGGCAGTATGCTCATGCGCGCTCTTTACGCGAAAAGTCTGCGCGGGGAAGCCCCGTTCAGAATTTCAGCGCCTTCACCGTCTTTACGCCAGGCAGCTTGCACAGCTGCCACAACACCGGTTCTTCGATTGCCGAATCCATCGTCAGCAACAACACCGCTTCACCACCAGCATTGCGCCGACCGAGGTGGAACGTACCGATGTTCAGACCAGCTTCGCCTAATGTCGTTCCAACGCGTCCAATAAAGCCCGGGGCATCTTCGTTGACGATATAGAGCATGTCGCCCTCAAGCTCTGCCTCAAGACTGATGCCGAAAATCTCCACGAGACGTGCTTCGCTATTCGCAAATAGTGTACCTGCGACTGACCGCTGCCCCTGGCTGGTATTCACTGTCACGCGAACCAAGGTATGATAAGCGCCCGATCTGTCATGGCGCACTTCGCGAATGTCGAATCCGCGCTCCTTGGCAAGATAAGGTGCGTTGACCATATTCACCGCATCGGAGAAGCGGCGCATGAAGCCTGACAGGACCGCAGCAGTAATCGGTTTGATGTTGAGTTCGGCCGCCGCGCCTTCGACCTCGATAGAGATGTTGTCGAGATTGTCGTGGGCAAGCTGTCCTACCAACGAACCCAGCTTTTGCGCCAGCGTCATATAGGGTTTCAGCTTGGGTGCTTCTTCGGCGCTCAGGCTCGGCATATTGAGCGCGTTGGTGACGCCGCCATTGACCAGATAGTCTGACAATTGCTCGGCCACCTGAATCGCGACATTGACCTGCGCCTCATCGGTCGATGCACCGAGATGCGGAGTCGAAATGAAGTTCGGGGTGCCAAACAAAGGTGATTCCTTGGCAGGTTCGGTCACGAACACGTCAAGCGCAGCGCCGCCGACATGACCGCTGTCGAGGGCTTCCTTGAGCGCTGCTTCATCGACCAACCCGCCGCGTGCGCAGTTGATAATCCGAACGCCCTTTTTGCATTTGGCGATGTTCTCGCGGCTCAAAATGTTGCGCGTTTGATCGGTCAATGGCGTGTGCAAGGTGATGAAATCGGCCTTAGCAAGCAGCGTGTCGAGATCAGCCTTTTCAACGCCCATTTCGACCGCGCGTTCAGCGGTGAGGAACGGGTCGAACGCGACGACCTTCATTTTAAGACCAAGTGCGCGGCTAGCAACGATGCTACCGATATTGCCTGCGCCAATCAGACCCAACGTCTTGCCGGTGACTTCGACGCCCATGAAGCGGTTCTTCTCCCACTTGCCGGCTTGCGTCGAGGCGTCGGCCTCGGGCAATTGGCGGGCAAGCGCGAACATCAATGCGATGGCATGTTCGGCGGTGGTGATCGAGTTGCCGAACGGCGTGTTCATCACGACAATACCCTTCACCGACGCGGCGGGGATATCGATGTTATCGACGCCGATGCCGGCGCGACCGACAACCTTTAGGTTAGTCGCTGCTTCGATGAGTTCTTTGGTCAGCTTGGTGGTCGAACGGATTGCGAGGCCGTCATATTGGCCGATGATTGCCTTCAACTCTTCGGGGGTATTGCCGGTGATGACATCGACATCACAGCCGCGCTCGCGGAAGATTTGCTCGGCTTTGGGGTCCATCTGGTCGGAAATGAGTACGCGTGGTTTGGTCATTATCGTTTTCCTTTTGCGGAAAGATCAAAATTTAACCCGTCACCCTGAGACTGTTTCAGGGTCCATCCATCCTCTCAAGGTCAGCCCTTGCTGCACGATGGATGCTGAAACAGTTTCAGGGTGACGGCTGGGGATTAAGAGGTTAGCTCGGCGTAAGCCCAATCGAGCCAAGGCCCGAGCGCTTCAATATCAGCGGTATCAACGGTCGCACCGCACCAGACTCGCAGGCCTGGCGGGGCATCCCGATAACCGGCAATGTCGTACGCAGCCCCTTCGGCTTCGAGCAGAGCGGCGAATTTCTTGATGAACGATTCATCTGCGCCTTCAACGGTCAGACAGACCGAGGTCTTCGACCGCGTTGCTTCGTCGGCGGCCAGATGGCCAAGCCATGCACGCTCTTCAACAATTTTGCTGAGTGCCGCCGCATTGGCATTCGAACGCGCCATCAAACCTTGCAGCCCGCCTATGCTTTTCGCCCATTCGAGCGCGAAGATAACGTCTTCGACCGCCAGCATCGAAGGCGTGTTGATCGTCTCACCCTTGAAGACACCCTCGGCCAAAGCGCCCTTGGCCATCAGCCGGAAAATCTTCGGCAGCGGCCATGACGGCGTATAGGTTTCCAGCCGCTCGACTGCGCGCGGTCCGAGAATGATGACGCCGTGCGCGCCTTCGCCGCCCAAAACTTTCTGCCAAGAAAAAGTCGTCACATCTAGCTTTTCCCAAGGCATGTCATAAGCAAACACTGCGCTGGTCGCATCGTTGAAGGTCAGGCCTTCGCGGGTGTCGCTGATCCAGTCGCCATTGGGAACGCGGACGCCTGAGGTCGTGCCGTTCCAAGTGAACAATACGTCATGGCTTTGGTCAATCGCTGCCATATCGGGGATTTGGCCGTAATCGGCGCGGACGACTGTCGGGTCGATTTTGAGTTGTTTAACCGCATCAGTCACCCAGCCCTCGCCAAAGCTTTCCCATGCCGTCGCTGTCACGGAACGTGCACCCAGCATCGTCCACATCGCCATTTCATAGGCGCCAGTGTCCGACGCAGGCACAATCCCGATGCGATGCGTGTCAGGAACTTGAAGCACTTCGCGCATCAGGTCGATCGCAAGCTGCAAACGCGACTTGCCAATCTTGGCGCGGTGCGAGCGGCCTAGCGATTCGGTTGCTAATTTGGAGGCTTCCCAACCCGGCGGCTTTGCGCAGGGGCCGGAAGAAAAAAACGGACGCGCAGGCTTATGCTGCGGTTTACTGATAGTCATGTAAGCTTCTCCTTGCAGAGAGCAGCGCGGCGTTGGGACCGCGTGGCCCGGAGCCGCGTTTAGTTGCGGCCCCGGTTTTGTCAACGACTATCGGCGGCTGGCTTTAGTAACCGGCCTTACGGAACAACACTTCGCCGCGGCGCCCAACATAGAGTTTTTCGAGCGTGACGGGGTGGAAATAGGCTTCGACCCGGTCGCCTTCGGGCGTGGTGCCGTACACTTCATAACAGCCGCCATCGACCTTTGACTTGCGGATGGTCCAGCCTTCTTTGGTGAGTTTGGCAGTCAGCACTTCCTGGCTTTTCCAGCCAGATACCGGACCAGCCTTGCAGGAAATGACACCGGTTGCCGACGCGGGCGAGGCGACAAACGCAACTGCTGCGGCTCCACCTAAAATAAGGGTCGAAAATAAACGCATATTCATGCTCCTTTGGTTTGGGTTTTGGGGGAGAGAAAAAATCGAGCGGCGACAAGCAGCATCAATGGAATGAAATGAACCAGCGCCGGGCCTAAATTGTTGTGGATGAATATCCAGTGGACGAGAACCAGCACGGCGGTTGGATAAACGAGGCGCTGCAACCGTTTCCACCCCACCTTGAGCGCGCGCATCGACGCGTCGTTGCTGGTAATGGCAAGGGGAACGAAAAGCAGCATCGCGGCCCAGCCGGTCCAGATTCCGAGCGCCCAGAATTCGGCGAGCATATCGTCAAGATTGCCCATATCGATCAGATAGAAAATCAGGTGTAGAACAGCGTAAGCGAACGCCGCAACGCCCAACGCCCGGCGGCGTTGCACCAGCCAGTTTAGCCAAGGCCTCGGGCCCAGCAATGAAACAAGCGGGCTGAGAATCATCGCAAATATCATCAGCCGCGCCGACCATTCTCCTGTCGGGCGAAGGATATCCATCGCGATCACCTCGCCCGACCAATAGCCGAACATCATCAACGCCGCCGGAATCGACAAAAACAACCAGAATATCGGCTTCTTATTAAGAATGATTCGCAACACTCCGTCGCGGTAATTGCAACCCAGTCGTCTTGCAACTTCGAATTTATATCAAAGCGTCGCCTCGCCAAAATCGATGGTCGGTGTCATTGCTGCGCCGTAAGCTCAACAATGCGAAAAATATTGACAGCCTGTTAACCACGAATCGCTAAAAGCGGTGCATGGCTTCGCGATTGTTCCGCATTGTAATATTGGCAAGCGCCACGCTGGTACTAGCGGCTTGCGGCACCCGGGAAAGCACCGAAGTCACGCGCCCGGCGAACACCGCGTTCCGGAACAACGATGCGCGAATGTGCTTGTCCGAACTCAAATCGCAATCGGTCAAATTTTCGGCTTTGCCCAACCAAAGCTTCGGCGGCGGATGCCGAACCATTGACACGATCAAGCTCATGGATTTTGGAACACCGACAACCAACCTCGGCGCAATGACTTGTCCTTTGGCGTCGAACTTCGCAGCATGGGCGCGCCATGCTGTGTCTCCTGCTGCGAGACAATATCTGGGGTCCGACGTTGTCCGCATCGAAACGATGGGCACCTATAGCTGCCGTAACGTTAACGGCGGTCGCTCCGGCAAATTGTCCCAACATGCATTTGGAAATGCGGTCGATATCTCAGCCTTCGTGCTGAAGGACGGAAGACGGGTTTCGGTTTTGAACGGCTGGCGCGGTGAAAGAGGCGAACAGCAATTCCTCCGCCGCCTGCACCAGTCGGCGTGCAAACGCTTTGGCACCGTGCTGGGCCCGGACTACGACAATGCGCACGCCAACCATTTTCATTTCGACATGGCTAAATCTATGAAGGATAGCTCAGCTTACTGCCGATAAGGGCTGGCAAAGACGCACCCACGCGCCTAAACGCGACCTAATGACCGACACAAAAATAAACGACCGCCGCTTCTATAAAGCACAGCAGGAAGCGGATTTCGCCGAGCAGCAACTTTCAACCCCGCAAACGCAGAGCAAGTCTTACCGGCTAGCCTTTCAGGATAGCGAATTCCTGCTCCGCGAAGATCTGCGGCCGGTGCGGTTCCAGCTCGAACTGCTGAAAACCGAAATGCTGCTGGAAGAGGCCAATATCGGGTCGATGTTGGTTATCTATGGATCGGCGCGCATTCCCGAACCGGAAAAGGCCGATGCCCTGTTGGCGGCTGCCGAGGGGGAGCGCGCGACGATCATTGCCGAGCGTATGAAAGAAAAGTCGCGCTTTTATGAAGAAGCTCGGAATCTAGCGCAGATTGCAAGCCAAGCGGCGGTTACCGATGAAGAGGGACGCAGGCATTTCGTCGTTTGTTCGGGCGGCGGGCCTTCGATTATGGAAGCTGCCAATCGCGGCGCGCATGACGTTGGCGCAGAATCGGTAGGGCTTAACATCGTTCTGCCGCACGAGCAGGCGCCAAATCTTTACGTGACTCCACGTCTGAGTTTCCAGTTCCACTATTTCGCGCTGCGCAAGATGCACTTCCTGCTGCGCGCGCGCGCGGTTGCGGTTTTCCCCGGAGGTTTTGGAACATTCGACGAGTTTTTCGAACTGCTAACGCTGGTCCAGACCGGCAAAATCAAGAAAATGCCGATCCTGCTGTTCGGTAAAGAATTCTGGCACCGGGTCGTCAATTTCGAGGAATTGATGCTCGAAGGCGTAATCAGCCCGCCCGACCTGGAATTGTTCCAGTTCGTCGAGACCGCAGAAGAGGCTTGGGCCTCAATCTGCGATTTTTACGAAGTCTGAGCGAAATTATTTCGGAGCGGCATTCGCTGGTGCGGGCGTTGCCGCCGCATCAGCTGCCGGTGCTGCACCATCGGCCGGCGCTGTTGCGTCTTCTGCGGCAGCATTAGCAACCGCAGCCTCAACCGGTGAAGGCAAGGGAACGTTTGAACCCTGACTGTTCAGATACAGCATAACCGCGGCGCGTTCCTCAGGATTGCCGAGGCCGGCAAATGTCATTTTGTTGCCTGGCGCATATTTCTTCGGGTTCGAGAGCCATTCGTTCAAGGCCTCGAAAGTCCAAGTGCCGCCCTTCGATTTCAAGGCGTCCGAATAAGCGAAACCGGCATGACTCGCTAATGGCTTACCGACCGTGCCCCACAAATTGGGGCCGATGCCATTTGCACCGCCCTGCGCAATGGTATGGCAAGCAACGCATTTCTTGAAAATCGCTTCGCCCTTCGACATGTCGGCCGCAGCCATCATGTTACCGATCGGAACAGCAGCCTCTGCGCCGCCGCCTTCGCTGGACTCAACGCCCTGGATGACATAGCCCTGCTTTTCTTCATGTGGCTGGAAATACATGCCTGAAGCAATCGTCAGGCCCAGCGCGACGATGCCCCCGCCCAAAACCCAACCAGCGATTGTATTACTGCGATCATCCATGAAAAGTCTGCCCTGATATGCGGTTAGATGCACGCGACCGGATGGGCCGCCAGATTCTCCCGCCCCTCTAATCGCCCACGTGAAGGCGTGCAAGAGCGGAAATCCGTTCTTGCCGGATAAGCCATGCTCCCCTATCGCACCCGCCAACATGGACAGCTATCCCGCCGCCGCGCTCGCCAAGGTCAACGAAATGATCGCTATTGCCGCCGCCGAACCTTCGCGGGCGGTGGCGTTTCAAGGCGCGCCGGGGGCCAATTCGCATTTGGCGGCGCTGGAATTCGATGCAAACTGCCTGCCGCTACCTTGTTTTTCGTTTGAAGATGCCATCGATGCGGTGAAGGATGGAAAGGCGGCGCGCGCGATTATACCTATCGAAAATTCGCTGCATGGACGGGTAGCGGATATTCACTTTCTGCTCCCTGAATCCGGGCTGAGCATTATTGCCGAGCACTTCATGCCGATCCGCCATTGCCTGATGGCAAAATCGGCAGACGCCAAGCTGAAAACTGCGATGAGTCACCCACAAGCACTGGGTCAGTGCCGCCATTATTTGCGCGAACATGGAATTATTCCCGTGGCTTATGCGGACACCGCCGCCGCTGCAGCCTTTGTTGCCGGCAATGATGACCTGACCGCTGCCGCTATTGCCCCGCCGATTGCTGCAGAAATGTATGGATTGGTCGCGATTAACGACGGCGTTCAGGACGATGCCAGCAACATGACCCGGTTCGTTGTCCTGTCCGCAGAGCCAGCCGCCGTTACACAGATTAACGGTACTTTGATGACTACGTTTATTTTTGAAGTGAAAAACATTCCTGCGGCGCTTTACAAGGCGATGGGCGGCTTTGCCACCAACGGCGTTAACATGACGAAGCTCGAGAGCTACCAAAATGGTGCCAGTTTTGCTGCAACCGAGTTTTTTGCTGACATTGAGGGCGCGCCGGGCGAAGCCGCTGTCGACCGCGCACTCGATGAACTCCGTTTTCATTGCAACAGTGTGCGCCTTCTGGGCACTTACGCGCAAGCCCGCAAACGCGGCTGACGGACCCGAAAGCAATCTGATGCGTTAGCTTTTCTCCAAAACCCAAAGGAGAAGATCAATGGCAGACCTTTCGCGAATCAATGAACACGCCGAAGTAATTGGCGCCGATGGCGTTCATGTCGGTACCGTCGACAAAGTCGAAGGAAACCGTATCAAACTCACCAAGAGCGATTCCGGTCAGGGCAGTCACGAAGGCCATCATCATTATATCCCGGGCGGCCTTGTCGCTTCAGTAGAAGATGGGACCGTTCGTCTTTCGGCAAATGCAGACGTGGCGATAACGTTCGAAGAAGAAAAAGCCTGAACAATCCAGCATCGGGAGTGCGGCAAATGCGCCCCACTCCCGAACCTTTTCACGCCGCTTTTGAAATTTCCATTCGTGCAAAATTGAGCGCGTCCAGAAACTGATCAGCCGCATTATCCCAGGTAAAGCTTGCGCCGAATGCGGCAATCGCTGCCCGGTCGCAACCGAGCGCACGAATAATTGCTGTATCTAGCACTTCGTCGACAGCGCCCACCGGGCTTGCCAGCTGATCGGATGGGCCACGTCCGTTCTCGCCGATGATATCGAGCGGCCCCGGCACCGGATAGCCGGCAACCGGCACGCCGCACGCCAAGGCTTCGATCATCACCAAGCCGAACGTGTCGGTCTTGCTGGGGAAAACAAAAACATCTGCCGCAGCATAAGCCTGTGCCAAATCGTTGCCCAATAGCGCGCCTGTAAAAACCGCATTGGGGAATTTGGCTTTCAGTTCGGCCAGTGCAGGGCCATCACCAACGACGACTTTGGTGCCCTCCACTTTTGATTCCAGAAAAATTTCGAGATTTTTTTCGATGGCCACCCGGCCGACAGACAGCAAAATCGGTCCCGGAAGATTGGCCAGTATCGGATTCGGTTTCAGCCCGCGCTTGAATATCGCGGTGTCGATGCCACGCGTCCACAGCCGGCTGTGTGTTATGCCCCGGCTCGCGAGTTCGTCCATCAACCGAGGTGTCGCAGCCAAAACGGCGCGTGCAGGCGCGTGAAAGCACCGCATTACCGGCCAGAAGAAATCGGGTGAAAGCCCGGTGCGAACAGAAGCGTAATCGGGGAATCGGGTATGAAAAGCCGTCGTGAACGGTACGTCATGCGTCATGCACCAGCGCCGCGTGCTCCAGCCAATGGGGCCTTCGGTCGAGATATGGACGATATCCGGCGCAAAGCCGGCCAACGTTCTGCGCAGGCCGAAACGCGGCGCGAGCGCGAGGCGAATTTCGCCATAGCCCGGGCATGGCACTGTGCGGAACTGGTCAGGGCTGATGACAATGACATCATGACCGCGTTCGCGCAGCAGCTTTACCGTCATTTCGAGCGTTCGGACAACTCCGTTGACCTGCGGCGCCCATGCGTCGGTCGCGATGGCAATTTTCATGCCGTGACCTTAGCGGTCTTTTCGACCAGCTGCCTTTGGCGGTTGTGCGCAGCCCAATCGACAATCGACATCGCGCCGTCCTTGTCTTCGACCAGGGCGGTGCAGCTTTCGACCCAATCGCCATCATTATAGTAAGTGACGCCGTCGAATTCGCGAATTTCTGCGTGATGGATATGGCCGCAAACGACACCATCAACCCCGCGCTCGAGTGCCGCCCGAGCCACGGCTTCTTCATACTGCCCAATGTACTGCACTGCATTTTTAACACGGATTTTGAGGTAGGATGATAGCGACCAGTAAGGTAGATGAAAGCGCCGCCGCACCGCGTTCAGCCAGATATTTGCCTTGAGCAAGAATGTGTAAGCAGCATCACCGAGGAACGCCAACCACCGCGCATACAGCACGACGCTGTCGAACATGTCACCGTGAGTGACGAGCAACAGACGTCCATCTGCAGTTTCGTGGATCGCCTCATGCGCCAGCTCAACCCCGCCGAAATCGAGCCCGGTATAGTCGCGGAACATCTCGTCATGGTTGCCCGGCACATAGATAACCCGCGTGCCCTTGCGCGCCATTTTCAGGATTCTGCGAAGCACTTCATTATGGCTGGTCGGCCAATACCAGCCCTTGCGCAACCGCCAGCCATCGACAATGTCGCCAACAAGGTACAGTGTCTCGCACTCGATGCTGCGCAGGAAGTCGAGCAGCAATTCCGCATTGCACCCCGCCGTGCCAAGGTGGATGTCCGAAATCCAGACGGTGCGATATTTTGTTTTCGGCCGGAAACTCTTGGGTTCCTGCTCGTGGAACCATTCAGGTACCTTAGGTTGAAACGCCCCAGCCAGCGCAGGCTTATTCATTGTCTCGGTCATGCAAAATCCCAGTTATCTGCCTTAACTGGAATTGCCGGATAACTGCGGTGCGTTACGTGTTCACGTAATGTGCGTGACAGTTTCGAGTCAATTCCGGCTTTTTGCAAAAAATTCAGAATTTTGCGCCGACCCTGATACCGTAAAGACGTGGTTCCGCTGGAATGAAGCTCGGTATCCCGAACGCACCGCCGGTGTTGCCGGCGTCGAGCAGGTAATCTTCATTGAGCAGGTTACGCGCGAAGGCCGATACTTCGAACCGGTCGCCACCGAAGCGAAATCCTGCGTTGACGTTGACCAAAGTCACCGCTTCTTGGGCGATGAGCGGGTTGTTGGGAATTTCGAAAAATATCTTGCTGCGATAGGTGACCGAAGGAGTAGCGAAGAAGGTCACACCGCCGAGCGGCGCATTGATTGTGAAGCCACCCGCGGCCTGTACCTCGGGCTGCAACCTGAATTTTGCACCGCGGAAATTTGCCGCAATGCTTGGCTTGTCGTCGATCCCGCCATCGATATAGCCGATATTGCCAAAGACGCTGAGCCAGCTCGCGGGCTTGACCGTCAGTTCGGCCTCGATACCTTTGTTGGTTGCTGTGCCAGCACTCTGCGTCTGCGTTGTGCCATTGGGCAGCACGATGCTGACCTGAAAATTATCGTAGGTCAGATAATAGGCGCCGATCGAGCCTGAGAATATGCCAAGCGCGCCTTTTACCCCGACTTCGTAGTTCCATATATTCTCCGCAAGTACCGGAGTGAAGGCCCCAACCGGTCCGGTTGGCGTGGCGCGCGCGCCAAGTTGCACCGTTGCCGAGCGGCGACCTTTGGAAACCGTCCCATAAGCGTTGAAGTTATCCGAGAAGCGATACAGCAGGTTCGCACGCGGCAACACCGCAATGAAGCTGTCTTCGGTGCGGAACGTCTGGCCGCCGGTGTCTACTTGCCCCGGAATGAGCGATGCACCGCCAGTTAATGCCGACCGCGGTACGCGCGCATAAAAGCCAGACCGGCGTTTTTCGATCAGGGCGCGGGCGCCAATTGTCAGCTCAAGGCTTGGCGTCGGAATCCATGTGCCATCGGCAAACATCGAGTAGCTGTCGTTGCGGCCTTGGTTCTCGAACACCGAACTATAAGGCACCGGTGACAGTGCCTGCGCCGGAACGCTGCCGTTGGGAGCAACGCACTGCGCACGGGTGGCAGCGGTGCTGGTGGCGCAAGCAAGGAATACGCGCTCGTTTGACGAGAATGGCACATTCTGAATGCTGTCCTCGCGGAAAAAATTGAAACCGAACGAGCCACGGAACTTGTCGTCGGTATAGGCAAAGCGCGTTTCGTGATTGAACTGATCGCCCTTCGCAAATTCGGTGAATTCCAGATACCAGGCGGCCGAGCCGTCGGCGTCGAACACTTCGAGCGAGTCGAACTTGCGATAGCCATTGACCATCGTCAGCGCCCAATTGTCGGCAAACTCGTAATTCACCGTGTAATTGATATCATAGACATCACGCGTCAGGCCGAGTTCCGCTTGGTACAGGTCCTGCAACGAACGCGGCGAACCGCCAAGGAAGGCGTCACCGAACGGATCGCCCGGACCCGAGGCGGTGGGCAAGGCGCGCGAGACAAAAGCCGTGCCTGGATTGCGCTGGCGGTCGTAAGTCAAGATCAGGTCCGCCGTCAGCTCGTCACTCGGCGTGAAGCGCAACGAACCGCGAACGCCGAGCTGGTCCTGACCGTTCAAGTCTTCCTGATTGGGTGCCAGATTGTTCACATAGCCGTCGCGTTTCTTGTAAGCGAAAGCAACGCGTCCGGCGATGGTGTCGGAACCCAAATTTAGATTACCGGTAAGCAGCCGCTGATCGAAATTGCCGATACCGGCGGTCAGGGCTCCGGAAAATCCGTCCTTCGGCCGCGCAGAAATGATGCTGATCGCGCCGACCGCAGACGCGGTCCCGAACAGCGTCGCCTGCGGCCCCTTGATGACCTCGATCCTCTCGATGTCGTAAATGTCCTGATAAGAGCCACGCGAACGCGAGATATCGACACCGTTGTAATAGAGCGTCACGCGCGCGGCCTGCTGCGCCGAACCCGAATCCGAGGTGATGCCGCGAATAACAATGCCCGGATTATTGGCGCTCTGTTCTTGGATATTGAGGCCTGGTACATAATTGGAAAGCTCGTCGAGATCGCTGACACCCAGCTCGTTCAGCCGTTCACCGCTAACGGCAGTCAGTGTAACAGGCACATCGATCAGCCGTTCTTCACGCTTTTGCGCGGTTACGATGATTTCGCCTTCAAATGCCTGATCGTCATCTTCGGGCACCTGCGCGAAAGCGGGCATAGCGACCGAGGCACTGAGAATGGAGAGAGTTGCAAAAAAATAAGGACGACGCATTTTGGGAGACTCCGGAACCAGGTTCGGAGGCCCTATGCGGAGCAGCCGTGTCAATATTGCGAAGATGACGCGACAGTTTAGAGCTTCAAATAAGAATGTTATTTGACAGTTACAGGAACCGTAACGTCAATGCGCCGCGCCCCAGCTTGGGCCGGTGCCGATGTCCACACCCAATGGGACCGTGAGTTTAACCAACGGTTCCGCCGCACCTGCCATAACAGAGCGTATCACCTCGCTTGCTTCGGCGACATCGCCCTCGGGCAGTTCGAACACCAGCTCGTCGTGCACCTGCAAGAGCATCTTGACGTTCGGCAATCCCGCTTCCGCCAATGCAGGCCCCATCCTCACCATTGCGCGCTTGATGATGTCGGCGCTGGTGCCCTGAATCGGCGCGTTGATAGCAGCGCGTTCGCTGCCCTGGCGTTCGTTCTGGTTGGGGGCGTTGATCCTCGGAAACCATGTCTTGCGGCCAAAAAGGGTTGTTGAATGGCCGCTCGCCTTCACCTCGGCGAGCGTTTCCTGTATGTAATCCGATATCCCAGGGAAGCGTTTGAAATAGGTGTCGATCATCGCCTGCGCCTCGTCTGGCGTGGATTCGAGCCGCTTCGAAAGGCCCCAGCGCGAGATGCCGTAGAGGATCGAGAAGTTGATGGTCTTCGCCTTGCCGCGCGTATCGCGATTGACCTCGCCGAACAACTCCTGCGCGGTGCGGGCGTGGATGTCCTCGCCCGCTTCGAACGCCTCGCGCAACGGTCCGACATCGGCCATGTGCGCTGCCAGCCGAAGCTCAATCTGGCTATAGTCGGCGGCAAGTATGACGTTACCGGGTTCGGCGATGAAGGCATCGCGGATTTGCCGGCCCGTTTCAGTGCGGATCGGGATATTCTGCAGATTCGGATCGGTCGAGGACAACCGCCCCGTTTGTGCACCGACAAGGCTATAGCTTGTATGGACGCGACCCGTCGCAGGGTCAATCTGCTGCTGCAGGCTGTCGGTATAGGTCGATTTCAGTTTCGACAATTGCCGCCAGTCGAGCACCTTGCGCGCGATTTCAACACCCTGCCCGGCTAAATCTTCAAGTACAGTTACGTCAGTTGAATATTGCCCCGATTTGCCCTTTTTACCGCCCTTGAAACCCATTTTTCCGAACAATATTTCGCCTAATTGCTGGGGGCTGCCGATGGTGAAGGGCTGGCCGGCAAGACCGTGAATTTCCTTCTCCAGCGCCTCCATCGCTTTCGCGAATTCGGTCGAGAGCCGCGCGAGAACAGTTCGGTCGACCTTGATGCCTGTGCATTCCATTTTCGAAAGCACTGGCACCAGTGGGCGGTCCACCATTTCGTAAACGCGCGTCGTCTTTTCTGGTGCCAACCTAAGCTTCAGATGGTGCCAGAGCCGCAAGGTTACGTCAGCATCCTCGGCAGCATAGCAGGTTGCATCCGCCAATTGCACGGCGGCAAAACCGATCTGGCTTTTGCCCGTGCCGGTGACGGCCTTGTAAGAGATACACTCATGGCCGAGATGGACTTTTGCAAGCTCGTCCATACCATGCCCCTGGCGACCCGCATCGAGCGCGAAGCTCATCACCATCGTATCGTCATACGGTGTGATGACGACGCCGTGCCGCGCCAGAACCGACATATCATATTTGAGATTCTGGCCTATTTTCAGTACCGATGGGTCGGCAAGCAATGGCTTCATTTTTGCGATAGCGTCACCCATCGCAATCTGGACCGGCTTTTCCGCAAACATATCGGTGCCGCCGTGCGCGAGCGGCACATAGCAAGCCTCGCCGGGCGCGACCGCCAGTGAAAATCCGACAAGATTCGCGCTTGCCGCCTGCAGGCTATCGGTTTCGGTATCGAATCCCAGCAAGCCGGTTTCGTGCGCGCGCGAAATCCAGTGATCAAGCCGCGCTAGATCAGTCACACATTCGTAGCTTTTGGTGTCGATCGGCGGCATTGGAGCTGGCGTTGCGGCATTCCCTGCGACGGGCGGGCTTTCCGCACCATCGCCTTTATTCGTGGCCTTCGGGTTACCCGCAATCGCCTTATTTGCAGAAGCGGTGTTCGCAACCTGACCGATGCGTTTCAGCAACGATTTGAAGCCATGATGCTGAAGGAACGCTGCCAGCGGCTCCTCCGGAATCGCACCCAGCTTCATGTCATCAAGCGGAATTGGCAGCGGGCAATCTTCCTTGAGAGTCACCAAAACTTTCGACAGCCGCGCCTTTTCGGCAAATTCGATAAGGTTATCGCGCATCTTCGACGGCTTCATGTCCGGCGCTGCGGCCAGCACGCTTTCAAGGTCGCCAAATTCTTGGATCAGCTTGGTCGCTGTCTTCGGACCGACACCAGGCACGCCTGGGACATTGTCCACGCTGTCACCCATCAGCGCCAGCACATCGCCAACCTTTTCAGGGCCGACGCCGAACTTTTCGAATACTTCCTCGGCGCGAATTCGTTCGTTCTTCATAGTGTCGAACATGTCCACGCAGGGCTCGACAAGCTGCATCAAATCCTTGTCGGACGAAACAATCGTGACATGCCACCCAGCCGCACTCGCCGCCTTGGCATAGCTTGCGATCATGTCGTCGGCCTCGACATTATCCTCCTCAATCATCGGCAGAGAAAAGGCGCGCGTCGCATCGCGGATCATCGGGAATTGCGGGCGCAAGTCCTCGGGCGGTTCTGGGCGATTGGCCTTGTAGAGGTCATAGATTTCGTTGCGAAACGACTGGCTCGATTTGTCGAGCACCACGGCCATGTGGGTTGGCCCGTCGGCCTGATGCAGATCATCTGCGAGCTTCCACAACATTGTCGTATAACCATACACCGCCCCGACGGGCTCGCCGTGCTGGTTTGTCAGCGGCGGCAGACGGTGATAGGCACGGAAAATATAGGCAGAACCGTCGACGAGGTAGAGATGCTTCTGTTCGGACATGCCATATTCGATAGCAGCGGCTTTCGCCCGCGACTATGGTGAAATTCGGCTCATTCAGGTAACCGGCTAGGGAGCATCTGGCTGGGACAAATGCAATTCGGCAGGCCTTCCTCCGTTGATCCTCACCAGCCTTGGTCTGCCTTCGGCAATATACTGCCAGCGAAAAAACCGGAAGGTCATGACCTGCGATATGGTCACCGCGCCCATGCGCTTGTGCGAAAGCAGCGATGGCAAGTTATAATCGGCAATCCAGCTCATCGACCAGCTTTTGTTGTGCGCACGAAGCCATTTTGCCGTACCTGCCCATAAAGCCGCGAATCCCCTGCCAAACCGGTGTTGGGGCTTGATCCAAAGACCTGCATCCCACGCAGCATGAGGCGGTACATGAAAACGGATCGGGATCGCATCTTCCTCGAAAGGTCCGTCGCCGATCCAGGTGATGCCCACCAAATCATTTTTGCGATTATAGGCCGCAAGGCATACCATTTTCTGCGCAAACCGAAGGCGCTGAACCTCAGGAGGAATATCGATAATATGATTGCGTAATATGTCCGGTGTAATTGGTTCCACCCGGAACCCTTTGGGCATAGCCGGCATACCTGCAACCGGCACAGCCACTAGTGTCAACCGGCTATAGCCAAGCATCCCCGCTTTTGCCGCAAGCCGTGCGGCGGCGTAGGAAATGATCCCCGCGAGTCCCAATAATTTCAGGCTGGTAATATCCGGCAAGGTCGGCTCCGTTATTCGCGACCGAAGACATAGCAGCATTTTCAAAAGAAAAACTGAACGCCTGCCAACATGGCCGATTTCGAAATCGGCTTGTCGCATTGCCCTGGCTCTGGCAACCAGCTACCGATGCCCCTGTTCCTTCAGATTGATCAGATGGCCCGCGGCGGTTCGATAGCTTTGTTTCTTCTATGGAGCTGGATTTTGCTGCGTGACCATCGCGGGCTGTTGGTGGCGCGCATTGGGGTTGCGATGAATCTAGCTATCATCGGTTATCTGCTGGCCACCGCCGCATGGAGTTTTGATCCGAGCCCTTCTAGGTTCGCCTTGTCACTTGTCGGCGGGTCCACACCGGGGCTGTTCTGGTTGTTCGCACGGACCTGGTTCAACGACCGGCAAAGTCTGGAACGCTGGGCATTGGCCCTCATCGCCCTGTCCATCCTGAATATCATGATCATGCAGCTGACGTTTGAAGGCAACCAGACGATTCATATCATTGCAGGGACGATTTTCCGGCTGGGTATGTTCGGCTTTGCCGCAGCGGGGCTGTGGGAAGCATGGCGCGGACGGCAGGGCGATCTCGTAGAGATACGCCGACGGATGCGTCCACGGATCGTTGCCGCCGTTGGCATCTACGTTATCTTGATCGCCGTCGCGGAAATCGCGGTTTACACCTACGGCGCGCCGCGCTGGATTGCCCGAAGCGTGGGGAGCAGCATCGCGGTCATCACTTTGCTCTTTTGTGTCGCGATGTTTGGGATGCGGCACGCCGATCTTTTCGGAGCAGTGCTGAAACCGGCCACTTCAGGACCTCCTGTCCAAATCGACCAAGCGCTGACCGCCAAGCTACTAGGATATATGCAGGATGTCCTGCCACATCGCGACGAGGAAATGACCATAGCAAAGCTAGCGGCACAACTCGGCGAGCAGGAATATCGCCTGCGCCGCCATATCAATGGCGCAATGGGGTATAGAAACTTCGCAGCATTCCTGAATGGCTATCGGCTGGCCGAAGTGAAGGCAGCACTTGCCGACCCGAGCCAAAAGGATGTGCCGATTATCACGATCGCGTTGGATGCAGGCTTCGGCTCGCTTGGACCGTTCAACCGCGCGTTTCGAGAAGCGGAAGAGATGACGCCGAGCGAATATCGCGCGCGCAACGCTGGCTGATTCCGGAATCGGCTAGCCAGATTTGAAAATGGCGGAGTAATCGTTTCGGCAAGCAAGCAGATGGTAACCACCAACTGCCAAGGAAGAAAATATGACCACCGGAATTCCTCCCCTCGACATACTGCTCACCAAGGGACAGTATGTTTTCGCCTTTGATTTTGGGCGCTACCTTATCGCTGCCTCGATAACTTTCGTCATCGTCGGGCTGTTACGGCGTAGCGCCTTAAAGGCGCGAAAGATTCAGCCGCGTGAAGCATCCGCTGCGGACATGCGGCGCGAAGGTTTGCAGTCGCTGCAATCAGCGTTGGTATATACCGTTGGCGCCGCATTTTTGATCTGGGGAAAACAGGTCGGCCTGTTTTACGACATGATGGGTGCAGGCTTCGGACTTGGCACGGACCTTTTGATCCTTGCCGCCATCGTGACTGCGCATGACGCCTATTTCTATTGGGCGCACCGCACGATGCATCATCCGAAGCTGTTCAAACATTTCCACCGCGCGCATCACCGGTCGATCACGCCAACGCCATGGGCAGCCTATAGCTTTGCCATTCCCGAAGCGGTGGTGATGTTTATGTTCGTGCCAATCTGGCTACTCTTCGTGCCGACACCGGGCTGGGTGCTTTTCACCTGGCTCAATTTCCAGATCATCCGCAATGCGATGGGCCATGCCGGGTTCGAATTTTTCCCAAGCTGGTGGTTATCGACGCCGCTGACCAGCTGGATCAATACAACGGTCCACCACGACCTGCACCATAATGGCAGCTTCAACCATAATTACGGGCTGTACTTTACGTGGTGGGACAAATGGATGGGGACCGAGCATCCCAAATATCATGCGAAATTTGCCGAAGTGGTAAATCGCCCGCGCGAAAGCGCTGACGATACTGGTGTGCCAGCCGCGGCCTAGGCCGCTTCATCACCCCAAAGCCGGTCGCTTTCGATATAGCCGTAGCGACCGGCACTTTCGAAACGGCACCAGCCTAGTTCACACTCATCAATGCGCCCCACGACACCCGGCTCGACCCGCCAAGCAATGCGGGCGGTCGTTTCGGGCGTTTCACGCAGAGATCCAATACCGCTGCCCACGACAACCGCCGTGCGCTTTGGGCTGAGTAAACGGACATGCATCCAGCCTTGATCGCCGTCGGGGTCCTCCACCTTGCGCCAGACGCTGTGCACGGCGACCACCTTTACCGGCAAATCCTGGCGTTTATAGACCCACTTCACCGGAAATTCGGTACTCGGGCCGGTGCGCATCCGAGCCTCGGGCTCCTCGATCGAGGCCCAATAAGGCGTTTTCTGTTGCGCCTGCCCGTACGCTGCGGATGCCGCCGACACCGCCAATCCCAAAGCAACCAATTGCCAGATGATTTTTGCCTGATTTGCCATAATCTTACCCCAACGGACGCCTCTATACTGTAAGCTATACCGACAGTGCAACCATCCTGTCTTGACGTCACAGGAAAATCGGCTTTAGTCCACCTATGCCCGAACTCAGCCGCATCGAACGCCCTCGCATCCACGTCACGCGCAAATTATTGCCAGCAGTCGAGACGCGGATGGGCGAATTGTTCGATGCCAGTTTCAATGTCGACGATGCACCAATGAGCCGCGAACAACTGGCAGGTGCGATGGCCGATTGCGATGTGTTCGTACCGACCGTGACCGACAGCATTGATGCCGAGCTGATCGAGGCCGCACCACCCCGCCTGAAACTCATCGCCAATTACGGCGCGGGAGTGAATCATATCGACCTCGCTGCCTCCAAGGCAAAGGGTATCATGGTCACGAACACACCTGGCGTGTTCACCGACGATACCGCCGATCTGACGATGGCGCTGATCCTCAATGTTCCCCGCCGTCTCGGTGAAGGCCACAGGGCGATGCGCGCAGGCGAATGGGATGGCTGGCGGCCGACCGGCATGCTTGGTCATCGCATCGGCGGCAAAACGCTCGGCATCATCGGCTTTGGCCGGATCGGCGAAGCGGTTGCGGTGCGAGCAAAGGCCTTTGGCCTGAACATCATCTATAACAAGCGGAACCGTTTGCCGGTAAGTATCGAAGAAGAATTGGGCGTCACCTTCGAACCCGATCTCGACCGGCTCGTCGCACGGTCGGATATCATTACGCTGCACTGCCCGTTAACGGCGGAAACCGACAAGATCATCAACGCCGCCCGGATCGCATTGATGAAGCCCGATGCCTATATCATCAACAGTTCGCGTGGCGAGTTGATCGACGAAGACGCACTTATTGGCGCATTGGAGACTGGCCGCATCGCAGGAGCCGGTCTCGACGTCTACACGCACGAACCGGCGGTCGACTCGCGTTTCTTCTCCGTTCCCAATGTTGTCCTGCTACCGCACCTCGGCAGCGCGACATTCGAGGGGCGTGAGGCGTCGGGTGAGCGCGTTATCGCCAATATCCGCATGTGGGCCGACGGGCACCGTCCGCACGATCAGGTGCTCGAAGGTTGGAGTTGACGAGTGGCATTGGGCGACTTTCCGCCAAAAATCCGCCATTAACCGTAATTTACGCATTGAGCATCCCGCTTGCCTCGCTTACCAAGTCAGGCATATAATCGGGGCGGGGAGAGGCATGATCCGGAATTTTTCGAAGCTTACGCTGGCCTTGGCTGCTTTTGCAGCAGCCCCGGCCTTTGCACAGGATATAGTGGCTGTACCCGAGGCCAACAGCGGCGACAGTGCGTGGATACTTACATCCTCGGCACTGGTCTTGATGATGACGCTACCCGGCCTCGCGCTGTTCTACGGCGGCCTTGTCCGCGCGAAAAATTTCCTGTCGGTGCTTGTCCAATGCGGCGCGATTGCCGCAATCGCCTCAGTTATCTGGATTGTTGCCGGATATAGCCTCGCTTTCTCGGTCAACGGCAATGGCTACATAGGCGCAGCGGACAATTTCATGCTCGGCGGCCTGCTCGATTCGATCCGTGAGGGACAAAGCATCGGTGAACTGTCCTTTGCCTTGTTCCAGATGACGTTTGCGGTCATCACGCCTGCCCTGATCGTTGGCGCTTGGGTCGAGCGTGCGCGTTTCGGATGGGTCGTCGCGTTTAGCGCATTATGGTCGCTGCTTGTCTATGTGCCCGTCACCCGCTGGGTTTGGGGCGGCGGCTTCCTTGCAGAGCAGGGCGTAATCGATTTCGCAGGCGGCATCGTCGTCCACACAACAGCAGGCATTTCGGCGCTAATCGTGGCGATCATGCTCGGCAAGCGCATCGGCTTTCCCAAGACGTTGATGCTGCCACACAGTCCGGCGTTGACCGTTGCGGGCGCCGGTTTGCTCTGGGTCGGTTGGTTCGGTTTTAACGGCGGTTCCGCTTTGGCGGCGAATGACGCAGCGGCAAGTGCAATCATCAACACGCATGTCGCGGCGTCGACGGCGGCTTTGGTTTGGCTGCTGATCGAGCGGATCAAAGTCGGCAAATCGACCGCCGTCGGCTTTGCCACCGGAGCCGTTGCGGGCCTCGCGACGATTACCCCTGCAGCAGGTACTGTCGGTCCGGGCGGGGCAGTTATCATCGGGCTGCTCGCGGGCCTCGTCTGCTTCTGGTTCGTTGGCCTTATCAAAGGCACTCTCAAAATCGACGATTCTTTGGACGTATTTGCGGTCCACGGTGTCGGCGGGATGATGGGTTCGCTGTTACTCGCAGTCTTCGCAAGCGAAAGCCTGGGCGGCGTGGGCTACGCCGAAGGCGCGGGCATGGCGTCGCAACTCTGGGTGCAATTAAAGGGTGTTGCAATCGTCGCGGCCTATTCTGCGGTGGTTACGCTCATCATTGGCTATATGGTCTCGATGGTCCTGCCGATGCGTGTCAATGAAGATCAGGAACGCGATGGCCTCGACATCGCCAGCCACGGCGAACGGGCGTGGGATCTGGATTGAGTTTCACCGCCGCTGATCAAACCGCCGCCCTACCATCGCGCTGGCAATGTTGACCTTCTGGATATCGATCGCCCCGCCTGCGATTCCCCAGCCCCAGGCATCACGCATCCGGCGCTCCATCGGATAGGCGGTCGAGTAGCCATAACCCCCCATCATCTGCACCGCGTTGCCAGTGACGTTGCGCGCAATCTGGTTGGCAAAGCACTTGGCGGTGCTGCTATCGAGTATCGATGGAAGCCCCTTGTCGGCATTCACCGCCGCGCGGTAAATCAACAGCCGCGCCGCCTCGACCTCCATCTGCATTTCGGCAAGCTTCATCTGCACTGCCTGAAAATCGGCGAGCGGTTTGCCGAACTGCTGGCGCTCCTGCACATAGGCGAGCACATCCTCCAGCGCACCCGATGCCTGCGCCAGCGCCATCGTCGCATTGCCGCAGCGTTCCAGGTCGAATGCTTCCATCAATTTGGCAAAACCACCAGCGGGAACGACGATATTGCCGACCGGAACTTTCACATTATCGAGGAAGATGTCAGCAGAAGGTACGCCGCGAAAGCCCATCAATGTTTCGGGCTCGCCAAAGCTCAAGCCCGCCATGCCCTTCTCTAACAAGACCGCGCCTATGCCCTTGGCGCCCGGAGCATCGGACAGTCGCGTGTAAACGAGATAGGCATCGCTATGCCCGCCGCCCGAACACCAGCGCTTGCTACCACTGACAGTCACCGTGTCGCCGTCGATCACGCCGCGCGTTTTGAGGTCCGTGAGCGCCGTTCCGGCGTCGGGTTCGGACATCGACACCGCGACGATCATCTCACCCCGGCAAACAGCAGGGACAATGCGTTGCTTCAATGCCTCGGGCGCAAAATGGCGGATCGCGTGGACAGGGCCTACATTCGCCTCGAAAGCAGGGAAGGCGACCGCACTCGACACCTTGGCGAGTTCTTCAAGAACAATCAGCGCGTCGAGGTTGGAAAGCCCCAATCCACCGAGTTCTTCAGGGATGTTGATTCCAAGAAAGCCCATCGCTGCCATGCGCTTCACCATGTCATACGACAGCGGCTCATTGCTGGCTTCGATACCCAATGCCAACGGCGCCAATTCCTTCTGCGCAAAGCCGCGCGCGGCGGCCTTCAGCGCCTGTTGCTCTTCGGTAAGGCTGAAATCCATCGCAGCATCCTTTGATTTAATCGACCGATTAAATCATGGACGAGCGATATGACCGGGTCAACTGCCCTGTAAGGTCAGTTCGCGGAACAATGCGCGGTCGAGTATTTCGTCGAACTTGCAGCCAAGCCTGTCACCTTCGGCCCAGACGGCGGTTGCACTGATCGGATTGCTTCCCGCCAGCCGCAACCACAAACGGTCGCCGACCTTGAAACTGCCGTCCAACAACACGCGGCAGCCATAGATGGAAAGATCGACTAGACGTGCTTCGATAGGATGCTTGGCGTGACTGCGGACAGTGGCCTTGCCGAGGAGGACCGGGTGGCGCGTAACTTCGCGCTGCTCCAACCGGGCAGGTTCGACCTTACGATATTGCGACGTCATGTAGCCCATCAACATCCCCTACCGAAAGATGTATGCCGGTAAGGTCAACAACAGGTAAAAGAAGCGGCAGATTTTGTAAAAAATTTCGACGCCTTTTCAGACAGCGTCGAAATCAGTCGCCCGTCAGTATCCGGTCCACAAGCTGCTTCACGGTGGGCACAAAGCCATTCGAATAGAACGGATCCTTACCGAACATATAAGCGCTGTGCCCGGCGAACATCAAATTCTCATCGATCGGCGCGCCATGGGCGATGTTCTGCAACGCCTTTTGGATGCAGAAACTGCGCGGGTCGGCGAGGCGGCCAGTGCTGTTATTGTCATGGTCCTTCCACGACGAAAAGCCGCAATGGGACAGGCAACCCATGCATTCCTTCTGGTCTTTGCGGATAACGTCGCCCGACGGCGGGGTGACGAATACCAAAGTGTTGTCAGGCGTCTTGAGCGCAACGGTAAAGCCGCGCGCATGCCATTCGCGGGCTTTCATCAAATCGGCGGTGGTGACCCAAAAATTCTTGCCTTTGACGCCCACATCAAGTTGCGCGGTATGTTCGAGGTCAGCAGCCTGCGTGTAAGCAATTTGCCGCTCGGAACGCGCCTGCAATTCTTGCAAAAATGGATTGATCACGGCGCTTGAATAGAAGCCAGTGGGCGAGAATTGATGCAACAAAACACCGTCTTCGGGAATCTTGGTGAGCGCGTCTTTCCAGCCCTGCGGGATCGGGCTTTCCTGCGTGAGCAGAGGCCGCGTACCGAACTGGAATACGATTTGGCCCAATTCCGGACTGTCGATCCAGTTGTCCCAATCGCGCAAATGCCAGACGCCGCCAGCCATCACAATGGGAAGGTCGTCGGAAATGCCCTCGGCGCGCATGACATCGCGCAACGCTTTGACGCGCGGATAGGGATCCTCCGGGCTGCGCGGGTCTTCGGCGTTGGACAGGCCGTTATGCCCGCCAGCAAGCCAGGGGTCTTCGTAAACGACTGCGCCAAGCCATTCGGGAACCTTGTGATATGCCCGTTTCCAAAGCGCACGGAAGGCACGCGCCGAGCTGATAATCGGCAGATAATAGACGCCATATTGCGCCGCAATTTCGGAAAGCTTGTAAGGCATGCCAGCACCGCAGGTCACGCCGGTGACCATGCCTTTGGTTTCTTCTAGAACGCCATGGAGGATGCGTTGTGCTCCGCCCATTTCCCACAACACGTTGATGTTGATCGCGCCCTTGCCATCGGCAATTTCATGCGCCAGCTTGACCTGCGCGATGCCGCCCTTGATGCCATATTCGACCAGCTCTTCATGGCGCTCGGCACGAGTTTTACCGTGGAACACCTGCGGGATCATGTCGCCATTTTCGTCATAGCTGTCGGCGTTGACCGCCGAAACGGTGCCGATACCACCAGCGGCCGCCCAAGCCCCCGAACTTGCATGATTTGTTGCGGCAACGCCCTTACCGCCTTCAACAAGTGGCCAAACTTCGCGGCCACCATAGATAATGGGTTTCAGACCCTTAAACACAATTTCGACCCCTATAGACTAAAAAGGCGCTTAATAGCGCGCTCCCCTCGCATTTGCGCTATCTCAAACAATCATCCTTGTCGCGCAAAATCTGCGCGTTTCATCGCAGAACCGTAAAGCTGTCGATAGCGGGCAAACATGGTTTCCTCGTCATATTGTGAGAACGCAAGAAAGCGATTTGCTTCGCCGATTTCGGCACGCAATTTGGCGTCTCTTGCCAGCGTCGAAATCGCTGTCGCCAGACCAGACTCGTCTTCCCGGGCAATGATAAACGGCAGGTTTTCTCTCGCGACAATGTTGCGCACATCACCCACATCGGTCGAAACGGCAGGAATGCCGCTCGCCATCGCTTCGACAAGACTGATCGGATATTGCTCGCTGTCGGAGCTTAACGCAAAAACATCGAACAGCCCGATATAGCGTGCCGGGTCGCGCAGGAAGCCTGGCAGCATGACGCGGTCGGCGATGCCCATCCGCGCAGCCTCGGCCATAATCGCCTCGCGTTCCGGCCCTTCGCCCGCAATCGCCAGCCGGACGTTCGGCCCCGCCGCTGCCACTGCGCGGACAAGGCGCGGCAGGTTCTTGACGGTCCGCAAGCCGGCAATCGTACCGACGATCACCTCACCGTCGCGCTTAACAAAACCTGGAAATGCTCCGCGCTGTGCCTTACGGTTGAAATGCGCCGTGTCGATTCCGTTCGGAAAGCGGCTGATTTTCTCAAACGGCTGATGCCATGCGGTTTGGGCAATTTTTTCTAGCGTTTTTGAAGGGACGACCAGCGTGTGCGCCCGCTGCAGCGCAATTGTGCGGAACCAATTGCGCCGTTTCTTCAACCGCTCGATTTCGTCATGGTTGAACCCGTCCTCGTGATGGATAAGCGGCGGAAGGCCCATGCTTTGTCCAAACAGCGTTCGTGCCATGACGCCGTCCATCGAGCCCCAATTATAGCTGAGTACGAGGTGGAACTTCTTCATATAGGCGGCCAGTTTGCGATAGCGGCCCATGCCCGGCCAGCCCGCAAGCGACGGCGCTTCGCTTTTGGGAAAAGCGACACTTACGCGCTTGTCTATCAAGTCGGCAGCACCAAAGGCGCCGGGCACTGCGGATAAAACCGTGTGCTCGGCCTGATTTCCGAAATGGTTCATCAACCGCACCGTGCGCGTTTCCTGACCGCCGGGGTTGAAGCTGCTGTGCAAATGAAGAATGCGGACCGCCGCCATACTTGCCTTTCGATTGCGCACCGCCCAAAACTAGGCGATGCAAATCAAGATACTGCCGTCCCCCTACCGCCCCGATCCGAAAATCGCCAGCCTAAGCAGCAAAATTGGTGATGCGGTTACAGCGGCGGAATTTCCCGAAGCGATTTTGCGTTTCCGCAATGACCGTTATTCGGCAACCGTCGGGCTCGACGCGCTCAGCGATGAAGAATGGCTGCGGCATTTCGGGCGTTTCGACCCGCTGCCCGATAATCTGCCCGAGCCGCTCGCGCTTCGCTATCATGGCCACCAGTTTCGCGTTTACAATCCGGAGATCGGCGACGGCCGCGGTTTCCTGTTTGCACAACTACGCGATGGGTATGACCGGCTGCTCGATCTTGGGACCAAGGGTTCGGGAACCACGCCCTATAGCCGCCAAGGCGATGGCCGTCTGACGCTAAAGGGCGGCGTTCGCGAGATCCTCGCCACCGAAATGCTCGAAGCCTTGGGCGTCAACACGTCCAAGACATTCTCGCTTATCGAAACCGGCGAACAATTGATGCGTGGCGACGAGCCATCGCCGACGCGTTCCGCAGTGCTGGTGCGCCTAAGCCACAGCCATATCCGCATCGGCACCTTCCAGCGCTTGGCAGCATTGGGTGATTCCGAAACCATGGAGCAGCTGGTCAATTATTGTTTGACGATTTTATACAATGAGCCACCGACGGATAACCCCGCTGCGCAATTGCTTGGTCTCGCGGTCGAAAGAATCGCTGACTTGGCCGCATCGTACATGGTTGCCGGTTTCGTCCATGGCGTGCTCAACAGCGACAATATAAACATCACGGGCGAGAGCTTTGATTATGGGCCTTGGCGCTTCACGGAATACTGGGACCCGCGCTTTACCGCAGCCTATTTCGACCAAAACGGGCTTTACGCCTTCGGTCGGCAGGCCGAGGCGATACATTGGGATTTGGGACAATTGGCGGTTTCGTTGCGACTGATGTCGGAAGCGCCGCCCTTGATCGAAGCACTAGAACGTTTTCCCGGTCTGTATCAGGACGCAATCATTCGGCGTTTCCTGTGGCGGCTTGGTGCATTGTCGCACGGCGAGGAAAACGACCGCCAGCTCGTTGAAGCCGCCGAACGCGCGATGGTGCGCGAGCAAATACCAATCGACCGTTTTTTTCACGAGCATCGTGGCGGCAGAACCGTCAGCACAGATGGCTTCGGCGAAAACCGAAACGAATTTGTCCGGGCTTTGGCTGAATACCAGAATCCGGCTGCCATCGACCATGTTTATTGGTCTGATCCAGCTACCTGCTCGATGTTGATCAACGAGGTCGAGGCGATCTGGGCGGCTATCGCCGAGGATAACGACTGGCAACCCTTGCACCGGAAGATTGAAGCGATCCGTTATATGAGCGGGGCTCATGCAGATTCTCCGTAATGGGCTATTTTACATGGCCAGTTTACGTGATTTAAAACTATACAGGCGAATTATAGTAAACAGCCAACTTACCTCCTTTTAGAAGCGAATTAATTGCCCGACCTCGTCTCTTTCGAACCCGCAACAGGTGCCGAGCTTTGGCGCGGGCGGACGGCTGATGTCGATGCGGAAATAGCGGCAGCCCGCGCGGCATGGCCCAAATGGGCGGCAGCTCCATTGGCCGAAAGGATCGATCGGGTGCGAAGCTTTTCAAATCGCGTGCGCGTCGATCTCGAAAAATTTGCTGACCTCATAGCGCGCGAAACCGGAAAGCCGCTGTGGGAAGCCCGGACCGAAGTGGAATCGGTAGTCGGGAAAGTCGATGTTTCGGTGCGGGCCTATGCCGAACGCACCGCGCAACGTCGCCTTGAAGGCAAAGGCGGCAGTTGCAACGCGCTACGCCACAAGCCTCATGGCGTTCTTGCCGTTCTAGGTCCTTACAACTTTCCCGCACATTTGCCCAACGGTCACATTATTCCAGCGTTAATCGCCGGTAACGCAATTGTTTTCAAACCATCTGAGAAGACGCCAGCAGTCGGCGAATTGCTCGTCGATTATTACCGCAAAGCGGGCATTCCCGAAGGCATCGTCCGTATCGCGCAAGGCGGCCCGGAAACGGGCAAGGCGCTATCGCAGCATGCCGATATCGACGGCTTGCTCTTCACCGGATCGGCACAAACCGGCATCGCACTCAATCGCCAGTTTGCACATCGTCCCGACAAAATCCTTGCACTCGAAATGGGCGGGAACAACCCGATTATCGTCTGGGACACGCGCGATATCCACAGCGCCGCCGTGCTTGTTGTCCAGTCTGCATTCCTAAGCGCAGGTCAGCGCTGCACCGCTGCCCGGCGGTTAATCGTCAAAGATGAGCTTTACGATCAGGTCGTGGGCGAAGTGAAGAAAATTGCCGACCGGCTGGTTATTGGTGACCCTCATGGCGAACCGCCGCCATTCATGGGGCCGGTGATCGACAATGACGTGTGCGATAATCTGGTCGAGAGCTATCTTGCGTTGATGAGCCGGGGCGGAAGACCGATCAAGCATATGCGGGTTCCGATAAATGGCCGTCCCTTTCTCTTGCCCGGAATTATCGACGTAACCGAAATGGCCGAACGGCCCGATATCGAACTGTTCGGGCCGTTGCTTCAAGTCATTCGTGTCCCGGACTTCGCCGCCGCGATCAATGAAGCAAACAATACGCGCTTTGGCCTCTCTGCCTCCCTCATTGGCGGGTCTGCTGCACAATATGACGAATTCTGGGCAAATAGCCGCGCAGGAATCGTCAACTGGAACGCACCGACCAACGGTGCCTCGTCGTCGGCGCCCTTTGGCGGCATCGGTCTGTCGGGTAACCACCGACCCAGCGCTTATTACGCAGCAGATTATTGCGCCTATCCTGTTGTTTCATCCGAGAATGAAGTGCCTAAAGCGATGATCGGTATCGGATTGAAAGATGACGAGACCATTGCTGATAACGGTGGTAAATAGTCGCCTAAAGTTCTGCTACCCGCAAGCCAACTTATCCTGATTTGAAGCTGTAACAAGCAAAGCGCATATGGCGCGCATGGAAAAGGCACGAGTCTATCTGGTGGGCGCTGGTCCCGGTGACCCCGAACTGTTGACGCTCAAGTCGGCGCGGTTGATTGCGGCTGCCGAGGTAGTGGTGCACGACGGGTTGGTCGATGATGCGATCATGGCGATGATAAATCCCGCAGCACGGCTGATTTCGGTCGCCAAAAGCCGCTCCAAGCATTCGGTACCACAAGATGGCATTAACGCCATTTTGGTACGCGAGGCACTGGCCGGATATCTTGTGGTCCGCCTCAAGGGCGGCGACCCGTTTATTTTCGGACGTGGCGGCGAAGAGGCCGAAGCTTGCCGCGATGCTGGCATCGACGTTGAAGTCGTACCCGGCATTTCCGCAGCTATGGGCGGGGCAGCGCAAGCGATGCTTCCCCTCACCCACCGCGACGCATCAAGCGCCGTAACCTTCGTTGCTGGCCAGTGCAAAGGGCTGACCAACCAGAATTGGGCGGGACTTGCTGGCAAGGGCCGCACGCTGGTTATCTATATGGGCGTCGCCACCGCTGCAGACATTACCGAAAAACTGATTTCCGACGGGCTTTCCCCCGACACGCCCGTCGCCGTGCTGGAGCGCGCGACGCGTCCCGATGCCCGCGCGCTCCGCACGATCCTGACTGATCTGGGCGACATGATTGTCCGCAACAAAATCGCATCGCCTGCAATCATCATTGTCGGCGATGTGGTGCTCAAATCAGACGCCGAGGACCGGCTCATCCATTTTGCCAAACAGGCGGAGAAAATTGCGTGAAGTTATTGACCGGAAATGAATTGGGATCAGGTGCCGTTACCTGGTGGACCGGCAGTGGTTGGTCGATCCATGTGGAAGACTCAGTCGATGTTGGCGAACATGGCGAGGCCATCCTGCACGCAGAAGAAGGCGCTCGCAGGGTCAATGCGCCTTACATCATTGACGCAATTGATACGCCCGAAGGCCCACGCCCCGCGCACATCAAGGACCGGGTGCGCGCACTTGGTCCGACCGTACGCCCCGACCTCACATTGAAGCCCGCAGACCCCGCGGCTGGCGAATGGATTATCTGACATGTATAAATATGACAATTACGACCAGGCCATCGTCGATGCCCGCGTCGAGGAATTTCGCGACCAGGTAAAGCGCCGCATGGCTGGCGAGATTACCGAGGACCAGTTCAAGCCGCTCCGGCTAATGAATGGCCTCTATTTGCAGCTCCACGCTTATATGCTGCGGGTCGCCATTCCTTATGGCACGATGGATTCACGGCAGATGCGGATGCTGGCGCACATAGCGCGAAAGTACGATCGCGATTACGGCCATTTCACCACGCGGCAGAATATTCAGTATAACTGGATTAAGCTTGAAGAATGTCCCGATCTGCTCGCGGACCTTGCAACCGTCGAGATGCACGCAATCCAAACCAGCGGCAATTGCATTCGTAATATTTCCTCGGACCAATATGCCGGAGCAGCCGCTGACGAAGTTGCCGATCCACGTCCATGGGCTGAATTGCTGCGCCAATGGTCGACCTTCCATCCGGAATTCAGCTATCTGCCGCGAAAATTCAAGATTGCCGTTATAGCTTCGCCTGAAGACCGCGCAGCTATGCGTCTGCACGATATCGGTTTGGAATTGGTCAAAAAGGACGGCCAACTTGGTGCGCGTGTCTTTGTCGGTGGCGGCATGGGTCGCACACCGATGATCGCGCCGGAGATCAACCCGTTCATCAAAGCCGACGATCTGTTGAGCTATATAGAGGCCTGCCTGCGCGTTTACAACCGCTACGGCCGTCGCGACAATATCTACAAGGCGCGGATCAAGATCCTCGTCCACGAATTGGGTGCCGATGAATATCGTCGTCAGGTCGACGAAGAATTCGCGCATGTGAAGACGCTTGGGATTGACCCGCCATTGGCCGAACTCGATCGGATTGCCGCCTTCTTCGCCCCTCCCGCTTTCGATGCAGTCGATGTCGAACCCGACCGCGGCGATCCCGATTTCGCTGTCTGGCTCGACCAAAATGTGAAGCCGCACAAACAGGCGGGCTATGCCATCGTCAACATCAGCCTGAAGCCGATCGGTGGCATCCCAGGTGACGCGTCATCAGCCCAAATCGATGTGATGGCGGATTTGGCCGAGCGATACAGCTTCGACGAACTGCGCGTCACCCATGCACAGAATATCGTCTTGCCGCATGTCGCCAAGCGCGACCTATACCCTGTTTGGCAAGCCTTGCGCGATGCGGAACTCGCCGACGCTAATCTCGACCTGATCAGTGATATCATCGCTTGCCCCGGCCTCGATTATTGTAGCCTCGCGAACGCGCGCTCGATCCCAGTCGCGCAGAAGATTGCAACCCGTTTTGCTGATTTGGACCGGCAACGCGATTTGGGCGAGTTGAAGCTCAAAATCTCCGGCTGCATCAACGCCTGCGGGCACCACCATGCCGGACATATCGGCATATTGGGTGTCGACCGAAAGGGCGTCGAAAATTACCAGCTGACCTTTGGCGGTTCGGGTGCGGAAGATGTCAGCATCGGCAAGATCATCGGCCCCGGCTTTGACGAGGACGGCGTGGTTGATGCTGTTGAAAAGGCCACCGAGGTCTACAAGAAATTACGCGAAGGCGACGAACGGTTCCTAGATACATATCGCCGTGTTGGCCTCGATCCGTTCAAGGAGGCGATCTATGGTTGAGTTCCGCTATCGCAACGATGAGGTCACCGAGCAGCCATCGGTTACACTCGACGCTTTTCTTGATCAGTCCAATGCAACCGCAGTCCGGCTCGAACCAGACGACGATGCGCGCGCGCTTATTCCGTTTCTTGACAGGCTAACTCTCATCGAAGTCGCTTTCCCGAAATATCGCGACGGGCGCGGCTATAGCTCGGCGCGGATTTTGCGCGAAGCGGGGTACACCGGCGAACTGCGCGCGCAAGGCGACGTGCTCGTTGACCAGATTGCGTTCATGCGCCGTTGTGGCTTCGATAGCTTTGCGCCCGAAGGTTCGCTGAACCCTGACGTGGTCGCCCGCGCGCTGTCGAACTATGACCAGTTTTACCAGAAAGCCGCCGACGCCGCTGTGCCGGTGTGGAAGCTACGCCATGGGTGAACAGGTCCGCATCATTGACCGTATCGATACCGCGCCGCGTTATACCGAGGCGGACGCGGTTCGCCTGAATAACATGTTTCGCGGACGTGATACGGTCGAGATGCTGACGGTTTTGCTCAAGGAAAATATGCTTGGCGACGCCGCTATTGTGTCGAGCTTTGGTGCAGAAAGCGCGGTGTTGTTGCACCTGATCGCGAGCATTGATCCGACAGTTCCAGTGCTGTTTCTGGAAACTGGTAAGCATTTCCCCGAAACGATTACCTATCGCGAGGAATTGCGCGAGCGGTTGGGTCTGACCGATTTGCGCAATCTTACGCCCGACCCAGCTATGCTCGCCAAACGGGACGAAACCGGCTTGCGCTGGTCCTATGATCCCGATGGCTGCTGCGAAATTCGGAAGGTGTTGCCTTTGAAAGCGGCTCTAGCTGGTTTCGATGCGCAGTTTTCAGGACGCAAGGCGTTCCAGTCCTCCACCCGCAAGGCGCTTCCGCGTTTCGAAATCGAGGAAGGCCGGCTCAAAGTCAACCCGTTGGCCGACTGGGACAAAGTGCGGCTTGATGCCTATATGGCAGAGCATAGCCTGCCCGCGCATCCGCTGGTTGAACAGGGTTATCCCTCCATCGGTTGTTCGCCTTGCACAACAATGGTCACGCCAGGGGAAGATCCACGTTCTGGTCGCTGGAAGGGCTGGGACAAGGTCGAGTGCGGCATCCACACCGAAGCCATGCCGCTGGATGATAACGGCGCGAACGATCCGATATTCTGATCAGCTCTTCGGGAAAAAATATTCCTGAATCTCGTTGGCAATACGCGCCGGTCGCAACGTTTCAGCGTCAATGCAGCACCAGCTTGACTTGACCTCGGCCAGAACTTCTTCACCGCGTTTGATCACGGTGTCGTAGAATGATCGCGCACCCTGCACCTTTTCCAGCACCACGGTGGCAATTACATCGTCGTCCAGAAACGCCGGTTTGCGATAGGTAATCTCGTGCTTCAGCGCGACCCACAGATATTTGGTGGCGGTTTCCGGCGGTGCGAGCTTATTCCAATGCGCCAGCACAGCATCCTGAACCCAGTTCAAATAGCGCGCGTTATTCACATGCCCCATGAAATCAATGTCGGCAGGCAATACGCCAATGCGGTGAAAATGGGGGAGAGCGGTTTTCATTAGGCTTTCAATATAAGCGGGAAGAAACTGTGATACAGCGGTATTGCGGCGAAACCATGAATAAATGCTGGCGATTACTGACAATGCTAGAGATTTTTTATTCCTGCGGAAAACTTGCTTGGTGCTGACATGAACTTGCAACACCCTTTCGGCTATCCCACATGACGGATATGCACCGATCGAAACGAAAAAACTGGAGCGATACGCCTGCCTATCGCTGGTCGATGGTCATTCTGGGTTGGGCGCTGATTGTCGCTGCGCCTCTCGTCAGTTGGCTTCCAGGCCCAGGCGGACTAGCGCTGTTTATCATCGGGCTCGGCGTAATCCTCAAACATTCGCTTTGGGCAAAGAAGCGATATTCGCGGCTTTCAAAGCAACATCCCGAATATGCCCGCTGGGCAAATTGGGCATTGCGGCGCAACAAGGTCAAGGGCCGCCCGCCATTTCCCGACATCAAACGCGACATCATGCACCTGTTCCGGCGCGATGATCTTGACGCAAAACTGCCATAACCCGTGTTGACTTTTACCGCTCCCGAACGTATCGGCCACGTCAACAAGAGCGGTCGCTGGACAGATTCGGCGGCCCTTTTCATTTCATTACGAATAAAAACTAAGGATTACAGTCATGAAGCGCACTTTTCAACCGAGCAATCTCGTGCGTGCCCGTCGCCACGGTTTTCGTCTTCGCATGTCGACCGCTGCTGGCCGCAACATCCTGAACGCTCGCCGCGCACGTGGCCGCAAGAAGCTGTCGGCGTAAGCCACGGTAAAGCGGACCGCGACATGCGCGGTTACGGCATCATCAAAAAACGGTCGGATTTTCTGGCCGCCAACCGGGGGAAGCGATATGCAACTCCCGGTTTTGTTTTGTTGATCAAAGACCGGCAGGATGATGATCCGGCGATTCGGTTAGGGATCACCATCACCAAGAAAGTCGGCAATGCAGTCGTCCGCAATCGGATGCGGCGGCGGTTCCGCGCACTCGCGTTGGAAATGCTCGGCGACAAAGGCAAGGCTGGCGCGGACCATGTGCTCATCGGTCGAGATGGCGGGATCGAAAAGGATTTCGCTGAACTACGCGCCGATTTGACACGAGCTTTGGATAAACTTTGCAAGTGATCGCAAAGCTTCTCATTCTCATCGCACGCGGGTGGCAAATTGGTCCGTCGCGCATCCTGCCACCGACCTGCCGCTACAGCCCAAGCTGCTCGGCTTATGCAATTACGGCACTTCAAAGATATGGCGCAATTAAGGGTGGCTGGCTTGCGCTCAAACGGCTATTGCGCTGCCAACCTTGGGGCGGGCACGGACATGATCCGGTGCCATAATGGCCCAAATTCTTGATTAACGGGGAAAGTTTAACGTGGACGACAAGCGTAACCTGATATTTGCAGTCTTGCTGACAGGCCTGATCCTGTTCGGCTGGCCCTATGTTGCGAGCACCTTCTTTCCAACGGCCGTGCCTGCCCCCGTCACCGCGCCCGCGAAGACCGAAGCTGCGACCGGAACCTCTACAGCGGGAACAGCCATCACTTCGGCTGCTGCGCCAAAGAATGTCCCGTTGGGCGACGCGCTGAAAGGATCGGCCCGCGTTTTGATCGAAACGCCCAAACTGAAGGGCTCAATCAACCTCGAAGGCGCGCGGATCGACGACCTGCTAATGCTCGCGCATCGCATGGCGCTACCCAAGGATTCGCCTCCAGTTCGCCTGTTTGCGCCGTCCGGCACCACAAAGGCCCATTTCGCGCGTTTCGGCTGGGTCGGCACCGGCGTTACTGTTCCCGACGACAAGACCGTATGGACACCCAGCGCCAGCAAGCTGACGCCCGAAACGCCGGTGACGTTGAGCTGGACCAACGCCGAAGGTCAGAAGTTCGAAATCGTCCTGTCGATCGACAAGCATTATATGATTACCGCCGAGCAGCGCTTTATCAATAGCGCCGCAACCGAAGCGCAAGTCGCACCATTCGGCCTCGTCAGCCGCAACGGCCAGTCGCCTGACCCTGACACTTGGAATATCCATGTCGGACCGATGGGCGTTTTCAACGACGAAATCGTCAATATCAACTATGACGATGTCATCGAGGCGCCGAAGGGTGAGGCCGATTATTCGACCACCGGCGGCTGGCTCGGCGAGACTGAAAAATACTGGCTGACTGCGCTGGTTCCCGACCAGAAGGTAAAAACCAACGCCTCGTTCAAGACCGCCGACGGCTATTACTGGACGCAGATGGTCAACGCTACGCAGAGCAAGGTCGCGCCAGGTGCGACCATTTCCCAAACCTCGCGGCTGTTCGCGGGCGCGAAGGAAGTCGTAACGCTCGACATGTATGCCAATAAGCAGGGCGTGCCGTTGCTTGATTATTCCATCGACTGGGGTTGGTTCTGGTTCATCGCCATTCCCTTCTTCTGGATACTCCATTGGCTGTTCGGCGTCTTCGGTAACTTCGGGGTGGCGATTATCGGCCTGACCATCGTCGTGCGCCTGTTCATGTTCCCTGTTGCGCAAAAGCAGTTTGCCTCAATGGCGCAGATGCGGGTCGTTCAGCCCAAGATGAAAGCGGTGCAGGAGCGGTGGAAAGACGACAAGCCGCGCATGCAGCAGGAGATGATGAAGCTTTACAAGGACGAGAAGGTCAATCCGCTCGCCGGATGCCTGCCCATCGTACTGCAAATTCCGATCTTCTTTGCGCTTTACAAGATTTTGATGCTGAGCATCGAAATGCGGCACCAGCCGTTTATTTTGTGGTTGAAGGACCTCTCCGTTCCCGACCCTTCGGCGCAGTTGCTGTTCGATTTGCTCGGCACGGGCATTGTCCTTCCGGCCTTCATCGCCATCGGTTTGCTACCGATTCTCCTCGGCGTGACGATGTGGCTGATGCAGAAATTGAACCCGCAACCGATGGATGAAGTTCAGAAACAGGTTTTCGCCATCATGCCTTGGTTCCTGATGTTTATCATGGCACCGTTTGCGGCAGGGCTTCAGCTGTATTGGGTCATGTCGAACCTTATCTCGATTGCGCAGCAGAAATGGCTCTACTCACGGCATCCGATTCTTAAGCAGCAAGCTGTCAAGGATGCTGAGGAAAAAGCGGCCGCGAAAGCCAAGGCAGGGACGTGAGCGCGGATGTTATCGCCGGACTGGAAGAACCGAATCGGATTTTTTCCGGTCCAGTCACGTTCCTGAAATCGGCGCCCAAGCTTGAATTCCTTCCCGACCCGACCGTGCCCGAAATTGCCTTTGCCGGTCGGTCGAATGTCGGCAAGTCGAGCCTGATCAACGCGCTGGTCAACCGCAATAATCTGGCGCGCGCCTCGAACACGCCGGGGCGCACGCAGGAGCTGAACTTCTTCGACGTTGGCAACCCTGCGCTGTTCCGCATCGTCGATATGCCGGGATACGGCTATGCGAAGGCACCGCTCAAGACGGTTCAGCAATGGCGCTATCTGATTAACGATTATCTGCGCGGACGCGCGGTGCTGAAGCGTGTTTTTGTCCTGATCGACAGCCGCCACGGAATCAAGGAAGTCGACCATGACATCATGGGAATGCTTGATGCCGCCGCAATCAGTTATCGCATAGTCCTAACTAAAACCGACAAGATCAAGGCGACCGAGCGCGAAGCCGTCGAGGCCGATACGATAGCAAAGTTGCGCAAGCATGTAGCGGCCTACCCCGACCTGTCGGTGACGTCGGCCGAGAAAAAGGGCGGGATTGAAGATTTGCGGCGCGCGGTGTTAGAAGCAGTGGCTTCATGAGCATCAAACTCATCATCGGCAACAAGGCCTATTCGAGCTGGTCGTTAAGGGGCTGGCTGGCGGTCAAGCAATCTGGGCTGCATTTCGATGAAATGACAGTCCCTTTATTTGGCGACGATTGGGACGAGCGGAAACGCGAAGTCGACCTCGCGCCATCATCGGGAAAAGTTCCGATAATTTGGGATGACGACATCGTGGTATGGGATAGCCTCGCGATCATCGACTATCTTGCGGACAAGGTCGGGCGGGACCGTTACTGGCCGAAGGACGAAGTCGCGCGCGGCATGGCGCGGTCGATGGCGGCTGAAATGCACTCGGGCTACACCGCGTTGCGCCGCGAATGCCCGATGAACATCCGCAAGACTTTATCCGATGTGAAGGTTTCAGAAGAAACCCGCGCTGACGCAATCCGCATCTTGCAGACATGGGCCGAAGCACGCTCGCGGTTCGGACGCGAAGGGCCTTATTTGTTTGGCACATTCAGCGCCGCCGACATCATGTTCGCACCCGTGGTGACACGCTTTGTCACTTATGGCTTCACCCTGCCCGGTTTTGCGCAAGGCTATGTCGAAACGATGTTGGCGCATCCGTGGATGGAAGAGTGGTACGCGGCTGCGGCCGAGGAGCCGTGGACGATTAAGCGGATCGAGGACGCCGTTACCTGATCCGTTGGGTAGGATAAGGTGTGCCATCCTTGTAAAAATATCCGTCATCTCCGAAAGTCATATCGATATCGGAATAGGCTCCGCCCTTACTGCGGTCGCCTGTGCCGATGGCAATGAATACGCAATCAATATCGGTTCGGTTCACCAGATGGTGGCCATTTTCGACACCGGCGGGCCAGGCAGCAACATCGCCTGCCTGCATAATCGTTTCGCCATTATCCTCGATTAAAACCGCCTCGCCTGACAATATGACGACCAACTCGTCCTCGCCTTCATGCCAGTGGCGCTGCGACGACCACGCGCCGGGTTTCAGCACGACATGGCTCGCGCCCATTTGCGTTAGGCCAGCTACTGGCGCCAGCCTGCGCCACCAGCGGCCCTCAACCTGCTCATCGAACGGTGCCGGATAGCCGGTTGTGTTGCTTTGCGGGATCGCTTCGAAGTCGATTTTGGGCATTGCAACTTCCTAACCGCATTGCGCGCGGTGCAGCAGTTTCTGGTCGGCAAGCACCAGCGCCATCATTGCCTCGACAACCGGCGTGCCGCGTATCCCCACACAAGGATCATGGCGGCCTTTGGTCACGATATCGGTCGCGTCACCATCGCGTGTGATTGTCTCAACGGGTGTCAAAATCGACGACGTGGGCTTGAACGCCACCCGCACCACCACCGGTTGTCCGGTCGAAATCCCGCCTGCGATGCCGCCGCTGTTATTCGCCAAAAACTCCGGATGATTAGACCCTTCCGCCGAAGGCCGCATCCGGTCTGCATTTTCCTCGCCGCGCAACCTTGCAGCAGCAAATCCAGCGCCGATTTCGACGCCCTTAACGGCGTTGATGCTCATCATCGCCGAGGCAAGCTCACTATCGAGCTTGGCATATAGCGGCGCACCCCAGCCGGGCGGGACACCCGTCGCCACACATTCAATCACCGCGCCCAATGACGAACCCGCTTTGCGCGCTTCATCGATCATTTTCTCCCAGCGGCCAGCCGCTGCCTCATCAGGGCACCAAAACGGGTTTTTTCCGATCTGTGCCGCTTCGAAATTGTCGCGGTCAATGGCGTCGCCGCCGATTTCGGCGACATAGGCCAATATCTCGACATCGGGCAACACCGCCCGCGCCACAGCCCCCGCGGCAACCCGCGCCGCTGTTTCGCGCGCACTCGACCTCCCACCGCCACGATAGTCCCGAAAACCATATTTGGCGTCATAACTATAGTCCGCATGGCCGGGGCGATAGGCCTTGGCGACGTCGGAGTAATCCTTCGAACGCTGATCGACATTCTCGATCATCAGCGAAATCGGCGTACCGGTCGTGCGGCCCTCGAACACGCCCGACAGAATTTTCACCGCATCGGGCTCCTGCCGCTGTGTCGTGAAACGAGACGTACCCGGACGGCGTTTATCGAGGAAGGGCTGAATGTCGGCCTCGCTCAGCGCAAGACCTGGAGGACAGCCATCGATCACCGCTCCAAGCGCAGGCCCGTGGCTTTCCCCCCAAGTGGTAAAGCGGAAAACACGGCCGAAGGTGTTGAAACTCATATGCGCGCTATCCTATCCATAAATTCGATGCGGTTGCCGAACGGGTCATGCGTGAAGACGCGCTTGCGTCCATCGACATTGCAGTCGTCAAAGGTTTCGTAACCCGCCTTTTCCAGCCGCGCACGCAGCGCGTCAAGGCCGCTGGTGTTGAGCGCAACATGCGCCTTTTTCGCTGGCCGGAAATCGGCATCGACCCCCAGATGGATTTGACGATCAGACGTCGCGAACCAACATCCACCGCGATTCTCCATATTAGCCGGTTTTGGTAATTCTTTTAGCCCTAGCAATTCGCCATAAAACACTCGAGCTTCGTCCTCGCCACTTTTTGGAATGGCGACCTGCACATGGTCGATTTCAAAGCCGAATGTCATTTGGAATCGTCTGGATCAGCGCGCGCCATAACTTTTCGGTAACGCACTTGCTCCTTGCCGATCCATGTGCGAATTGCACGGTATACGATAAGCGTCACCGCCACAGCCAACACCCGCGCCGCGTGCGGATGGCCAAATTCGCCGCCGATGCGACCGGCCCAGACAAACGCTCCGATAACCGCCACGAAACCCGCCATCGATACAAATGCGTCGAGAATGGGCGGCAGACCTTCCCAATAATGCTTTGCATGCCAATAGCCGTGAAGCCCTACGAGCAAAGCACAGCCCACGAGCAACAAAATCAGCTCGTTGCTATGCCCCGCAATCATCACGGCAGACCGATATCAGGAGCATCCTCCTGCTTCATGCCGACTGTGTGGTAGCCGGCATCCACATGGTGGGTTTCGCCGGTAACGCCCGCAGACAGATCCGAGAGGAAATAGAGTGCGGATGCACCGACATCATCAATCGTGACATTACGGCGAAGCGGGGAATTCAGTTCGTTCCATTTCATAATATAGCGGAAATCGCCGATGCCCGATGCGGCGAGCGTCTTGATCGGCCCTGCCGAAATCGCATTCACGCGGATGCCATCGGGTCCGACATCATTGGCGAGATACTTCACAGATGCCTCCAGCGCCGCTTTTGCCACACCCATCACATTGTAGTGCGGAACGACCTTTTCCGCGCCATAATATGAAAGCGTAAGCATCGATCCACCGCCCTGGCCGGTTTCGGAGTCGAGCGGTTTCATCATTGCTGCCACACGTTTGGCAACGGCGGTGAAGCTGTAGACGCTGATGTTCATCGTCATCAGGAAGTCGTCGAGGCCGACGTCGAAATATTTGCCGCGCAGCGCTTCCTTGTTGGTGAAGCCGATAGCGTGGACAACAAAATCGATGGTCGGCCATTTTGCCGCCAGTGTCTCGAAAGCGCGGTCGAGGTTGGCCATGTCGGCAACGTCGCAATCGATCAGGAAATCACAGCCAAGCTGTTCGGCGAGCGGACGCACGCGCTTTTCCATGACTTCGCCCTGATAGCTGAAAGCCAGCTCGGCGCCTTCGGCCTTCAAACGCTTCGCGATCCCCCACGCCAGCGACTTGTCGTTGGCAAGCCCCATTATCAAGCCGCGTTTGCCAGCCATCAATCCGGTCATAAAATCCTCATTCGTCAGGTGAATCTCGTTGGGCTCGCTTTAGGCCATTTTCATGCGCGTTGGCCAGCGCCGCGTTCAGTTGAGCGCCGCTCACCATGCCAAGGCCGATCAGATAGAAAAAGATAAGGGCAACCATCACACCTGCGAGGCTGCCATAGGTCACATCATAATTGCTGATCGTCGAGAGGAACCATGGCAAGACGGCGGTACACCCAAGCCACCACAGACTAACCAAAGCCGCGCCCGGCCATTTGGGATAGATGCGGTTCTTGTATTTTTGCGGTGTAAGGCCACGGAATATAAGATAGATTGCCGCGAACAATATCAGGAAGGGAACGAACCTTCCCAAGGCGAAATATGCGGCGACATTTTCGGCGGACGGGACGAAGCGGTATACCAGCTCCTCGATTGCAGTCACCAGAACTTGAGCGCTGAACGCTACCATCGCCAGCACGACTGAAAATACTACGGTTCCCAGCGAGCCGAGGCGATACTGCCAAAAATACAGATGCGGCTCGGTGCCATAAGAACGGTGCATCACATCGCGGATCGTCTCGATGAGGCTGGCGGTTGTCCATAGGCTGACCGCCGCGCCGAACCATAACAAAGGTCCAGATCTGGCGGTCATCGCGCTTTCCACCGGACCGCGTAACGCGTCAGCGACTCCCGGTGGAACAGTCTCGAAAAATGCATTGATCAGCGAGAGACCGGACTGTGTCTGCCCGAATGCGCCGGCGATCGCTGCTGCGACGATGCAGAATGAGAACAGCACGACGAGCGATAGATAAGCAAAGTTGCCGGCATGGACGAAGCCTTCGCTGTATACGCCTACAAAAACGCGCTTCAGCACCTCCCACAATTGGTGCGGGGTGTCGAGGTGCGAGAACCATCTGGCCTCGCTCTCGCCATGCGATACGCCGCTATGCGCACGTGCTTCCGGCGACAGCGGCGAATGTTCAGACACCGAGGCCTGCGCGTACCAATTCGTCTTCGCCAAGTAGTTCAGCCAATTTCTTTAACGCCGCAGGGTCCTTGGGCAAGTGAATCATCAAACTCACATATTGGTCCCCGCGTTCCCCGTTCTTGCGGGTAAAACCTCGACCCTTGATACGAAGCGTTGCGCCGGAATCAGTTTTGGGAGGAACGGTCAACATGACTGGACCATCCACGGTAGGCACCTTGACTTTGCCACCATCGATCGCCTCTTTCAGTGAAATCGGTAGTTCGATGCGGATATGATCACCATCGCGATCCAAATGCGGATGTTTACCGATTTTCAGCGTCACCATCGCGTCGCCAGTGCCGCCGGGTCCGGGCTGACCCTTACCGGGAATGCGTATCTGCTGCCCTGCGACAACGCCAGCGGGAAGCTTGAATTCCACCATCTTGCCATCGCGCAGTGTCATGCGCTGTGGTGTAAGCGTCGCGGCGTCGGTGAAGGACACCAGATGCTCGTATGCTATGTTGGCGCCTTTGGGTGGCGGTGCCTGCTGCTGACGGGGCCCAGCGCCGGGACGTGCGCCACCGCCACCGCCGCCGCCGAAAAGCCCGTCAAAAATATCGCCAAGATCGATGCCGCCGCTGCCAAAATCAAAATTGGCACCGCCCGGGCCACCCGCGTTATAGCCGCCCCCGCCAAATGGATTGCCTCCGGCAAACCCGCGCGGCTGGCCGTTCTCGTCGATTTCGCCGCGGTCATATTGCGCACGCTTTTGCGTATCGGATAGCAGGTCGTAGGCGCGCGTTACATCGCTGAACCGCTCCGACGCCTTCGGGTTGTCCTTGTTCTTGTCCGGGTGCAGCTCTTTGGCGAGCTTTCGATAGGCGCTCTTAATCGCTTTTTCGTCCGCGCCCTTGGACACGCCCAATATGGAATACGGATCGGCCATCATTGTCCCTGTATTACTAACCTAAGGCTCTAAATCGGAATTGCTGCCCGTCAAGTCAACTCGGTACCACCGAATTATCGGCATTTTGCCCCACAAATTGCCGAAAAAACAGATATAAGGTCAGGCCGAGTGGCCCGGCCATCAGGATGAAGAACAGTATCGGCACCTGTACTATCCGGTTAATTCCACGGCTATCGGCATTGCGGGCTGCCCAAATGCCCACGAACAGGTCGAATGCGAGATAATGAATCCAGCCGATTGTCGCGCCGCCCGGGCTATCGAACAGCGCCTGCACCCCCGCCAAGGTGGTGAAGTCAAGCGCGCCGCCGCCTCCACCAGCGCCACCATCGATCATTCCGCCGAGCAATCCGACGATGAGGATTGCATATGTCAAAGCCAAAAGGCCAACGCCGCCATAAAATAGTGGTACGACAATTGTTCCGCGCTTCGGCGTGAATGCCAAAATCACCCAGCACAGCATCGCATAAAGGTTTGCATAACCGAAAATCGCTTCCCACGGCATATTGTTGCCCTTCCCTCTTTTATAGGTGGCAAGCTTAGCCTATCGCGCAGTTATGGAAAGACCCGATCCCTTTACTTTGTTCGATGAATGGTTTGCCGAGGCGCGTGTTTGCGAACTCAACGACTCTAACGCGATGGCGCTGGCAACGACCGGAGCCGATGGGCAGCCTTCGGTAAGGATGGTCCTGCTAAAGGGGCATGGCCGCAATATCGGCGGATTTGTATTTTACACCAATTTCGAAAGCCGCAAGGCGATGCAGCTGGCCGACAACACCAATGTCGCGCTGCTTTTCCACTGGAAATCGTTGCGTCGGCAAATCCGTATCGAAGGCGAGGCCAATCCGGTCGACGATGCAACGGCAGACGCTTATTTCGCAACCCGCTCACGTAATTCGCAGCTTGGTGCGTGGGCATCGGACCAGTCGCGTCCGTTGGACGACCGCGCCACCTTCGAAGCGCGCTTTGCCGAGGTGGAGGCGCGTTTTGAGGGGCAGAATGTACCGCGTCCACCATACTGGTCGGGCTGGCTGGTGACGCCAAACCGCATTGAATTCTGGCAAGACCGCGAATTCCGCCTGCATGAACGGTGGCTATACGAACGCGACGACGATCACTGGGCGACCGGGATGTTATACCCTTGAGCCTCGCGCACAATCATCACCATGAATCGCACGGCAATCTGACGGCCAAGGCCGCGATTGCCAGTGTTAGCATGGCGTTGTTCCTGCTTGCGCTCAAAATCTACGCCGCAGCTGAAACGGGCTCGGTGGCGTTGCTCGGGTCGCTCGCTGACACTGGTTTTGACGTCCTCGCATCGTTATTGACGCTGTTCAGTGTACGTTATGCGGCAATGCCAGCCGACGATGACCACCGTTTTGGGCATGGCAAGGCCGAGGCCCTTTCCGCTTTAGTTCAAGTCGTATTGGTGATTGTGTCAGCCATTTTCATCGGCTGGCGCGCGGTCGTTAGGCTTGGAAGCGGCGAGAGCACCGCGCATCCCGAATATGGCATTGCCGTGTCGCTGATCGCAATAGTCGCGACACTGGCTTTGCTCGCTTATCAGCGCCATGTGGTCAAAAAGACAGGATCGGTGGCGATCCACGCGGACCATGTGCATTACCAAAGCGACCTCCTTCTTAACGTCGCAGTGATTGTCGCTATCATCCTCGACACCATGCTCAATGTTCGCGGTGCCGACCCTCTTTTCGGCATCGGCATCGCCCTCTGGCTGTTATGGGGTGCGTACAAGGCCGCGCAAATGGCGCTCGACCAGTTGCTCGACCGCGAATGGCCGCAGGAAAAGCGACAGCGATTCCTGGACGTCGCGATGCGGCACCCCGAACTGAAGGGCATCCACGATATGCGCACCCGTTCCAGCGGCGCGCATGATTTTTGCCAGTTCCATGTATGGGTCGATCCGAACATGACCGTTTCGCAGGCACACAAGATCATGGATGAAGTCGAAGAAGCATTGATGCACGAATTTCCGGGCGTTGAGGTCCTCATCCATCCAGATCCCGAAGGCCATAAGGACGAGATGGGCTATATCCCGTCGGAAACCGTCGAACATCACGAACATGACGAAAATCACCACCATGACTGATCTGCCCTATTACCATGTCGACGCCTTTGCGGACCGGCCATTCACCGGCAATCAGGCCGCGGTCATGCCGCTCGACGCATGGCTGGATGACGAGGTGTTGCAGGCGATTGGTGAGGAAAACGCCTTCGCCGAAACGGCTTTTATAGTGCCCGATGCGACAGGCGAGGCGGATTACGAGTTACGCTGGTTCACGCCGACGGTCGAAGTTAGGATGTGTGGACATGCCACGCTCGCCAGCGGGCATATAGTGCTTGGGCAGAATCCGGATATGAACCGCGCCACATTTCGCACGCGCAAGGCGGGCGTGTTAGAAGTGCTGAGAGACGGGGACGGCTATGCACTGGCATTACCGGCCATTCCAAGCGAACCGATGGAGTTTGGCGAAGCGGCGTCAGCGGTCGGCGGCAAACCCACACATATTCGCGGCAACCCCGACCAATATTATCTGCTCCGCTATGAAAGCGCCGCTGAAATCATGGCGCTAAAGCCGGAGATGAAGACGTTGGCTCGGCTCGGCAACGACCTTTTCGTCGCGACTGCGCCGGGAACCGAGACCGACATTATCAGCCGCGTGTTCGTACCCGGCGCTGGCATTGACGAGGACGCCGTGACCGGAAGCGCACATGCCCTTCTTGCCCCATATTGGGCCGCCGAATTAGGCCGCGACCGCTTCACCGCATATCAGGCAAGTGCACGCGGCGGTTATGTCGGCTGTACGCTGGAAGGCGACCGAGTTTGGTTGTCGGGCAGATGCGTGACAGTGGTAAAGGGCACGTTCAGTTTGCGGTGAGCAAATGCAGCGTTCAATTAGACGAAGGACCAAGAATGAAGAAATCACTTGCCATATTGGCAGCCTTAACATTGGCGTCAGCAGCCACGGCACAGCAGGATTCGCCACCGCCAATGGCGCCCGGCGGCGGTATGCCAAGCCCTGAACAGATTTTTGCATTCATGGATGCAAACAAGGACGGCTTTATTGCCAAGGACGAGGCCAAAGGTCCGTTGGCGCAGAATTTCGAGTATGTCGATGGCGACAAGGACGGCAAGATTTCGTCCGATGAGTTAAAGACCGTAATGGCAGCGATGCGTCCACCCCAGCCACCACAGGGTGAGCCCGAAAAGCCTGCGGAATAAGATAAAGGCGGCTGGTTATACGCCAGCCGCCTTTTTGTCCGTTAGGCGACGGTCGCCTTGTTGATCTTGCCTGGCTTCGCAGGCGGCTCGCCCTTGGGCAGCGCATCGACATGGTCCATACCGCTAATCACATTGCCCCAAGCGGTATACTGATTGTCGAGGAACGTTGCGTCGTCGAAACAGATGAAAAACTGGCTGTTGGCGCTGTTCGGGCTCGAAGAACGCGCCATCGAGCACGTGCCGCGAACATGCGGCTCGCGGTTGAATTCCTGCGCCAAATCGGGCTTCTTCGATCCGCCCATGCCGGTACCGGTCGGGCAGCCGCCTTGTGCCATGAAGCCCGGAATCACACGGTGGAAGGTGATACCGTCATAAAAGCCTTCGCTTGCCAGCTCCTTGATCCGCGCAACATGGTTGGGTGCGAGGTCGGAGCGCAGTTTGATGACAACATCGCCCGTGTCGAGGCTTAGGGTAAGGGTTTCGTCGGCCATTTCAAATTCCTTGTCGTAGTGCGATAACTGGCGACGGCCCTAGGCGAAGCGATGACCAGATAAAAGCCAAAATCATTGCAATTTGAATCGCCCGGTTTAGGAGAGGCGCGACATCATCAAATCAGCACCACATCAGCCAAACGGGAGGCCGCACATGATCAGCGAAAATGCCGACCCCGTCACCATCGACGACGAAATTGTCGAAACCCTAGATGAAGACAACCGCCTGACCCGAGACTTTGTCGACCGTGTACTGGATGCGGTCGAGGAAGGCGATTTGGTCGAGGCGCATCGGCTGGTCGAGCCGATGCACGAGGCCGACATTGCCGACCTGTTCGAACTAACCCCGCGCGAACGGCGTGGCGAACTGGCGATTGCGCTGGGCGATCTAATGAGCGCAGAGGTGTTGGCCGAAGTCAACGACTGGGTACGCGAAGACATTATCGACGCGCTGCCCGCCGCCCTCGTTGCGGACCTCGCAGGTCAGCTCGACACCGACGACGCAGTCGCAATTATCGAGGATATGGAGGAGGAGGACCAGCAAGCCGTCCTTGCCGAACTCGACCCAGAAGACCGCGCTGTCATCGAAGACGCGCTTTCCTATCCCGAAGAGACCGCCGGGCGCATCATGCAGCGCGAACTGGTCGCGGTGCCCGAGCATATGACGGTTGGGCACTTGATCGATTATCTGCGCGACCATCAGGATCTGACCACCGATTTCTGGGAAGTTTTTGTTGTCGATCCGCAGCACAAGCCAGTTGGCACCTGCAAGCTTTCATGGATCATGCGCAGCCAGCGCAAAGTGCCTGTCAGCGAGATCATGCAACATGAGCAGACGCTGATCCCGGTCGATATGGACCAGGAAGAGGTCGCGCTGCGCTTCCAGAAATATGCGCTTATTTCAGCGGCTGTTATCGATGAAGCAGGCCGTCTTGTCGGTGTCATCACCGCCGACGATATCGTCCACATCATTCAGGAAGAAGCCGACGAGGATTTCCTTCAGCTCTCAGGTGCCGGCGAGGGCGACATTAACGAACCTATTTCCGACAGTTACAAAGCGCGTGTCCGCTGGCTGATTGCCAATCTGGGCACTGCGATGGTAGCAAGCTTCATCATCGCGCAATTCGGCGCGGCGATTGAGACCATGGTGGCATTGGCGATACTCATGCCGATTGTTGCCTCGATTGGCGGAAATGCTGGCACGCAAACGCTAGCGGTGACAGTACGCGCACTGGCCACCAACCAACTAACCCAATCGAATACCGTCCGCTCGATATGGCGCGAGATTCGCGTCGCATTGTTGATTGGCGCGACAATTGCGGTGATTGCCGGGCTAGGGGCCGGGGTCATTTTTAGCAACTGGACGCTCGGCGGGGTCATTGCTGCGGCTATTTTGTGCAATATTACTCTGGCTGGGCTGTCTGGCGTCGCTATCCCCGTATTGCTTGACCGGCTCGACCAAGACCCGGCGGTGTCGAGTTCGATTTTCGTGACGATGATCACCGATTCGATGGGTTTCCTGATTTTCCTTGGCCTTGCCGTCGCCAGCGGGCTTGCAGGCTAATCCGCCAGCCCCCAGATAACAAATATGCCACTCAATATGACCAAGATCGCCTTTGGCGCGGAAAGCGTCGCCGACTTGCGGCGGCGGCTGGAAGGCTATGCTAGTCAAGGCGAAGCGCGACTGACGACTCGTTATCTGCCCAAACGGATCGAAGAAATGGCGGGTGGCTCGCTGTACTGGATTCACGGCCACGCGCTGGTCGGCCGAAGCCCAATCATCGGTTTCATGGAAAATGGCGAAGGACGGCACTGGATACGGATCGAGCCGCGCCTCATCCCCGTCCGCTCTATGCCCAAACGCGCGCACCAGGGCTGGCGTTATCTGGAGGAGGCCAATGCGCCGCCTGATCTGGATAGCGTCGAGGCCGATGGCCGCGACGAAATGTCACCTAAGATGCTGGGCGAGTTGATGAAGATGGGTCTTGTCTAAACGGCGCTCACGCCTGTAAAGAACTCTTGACTGACAAACACTCTTTACAGTAAAGAGCTCTTTACATGATTCGCACCTCGCGAATCGATGTGGAGGTGCGCAGTTGGAAAACAGGTTGAAAGATTTGCGGACCGACCTTGGCTGGAGCCAGGGCGAACTGGCGAACCGCCTCGGCGTTTCGCGACAGACGATCAACGCGGTTGAGACCGACAAATACGACCCCAGCCTCCCGCTTGCACTGCGCATGGCGAAACTATTCGGTGTCGCGGTCGACACCATTTTTATCGATCACTGGATACCTTCGAAAGGAGAAGAATAATGACGACGATCGAACAGAAACCGGTCGCAGATCCGAAAAAGAAGAACCTGACCAAGATCGTTCTTCAAATGATCGTCGGCGGGGCAATCGGATTTTCCTCGATGTTAGCGCTTGACCATTTGATCGGTCTCGACCGATTGTTTGATGTAATGTCGGGCGCTAGTATCATCGCGCTGGTGATGGCCGTAATCTTTGGCATGATTGGATTGATCGTGTTGGCGATGTCGAGCAACCGCACGATTTTCATGCTTAACCAGTCCAATAGAAATGCCGAAGCATCCGAATTTGACGACATGAAGCCCGTGCTTTTCTGGTCGGCAATCTGCATCATACTTTACGCCGCGATATTGGCCATATTGGCGTTGGCAAACCCCGTTGCGCATGGTCCGCAGTTAACCTCGTTCTGGAGCATTGTCGCGTTGATGGTAGGCCAGACGGCAATATCATGGCATCTTTGGAACCGGTACGACGAACTCTACCGCGACGTTACCAAAGAAAGCTGCGCGGTTACGTTTGCGATCGTCGAATTTGGCTTGTTTATTTGGGCAGCCGCCGCGATTTGCGGGCTAGGTGTTGTCTTTGATCCGCTCGCAGTAATCGTTGCGATGACCGGAATTTATTGGACCGTGGCGATCTGGTTTACAGTAAGGCGGGGGATGACCTGACCTACCTAGGCTTCGCTGGTTGCGCGTTTTGCCAAAACCTTGGCGATAACGTCGGCGAAGGTCTCGGCGCTCTGTGCGCCGGGAACCATGAATTTCTGGTCGAAGATTATAGCGGGCACGCCGGTAACGTTCTGGTCCAGCCAATAGGCCTGCTCGGCCCGAACCGTTTGCGAAAGCGCCTCATTGGCTAGCCATACTGCCGACGCATCGCGGTCCATGCCATTCGCTTCGGCGATACCTATCAAAACCGCTTCGTCGCTAACATCGCGGCGGTCCTGAAAATAGGCTTTGAATAGCGCCAGCTTAAGCGCGGTCTGCGCCTGCCAGCCGCGCTCGCTTCCAAAAATGGTTAGTAGTTTGTGCGCCTTGAACGTGTTGTAAATACGCATGCCTTCGCCGTAATTGAAGGCAAAGCCCACGCCGTCGCCAATGTCTGAAAGCCGCTGCCTGTTGGCACGGCTTTGGTCGGGCGTGCTGCCATATTTGCGCGCGATATGCTCGGCCGTGTCCTCGCCTTCGGGGACCATGTTCGGGTTTAGCTCGAACGGGTGCCAATGGGTTTCTGCGGCTACGGGCTGATCCAGCATCGCCAGCGCTAGCTCAACCTGCCTATAGCCAATGATGCACCACGGACAGACGACGTCCGACACGATATCGATACGGAGCTGGAGAGACCCGGACATCAGTCTGTCACCCAATGGCGAAGCAGGCTGTGCGCGATGGCAAAGGGCGGCGGGGCGTTGAAGCGGCGGCCTTCGAGGGCTTCAAGCGCAGCGCGTGCCTCATCCTTGGTCACCCACATCGCGTCTTCAATCTCAGTAGTATCGAGCGTCAGTTCGTCGCCCTTCGCATCGGCAACGCACGCAATCATCAGTTGAGATCCGCCAAAGGGCCAAGGCTGGCTGGTGACATAGCGCACCGCGCCGCAGGTCACGCCGGATTCTTCATGGATTTCGCGGCGGACCGCCTCCTCGACGCTCTCGCCGGGTTCGAGAAAGCCCGCCAATGCCGAATAATTGCCCGGCGGAAAGCGCGACTGGCGACCGACCAAAGCTTTACCCTCATATTCGGCCAGCATGATGACGACGGGGTCAGTGCGCGGGAAATGCTCTTTCTGGCAATTTCCGCATTTGCGGCCCCATCCAGCACGGAACAGATCGGTGGTATGCCCGCAGCGTCCGCAAAACCGGTGCGCGTTGTGCCACTCGATCAAACTTCTCGCGGTGCCGTAAATTGCGGCGTCTTCGGCCGGGAGCATTGACAAAGCGCGCCAGATGGAAGGCGAACGAAACGCGTCACCCGTAGCCTCGACCAACGAGACAAAATGCGGTTTGCCATCGGATAGACCGAGCAGGATCAGTTCTTCCGAACCCTCCAGTTCAGCAATGGAATGCCAGTGAAGGCCGCCCTCGGCCCCCACGAGCGGGTCAAGCCCGTCCAGCCCCAATATCCGCGCGCGCCAATCAACAAGCAGAGCGCCATAGGCCTCTGGATCATTACGGACGCGATCTGCCCTGTCGAGCGGGGAACCAGTGAATCCTGGGCGGATCATCGGATTAGGCCGGTATGCCCAAATCCTTCAACACCCATTGCGCGAAATTTTCGTGGAACGGATAGACGTTGCTCGGCACATATTGCGCCATACACACCGCGCGTAATTTGCGTTTGGTATCGACGAATGCAACAGTACCGGCAGCACCGCCCCAGCCGAACGTGCCTTCAAACGCACCAACCCCAACCCGTCCACCAGCGCCATTGCCAGCCCCTGCAATGAACGTGCCCTCGGTTTTGATGCCGGCAGGAAGGAGGTTCGATGTCGCCAGTGCAACGGTTTCAGCCGACACGATGCGCGCGCCATCAAGCTCGCCGCCGTTTTGCAACATGTGCAAGAAGCGGTCATAATCGCGCGCCGAACACACCAGACCCGCGCCGCCAAAGGCAAAGGCAGGCTTGTCGAGATAGATGCTGGTCGGGGCAGGATCGACGGGGAACAGAACGCCGTTCATTGGAGCGTAGTTGGTGACGAAGCGCTTGGTTTCCGATGCAGGAACCTGGAAATAGCTGCTGGTCATTTTCAGCGGTTCGAACAGCCGGGTTTTCAGGAAGACCTCGAAATCTAGGCCGCTGGCAACTTCGATGACTCGTCCGAGCAGGTCGAGCGAAATCGAATAGCTCCATTTGGTGCCGGGTTCGGCAATCAGGGGCAGCTTCGCCACGCGCTCGGCAAAGGTCTTCAAATCGGGCGTTGGCGCAGGTACAGGCTGGCCCGGAATCGGGAAGCGGCTGAATACGGCGGGATTGATACCCTGCTCGTTATAGAGCTTCAGCAACGGGCCTTTGGTAATAATGCCATATCCAAGGCCCGCCGTGTGAGTCAGCAGATGACGAACGGTGATCTGATTCTTCGCCGGCACTGAAGAAAGGCTATTATCTGGGTCGGTCAGCACCTGCATATTGGCGAATTCCGGAATGAAATCGGCAATTGGCTGATCGAGCTTCATTTTGCCTTCGCCGACTAGGATCATCGCTGCGATACCAGTAATGGGTTTTGTCATCGAATAGACGCGCCATAATGTGTCGAGATCGACCGGCGTCTGATTGCCTTGCGCGATTGTGCCAACCGCGATCACATCGGGCGAAGCGCCGCCATTGCCGATGACAGCAAGCACCCCGGGGAGCTTACCCGAGGACACATAGGCACCGAACTCTGCCTTGATGGTCGGGAACTTCTCGATAGCTTTGCGTGCCCAGACTGCAGACGGAATATAAGCAGCAGCGGCACCCGTAGCGGCCAACCTTCCGCCCAAGCTCAAAAAGCCGCGACGTCCCAACATGTTCTGACCGATTGCCTGCATATCCATCGTCACTCTCCTGATGCGGTTATTGGCCTGATGCGATTATTGGCCTGATGCGATTACCGCTTTTGCTACTTTGTTGAATAAGGTCGGCAGCCCTGCCTTGTCGAGCGATTTCAGCGGCCAATATTCGCCCTCGTCGTGCTCGATATCGGTAGGCACTGATGCCGTAACGGCAATGTCGAGCGAAAGGGTGAAATGCGTAAAGACATGCGCGACGGACTGCGGCAACATTTGCCAGTCGGCGTTGAAGGGAGCAACCCCGTCGCCGTCTTTTTGCGCGCTCCAGCCGTCATCGGGCAATGCGCGCATCCCACCCAGCATTCCCTTTCCGTCCCGCGTCACCAACCAAACGGTATCGTCACGCTGAAACCAATATGCCGTGCCCGTGCGGTGCGGCTTCGCCTTTTTTGCTGCCTTTACTGGATATGCTTCGGCTGTACCCGCCTGCCCCGCTACGCAATGGGCAAGTAACGGGCAAATCATGCAGGAAGGGTTGCGGACCGAGCAAATCCCTGCCCCCAAATCCATCATCGCCTGCGCAAAGTCACCAGCGCGCGCGGCGGGGGTTATTGCATCGGTCGCGGCGCGGATTGCAGCCTTCGCGGCGGGCAATGGCGCATCAATCGCAAAGAGCCTCGACACCACCCGCTCGACATTGGCATCGACAACCACAGCGCGCTGGTTGAAAGCAATGGCCGCGACCGCCGCTGCGGTATAGGATCCGATTCCAGGCAGTTTGAGCAACTCTGCCTCGGTATCGGGTAACTGCCCACTATATTCGGACGCCACGACGCGTGCACATTTCACAAGATTCCGTGCGCGGGCATAATAACCGAGCCCAGCCCAAGCCGCCATCACATCGGCGTCCTCGGCGGCTGCCAGCGATGCGAAATCTGGCCAGCGTTGGGCAAAACTGCGGAAATAGGGGCCGACTGCTGCAACCGTTGTCTGTTGCAGCATGATTTCGGATAGCCATACATGATAGGGGTCAGGCAAGCCCTGCCCCGGCAATTTTCGCCACGGTAAATCGCGCGCATGAACGTCATAATGCGCCAACAACAACGCATCGATATCCCCAGTTTTTTGAGGCTTTGGTTGGACGGCGGGCATCGGAAATGGCATGGATGAGGCAATGGATAAAGGCAAGGCAGCATCGGCGAAGGGTAAGCCCAAAAAGATAGTGCCCAAGCCCTATCAACGCCCGCGCGGCGGTGAGGCACGTGCCGTGTCCGACCTTATGCCCGAAATCGGCCGCGCTGCATTCCGGCGCTTCGGCTTTGTGCAAAGCTCGGTGGTCAGCCGCTGGGACGAGATTGTTGGAAGCCGCTATGCTACCGTGTCCGCACCGGAATCGATCCGCTTTCCAGTCGGCAAGAAATCGGAAGGCACGCTGGAACTCACGATCGAAGGCGCGCATGCGACGATGATGCAGCACGTGCTTCCCGAAATCATCGAGCGTGTGAACCGCTTTTTCGGTTATGCGGCAGTCGCGAGGATCAAGGTCCGTCAGGGCGTAGTGGCTAAACCCGTTGCAAGACAACCGCTTGCTCCGCGCTCGCTAAAGCCGGTGCCGATGGAACTGGGCGAATCTTTACGCGAAATCGGCGATCCGGAACTGTTTGCGGTACTCGAAAGCCTTGCAAAAAGCCTTGCCAAAGACGGCGAGTGATTCCAGATGCTAATGCGCAATAACAAGGATAAATCGCAGAAAATGTCGCATTTTGGAAAATATCTTGGTCTGGCTATTATGGGTGCTGCGGCATTGTCGGCAAGCTCGGTTGCAGCGCCCGCCAAAACTAACTGGTTGGTGAACTTCACCGTCACTGACAAAGGTGCGCATGTTATCGGCAACCCCGCCGCGCCGAACAAAGTTGTCGAATATCTGAGCTATACGTGCGGCCACTGCGCGGAATTTGAGCTGAAGGAAGCACCTGCGTTCAAGACGCTATATGTGGCGACCGGCAAAGCCAGTCTCGAAATCCGCAATCTGCTGCTGAATCCTATTGACCTGACAGCCGCGATGCTCGCGCGCTGTGGTGGCAAGGGACGCTTTTTCGGGAACCAGAAGCATCTTTTTGCAACGCAATCTGTTTGGCTCGGTAAAACCAAGAATATCAGCGCGGCGACGCAGGCCAAACTCAAGGCCGAGGATTATGCCGGGTTTATGACGGGCGTTTACACCGAAATCGGCCTCGATACGATCATGCAGCAGCGCGGCATAACTCCGGTTCAAGGCAAGGCCTGCATAACCGACAAAGCGGCGCTTAAGGCGGTGCTCGATATGACTGACGCTGGCAGTGCCGCCGGTGTGACGGGGACGCCAAGTTTCATGATCAACGGTGTCTTGCAGGACCATATTCACAGCTTCGCCGAACTGAAGGCGAAATTAAAATGAACCAACAAATTCAAACTAAAGGATATCTTATGCCTATCAAATCGATCCTCTTTGCCGCAACCGCCGCACTTGCTCTTGCCGCCTGTGGGGGCGGTGATACTGCTGGCCCACCAAAAGGTGAGCCAATCGCCAAGGTTGCAGCGCCGCAAGGCAAGGCTTGGACCGATGTCGTCAGTAAGACGGAAGGCGGCGGCTTCAAAATGGGCAATCCCGATGCCAAGCTTCAGCTTCTTGAATATGGTGCCATTACTTGTCCCGGCTGCGCGCAATTTTCGGTGCAGTCTACCGAAGAGTTGAACGAGATCGTCAACACTGGCGTTGTCGCATTCGAGTTCCGGCCTTTTCTTGTGCATGGAGTTCAAGACATTCCCGGCTTTTTGCTTTCACAGTGTAGCGGTCCAGAAGCATTTTTCCCGCTTTCAGAGCAGCTTTATGCTGAACAGGAAAGCTGGCTCAGCAAAATCAGCACTGTGACCGAAGCCGACCAGCAGGCGATGCAAAAAATGTCGCCGCCTGAAATTTCGACGCTGCTCGGCACGAAAATGGGCCTGATTGATTTCGTCAAATCGCGCGGAATTAGCGAGGATCAAGCGAAAGCCTGCCTCGCCGACAAGGCGGCAATCGCCGCGCTGATTGCGACGACGGAAAAAGGTACGAAGGACGATGGCGTGACAGGCACGCCGTTCTTCCTGCTCAACGGCGCGAAGGTCGATGGCGGGTCTTGGAACCAGATTAAGGGCAAGCTGGTCGAGGCCGGCGCGCGCTGACGATGGCTCGGGGGGGAGTCGACATTGCGATTAAAACGCAAGGAGCAATTCTTTGCGGATAAAGAAGCTGAAACTTGTCGGCTTCAAAAGCTTTGTCGAGCCCGCGGAACTTCGGATTGAAACCGGACTGACCGGCATCGTCGGACCCAATGGTTGCGGCAAGTCCAATTTGCTTGAGGCGATCAGGTGGGTGATGGGTGAGAGCAGCCCGAAGTCGATGCGCGGCGCGGGCATGGAAGATGTGATCTTCGCCGGAACCGCATTGCGCCCCCCGCGGGATTTTGCCGAAGTAACTATTTCCGCCGATTGCGAACATGCCGATGCGGCCAATGACGAAGACAGCGAACTCGAGGTAACCCGCCGAATTGAGCGCGGCGCTGGGTCGGCCTATCGCTCGAATGGCCGCGATGTGCGGGCAAAGGATGTGGCGCTGATTTTTGCCGATGCCGCCACTGGCGCGCATTCACCTGCATTGGTTAGCCAAGGCCGGATTGGCGCTATTGTTTCCGCTAAGCCTCAAGAGCGGCGGCAAATGCTCGAAGAAGCAGCGGGAATTTCGGGCTTGCACGTCCGCCGCAAGGATGCCGAGCAAAAACTGCGCGCCGCCGAAACGAACCTCGCACGGTTGGCTATGATCCTTGCTGATATGGACGCGCGCGCAGGGGCCTTGCGGCGCCAAGCAAAACAGGCCGAGCGCTATCGCAAGCTTTCAAAGGAAATCCTGCAAGCAGAAGCGAGGCTGATTTTCGTGCGTTGGCAAGAGGCGAAAGCGGCAGCAGATGTGGCTCGGGCGGAAGCCAATGCGGCGACTGCGGCCGTTGAGCAGGCGAGCATTAAGCAGCGCGAACTAACCGACAAGCAGCAATCCGCGGTGCGCGAACTCGCCGAAGCGCGCTCGGTCGCAATGGCCGCGCGCGATGCGGCGAGCGACCTGTCGAACCGTCTGGTGCAGTTGACAGGTGAGAGCGACCGCATCATCCAGCGGCAGGCAGATTTGTCCGCGCAAGCCGCACGAATGGCCGACAATGGCGCGCGCGAAGGCAAACTGACCCACGATGCAGCTGATGCCCTTGCGCGATTGCAGACGGAGAGTGTGACACTTGCCACAGAAATCAAGGCGCAGGAGGAAGAGCGGCCCGCCCTGCTCCGGATGGCCGAAAATGCCGAACGCCAAGTGCGGACAAGCGAAGTCGCTCTCGCCAAAGCCGCCGCCGAGCAGGCACGTGCCGATGCCGAGATTCGTGTCGCCGATGCGGCGCTTGCCAATGCACGCACGCGAACCGAGCGCGCAGAACGCGATGCCGCGCGGTTGGCACAGGAGCAGGAATCGCTGGGCGACGAAGTTGAGTTACAAGCTGCCAAATCAGAAGCGCTGCAGGCTGTCGCTGAATTACAGGCGAAACTGGAGACCGGATCGGCAGCGATAGAAGCTGCCGGTGTTCGGCGCAGTGAACTGACCGAAAAGCGCGAGGCGGCTCAAAGTGCAATCGCTAGCGCCAAAGCCGAATTGGCTGCATTGCATTCGGAACAGGCGGCGCTGCAACGGGCGCTCGCCAAGCAAAGTGGCGAACAAGCCATTGATCGTATCAAGGTCGAAACCGGATTCGAACGGGCGCTCGCCGCTGCGCTTGGTGATGACGCCAATGCGGGTATCGGTGGCGCTGCCGGACGGCGGTGGCAGGGCGGAGCGGTAAGCGTCCCGAAAATCGAAGGCACAAGGCTTATCGATCATGTCGAGGCACCGGCAGAATTGCAGGCGCGGTTGTCGCTGGTCCGCGTAGTCGAAAGCGATAATGGCGAAACACTGGGGCCGGGCGAAAGGCTTGTCACGCGCGATGGAAAACTTCGCCGTTGGGACGGGTTCGCGGCCGACGATGATGGCGCTACGACCGCCGAAAGATTGATCCGTGCAAACCGCTTGGCCGAGTTGGTCGAACTTATTTCTCCTGCCGAATCTGCATTGGCCGAACAGGGCGAAGGGCTCGAGCAGCTTGCGGCGAATATCGCTACGGCGCAGGACGACCATCGAGCGGCAACAACCGCCCAGCAGGCGCTAGAAACCGAATTGAGACAAGCCTTGCGCGCGGCCGACCAAGCCGAGGATACGCTGGCGCGGTCACAAAGCGCCCGGGCAGCTTTAGCCGAGCGGATTGCTGCGAGTGGCCAGGAGTTGGCGGCAGCCAAGCAAGATCTCGCGAGTGCGGAAACCGCGAAGAATGCGCTGCCCGATGGCTCGCACCATAGTGATCTGGTCAACAAACTAACCGCCGAAAGCGATGCCGTCCGACATTTGCTCATGCGCAGCCAAGCCGATTTGTCGTCGCTCGACCAGCGCCTCGCTCAGACGCGTGAACGCCGCGCGGTGGCAATGGCCGAAATTCGCGGCTGGCAGGAGCGGGCGGGCGAAGCCGAGCGGCGCATTTCAGAGATGAACAAGCGCTCCGCTGAAATCGCCGCCGAGCAGGAGGCGATGGCCGGACGGCCAGACATTCTGGCAAGCGAAATCGCGGGGCTGCAAGCCGACAAGGATCAATTGGGCGAGAAATTGGCGCAATTGCAAGTCGCGGAGAGCAACCGCGAGGCTGCGCTCAAATCGCTGGAAACCGAATTGGCCGCCGCCGCCGAAGCGCTCTCGACCGCGCGTGAAGCCCGCGCCGGAGCCGAAGCCCGCGCCGAAAACCAGGACCAACGGCGCATCGAGATGGGCCGCATATCGGGCGAGCGTTTCGAATGCCCGCCGCCGGTATTGCCCGAGAAGCTGGAATTTGACGAAACAGCAGTGGACGATGCTGCGACTGAATCCACGCGGCTTGACCGCTTGCAAAACGAGCGCGAACGTATTGGCCCGGTGAACTTGATCGCCGCCGACGAACTCGCAGAACTCGAAGAGCAACAATCGGCAGGCGTCGCCGAAAGCGAAGAACTCATGCAAGCTATCAACCGTCTGCGCGGTTCCATCGGCAGCCTTAACCGCGAAGGCCGCGCGCGGTTGCTGTCGGCATTTGAAGCGGTCGACCAGCATTTCCGCCGTCTGTTCTCTACCCTTTTCAATGGCGGGCAGGCACATTTGGCGCTCATTGACAGCGATGACCCGCTCGAAGCTGGGCTCGAAATCTTCGCGCAACCGCCGGGCAAGAAATTGCAATCGCTAACGCTGCTGTCGGGCGGGGAACAGGCGCTCACGGCCGTCGCGCTCATCTTTGCCCTTTTTCTAACCAACCCCGCGCCAATCTGCGTCTTGGATGAAGTCGATGCGCCGCTCGACGATGCCAACATCGAACGTTTCTGCGATTTGCTCGATGTGATGACCCGCGAAACAGACACCCGCTATCTGATCGTCACCCACAATGCCGTGACGATGAGCCGGATGCACCGCCTGTTCGGCGTCACGATGGTCGAACAGGGAATTTCGCGGTTGGTCTCGGTTGACCTTGGCGGGGCAGAGGAACTATTGGCGGCGGAATGACACTTCACGGCCCGATTACCAACAGCTTCATTTCGCAGCGGCTTCGGCTCAATTATGTCGATTGGGGAAACCCGGACGCGCCGCCTTTGCTCCTCGTCCACGGCGGACGCGACCATGCGCGCAGTTGGGATTGGGTCGCCGAGGAATTGCGCCACGACTGGCATGTGATTGCACCTGATTTGCGCGGACATGGCGACAGTTCATGGTCGCCCGATGGCAATTACGAAATGTCAGCCTTTGTATACGACATCGCACAGTTGGTGCATCAGCTAAACCTCGCGCCGGTGACCATCGTTTCGCATTCAATGGGCGGCAATATCGCCATTCGCTATACCGGCCTTTATCCGGAAAATGTGCGCAAGCTGGTCGCGATCGAAGGGCTTGGACCGTCACCTGCGATGATGGCCGAGCGCGATACGTTAGGTATCCAGAAACGATTTCGCCAGTGGATCGAGGACAAGCGCAACGCGGCGGGCCGCACGCCAAAACGCTATCCCAATATCGAGGCGGCGTATGAGCGGATGAAGACCGAGAATAGCTACCTGACCGACGAACAGGCGCGGCACCTGACGGTCCACGGCATCAGCCGCAACGAGGACGGAACGTGGAGCTGGAAGTTCGACAACTACCTCAATATCTGGGCGATGTTCGACATGCCGCGTGAAGATTTGCTGGCACTATGGCACGCGATTACCTGTCCGGTCCTGATGCTATATGGTGAGAAGAGCTGGGCATCGAACCCAGAGAAAGACGGTCGCATTGCACATTTCCCGACCGCCAAAGTTGTCGAATATGAAAATGCCGGACACTGGCTGCACCATGACCAGTTCGATCGGTTTATGACCGACGTGAAAGCTTTTCTCTAACCGATCATCGATTTCAACGATTCAACGCGGTCGGCCTCTTCCGCCGGCTTGTCTCGGCGGAGACGGGATATTCGCGGAAAGCGCATCGCAATGCCCGATTTATGGCGCTTGGATTCGTGGACGGCGTCGAACGCCACTTCCAGCACCAATGACTTTTCAACCTCGCGCACCGGGCCGAAGCGCGCGACGGTGTTGTTCCGGACAAAACGGTCGAGCCATTTCAATTCTTCGTCGCTGAACCCCGAATAGGCTTTACCGACCGGCAGTAACGTCCCGTCCTCGCCCCAACAGCCAAAGGTATAGTCGGAGTAATAAGACGAGCGTTTCCCGCTGCCGCGTTGCGCATACATCATCACGCAATCGGCAACCAAAGGCTCGCGTTTCCATTTGTACCAGAGGCCGACCTTGCGGCCCGCGAGATAAGGCGCGTCGCGGCGTTTGAGCATCACGCCTTCAATCGCAGCGTCGCGCGAACCCGCTCGGATTTCTCCCAAATGTTCGAAGTCGCGGGCTTCGATGATTGCTGACAGGTCGAAACGGACCGGATCAAGCGGCTCCACAAAACGCTCTAACCGGTCGCGCCTTGCGGTCCACGGTAGGCCGCGTAAATCCTCGGCCCCGTCGAACAATATGTCATAGAGCCGCACGAACACCGGATATTCAGCCTGCATCGCGGCGGTGACAGTTTTTCGTCCGAGCCGTTGCTGCAACGCGTTAAAGCTCGCCGCCTCGCCGCCCTGCACGTCACCTCGCACAAGCAGTTCGCCGTCGACCACGCCAATGCCTTTGAATGCCGCGGCAATTTCGGGGAACGCCGCGGACACCTCGTCCCCGCCACGGCTGAACAGCCGCGTGTCACCGCCGGTTGAAGCAATCTGGATGCGGATTCCGTCCCATTTCCATTCGGCGACAAAGTCGGCGAGATCGACGGTTCCGCTATCAAGCGGATGCGCGAGCATGAAGGGACGGAAGAAGGCGGTCTCGGACGGGTCAGGCCGCTCGGTTTTGCCCTCGCCCCAAGCAAACAGCTCTGCAAAAGGCGGGCGAAGCGCGTGCCAGACCTCTTCGACATCATCGACTGATAAGGCAAACGCCTGCGCAAAAGCGGTTTTCGCCAGACGCGCCGAAATGCCCACCCGCATACCGCCGGTTGCAAGCTTCAGCAGGGCATAGCGGCCATTTGCATCGAGCCGATCCATCAGTTCGGCCAAGAGCGACGGCGCTTTTGCCCTGCTGACATTGTTTAACAGATCGATAACTTCGCTAACCGTCGGAGGGTTAGCCGTCCCCGCCGGATTGTCCGGCCACATGAGTGCCACCGTCTCGGCAGTATCGCCGACATAGTCGCGGCTCATCCGGAACAGGGCCGGGTCGAACCGTTCATCCGCCATTGCCCGGATCGCAGTTGCCTTAACCGTGGCGATACTCAGCGTTCCTGCCAGCGCTGCCAACGCCCAGCCGCGATCAGGGTCAGGCGTCACTCTAAGATAATCCGCAATCAACCTGACCTTGGTGTCGCGCGATCGGGTGTACACGAGCCCGTCAATCAAGGCGGCGAACGCTTGCATTACGACTCGTCCTCCTCTTCGCGACCAACCAGATCGAGTGCACGCGCCTTCAACTGGTGCAGTTCGCACCACCGCGACAGCGCATCGGTGCGGCCATGCGTAATCCAGGTTTCGGTGGGCCGCAGTTCAAGCAATGTTTCGGTCAACTCGGTCCAATCGGCATGGTCGGATATCACCAGCGGCAATTCTACATTCCTTTGCCGCGCCCGTTGCCGCACGCGCATCCAGCCGGATGCCATGGCCGTCACCGGATCGGGCAGCCGCTGCGCCCAGCGATCATTCAGCGCCGACGGCGGCGCAACGACGATTGCGCCTTTCAGTTCGCCCTTTGCCAATCCTGTTGCCATCACCAATTCGCCGAGCGGCACGCCGTGCACCTCATACAATTCACACATTTTCTGCATCGCACCGTGAATGTAAATGGGCGCGTCATAGCCCGCACGCCGCAACTCAGCGATTACCCGCTGCGCCTTGCCAAGCGCATAGGCACCGACGACGACGCAGCCTTCCGGATTGGCCTCGCGCGCATCGAGCAATTTCGCAATCTCGCCCTCAATCGGCGGGTGCGTGAAAACCGGTAAACCGAATGTCGCCTCGGTTATCAGCACATCGCAAGGCACTGGTTCAAACAACGCGCAAGTCGGGTCGGCACGACGTTTGTAATCGCCAGTCACCACCACGCGCTCGCCGGCATGTTCGAGCAATATCTGCGCTGAACCCAAAACATGTCCGGCTGGATGGAAACTGATCTTTACGCCGCTGTCTTCAAACCCTTCGCCATAGGGTACTGGCGTTCCCATTTCCGTGCCGTAGCGCAGCGCCATGATCGCCAGCGTCTCGGGTGTTGCCCACACCGCGCCATGCCCGCTGCGCGCATGATCGGCATGGCCGTGCGTCACCAATGCGCGCTCGGCAGGCCGCGACGGATCGATCCACATATCCGCAGGTTTCACATAAATGCCGTGTGCGTGTGGTTCGATCCAATGTTGGGCGGCGGTTCGGGCGATGGGAAGATCCTGAAGGCAATATGGGACGAGTTGGCGAACTTCAGACCGCGGCGAGGTAGAACAACAGGCAAGTCTCTGGCTGCGCGTGAGGTAATTGCATTCCAGCCTGCATTAACGCCGCACCGGTACAAACCGTTCCTGCGCCAGCCAAATCGAGCTGCTCAATGAGCGACGGCGCTTTGACCGCTTGCCACTTCTCCGGCCAGACAAGGCGGAGATGATATTTGCGCTCATGATCCAATCCGGCAAAGCGCAACCGTCCGGGCAAGACATTCGGGTCGCCAGTCATATAGGCGAAGGAAAACAGCGCCTCTGACTTGTCGCGCGCGACCACGCCGAATGCCAGATGTCGCGGATCCGTATCGAGCCGGTGGAGGTCGCCGTCATGCAGCAAATCGCGATGCCTTTTGTGCAACGCAATTGCCCGCTTTAGCTGATTGAGATCGGTCTGCCGCTCGGTAAGCAGGTTGAGTTCCAACCCCATATGCCCGGTCAACGCAGTAGCGGCGCGCATCGCCATTGAGAGCCGCCGGCCGGCGACATGGCAATGCGCTGGCCCGACATGGCAACCAAGGATTTCGGGCGGCAGGAAAAAGCTGGCACCGCGTTGGATATGCTGCCGGTCGAGTGCATCATTGCTGTCCGATGTCCAGACGCGGTCGCTGTGCGCCAAAACGCCCATATCGGCGCGCGCGCCCCCTGAGGCGCAGCTTTCGATTTCGACGTCAGGATGCGCGGTGCGGATGCGATCGAGTAAAGCATAAAGTGCGTGCACCTGCGCCACTGCTTTCGCTTGCCCATCTGCGCCGCCGGGGTGGCTCAAATCGCGGTTCATGTCCCATTTGATGTAGCTGATTTCGTGGTCGGACAGGATCGCATCGATCCGCTCGAACAGATAATCGGCGACTTCCACACGGCTGATGTCCAGCACATATTGCGTGCGGAACGGAACCTGCGGCACATCTTCGATTTGCAGCACCCAATCTGGATGCGCGCGGTACAAGTCGCTATCGGGATTGACCATTTCGGGTTCGAACCAAATGCCGAACTCCATGCCTAGGCCAGTAACATGGTCGACCAATGGGCCAAGTCCATTGGGATAAACAGCATCCGAAACGATCCAATCGCCCAGCCCAGCCATATCATGCCGCCGCGCACCGAACCAGCCGTCGTCGAGCACGAACCGCTCGACGCCAAGGGCAGCGGCGCGTGTGGCCAGTTCCTTCAGCTTTTCGGTGTCATGATCGAAATAGACAGCTTCCCATGTGTTGTAATGCACCGGCCGTGGCTTAAGGCGCATTTCGCGGCGGAGGAGTTTGCCCCGAATATGGTCGTGAAATTTGCGGCTCAGCGCGCTGAAGCCGTCTGCGCAATAGGCCCCGACAATCTCCGGTGCGGCAAAGCTCTCGCCGGTAGCCAGCCGGATTTCACCGGGATGTAACAGCGCGCCCATGCTGGCGACCACACGGCCGTCGGTCATACTATCAACGCGCAGCCTGTGATTGCTACTCCACGCCAAGTGCAGGCCATAAACTTCGCCTTGGCTTTCGTTGGTATCCGCCGCCGCCAGCAACAACGCCGGATAGCTGAAATGCGACGTCCTCCCGCTGCGGTTTTCGCGCAAATAGGTGCCGGCTGGACGTGCCAATCGTTCGCGGCCAAATTCCTGCGTCCAGCGGCCGGTAAAGCCGATAATGTCAGTCATCGACTCAGGGATAGGCAAACACGCAGTCGCCATCTCGTTCAGGTCGAGCGCCTCTGCCCCGTAATTGATAAGCACCGATGAAATGCGAAGAACGCCCGTCACTAGATCGAAGCCGATCCCATATTCCAGACCAAGCTTTGTGCGTTCATCGCGGCAAATAATCTTCGCCTCGCCCGCCCGCACTTCGGTCTTGCAAACCTCAAACAAGCTGCCCCAATCCTTGCCCGCGCGGTGCGCCGCGAAGCCTTGAACCATAGGATGGCCCAGACCCGGTTCCATCGCGAGCGACAACGGTATCGATACATCTGCGACCCCGTGCATCCCCTGCCGGGTCGCAAGCCGCTCAATCTCCTCGGCTTCGACGCCCGCCCCTAGCGCCGAGCCCCAATAGAGCATCGACAGCGGCGCACCGACGGCGCAAGCAAAAATGACCGTGCTGTTCTGGGCATCAAAGCGAAGATGTTGCAATCGGTGCTCCCGTATTTTTGCTGACGCTCGGTGTCTTCATCGATTGGCCGGTTGTCTTTTCCGGTGCAATGTCTAGTTTCGCATATAATCAAAAAGCACAGATGCAAACCTGTGCATTAAAATTTCATCGGGGGGGTCCATGTTCGAACTATCCAGCAGCGCGGGGCAAATTGGTATATTTGTCGCGCTGACCGTTTTGATAGCTGTACTGACCTACTGGAAAGTCCACGGCAAGGGGGCAAAGCGCACCGAAGACGCCGGCTCGACCAAAGAGGTTTTCCTCGCAGGCGGCGGGCTGACATGGTTGTTTGTCGCAGGCTCGATAACCCTGACGAATCTTTCGACCGAGCAACTGGTGGGCATGAACGGAAACCAGATGCTGTTGCTCGCCTGGTGGGAAATTTCCGGCTTCGTTGGGCTGATGATATTGGCCTATGTTTTCGTGCCGATATACTATCGCAATAACTGTACCACCGTCACCGAATTGCTCGAACGCCGCTACAACGGCGGCAGCATCCGGACGGTCATTTCGGCGATATTCTTGCTCGGCAACATCCTCATCTATCTGCCCGCCGCGCTCTATTCGGGCAGTCTGTTTCTGAAATCGATGTTCGGGGTTGAGTGGTCATTGCTGTGGTTCGCCGCGCCGATGGCGATTATCGCTGCGATCTATACCATCACCGGCGGCCTGCGCGCAGTTGCGGTGATGGATACTTATTCGGGTATTGGCGTGCTGGCGATTGCGTTTTTGGTAGTCATATTGGCGCTTGCGGCCGTGGGTTTCGACCTGTCCACGGTACCAGCCGAACGTACCTCGATGATAGGCAGCATTACGTCGCCCATCCCCTTCCACACATTATTCACCGGCATGATTTTCATTCAGATATTCTATTGGTCCACCAACCAGAATATCACGCAGAAAGCGATGTGTGCACCGACGGTCAAAGAAGCGCAAAAGGGCGTACTTGCTGCGGCTGCCGTCCGTATCCTGATTATCCCCGCGATCGTCGTTATCCCGGGTGTCGTCGCCTACAAACTCTTCGGCAGTCTTGGCGATGCGGCTTATGGCAAGCTCGTTGCGCATGTCTTACCCGGCTGGATGTCGGGCGCGTTCGCGGCGATGATGATGGCCGCCGTTATTGCCCATACCAGCGCGATTTTGAACAGCTCTGTCGCCCTCTATTCAGTCGACTTCCATGACAAGTTCATCCGTCCGGTCGCAAACCACTGGCGATTGGCGGCGGTGGTTTCGGTTGTGCTCACGGTCACCTCGATCCTGCTGGTGCCGGTGTTCGAAAACGCGAAGAGCATCATCAATCTGCTACAGCAACTGAACGGCTTGTCGTCGATGCCAATTCTGTCGGCGTTCATCACCGGACTGCTCTTCCGCAATATGGATGCACGCGCGGCGATTGCAGGGCTAGTGTGGGGCGTTGCACTTTATGCGTTTCATAACTTCATCTTATACGTGCCCGACACGCTGTATGCCGGAGAGACCTTTTACCAGCATATCGGTATCGGTTGGCTACATTATATCGACGTCATGGCAATCGTTCTGGTGACGTGCGTGCTGGTGGGACTAGGCGTAAACCGGTTTGTCTTCGGCAATCGCGCAGTGTTTATTTGGAGCAAAGAGGGACGCCGTCTCGCGGCGGTTGAGTTATGAGCAATTATATTTTGGTTATCGACGAAGGTACGACGTCTACACGGGCTGTATTGTTCGCCCCGAATGGCGAAGCGCGCGGCAGTTGCCAACGGCCGATCACGCAGCACTACCCCGCCCCCGGCTTGGTTGAACATGATGCGGGAGAAATCTGGAACCTCACGCTGGAATGCACCCGTGCGATGGTAGAAAAAGCCGGCGGTCCAACCAAAATCGCCGCAATCGGCATCACCAACCAACGCGAGACCGCGGTATTCTGGGACCGGCGCACCGGCGAACCATTGGCCCCGGCCATTGTCTGGCAAGACCGGCGCACGGCAGATATCTGCACGGACCTGAAAGATCGCGGCGAGGAGCCGGTGGTTCAAGCCAAGACGGGGCTATTGCTTGATCCCTATTTCTCGGGTTCGAAGATTGGTTGGGCGCTCAAAAACTGGCCGCAGCTCAAGGACGCTGGCGAACATCTCGCGGTGGGTACGGTCGAAAGCTATCTCGTTTATCGCCTCACCGGCGGACGCCACATCAGCGACGCGACCAACGCCTCGCGCACTGCGCTGATGGCGATCGGCAGCGGCGGCTGGGACGACGGCCTGACCGATCTTTTCGGCGTGCCGCGCGAGATTTTGCCCGAGATTACCGATTGCGCGGGCGATTTGGGTGCAACGCTGCCCGAATGGTTCGGCGCGGCGATCCCGATATCGGGTATGGCGGGCGATCAGCAGGCCGCAACCATCGGCCAAGGCTGCTTTGAAATAGGTCAGACCAAGGCGACATTCGGCACTGGTGCGTTTGTGCTGACGCAAACCGGCACAACATTGCGGCAGTCGAAAAACCGGCTGCTCTCGACGGTGCTCTATCAACTCGACGGCGAACGGCATTATGCGCTGGAGGGTTCGGTGTTCGTCGCAGGCAGCCTTATTCAATGGCTGCGCGACGACCTTGGCTTAATTACCCACGCTGCTGATACCGAACCGCTAGCCCGCAGCGTGCCCGACAATGGAGGCGTCTATCTCGTCCCCGCCTTGTCTGGCCTAGGTGCGCCGCACTGGCAGCCAAACGCGCGCGGTAGCATTAGCGGACTGAGTTTTTCGGCCAAAAAAGCCCATGTCGCCCGCGCCGCGCTGGAGGCGATGGCGCACCAGACGCACGACCTTAAAACCGCTTTTGCCGCCGACAGTGCGGACTGGGCGGAACTGCGCATCGACGGCGGCATGGTCGCCAATAACTGGATGGCGCAGGATTTGGCCGATATACTCGCCATTGACGTCGAGCGGCCCGCTTTTATCGAAACCACTGCGCTGGGGGCGGCGATGTTGGCGGCGGTCGGCTCGGGGCTTTACGCTTCGTTGGAAGACGCAGCCGTGATGCGTGGCGGTGTCACCCGATTTGCACCGCAGATGGAGAATATGTTGCGCACAACGCGCTTGTCAGGTTGGGCAGATGCGTTGTCTAGAGTGCTGCAGTAACCACTAAAGCCGAACGCTCGCGGAGATCAGCCGGTCCGACGCCCCGCCGACATGCGCTTGATATTCGCCGCATTCGAGCCGCCAACTGTGCGTCGCCAGATCGCGCCATTTCAGCGTTTCAACCGCAATATCGATGCAGACCGTCTTCGTTGTTCCAGCTGGAATATGGGCCCGTTTGAACCCCTTGAGCAGCTTGGGCTGGCGCTCAACTGCAAGCCCCGGAGAGCTAACGTAGACCTGTACCACTTCGTCGGCATCGACTGCGCTGTCATTGGTAACCGAGACCTGCAATTGGATGACATCGCCCGCTACCCGCGCCTTGAGCGCACGATAGCCGAAGGAAGCATAACTTAAGCCATGCCCGAACGCATAACGCGGCGACTTGCAATGGCGATCGAACAGCGAATAGCCATGCCATAAATCATAGCTGATACTATCTGCATCCTTATCGAAAAATGGATAGTCACTGGCCGCGCGCGCAACAGTAAACGGCAGCTTGCCCGATGGGGAAACCTCACCGAACAGCAATTTCGCCAGTGCCGTTCCGCCCTCCATGCCCGAATAGAAAGTCTGCAATATCGCGCCCGCTTTGTCGTGCCATTCCTCAACCATGATCGCCGATCCGGCGACGATGACGACCACGAGCGGCTTGCCGCTCGCCGCTGCCGTTTCGATCAGGGCAATCTGATCGGCGCGAAGCCCGAGATTGTCGCGGTCGCCGCCGATAGTCTGTGCCCGCGCCTGCCCACGCAGTTCGTCAGGGACATCTGCTCCCAGGGCAATATCACCAGGGATGAATTCGCCTTCGTCGATGGCGGTATTGCCCACCACTATCACGATAGCGTCCGCCGCATCGGCTGTTTCTTTTGCGGCGACCAGATCATTCTCGTCGCCGGTCAATATGTTGCCAATGCCAAAAGCGTTGCTGGCGCGCGTCAACCCTTCCATCGCGGTCACCACATAAGGCGGGCGCACTTTGCTTGAGCCATTGTCGCCGATATTCTCCGCAGCCGCCAGCTTGCCCAGCACAGCGAGCGTTCCGACCTTGCCCTTGCCTAGCGGCAACACCGCGTCGTTCTTTAGCAATACCGCAGATTTTTCCGCCGCCTCCAGCGCAATCGCGGCGTGCGCAGGCGACGCCACCAAATCCATACCATATTCGGGCAACGGATCTTCTGCGCATGCAAACCGGAAATAGACGTGCAAGATGCGTTCGCACGCGCGGTCCACGACTTCAGGCTCGATTACACCTTCCTGAACCGCTTTGATTAACGCCGCGCCAAACACCCGAGGCTCGGGATTTTCAACATCCAGCCCCGCCGCTGCGCCCTTGACGTCGTAAACCCCCATTACCCAATCCGAATGGACAAAGCCGTCAAAACCCCATTCTTCCCGCAATATATCGGTCAAAAGTTCCCGGTTCTGTCCGCAGTATTCGCCGTTCATCTTGTTGTACGCGCTCATCACTGTTGCACAGCCTGCGTCGATGGCGCGTTTGAAATGCGGCAGATACACCTCGTGCAACGCGCGCTCATCGATCTGCACATCGACCTTGAACCGGCTGTTTTCCATCGAGTTCAGTGCATAATGCTTCACCGTCGCCGCGACATTATGCGTCTGGATGCCTGTCGCCAACGCCGCGCCCATTTCACCGAGATGATGCGGGTCTTCGCCATAGGTTTCCTGCGCGCGGCCCCAAGCCGGATGGCGTAGAAGGTTGAAGCACACCGCGCCGGACAGATTACACCCTTGCGCCCGCGCCTCGACGCCCATCACCTCGCCAACGCGGTGTTCGAGTTCCAGATCGAATGTTGCCCCGCGTGCCATTGAGCAGGGAAAGCAGGTCGAATGGCCCCGCGCCACACCGCGCGGTCCGTCAGTGAAATAGAAAGGTCCGATTCCCAGCCGTTCGATTCCCCCGCCCGCACGATAAGACCGCGCCGCCCAGACCTTGTTGTCCTCCATATAGGCTTTGAAAAAGCCCGTGCCCGACATCATGCCGACCTTTTCCTCAAGGGTTGCTTCGACCAGTATTGCCGCGATCATTGCGGCGATTTCCGCTTCGGTCATTCCCTTTCGCGGCGTGCAGTCGGTCATGTTTGCTCTCCTGCTTCACTTCATGCCACAGCCATTATGGAATTCAACAAATCAGCTGCAGCAACAGTTTAACGCCATCTTAACCATCCTTTGCCAATGTGACCGGGACAAAATAGTCGCGACGCACATCGACAGGACCAAAAGATGGATAATTTGCGCGGATTTGAGCCATTTGGATCGGACAATGACGCCGATCTGCCGAGCTATGCCGCTTTCGACGAGGAAGACGCAGCCATCGAAGCGCCACCCGTAGTTTCGGGTGACGAGCGCCGGATGCAGGTGCGCGCCTATAATTTCTGGACCGCTCAGCTTCACGACAAGAATTATCCCTGCATCGAGGAGCTCGACCCTTCGTCAGTCGAGGATTTTCGCGATTTCAGCGTGTTACTCGACTTTACCTCGGGGATAGAAAACCCCTCGATCGAATATCTGGGCGAAAAGCTGCGCGTAGAATGCGGGCTGGACGAAGACGTCACTTATCTCGATCAGGTGCCCAGCCGTTCGCTGCTCTCGCGTATCACCGACCATTATTTGCAGATTATTGCCAACCGCGCGCCGATCGGTTTCGAAGCGGAATTCGTCAACGACCGCAGCGTCAACATCATGTATCGCGGTATATTGCTGCCTTACTCGTCGGACGACGACACTATCGATTTCATCTACGGCGTGATCAACTGGAAGGAAGCCGCGCCGAGCGAGATCAGCGCGCCGTTGCAACTTGAAGTCGAACAAGCCCTTGCCGCCGCACCGCCGCGTCAAGAGCATGTGCCGGTTTGGGCCGATGGACCGATTGCAGGGAATCTAGTCGAACAACCTGTCGTTGACGAACTCGAACTCGGCGAAGATTTCGCCTTTGAAGAGGCGCAGCCCGATGAGAATTCGTCACTAGCCGACTGGCTCGACGCCGCCCGACAAAGTGCTGACAGCGCGCGCGATGCTGACCTTCGTACGCGCGAAGCACTATATCAGGCGATTGGCCGTGCGCATGATTTTGCCTTGGTCGCTGCGAAGAACCCGGCAGACTATGCCGAATTACTGAGCGACGCAGGGCTGATTGTGCAAGAACGTGCGCCATTTACGCCCATTGTTAAGCTGGTTTTCGGTGCCGGTTATGACAAAACGCGCCTCACCGAGTTTGCTACCGCATTGCAATTTGCAGACCGCAATGCCGTGCCGATGGGCGGCCTTGCCGAAATTCTGTCCAACTATGACGGCGGCCTCAAAGGCATCATCGCCGCCGAACGCCGCGCCAAGAAAGTCGCATCCGGTCAGCATATTGCGACGACTCAAGCAGATCCGCGGCCACGGCTTCGTAATGCGCGCGCGCGCGACCTCAGCGAATTCGCCGGAGTTGGCGAAGAATTTGTTCTCCTCGTTGCCCGCCGCAATGCCGACGGAAGCGTTGCAATCGTCGGTGCTGTCGAGGCGGACGCGGCAATGACCGAGAAGGCGTTGCGCAAGACCGCAGTCTGACCTAACGCTAAGGTCGAATGACCGATAGCTTTGCCCTCGACTACACCCAAAAACTGATCGTTTGCGAGAGCATCACACCCGCCAGCGGCGCGGTGTTCGATGCGCTCGAGACGATGCTGTTGCCCCTCGGTTTCACCGTCGAGCGTTTCATGGCGGGCGAAGAGGACGACAACCCCGCGCATGGTGCTCCTGTCGAAAATCTATTTGCAACCCGGGAAGCTCCCGGCCGCCATTTCGCCTTCGCAGGCCATCTCGACGTCGTCCCGCCGGGCGAAGGTTGGCATAGCAACCCGTTCGTGCCAGAGATTCGCGGCGACTTACTCTACGGTCGCGGCGCCGTCGATATGAAAGGCAGCATCGCGGCCTTTGTCGCGGCGCTGCATGACATCCCGGCAGACGCAGGCACAATCAGCCTGATCATCACGGGCGACGAGGAAGGCCCCGCCATCCATGGCACCCGCGCGCTGATCGAGCATATGCAAAAACGCGGCTCGATTCCGGATGCATGTCTTGTCGGCGAGCCGACGAGCGTCAACCGGCTCGGCGACATGATGAAAATCGGGCGGCGCGGTTCGGTGAATATGTGGATTTCGGTTGCAGGTACGCAGGGTCATGTCGCCTATCCGCATCTGGCCGATAATCCAATTCCCAAGCTGGTGGCCATATTGGCTGAGATAGAGGCTATCCATCTCGACGATGGCACTGATTGGTTTCAGCCTAGTAATATCGAAATCACCGATCTGACAGTAGGCAATAAAGCGACCAATGTCATTCCGGCAAAGGCCGAAGCGCGATTATCGATCCGCTTTAACGATCTGCAAGATGGCGAGGCGCTAGTAGCGCGAATCCACGAACTCGTCGAGCGCGGGGGCGGAACATTGACCGCAATGATCTCCGGCGAGGCGTTCCTGACGCCACCCGGCGAACTGTCGGCAGCGATTTCGGCGGCAGTTGAGGCAGTCACTGGTGTGGTCCCAGAACCCTCGACCACCGGCGGCACATCTGACGCGCGCTTCCTGACCAAAATCTGCCCGGTGGTCGAGTTCGGCCTGTGCAACGCAACGATGCATAAGTTGGACGAGGCTGTCGCAATTGCCGATCTTGATGCGCTCGCCGAGATTTACCGGCGCGTCACGATGAAAATCCTAGCTCTTTAAAACAATATAGAGCGCACCTGCGCCGCCATGCCGGGGGTGGGCGTTGCGAACTGCCGAAATATGCCGCGCGTGACGCGAAGCCGCCAGCCAGTCGCGCACGAGGGCGGCAATCGCGCCCCTGCCCTCACCGCTAGCGCGGTCATGCGCGCGGGGTTTACCGGTGACTAGCAAAATGACCTTGAATTTCTGCGCTATCGCCTGTTCGAGGGCGCCATCGAGCCGGGCATAAGCACGCGACAGGTTGGCATCATGAAGGTCGATGCTAATGTCAGGAACGAGGCCGCCGCGATGGATACGGCGGTCCCAGTGGCCGTCGAGATTATGCGGAACGGTTAAAGCCGGCGGCGCATTTTTTAATGGTGGTAGTGCGACGAATGGCTTTGCAGCGGATTTTGTCGGACGGACAGGCTTCGCAGGCGACGATGGAGCATTGCTCTCAGCTTTTGCCTTCACCGCATGTAGCGGCTTCACCGTCGCCATCACCTTACCCCAAAGCACTTTTTCGTCAGGACCGAGCGGGCGCGGCATAGTTTAGGGTATAAGCCGCGCGACCGAAGCTTTCGGAAGGAAGATCAGCGCCGCACCGCGCGCAGACATGCCGCCTGCAATACCTCGCGCACGGTTGCCCGCGCCCCAGAAAGTGTCGACCCGGTTCGCGCCCTTGATCGCGCCGCCGGTGTCCTGAGCGATCCAAATGCCGTTCGGCTCGGCTCGGTCCATCGACAGCCAAAGCGGCGCGCCTAAGGGAATGAATTTCACATCGACCGCCGCGCTCGCCTCACCGACCACAGGATAACCCATCGCCCCCAATGGCCCCGCGCCAGTCAACTCGCGGAAAAAGACGAAGCTCTTATTCTCGTGCATGATCCTGCGCCCCTCTTCGGGGTTGGCGCGCAGATAAGCGACGATACCCTGCATCGAACCATCGGTGATCAGGCCCCGATCCTTCATCAGCCGCCCGATGCCGGTATAGCCGCGGCCGTTCTGGCTTTCATAGCCGATGCGCATGACGCCGCCATCAGGCAGCCTGAGCCGCCCAGACCCTTGGATTTGCAGGAAGAAAAAGTCGACAACATCGTTGGTGTAAGCGACTTCGAGTCCGCGTCCCGCGAGCGAACCGCCCTCGATCGCGGCGCGGTCGTCATATTGCACGAACTTAGTGCCGCTGACTTTGCCTCTTATGTTCTTGCCCTTGAGATCATCGGAAAACAGGCCAAGATCGACATCGATAAGATCGGTTGGCCGTTTGTAAACCGGTACCTCGCAGCCGGGCTGGCGAGTCCGGCACCCTGCTATCTCGGGTTCAAAATAGCCCGTTGCAAATGCCTTGCCATCGCCTACCTGCACCGCGTCCATATGCGCTGCGAAAAAGGAAATGGCATCGCCGGTCCAGGTCTTGACCGCGTCGCAGGCCGCGACCCAATCGCTGCCTTGTGTCAGCCCGCTATTGTCGGTGCGACGGACAAGTCCGGGGCAACTGGTGCGAAAGCTGTCCATCGCCAGCTTTGCCTTGCGCGCATCAACCTCTAGCGAGCCGATTTCCGGCCCTCGCACGACGCCAAGCATCGAAGCCGTGGTGCCATCACCTGGTTGCGCCGCCGTCGGCAATGTTGCCTCAGGCGTTGACGGGATAGGCTTTGCTGCCTTGTCAGCGGCGGGGACAGTCGATATCGAAGGCGTCGATGGCCCGCCATTGGGAATGATCCCGCTCGAACAAGCGGACAGCAAAAATGCCGATAAAGCGAAAAATACGGGCGCGCGTTTCATCGCGCCGGTGAATCAGACCGAGTCGGTTTCGTCAAGTGTCCAGTTACGGTCGCCCGATTTCACGTCGCGCATGAAGGTCCACACGTCATGCGTTTCGACCGCATCGGTCATCGAGCCGCCAATGACGTTGCCGTCCTTGTCCTTCACCATCGCCGCGATATCGGCGTCGAAGCGCAAAGTTATACGCGCGACCGGATGATCGTAATTGGCATCGACAATGCGCGCTTCGTCGATGCGCACCAGCCGGTTTTCCAGCGTTTCGCCACGCTCCAAACGGCCATCGATGGCTTCAGCAAAACTTTCATAGACATCGTCGTCGCACAAGAATTGGAGCGTTTCCTTGTCGCCCTTCCAATAGGCCTCCAACACCAGCTTATAGGCCGATTTCCCGCCTTCGATGAACAATCCGGCATCGAACTGGCGGTCGGCATTGGCGATGGCGCGCAGTCCGCTTTGAGCGGCAAGTTCAACGTTTGTCATATCGCCTTGCGGTAACGCAGGCGCCGACTCGCCCATGGCGACGGGCTGGCGAATGACCGGCGCGCCGGTGTCAAGCGGCTGGCGCGTTACCGGCTCCTGCTCATGCCCCGTGCGTTTACCCAGCACCGAATAGAGGCGAAGGCCCAAAAAAGCGGCAACCAGCGCAAGCAAGACAATAGTAAAGGTCACAACGTCTCCAGATGGGCATCACATATAATGGCGCGATCCGAATGATGCGCCCCAGCTTTGCCCAAAGGCGATATAAGCATTAGTAGAGATAGTTTCAAATAGCTTTACCGAAAGAAATGCAGGATCGGGCCGATAGTTCCTCTTGCTTGCACAAGTGATTGCCCTTTTTATATGCTCCTGCTAGGCGCGACGGCCAGCAAGGGGCGCTAGGTTTGGCGACCTGAAAACAACAGAAAGTAAAAGCTAAGATGGCCGAAGAAGAAGGCAATATCGTTTCGGAAACGCTGAAAGCAAATGGCGAAGATACCGCGCCCGCGGTCGGCATGCTCAATCAATATATCAAGGACTTGTCGGTTGAAAACCCGCAGGCGCCGCACAGTTTTCAGTGGGATGCGACGCCGCAGATCGACGTGCAGGTCAATATCCAGGTCAATGCGATCAACGATGAAATTCACGAAGTGGCGCTTAAAATGTCGGTGAAGGCCGAAAGCGACAGCGGCGTCCATTTCTCGGTCGAACTTGATTACGGAACGTTGTTCGGTCTGCGCAATATTACCGACGAGCAAGCGCATCCGTTCCTGTTCGGCGAAGCCCCGCGTCTGATGTTCCCGTTCGCGCGCCGTGTTGTCGCCGACGCCGTACGCGATGCAGGCTATCCGCCGCTGGTGCTTGAACCAATCGACTTCAATGCGCTTTATGTGCAGCAAATCGCGCAGGCGCAGCAAATGGCAGAGACGCAGCCCGCTGGCGAAGCGTAAAACCGGATCGCCAGGTAGATAGATGAGCCTGGTCCGCAACAGCATCACCATCGGCGGGCTGACGTTGGTCAGCCGCGTCCTTGGCCTTGTCCGCGACATGCTGATGGCGCGGTTCGTGGGCGCTGGCATGGCGTCCGATGCTTTCTTGATTGCGTGGCGATTGCCCAACCTGTTTCGCGCATTATTCGCCGAAGGCGCGTTTGCGGCGGTGTTCGTGCCGTTGTTCAACAAGAAGATGACCGAAGCAGAGCGCGAAGAAGCGGAACTCGGCTTGGTAGTCGCACGAAAATTCGCCAGTCAGGTGCTTTCGGTGCTGTTCCCGTTTCTGGTGATATTTACCGTAGTAATGATGCTTGCTGCCGGACCGATTGTCTGGGCGATGACTGGCGGATTTCCGGATGGCGGACCGGAAAAATTCGGTCTCGCCCGGCATCTGACGATTATCACCTTTCCTTATCTCGGTCTCATTTCGTTGGTTTCGCTGCTCGGCGGAATCCTAAACTCGCTCAACCGCTTCTGGGTCAATGCGGCGGCACCAATATTGCTCAATATCTGCATGATCGTAGCGTTGGTGTTCTTCCGTGGCGACAGCGATATCGAAACAGCGGCGACGCAAGCGGTCGCAGTGACGGTTTCCGGCGTATTGCAGCTATTATGGCTGATGTGGGCGTGCCAGCGCGCCGGGGCCAGCCTGAAGCTATCTTTTCCGCGCCTGACACCCGATGTCAAAGTCATGCTGGCCTTGATCGCGCCTGCCGCAATCGGTCAGGGCGCCATCCAGTTCAACCTGCTGATTTCGACATCGCTCGCGGCACGTTTCCTTCCCGAGGGCTCGGTTTCGTGGCTCTATTATGCCGACCGGCTCAATCAGCTGCCATTAGGGTTGATTGGTATTGCAATCGGTACCGCTATATTGCCCGCGTTATCGCGGCAAATCGCAGGCGCCGACGGTAAGGCGGCGTCGGATACGCAAAACCGAGCGGTCGAATTGGCATTGTTCTTTACGATGCCCGCAACGGTGGCATTGATCGTATCGGCAATGCCCATTGTCCACGGCGTATTCGAACATGGTGCGTTTACGCCGGAAGATACACTCGGCACCGCTGCAGTGTTGATGGCTTTTTCGGCAGGTGTTCCGGCCTATGTGCTCATCAAGGTGCTAACCCCGGGCTTCTATGCACGCAGCGATACCAAAACGCCGCTCAGACTTGCCTTGTGGTCGATGCTGGTCAACCTTATCGGCAACCTCATCCTTATCTGGCCGCTGGCACATATCGGTGTGGGCGTCGCAACCGCGATATCGGCCTGGGTAAATGTGGCGCTTCTTTGGTTCACATTGCGCAAACGTGGGCATATCGAAGTCGATGCGCGGCTTCGGCAAAAGGCGTGGCGCATCGTGCTTGCCGCTACAGCCATGGGAATAGCACTTTGGTTAGGAAATGAACTAATCGATGGCCAACTGGGCACCGGACTTTGGCGTCGTGTAGCTGTGCTCTCGGTCCTCGTTAGTGCAGGCGGCGCAGTTTATGCGCTGGCGATTTTGCTGCTGGGTGCCTATCGCCTCAGCGAACTGAAAACCCTGTTGCGTCGCCGCACGCCTGCGTCGACCGACAATTCGAGCGAGTAAAAACATGCGCGTTGTTTCCGGCATCCAGCCTACCGGCAATCTCCACCTTGGCAATTATCTGGGCGCCATCCGCAACTGGGTGAAGATGCAGGATGAGATGGAGTGCCTGTATTTCCTCGCCGACCTGCACGCGATTTCGATGCCGCATAACCCGGCCGAGCTGACGGCGAACACCCGAGAGATGGCGGCGGCGTTGATTGCGTGCGGGCTCGACATCAACAAGTCGATCCTGTTCAATCAGGCACAAGTTCCCGCGCATGCCGAACTCCAATGGTTGCTGACGGGCACAGCACGCATGGGCTGGTTGAACCGCATGACCCAGTTCAAGGACAAGTCGGGCAAGAACCGCGAAGGTGCCAGCATTGCGCTATTCACATATCCTGTGCTGCAAGCCGCCGACGTGCTCCTTTATCAGGCAACACATGTGCCGGTGGGCGAAGACCAGAAGCAACATCTCGAACTCGCGCGCGACATCGCACAAAAATTCAACAATGATTTCGGCAATGGCACGGATATCTTCACGCTGCCCGACCCAATCATTCCCAAGGAAACAGCGCGCATCATGTCCTTGCGTGATGGCACGGCGAAGATGTCCAAGTCCGACCCGAGCGATATGAGCCGGATCAACCTTGCCGACGACGCCGATACAATC